>NZ_JBXENY010000004.1:0-656357 GCF_059383875.1 Paenibacillus sp. JT22N7
CAACTCCGATCATGCGACCAAGTTGTGTATCCGGTATTAGCATTCGTTTCCGAATGTTATCCCAGTCTTACGGGCAGGTTACCTACGTGTTACTCACCCGTCCGCCGCTAAGCATCAGGAGTGCAAGCACTCCATCAACTCCGCTCGACTTGCATGTATTAGGCACGCCGCCAGCGTTCGTCCTGAGCCAGGATCAAACTCTCCATTTAGGTGTTGTTTGACTTGCTCATTACTTAACTAGCTATTTAAAACATTGTTTGGATTTTGACGTGATCCATTTGTTCAGTTTTCAAGGAACTTGTTTGTCACATTTTGTAGTGACAGTTGTATATGTTATCACCATTCTTCGACAGTGTCAACAGCTTATTTTATTGTTTATTTCTCAATATTTCTGCTGTGTAACGCGATGTCTCCGAAGCGACAAGAAGTAATATACCATGTCCATTTTCGAAATGCAACTACTTTCGCAAAAAACTTTTCATTTTTTATTAATCCACATTTAAATCCTTAGCCCTTATAACGATAAAAAGCGCCGCGCACGTCCCAAAACCCAGGCGTGGCGGCACTTTTCGGTCTATTACGCTTCGTTTCCTTCTAATAAACGCTGCAATTCGGCTTCATCTTCAATAACGGTAACACCGAGCTCCTTCGCTTTCGTGAGCTTGCTGCCTGCATTTTCGCCCGCAATGACATAATCCGTCTTCTTCGACACGCTGCCGGATACTTTCGCTCCGCATGCTTCGAGCTTCTTTGCAGCTTCGTCGCGGCTCATGCCGGATAATGTCCCTGTAATGACCACCGTTTTGCCGCTGAATACACTATCTTCCCGTACAACGGCTTTATGCTCCGCTTCCGCGCTTACACCTGCAGCCCGCATACGGGCGATGCTGTCAGCCATTACCGGATCGGCAAAGAAGCTTACAATACTCTCCGCTACAATACCTCCGATATCAGGCAGCTCCACCAGCTCTTCCGCCGAAGCGGCCATAACAGCATCCAGGCTGCCATAATGATCTGCTAGCGTCCGCGTGGTGGACTTCCCTGTATTCGGAATGCCGAGCGCATATAGAAATGCCGTCAAATCCCTGCTCTTGGACTTCTCGAACGCATCAAGCAGCTTGCGCGCCTTCCGCTCGCCGAACCGTTCAAGCTTAATCAGATCGTCATACTCCAGCGCATACAGATCAGCAGGGTCATGCACCTTGCACTCTGTAAACAGCTGTTCAGCCGTCATAACGCTGAATGTATCAATATCCATCGCATCGCGCGAGGCAAAATGCGTAATACGACCGATCATTTGCGGACCACAGCCTAAGCGGTTGTTGCAAAACAAATGCGCGCCGCGCTGCTCAAGCTCCGTGCCACAAGAAGGACACTGCTCTGGAAAGACGATTTCCTGGCCATCTATTTCATCGGTTTTGCCGAGTATTTCCGGTATGACATCGTTGGAGCGGCGAATGGTTACGAACGTACCAAGCGCAAACTTAAGATTTTTCCGTTCAATATCGCCTATATTGTTGAGCGTGCAGTTTTGCACCGTCACTCCGGCAAGCTCAACGGCTTCGACGCGTGCGACAGGCGTTATTTTGCCAGTACGGCCAACTTCCCAAGAAACGGATTGCAATATAGTTGCCGCTTCTTCCGCTTCGAACTTAAATGCAACCGCCCAGCGCGGAAACTTGTCTGTATAGCCGAGCGCTTCACGAGTGCGGATATCCGTGAGCTTGACCACAGCTCCATCTATTAAATAATCGAGATCGGTACGGCCCTCTGCCAAACGCTCCAGTTCCGCCGCCACCTCTTCAATCGTATCAAAGTAGACTGCATACGGATTTACTTTAAACCGGTTGTCCCGCAAAAACTGCTGCATTTCCTGATGGGTGGTGAATGCCAGCTCTTCCGAATAGCCTATATTGTAGAAAAAAGCGCTCAGCTTCCGCTCAGCCGTCGTCTTCGGATTTAAGTTGCGCAGGGCGCCAGCAGCTGCATTGCGCGCGTTTTTGAGCGGCTCAGCAGCCGTCTGATTGTACTTCTCCAGCACCGACAGCTGCATAATACCCTCGCCTTGCACCTCAATCAAACCCTCCCGATAAGGAATCGTGAGCGGGACAGAACGAATCGTCTTCACCTGTGCCAGAATCCCTTCGCCTATCGCTCCATTGCCCCGCGTAGCCGCCTGAATCAGTTGTCCATCCTCATAGGTCAAGTTCAGCGTCAATCCATCGAACTTCAGCTCAATAACATAGCTTGGGTCTGGGAGCGGATCAACATCTGGATTTTTCGTATTATAATCGTTTACCGCCCGCAGCATCCGCTGGTTCCAGGCATGCAGCCCTTCAATGTTTTGCGCCTTGTCCAAGCTCCACAGCTTGGCCCGGTGACGATGCGGCTCAAAGCCCTTAAGCAGTTCTCCCCCAACACGCTGCGTTGGCGAATCAGGAAGCACGGTTCCCGTCTCCTTCTCCAATGCGACCAGCTCATCATAAAGCTTGTCATAATCAGCATCGTCAATGGACGGCTGATCCAGCGTGTAATACTGGTAGTTATGTGCGGTAATTTCATCAATTAGCGTAATCATTCGTTCGGTTTGGGCAGGCGAAGCTGCAGCTGTTTCCGCTTGGTTCATTTCCACAGCAAATGTCCCCTTTCAATAATGAGCTAAACTTTCGTTATTGGCGCAAAGCCTGCAAGCAGGCGTTTCACCCCTGTCGGAGCGGGAAAAGCGATCTGAAGCTCCATGTCATTGCCTGTTCCTTTCACGGAAACGATAACGCCTTCGCCCCATTTGCCGTGGGCTACCCGGTCGCCGGCAGCGAACTGCTTCGCGCCTGCATCACCAGCTGCGCCCGCTGCACCTGCACCGGCTGCTTGCGGCGTGCTTACTCGAACGCCGCTGCTTGTGCTCGTGCCTAGCGATCGGCCGCCTGAGCCAAGCCCGCCATTTGCCGCCGGACGCGAAGGAGCCGTGCGTCCGCCTGAGCCGAAGCCAGTCGAGCTTCCACCACCGTACCTGCTGCCTCCAATGCGGCCAAAACCGCCCGAAGCGGAAGCATCCTTTTTGAGCTCGCTCGGCACTTCATCCAGAAAGCGTGAAGGCATATTCGATGCGGTCCGTCCGAACAAGGTGCGCATCCGGGCCGAAGTCATAAACAGCTGCTTCTCTGCCCGGGTTATGCCTACATAGGCAAGTCGGCGCTCCTCCTCCAGCTCATCATTGTCGCTTAAGGCGCGGCTGTGCGGGAAGATGCTCTCCTCCATGCCAATAATAAAGACAACTGGGAACTCCAAGCCTTTGGCGCTATGCATCGTCATCAGTACAACAGCGTCACTTGGGGCGGCATTGCCCTGCTCATCCTGTTTATCCATGGAATCAATATCCGCAATGAGAGCGAGATCGGTCAGGAAGGATACAAGCGTCTTGTCTTCGTTGCGTTTCTCAAAATCCATCGTAACGGACAGGAACTCGTCAATATTTTCGACCCGTGCCGTCGATTCCAATGTTTTCTCGCGCTGAAGCTCCAGCTTGTACTGGGTCATCTCTAGCACCTTCTCCGTCAGCTCCGTTACCGACAAATATTCAACCATGCCGGCAAGGTTGCTGATCATTATATAGAACTCTCCAAGCAGCGCTTGCGTACGGGCATTGATATCCAGCCCCTGTAGATTACCCAAGACGTTGAAAATGGAAGTGCCACTCCGCGCTGCCTCCTCGGCCAGCTTGCCAACCGTCGTATCGCCAATGCCGCGCTTCGGCACATTAATGACGCGTGCAAGGCTAATATCGTCATCCGGGTTGGAAATCAGCCGCAAATAAGCGAGCAAATCTTTAATCTCTTTGCGATCGTAGAACTTGATGCCGCCAACGATTTGATAAGGAATATCCGACTTGATCAAAATTTCCTCTATGACCCGCGACTGAGCGTTGGTCCGATACAAAATGGCGTGATCTGCAAATTTGCGTCCGCTATTTTTATTTTTGCGAATTTCGCCTGTTACAAAATAACCCTCGTCATGCTCAGAATCGGCCTGATACACCGTAATTTCGTCTCCGGCACCTTGATCGGTCCAGAGATTCTTCGGCTTGCGTCCGGTGTTGAGGCTGATGACCGCATTCGCCGCATTCAAAATATTGGCCGTAGAACGATAGTTCTGCTCCAGCATAATCGTCTGCGCTTCGGGATAATCGCCCTCGAAATTCAAAATATTCGTAATGTCCGCTCCGCGCCAACGGTAAATCGACTGGTCGCTATCGCCGACGACGCAAATATTGTGATGCTTGTCTGCGAGCATGCGGCACAGCATATATTGCGCACGGTTCGTATCCTGATACTCATCGACATGGAGGTAACGGAATTTGTTCTGGTAAAAATCAAGCACCTCCGGCACTTCCTGGAACAGTTGAATCGTCTTCATAATCAAATCGTCGAAATCGAGCGAGTTGTTGCTTTTGAGCCGCTTCTGATAGGACTTATACACCTTAATGACGATATCCTGAAAATAGTCCCCCGCCTTCTGCTCATACCGCTCCGGCGTTAGCAGCTCATTCTTCGCGGCGCTAATGGACGCTTGAACAGCCTTCGGCTCGAATTTCTTCGTGTCGATATTCAGATCCTTCATGCAATTGCGAATAACCGACAGCTGATCGCCTGAATCCAAAATCGTAAAATTCGAAGTAAAGCCAATCCGGTCAATGTCCTTGCGCAAAATCCGCACGCACATCGAGTGGAACGTTGATACCCAAATATCGTTGCCCGACGGGCCAATCAGTGCGCTAACTCTGTCACGCATTTCACGCGATGCCTTATTCGTAAAGGTAATCGCCAAAATGCTCCAAGGCGCTACGCGCTTCTTCTCAATTAAATAAGCTATCCGATGGGTTAATACGCGGGTTTTGCCGCTGCCCGCTCCCGCCATAATCAATAGCGGCCCATCGGTTGCTTTTACCGCTTCGCGCTGCGGTGGGTTAAGCTTCTGTACCGCCTCGTCGATGCTTATAAAATTAAACATGGTCGTTCTCCTTTGTTCGCATTTGTTCGCCTATCAACAGTGTAGACAACGGGCCGTGAAGTGTCAATTTACCGATGCAAATAAATCCCTAAATAGACGGTTGTTTTTATAAAAGCTAGGCTTCGTTTCTTGTATGCTTGCGAATCGTGTTGTGAACGGCAGGCACAGTAGCCAGTGCTGCCTCCAAATCTGCATAAATAATATTGCCGACGACGACGGTATCGCAAGCCGATGCCGCCTCGCTCGCCTTCTCTGCGCTGTCGATGCCCCCACCATAAAATAGCTGGGCCTGCGCGATCGTATCATACGCTTTGTGAACGAGTGCCATGTCGCCGTAACGTCCGCTGTATTCGATATAAATGACGGGTAGGCGCATGAGCCGGTCTGCCATTTGCACATGCGCAAGCAGCTGCTCCTCGTCCAAGTCGGCATTCGCGCCTGTCAGCTTGGCCGCGGTCGCTTCTTCATTCAATATAATATAACCTTGCGCCGCCGTTTCCTCCCAAGGAATGAAAGAGCCGAATGCTTGCAGCCCTTCTGTCTGGCGGCCATTAATCCACTCTGCCTGGCTCGTGTTCAATACGAGCGGCACGAAATAGCCATCAAAGCCGGGAACCGCCGCATCCATCGTCGATACCTCCAGCGCGCAATCTACCGCATAACGGCGAATGCGCGCCATTAAATCTACTGTATTTTCAAATGTTACGCCACTAGAGCCTCCTACTAATACAGCGTCTGTACCCGACATGCAAATTGCATCCAGCTCCTCATCCGAGATGCTGCGCTCCGGGTCCAGCTTAAATACATGTCTCCAACCTGCATACCATTGTACGTCCATCCTCAACATTACCCCGCTTATCCCTATCCGTTATGCGACTCACTTAGGAGCTACGAGGAAATTAGTACCGCTTTTGTTGACAAAATCTCCACGGTTTTGGGAGTTTTGCCAACAAATTAGCGGTACTTTCTTTCGTCGCAGTCTCTTGTCGTTATGAGCGCTTCAGTTATTTCAGTAAATACGGCTCTAAATTGCAGCCTGCTTCTTCCTATGCTAAGCGAGCCGCATGGCGGTGTCAAACAACTTCGATAAGCTCAAAATTCGCCCCTGAGAGTGATCTGGTTGTATCCTTCAAAAAGAGCCGGCACTGCGTTTCCCGCAATGCCGGCTCCCCCCTCTTGCTGCTTTCTTACTTCACCAATTGTCCGCGCGTTACGCCGATTTGGTTCGTTGCTTTCAGCGTACGCCATACTTTAGTGCCCGTAATACGGCCATCGAGCGCATCGCGGTAAAGAGATAGCACTTCCGTTACCCGCTCCGGCGTTTCTTCCAAAAACTCGACGCGGAACGATGGAATGCCCAGCTCCAAAAATTGCTTAATATATTCAGCGCCTGATTGCTCAATAGCGTTGTACACCGTATTGCGGCAGCCTTCGTCTACGCGAACCGGATGGGACATGCCAATACGGTCCTGCAAGGAAGCGCGCGAATCTTCACACGGGCGTCCACAATTCGTGAAGTTGGTGCCTTCACTCATAAAGGTGCAATAGACGCAGTGCTCCGTATGGAACATTGGCAAATGCTGCTGGATTACGACTTCCAGCTTCGCTGTATTAGCCTTGTTCAGCATGTCCATCATTTGCTGAATGTTCAGGTCGTAAGACGGCGTAATCATATCGAGGCCAACTTCTTCAAAAAGCTTCACTGTCTTGTGATTAGCCACATTAAGCGAGAAGTCGCCAATCAGCTTAGGGAATGGCTGATCTGGGTTTTCGGCCTTAGCGCGCAAATAATAATAAAGCGCACCTGTATTGCGGACAAGCACAGCATCTGGCTTAAGCTTCAAAATGTTAGCATGGTAGCCGTTTTCACCCGGCATATGAATGCGCGGGGTTGCCAGAGCGATCGGCTTGCCAGCCGCACGCGCCAGCTCTACAGCTGCCGGAAACTGCTTAATAAATTCAAAATCAGCATAAATCATATCGACATCGGCGGCGATTGCCGCTTCGACTTGCGGCAAGCCGCGGCATAGAGCCGTCAGGCGCGGCGCAAGATCGCCTTCGTGCGAATAGCCGGAGACAGCTGCTGGAACAGCTTCTTGATCCGCGGTATAGGCCAGCGGGTCGATGTTATTTTTCACATAGACGGGCGGCTTCGGACGTTCTCCAGCCAAATGCTCCACCGCTTCGCGGCGCATCCGGTTAAGCTCGCGCACGGGCACAATAAGTTCGCCCTCAAGCAGAACTTCCAAATGATCGAGCTGATAAACCGTTCCGCCTAGACGGCCCAGTTGATCATTAAGCAGCTCGGCATCCATCGGACGCTTTTGCGCCTGCTCCAGCATCAGTTCGGATACTACTTCTACCGTCGTTCCTTTTTGCATATCTGTCCATATCGTCCGCAGCGGCTCGCCAAGCTTGCCTGTTACCGAAACATGAAGCGGGAAAACGCGGTAGGGCTTTTCCGTCTCATAGGTCGCACGCAGACGTTTATCCAGCGCCGGGTCATTCGTCTTCCATACGCGGTCACCCACATGCACCTTGCGCAAATCAACGTCGCTGCGCCCTGGAACGAGCTCCAGCAGCGTTCCTTCCTGCGCTTCGCCTTCAATCTTCACGCCTTGGCGGCGAATGTCGTAGACGCGGCCGCCCTCTTCCTTCTTCGTCGGATCGCCAGCGTCGAAGACGACGCCATCGCCACGCTTAAGCGGAGCTTCCAGACGCACCGTTACCGCATCGCGGAGAATCCGCTCGACACGGCCAATGAAGACGCCGCGGCTTTTTGGGAACGTGCCTTCGACGAGCATTTTATTGTTCGTGCCCGACAGGAAGCCATGTGTGAAGCCGCGCGAGAAGCTTTGCTGCAATTCGCGAACTTCCTCTACCGATGGCTTGGACAGGTCGCCGTCAAAATATTTATCAATCGCCTTGCGGTATTTGCTGACCACATTGGCTACGTATTCCGGGCTTTTGAGACGTCCTTCGATTTTGAAGGAAACGACGCCTGCTTCAATCAGCTCAGGCACGAGATCGATCGCCGCCAAATCCTTCGGTGACAGCAAATACGAAATATCGCCCATCGGCTGATGCTTGCCATCGACCATCAGATCATAAGGCAGACGGCACGCCTGCGCGCATTCGCCGCGGTTCGCCGAGCGTCCGCCCCACATTTCCGACGTTAGACACTGACCGGAATACGATACGCATAATGCGCCATGCACGAACACTTCCATCGGAAGCTTCGCCTGCTCGCCAATCGTTTTGATTTGCTTGAGGTTATTTTCGCGGCCGAGGACGACGCGCTCCATATTAAACGGCTTCGTAAATTCCACCGCTTCCGGAGAAGTAATCGTCATCTGCGTCGAGCCATGAATCGGGAAATCCGGCGACAGCTCGCGAATGAGCTTCACGAGTCCCAAATCCTGCACGATAACCGCATCCACACCTGCATCTATACACATTTCAATGAGCGTCTGAGCATCGCGAAGCTCGTCCTCAAACACTAGAATATTAAAAGTCAAAAAGCCCTGCACGCCATAGCTGTGCAAAAAGGCCATAATCTCAGGCAGCTCCTCGCTGCGGAAATTATTCGCTCTCGCACGCGCATTGAATTTTTCCACACCAAAAAAGACAGCATCCGCACCGTTCGCAACCGCCGCCCGCATACATTCCCAGTCGCCCGCCGGAGCAAGCAACTCTACATCTTGACGCGTTATATTTGCTTTCATAGTACCGCACATTCTCCTCAATAGTTAGCAATCTGTTGCTACTAGTGTAACAAACCGCCGCCAGCTATTCCACCATACATTGTTGACAAAATAATAGAAAGTCCAGACATGCTATCAAAATTTCTGTTAAAAATAAAAAAAGGAAGGAGCTTCCTTGCCGCCCCCTCCTTTGCTTTCGCCAACCTTAGGACTGCTTCGCAGCCTCTTCGTTCTCAATCTTCTGCCCATCGCTCAGCGTATGCTGGCCGGAGACGACAACGGTCTCGCCTGCTTTCAATCCTTCCAATACTTCCTGATAGACGCCATTGACGCGGCCCAGTTTAACTGCGCGCTTCTCGGCTGTACCCGCATTGGACAGCATGACGAAAGTTTCGCTGCCTTCACGCACAATGCTCAGCGAAGGAACGGCAATAACCTCTTCCTCTGCAACCGTCGTCAGCTCCACCTGAACGCGTCCGCCTGGTTTTAGCGAGCCATCCGTATTTTCCGTTGTAAGCTCAAGCGCGTACATTCTCGTTTTGGCATTAGGTACCGAAGCGAGGTAGACCACTTTCGCCTTTTTCTTCACCGAAGGGTTATCGGCATTGTAGTAAACGAGCTCTTTCTTGCCTCGTGCAAGCTCGGCCGCTGGTTCGCTCAGCTCGGTTTTAATTGAGATTTGCTTCACATTTTGCACCACAGCTACTACCGTACCTGCATTAATCGTCATGCCCTCGCTCACGGAAAAATCAGTAATCGTACCGTCCGCTGGAGCGGTAATTTGATAGCTGTCCAGCTGAATATCCGCCTGCTCGACGGCTAATCTCGCCGCATCGATTTGGGACTGCAAGCCGGAAAGCGAGCTGCCATTATCCAGATCGGAAAGCTGCTGCTTGGCCGACTCCAGATTGCGGCGTGCGGCATCAATCAAATTTTGATCGTCACCGGCACTAGCTTGAATGTACTGCGTCTCCAGGCTAGCAATATTATTCAGCAAAGTGGAACGGCTTGAAGCTATATCCTGCTTAGCCTTTACCAATGATTGCTCTGCTGCCGTCAAGCTGGTTTCCGCGCGCTTGCGGTCCAGCTCTGCGAGATTCGACTCCAATCGAATGATGGCTTCTCCTTTTTTAACCGTGTCGCCATTGTTCTTCAGCACGCGGGCGATTTTGCCAGAAGCCATTGTCGGGATATCCAGACGTACCGAGGCGCTTACCTCAGCGACCTGCTCGCGCGGATTTCCCATGCTGTGCTTGGCTGCCGCCTCAGTTTTAATGACTGTCACTTGCTGCTCTACTACTGTCTCCTCTGCAGCAGGTGCCGCGCTCGAGCATCCGGCAGCCATTAAAGCCACCGCAAACACGGTTGCGAGTGCGGCTTTGCTTCGCCGCTCCTGCTTGATCAAACGAAAAAACATATGTTCCAGCTCCCCTCTATATTGTTAACCCTCTTAATCATTTATGTGCTAAATGGTTAACCTTCCAAATTAGCAGGCTTATTGAAATCTACTGGTGCAGATTGGCCTTTCCCTTTGCGGAACAGCTTGCCCGTAATCGCTTCAAGCATCTCATATACGACGGGTACAACCACAAGCGTGAGCAGTGTAGAAGTGATCAAGCCGCCGATAACAACGACCGCAAGTCCTTTAGAAATAAGTACGCCTTCACCAGCGCCCATTGCCAGCGGTATCATCGCTACTATCGTTGCGCCTGCCGTCATAATAATCGGACGCAACCGGACTCTGCCCGCTTCAACCAGTGCATGGCGGACGGAGAAGCCTTCATGCCGCAGCTGCTGCGCTCGGTCGAGCAATACGATCGCGTTGGTCACGACGATGCCGATCAGCATCATAAACCCGATGAGCGATGTAATATTAATCGATTCATTCGTAACCAGCAGGCCGAGCAAACCGCCAATAATGGCGAGCGGAAGCGAGAATAGAATTGCAAATGGCGTGCTGGCATTGCCGAAGCACAGAACGAGTATAAAATAAACGATTGCGATAGATACAGCCATAGCCATAAACAGCTGCGTGAAGCTTTCGGCGATGTCTTCCGACACGCCTTGTATCTCGGTAGATACACCCGTTGGAAGCTCAATCGCATCCAGCGCTGCCGCCACTCTTGTGCTGACCTCGGTCTGGTTCGCTGCATCGATGGTAGCCGACATTTTCACGACTTGCGAGCGCGATTCCCGGCTCAAAGCAGCAGGAGCCTGTACTTCCTCTACTTTAGCAACCTCTTGCAAATAAACGATGCCTGCCGTTGGCGATAAAATCGGCATTCTGCCAAGCTTCTCAAGCGAGCCTTTATCTTCATCGCGAAGCTTAACCACCGTGGAATACAAAACATTATCAAAGCGAACATCTCCGAGACGCTGCTCTGCAAGCCACATCCGGACGGAATCTCTGACCCCAGCAGGATTAAGTCCAAGCTCTCTAGCCTTCGTCTGGGAAACGGAAATGCTGATTTCCGTTTTGGCGTCGCTAAGCGTATCGGTGATTTTGGTAAGCTCAGGGAACTCTTTCATTTTATCCTTGATGAGCGCAGCCCCCTGCTCAAGCAGCTGCTGATCGTCACCTTTCAGCACATAAGAGAAGGTTCCGCCGCTAAGGCCTCCACCGCCGCTTGCCATTTGGCCCGTTACTTCTGTGCCTTGGGGCAGCTGGTTTTTAATTATTTCTACATAGTTGTTCAAGACTAGCGTCGCATCCTCTGCTTCGCTGATCTCAGCGGTAAGCGAGGTTGTATAAGGAACGGTATCGTCACTGTCTGCATATCCGACCAAGGACTCCACGAAGGTGAACAGGCTGCCGCCTTGGCTGTCTTTGGCATCCAGCAGCATCTTCTCAATCTCTTGTGACTGCATGTCATTGCTTTCCAGCGACGTTTCATATGGGTATTTCACCTGGAAGAACACAAGCTTCTCCGGACCGCTAGAAGGCAGAAAGTTAACCGCCAAATTCGGTATCGTAATCGCCATTGTCACGATAAGCATAACAAGCGACATCAGCAAGGTTTTGATCCGATTAGACAAACACCATACTAGAATACGCTCATATAGACGCGTTACTTTGCCGTCATGCGCATGCTCATTCTGCTTAATCTGCTTGCGGCTGCGAAGTACGAGCAGCTTTGTCATCATTGGAATGACCGTTAGTGCCACGAGCAGTGAAGCAAGCAGGGCACAAGATACAGTCAGCGCGAACGGCCGGAACATCTGTCCAACGATGCCGCCAACGACAGCGAGCGGCAGGAACACGCCTGCCGTAACGAGCGTCGAGGACGTAATCGCCATGGAAACTTGGCGGGTCGCCATAATGATGACGGATTCGCCGCGCTCCTGCGCTTTTTCCAGATTGCTGTATATGTTCTCAATGACGACGATACTATCGTCCACAATTCGCCCAATGGCGATGAACATGCCGCCAAGCGTCATTATGTTCAGCGTAATATTCATGCTCGACATCATAATCAAGGTGATTAAAATCGAGAGCGGAATCGAGACGAGAACGATCATCGTCATCCGAATATTGCGAAGGAACAGCAGAATCATAAGCGAGGCAAGCGCAACCCCGATTAAGCCTTCCTTCAAAATGCCGCTGATCGATTTTCTAACCTCATCGGCGCCATCGTAGATTTTTTGGAATGTAATCGCTGGCTGATTGGTCTCCCAATCGGTAAGCACCGCGTTGACTTCATTGGAGAAATCAACCGCATTGGCTTCGCTCATCTTATAGAGACGAATGCCCAGCGCAGGCTGATCGTTGAAGCGGGCAATAAACTTTGATTCGTTTACAGCCTGGACATCTCCCAAATCCTGAAGCAGCACCGTTTGGCCTGTACTCGTCGCAAACTCCAAATTGCGGAGGCCGTAAATGCTGTTCAAATCGCCAGTCACCCGCGCCATCTGCGATTTGCCGTCCAGCTCTACAGAACCGACTGCACCATCCGTCAGAGCAGATTGAATGGCATTCGTTACCTCTATCGCAGACAAGTTGAAGACGGATAAAGCATCTGCATCCAGTAAAATATCAAGCGAGGTTGAACTGACCCCGATCGAATTGACATGGTCAATGCCATTAACGCCTTCCAGCGATGGCTCGATGCTATCCTCATAAAGCTTGTTAAGCTCGGTTTGCGACATGCCCTCCCCGGCATAAAGCGTTAAGTAATAAGCAGGCTGGGAGGAAAAGCCGAAGGTCAGAACTTTTGGCGTACTCGCGCCACCCGGAAGCACTACTTCCTGCAGCATGCTTTCCAGCTCCGTCTTTTTCTCCTTTACATCGTAGCCTTGCTTGAACTGGACAACGATGCTGGAAACATTATCGCTAGACGTTGAGCTGAGTGTATCCAGCCCTTGTATGTTCGCGATTTTATCCTCAATCGGCTTCGTCACCTCATCCATCACATCCATTGGCGGTGCCGGATATGTCGTTTGAATCATGACAACTGGAAAAGAGATATCGGGGATCGTCTCCATTTTCAGAGTCGCCGTTGCGTATAGCCCCCCTCCTACAAGCAGGGCAATCAATATAACCATTGCAGCCACTTTATTCATCGAAAAGCGGATTAAACCATTCAACCAGAACCCCTCCTACTCGCGTGTATACCTCAACGTTAAACTTTCTGTATGAACATAACGTGAACCATGCAAAAAAAATGATGCAAGCGACCATTTTTTTTGCAGCGTTCGCCTTCGCAGAAGTGAAATGATAGGCGTTCAAGGGATGATCTTATCGTTAGCCCATCATCTGAGAGGAAGCGGGCGGCGCCTTCAGCCTGTCAGGGAATCCGCTTCTTGGCTGCCATGCTCGGCAGCGTCACATCTACGCGTGCCCCGCCTTCCGCCCGGTTCGTAATACGGATGACGCCTTGATGCAAATTGACGATTTTTTGGGCGATGGATAGGCCAAGACCGCTGCCACCCAGCTTTTTGCTGCGGGATTTGTCTGCCTTATAAAATCGTTCAAACAACCTATAGCCGTCTTCGTCAGGAAACCCGCTGCCATTATCCGATACGGATACTTTAACGGAGTCTGTATCAAGGCTCATCTCAATGCGAATATAACCGCCTTCCGGAGCAAATTTGATCGCGTTGCCGATGACATTGATCCATACCTGGCTCAGCTGATCCTCATCGGCATTAATTTTCACATGGGGCAGCTCCAATATCATTTCAAGCGACTTTTCCGACCACAGCGGTTCGCAGGCGACAATAACTTGCCGCAGCTGCTCATCAAGATCGTAGGTCACCGGATCAAAAGCAGGCACGGCTGAATCCAGTTCCGCCAGTTTTAGCAAATTATCACTAAGACGCGACAGACGCTGGCTTTCTGTATAAATAATTTGCAAATAACGCTGCTTCTGCTCGGGATCCTCCACCGCATCCAGCATAAGCATCCGTGAAAATCCGGCAATTGACGTCAGCGGCGATTGGATTTCATGCGAGACGCTGCTGACAAACTGCCCACGCAGTTCATCCATCTGCTGGATCTCCTTTGCCATGCCGCTAAAGCTTTGTGCCAGCTGCCCTAGCTCATCCGTACGCTTGCCTGACTTTAGCTGAATGTCGAAACGCCCACTCGCCATTCGT
Source organism: Paenibacillus sp. JT22N7 (assembly GCF_059383875.1). Taxonomy (NCBI): domain Bacteria; kingdom Bacillati; phylum Bacillota; class Bacilli; order Caryophanales; family Paenibacillaceae; genus Paenibacillus; species Paenibacillus sp. JT22N7. The sequence goes on from NZ_JBXENY010000004.1 coordinate 14,307, forward strand.
TCCACCGCCTGCTTCATTTCCTTAAGCGGACGTACCAAATAAATGGCCGCCACAAAAATACACAGGCCGCCAACCCCCAGAACAACAGCAAGCGCTACGAACAGCATCTGGTTGAAAATAGCCACCTGGCTCGACTGCTGGTGCACGAACAGTCCGTAAGATTTATGATCCCATGTAAATGGCATCCCGAGCACAAGGCCACTCCCTGCAGTGAAGCCAAATCCAATATTCACGAACGGCTCGCCGCCTATGACAGATTTTGAAATGCTGTCTCCAGGCGTAATACCGTATTCTACAAACGGCTTCCCCTCCTCATTCAACCAGCCCTTCTCATCCATAACCATGAATGTATAGGACGGAGTAGGCTGCAATATCGTTACAATACGCTTCCCTTCGTCTATGCCATATTGCTCATATATGGTCGCGATAGATTGTCCGTATCCTAAAACCTCCTTCTTCACTTCCGTGATCACCTGGTCCTTAAAAAGCGTAATCGTAATAAAGAAGGCGCTGACCAGACCGACCAGCACCGCCGTTATAAAACTAATAATAACCCTGACATATAACGTTCTTAGCATGCATCCACCATTTCAAGCCTGTAGCCAAGCCCACGCTTAGTTACAATCGTAAACGGCGCATCCATTTCTGCAAAACGTTCGCGCAATCGCTTAATATGTACATCCACTGTCCGCTCATCGCCGAAAAACTGCGGACCCCAAATTTGGCTGATCAGCTCGTTGCGCGTGAAAATTTTACCCGGGTTGCCCGCCAGCTTGAACAGCAGCTCAAATTCCTTCAGCGGCAGCGCCACCCGTGCCTGCCCCTGCATCACCTCAAACGTATGCCGATCCAGCACAAAATCGCCCAACTGCAGCCGCATTGACGCTTCAATTCGGTAGCGTTTCAACAATGCCCGAACACGCAGCACTAGCTCATAGGGCTCGAAAGGCTTCACCATATAATCATCAGTTCCCAGGCCAAACGCTTTGATTTTCTGATTAATTTCACGCTTTGCTGTTACCATCAGCACAGGGATATTTGGGTATTCTTCCTTTACAAATTTACATAGCTCCCAGCCATCCATGACGGGCATCATGACATCAAGCACAACTAAGTCTGCTTTTTGCTTTCTCAGCAGCCGAATGGCCTCTTTGCCATGGCTTGCCTGAATCGTCTGAAATCCCTCACTGCTAAGCTGCGCGTGCATAAGCTCGCGTATATCTGGATCATCATCCACTAACATGACACTTGCCATCGCTTACTTCCTCCCGCTCTTGTTGGGCTTCTCCATAGTTTTCGGCAGTTTCTATTCAAAATTATAGCTTATGCTCAGAAAAAACTGTCAAGCCTTATCTATAACTTGTACGAACGAGAAGGCTTTTGGTAACCTTTTGTTTTGTTTATATGCGATTATGTCAAATTTGCACTTTTCATTAGATATCGGCAATCGGGCAATGGTATAATGAGAATTAGCTTTTCTTATAAATAGGAGGAATGATTGCACATGAAATTAGGAGTATTCAGCGTGCTTTTCGCACAGAAGTCATTTGAAGAAGCGCTCGATTACATAGCTGCCAAAGGACTGGATGCTATTGAAATCGGCACTGGCGGTTACCCTGGCACAGCCCACTGTGATCCTGATGTCCTGCTTGCTGATGAGGAAAAGTTGAAAGCGTTTAAGCATGCGGTAGAATCACGCGGCCTGATTATCAGCGCCCTGAGCTGCCACGGCAATCCGCTGCACCCGCAGAAGCATCTTGCTGCTGCAGATGATGCGACCATTCGCAAAACGATCGAACTCGCAGGACGTTTGGGCGTTCCTGTCGTCAATACATTTTCCGGCTGCCCAGGCGACCACGAGGATGCTAAATATCCGAACTGGCCGGTTGCACCTTGGCCAAATGATTTTCAAGAAATTTTGGCTTGGCAGTGGGAGCACAAAGTTATCCCTTATTGGACTGAAATCGGAGCGCTTGCTGTCGAGCATGGTGTGAAAATCGGACTTGAGCTGCACGGCGGCTTCTCCGTTCACAGCCCGGCAACGCTGCTTCGCCTGCGTGAAGCGGTTGGCCCGGTTATCGGCGCCAACTTGGATCCGAGCCACATGTGGTGGCAAGGGATTGATCCGGTTCAAGCAGTGCAAATTTTGGGTCGCGCTGGCGCGATTCACCATTTCCACGCGAAGGATACGACGATTGATCCAATCAACGTCAACCATCACGGCGTAACGGATATGCAATCGTATTCGCTGATGCTGGATCGCGCTTGGCAATTCCGCACCGTCGGCTTCGGGCATGACCTGAAAGTATGGGCAGATATTATTAGCGCGCTTCGTCTAGTCGGCTACGACTATGTCGTGAGCATTGAGCATGAGGACGGCCTGATGTCCGTTGATGAAGGCTTCACGAAAGCGGTGCAAAACCTGCAGCAAGTGCTGATTAAAGAACCACTAGGCGAAATGTGGTGGGTATAGATTGAAGGAGGGCGGCTGCATCCGATGAGGATGTGGCCGTTTTTTTGCAATAAGACTGTGGACGAGGGCTTGTAATCTTTACATTCCGCTAATAAATAACACTCTCCGCGTTAATCCTGCTAACGTACTCTATAAGTGCACCCCCCACTAAAACAGAGGATAGGTGATCCGCATGACTGGCTATACTTCTGCTTCTTCTTCGTTCGTCCCTCAGGTCAGTACAAGCCAAAGCTGCTATGAAGCGCTCCAGCTTTTTCGCAGCTACCCGGAAGCACCTTGCGCAGTTGTCTGCAATTCGCTGGCAGAGCCTGTTGGGCTCGTAATGCGCGACCGTTTTTTTCTCCAATTATCTAGCAGCTTCCTTGGCTATTACCAGACGGACATCACCAAGCTCATGAATACCCGCTTTCTCTCCACCGTCGCCTCATCCACTGACACAGACTTTAATCTGGGCAGCATCTCCTCATTGAAAAATAAAGCTATTGATCGTCACCCCGAGCTGCGCAGCGATTGTATCGTTATTACGAATGAACAGGGCCAATTCGCGGGTATCATCGATGTTGCAGTTTTAGAAAACGGCCTAACCTACTCCTAAGTATCAGCTTCAATCAGATCAAGTCATTCATTATACCAGTACTACCTTCCCAAAACAGCCAAGGAAAAAGATTACTATTTAGGTCTCCTCTATTCAGGGGAGATTTCTTTGTCTGAAAATAAGGATTTTCAGGTCTGTTTGTCGAATTGATTATAATTACCATCTCAGTAAATGGATAAATAAAATGGAACTAAAAAGGGATTAGGTCCTTACCTTAAGCAAGAGTGGTCATAAACTTACCAGTCTACTGAGCAGACCAGAATTCAGCTTACATATAAGGACTTATAGCAGAAAATTAATTGACTTAATAATTTATTGTACAACATGTGGAGGGCTGGGATTGGAAAAAATACTAATGGTGAACGGGCTTAACAAGAGCTATTCAGATTTCTCTTTAAAGAATGTAAATCTGGAATTGCTGCCTGGGGATATCATGGGCTTGATTGGAGAAAATGGAGCAGGAAAAACAACGCTAATGAAATTGCTGCTTAATCTGCTGACTCCCGAAAAAGGGGAAATCTTAGTATTCGGAAAAAATTATGAAGGTCATGAATCGTACATTAAAAATAGGCTGGGCGTTGTTTTCGATGAAAATTATTTACATGGATTGTTAACACCCAAACAATTTAACTACGTGATGTCCAGTATCTATGAGCAATGGAATCAACAGGCTTACTATAATTATTTGGAAATGTTCCATTTACCCGTAAACACAAAAATAAATCAGTTTTCCAAGGGAATGAAGGTGAAGCTGAATTTTTCTGTCGCCTTGTCACATCATCCTAAATTATTGCTTTTAGATGAAGCTACAAGCGGGCTGGACCCTATAATGAGGATTGAAATTTTAGATGTTCTGAATGACTATGTCACCGCAAATAACAGTAGCGTCCTCCTATCCTCACACATCCTCTCGGATGTTGAACGTATAGCGAATAAATTAACCTTTTTACACAAAGGAAACGTGGTTTTTTCTGAAAAAATTTCAAACTCCACCCAGAATGGGAGCCTTGAAGACATGATGAGATCATATATAAAAGGAGAGAACTCCATTGAAAGGCTTAATAATTAAAGATTTATTGGTGCTGAAAAGCAAAGTGAAAATCATTCCCTTTATCCTTTTATGTATTTTGGCTATTTTGGCCATTTACTTACTTGGCTCCACTGGCGTAATTGCTTTGAACGTATTTATCCCAATCTATTTCTGCGCTCTCGCCATACCTGTATTCCAAGAGGATGAGAAAGCGGGATGGCACACCTTTGTTGCAGCTTCACCGCTATCCAAGAAACAAATCGTTGGAAGCCGATATATTGTGAGCTTTTCGATTATAACCACCGTATTGTTAGGTCTATTATTGTTTAATGTACTTTATTATTTCTTATTTAGCGATCTATCCTTTTCGGTTCATATACTGACCTTATTCGCAGCGCTGTCCATCGGGTCTATTTACCTGTCCCTGCTGATCCCCTCCATTTACTATAATGGAACCAATGGCAGCTCTATTGTGATGCTAATCGTTATCCTATCCTCGTCAGGAGGCGCGTTTCTTATTAATTCTGGGAGGCTATCCTTAGAAGCCCTTGTCATGATGAACCCACTGCTTTTAGTATGCTGTTTGCTGCTTGGATTGATCCTAATCCTCTCACTATCCCTGTTTATTTCCATGAGAATTTTCGTTGCATCTCTAGCTAAATAGCCTCTCTGTATAAGAAAAGAGCCGTAACCCGAACCGTCCACGGCAGCCTCGGATCACGACTCTTTTTTTGTGTTCGCTGAGATTAGCTTATCCCCGCGTCATTTCTACTCCGTTGAGCACTAATCGGTAACGAATGTCCGCTTTCAGCGAATCCGAGACGGCGCAATATTTTTCCTTGCCGAGCTCAATCGCTTTCCAAATCCGGTAATCCGGCACATCGCCGTTTACTTTGAAAATCAGATCGATAGCCGTAAAGCCTTTCGGCATCTCCTCTTTGCGCGTGCCTTCCGCATCAATCTCGATGCTGGTGATTGAACCGAGGAACGCATCCATAATCATCGTAATATCAATGCCGATGCAGCCCGCGAGGCCCGCCAGCAGCAGCTCCATCGGTGTAGCTCCTTGTCCGTCGCCGCCATATGCTGCGGTTGCATCCATTCCAACGCTGTAGCCAGATGGCCCTACAGATGTAAATGCACGTTTGCCTGTCCATGTTGTTGTAACCTTCATTGCGGTGTACCCTCTTTCTTTCGTAAGAATCGAAGGCCATGCCTCCTACTTTAACTCTGAAGTTCTTGTATTGCCTAGGTCGCTTCGTTAGGTGAATCGTACTTAGTAAAGTTCTGTTGATCGTTATTGCTGCTCTTGCTGCACCCCTCTGTGCTGGCCCAGCTTATTTAGAAAGCGGCGCGCCCTTTCGGTAGCTGGATGGTCGAAAAACACCTCCGGCGCAGCCTCCTCGACAATTTGCCCGTCATCCATAAACACAACCCGGTTCGCGACATGGCGAGCGAAAGCCATTTCATGCGTCACCACCAGCATCGTCATCCCTTCGCGCGCCAGCTGCTGCATGACATCGAGCACCTCGCCGACCAATTCCGGATCAAGCGCCGAGGTCGGCTCGTCAAACAATAAAACGTCCGGCTCCATCGCGAGCGCCCGGGCAATCGCTACCCGCTGCTGCTGCCCGCCAGACAGCCTGGATGGATATTCATCCAGCTTGCCTTCCAGCCCGACGCGCTTCAGCATTTTTTTGCCGATAGCGATGGCTTCGCTTTTGGGCAGCTTTTTCACGATGAGCAGTGATTCAATGACGTTGCCTAGCGCCGTTTTGTGCGGGTACAAGTTAAACTGCTGAAAGACCATCCCGCTATGGCGGCGAATAGTTCGGACATTCTGCGTGCGCTCGCGTGGCTTCATTTGTGTATTCAGGTGAACACCGTTCATCTCAATACTGCCTCCGCTCAGCGTCTCCAGCCCATTCAGGCAGCGAAGCAGTGTGCTTTTTCCCGAACCGCTTGGCCCGAGCAGCACAATGATCTCCCCAGCGTTGACTTGAAGATTAATCCCCTTCAGCACCTCGGTGCCTTGAAAGGACTTCGTTAATTTTTCTGTCGTAATCATTGTATTTCTCACGCCCCAACCCAAGCGTAAACGGCTGTCGCCGTACTCTGGCGGAAAAGCTTCCGTTTCGCGATGAAATATAAGCCCATTATAAGAGTGAAACTTATCATTTCTTATATTTTTAATAAGCTTTGGACAAGCGCTTCTCAATCGCTTCCAAAATAGCTGAAAAAGCGGTGCTCATCACCCAATACATGACTCCAATTCCGATATAAAACGGCATATTGACGTAATACTGCGCGATAAGCAAATTCGCCTGGCGCAGCAGCTCGGTTACGGTAATAAATGAAACGAGCGAGGTCTCCTTGAGCATTCCGATAAACGTATTGCCCATTGGCGGAATGGCCACTCTTGCCGCCTGCGGAAGCACGATCCGGTATAGCGCCTGCCATGAGGTCATGCCCGTTGCATAAGCGGCCTCCATCTGTCCTTTTGGAATGGACACAATCGCCCCGCGGAACGTCTCCGATAAATACGCACCCACATTAATGCTTAGCGCTAGTGTTGCCGCCGTAAGCGGCCCGAATACAATGCCGTAATCAACCAGCCCATAATAAACGACAAAAATTTGGATGAGCACCGGTGTTCCCCGAATAATCGAGACGTACCCCCGAGCCAGCCATTGAACCGGTTTGTTGCCTTTCAAACGGGCAATCGCTACTACTCCGCCGATAATAAGGCCAAAAAACATCGACATCATCGTCAGCAGCAGCGTATAATAAGCGCCCTTAAGCAGAAAAAAGAAATTTTCAAAAACGAGATTCATATCGTGAAGGTTCCCTTCATATGAGCCAAAAATTTTGACGAGAGCCGGGCTTACTCAGCCGCTGGCTCCTCGCCGAACCATTTTACAAAAATAGTTTTATACGTGCCGTCGGCTTTCATCGCCTTCAAAGCTTCATTCAGCGCGTCGCGGAATTCAGGATTGTCTTTGCGCACTGCAATGCCTGCATTGTCCGATTTGATTGGATCGCCAACCGCTTTGATTTTAAAGCCATTTTTCTCGACGATCGGCTTCAGAGCATACATATTGTTGATCGTCGCATCGATACGGCCTGCATTCAAATCCTGCAGCGACGTAATGACATCGTCATAGGTTTTGATGGTGAAGTTGCCGACTTCAGGCAGCACCGTTTTGCGAAGATACGTTTCGTCGTTCGTACCAAGGCCTACGCCAATGTTTTTGCCTTTAAAATCAGCCAGCTTCGTAATTGTATCGTTTTTCTCGGCAACGATGATTTTTACAGAGTTCGTAATATACGGTTCGGTAAAATCCATCTGCTCCTTGCGCTCGTCAGTAATCGTCATTTGGCTAATGACGACATCAAATTTCTTCGCCTGCAGACCGGCAATCATGCCGGAAAACTCCTGTGCGACAAACTCGGCTTTAACGCCAAGGCGCTTCGCAATTTCTTTGGCAATATCCGCGTCGAAGCCATCCATTTCCTTGTTTTCGTTCAAAAAGTTATACGGGGCATAGGTTCCCATTAACCCCACCTTAAGTACACCAGCCTGTTTCACCTGCTCCAGCAAATTAGAAGAAGCAGTTGCTCCTGCTTCCGCTGTTGGCGATGCCGAACCCGCATTGCCGCTGTTGCTGTTCTTCGAACCGCAGCCCGCCACAATAACCGTTAGCAGCAAAATAGCTGTCATCATCCATAATGTTGTTTTTTTCATTTGAATCCTCATCTTCCACTCTCTCCTTCATAGCTTCTCTAATATTTATATTGTTGCTTATTAATGTGTCCGGCTTTCTCAGGGAAATGCAGCTAAATGCCTAATAAGCCGAAAAATTCAAAACGCGCCGTTTCAGCAGCCAGCAATTCCGCAGATTTCACCGCAATAGCATCGCTTTCCGGCGTGCTGCGAAACAGCCAACGAGACAGTACGCCTTCAATGAGGCTCATTAGAAATGCTGCTCGCAGCTTGGCATCAATGGTAGCCGGCAGCATGCCCAGCTCAGTGGCGCGTTCAATATTGAGTACAAAAGATTGCTCCATCGCCATTTGAGTAACCGTTATTTCTTGTCTAACGACTTCGCTGAATCCCGTGCCATCCAGCAGCATTCCCATTAAATAACGATTTTCCTTGGCAAAATGGAACAGCTCGGTCAACAAATGCTCGGAGGCCGAAACCATGTCCTGCACCGAACCAGCATTTTTACGGTAGCCTTGTCCAATAACCGTAAGCAGCCGCTCCCGACCATCCTGTACAATTTCTATAGCTATCGCTTCTTTGCTTTTGAAATACCAATAGAAAGTGCCTTGTGCAACCCCTGCATCCGCTACAATATCCGAAACTTTCGTCGAATGGTAACCATAAAGGGCAAAACGCTTCAGTGCGGACTCCATAATCTGGTGTTTGCGCTCCGCATTGTTCGCCGTATTCCGATCTACGGTTCCGATAAAGCATCGCCTCCATTGATTGACTCGTCAGTCAGTTTTGATTTAAATCCTATCGGATCACTGGTATATTGTCAAGTAGGCAACAAAAAAAGTCCGCCCAGGTTGGATTCAACTTGGACGAACTTTTTTTGTTTTTCCTTATGCCAACCATACTTTGGCGATCATGATGTAATCAATAAACAAAAACAATCCCAAAGATACAGCTGTGAAACCAATCGCAAAAATGTTCTTCTTGCGCTCTTTGACCAACCGGACAAAGCCGATCAATAACAAAATTGTAAACGCAAGCATGAACCAGTCAAACGTGTTAATGTTGCTGGTCGTTTGTGCTGCTTCTTCTGCCAAAAACATTTGAATGACCCCTCCCACAGTTAAGCTTTTGCTCCATTCCACTTGCTTTAGGACCAGTCTTCCAAACCAAGGTGAAACGGCTTTCGTCGTCCTCTGACGGCGCGGCGCGTTTCATTCCGAGAAATATAGAGAAAGGATGGAAACATCATATCCTTTCCTATATTTTAAAAAATCCATTTGGCCATACTCATCCTATCCTAACCTATATGTTATCTTTTCCATGCGTCTGACGCAAGTCCGAATCTGTTTTCGTAACAACTTTGTCACGTTTGTCCATGAAGTACGCCGCATCCTGACTAACCGCTAGCAGGAGGCTTTGCTGCTATCTCCTTATACGGTGTCCAGCTTTGTCCAACCTTATAACCTGCGGCCGTCATGAAATGTAGCTAGAGGAAAAATCAAACATAGAAAAAAGGCTAGCCCCCATCGGTTGGCTAGCCTCATAATACTAAGCTTAATTAGATGCTGCAGCAACGGAAGATTCCGTCTCGCGCCGCTGAATAGTCCGTTCCCGGTCACGCTCCATAATAGGCTTCAGGTATTTTCCTGTATAGGACTTGTCTACCTTGGCCACTTCCTCAGGCGTTCCCGTTGCCACGATCATTCCGCCGCCGCTTCCGCCTTCCGGGCCCAAATCGATCAAATAATCAGCTGTCTTAATAACATCCAGATTATGCTCAATGACGAGTACCGATTCACCCGAATCAACAAGGCGGTGCAACACCATTAGCAGACGGTCAATATCATCAGCATGCAAGCCTGTCGTCGGCTCATCCAAAATGTACATCGTTTTGCCCGTACTCCGGCGATACAGCTCGGAAGCCAGCTTAACACGCTGTGCTTCACCGCCAGACAATGTAGTTGCAGGTTGTCCCAGGCGCATATAGCCTAAGCCTACATCAAGCAGCGTCTGCAATTTGCGCTGGATTCTCGGAATATTTTCAAAAAACTTGCAGCCATCCTCAATCGTCATTTCGAGAACATCAGCAATGCTCTTGCCTTTATATTTCACTTCCAGCGTTTCGCGATTGTAACGCTTGCCTTTGCAAATTTCACAAGGAACGTACACGTCAGGCAGGAAATGCATTTCAATCTTGATAATGCCATCTCCACGGCAAGCCTCGCAGCGGCCGCCCTTCACATTAAAGCTGAATCTGCCCTTCTTATAGCCCCGTACCTTGGACTCATTAGTCGAGGCATAAAGGTCGCGAACGTCATCAAACATGCCTGTATACGTAGCGGGGTTCGAGCGCGGCGTTCTGCCAATCGGCGATTGGTCAATGTCGATGACCTTCTCCAAATGCTCGATACCGCGCATTTCCTTATATTGTCCTGGACGTGTTCTCGCTCGGTTCAAATCACGAGCAAGCGTCTTATATACGATTTCATTGACGAAGGTCGATTTGCCCGAACCAGATACGCCAGTAACCGCCGTAAAAATGCCAAGCGGAATTTTTACATTGACCCCGCGCAAATTATTTTCCTTCGCACCGCGAACTTCCAGCCACTTATCGCCCGCAGCGCGGCGCTCCAGCGGTACCTCAATAAACTTGCGACCGCTCAAATATTGGCCTGTCAACGAATGCTCATTGTGCATAATCTCCGCTGGTGTTCCTTCGGCGATAACGGTACCGCCATGAATGCCCGCACCAGGGCCAATGTCAATAATGTAGTCAGCCGCCAGCATCGTATCCTCATCATGCTCTACAACAATAAGCGTATTGCCGATATCCCTCATGTGCACAAGCGTCTCAATCAGCCGATCATTGTCCCGCTGATGAAGTCCAATGCTCGGCTCATCCAAAATATAAAGAACGCCCATCAGGCTCGAACCGATCTGCGTTGCCAATCGAATTCGCTGTGCTTCACCGCCAGACAACGTCCCAGCCGCACGGTTCATTGCCAAATATTCCAGCCCAACATTGACAAGGAAGCCCAGCCGGCTGTTGATCTCCTTCAAAATCAGATTGGCAATCGTTTGTTCCTTCTCCGTTAATACCAATCCTTCGAAGAAACGCTGCGAATCGCCGATGGAAAGCGAAGTGACGTGAGCGATGTTCTGGGAGGCAATCGTTACAGCTAGTGTTTCCTTGCGCAGCCGCTGGCCTTTGCAGCAGCCACATGGCTTGGCACTCATATAAGCTTCGATATATTCCCGCATGGAATCAGACGCCGTCTCGCGGTAGCGCCTTTCCAAATTGTTAACGATACCTTCAAATGGGACATAGGCCTCTTTACGATGGCCAAAATCGTTTTCATATAGGAAGCGAACGCGTTCTCCGCCCGTACCATAAAGCAGCTTATTCATTTGCTCGTCGCTGAGCTCAGAAACGGGCACATCCTGTGGAATGTCATAATGCTCGCAAACCGAGCTTAAAAACTGCGGATAATAATTGGATGTGCTTCCGGCCCAGGCAAGAAATGCTGCATCTTTAATGGATTTGCTCGTATCGGGAACGAGCAAATCTGGATCGACGATCATCTTCGCGCCTAAACCGTCGCAATCCGGACAAGCACCGAACGGGCTGTTGAACGAAAACATCCGCGGCGCGAGCTCCTCTACGCTAAAGCCGCATACTGGACAAGCCAGGTTTGAGCTGAACAACAGCTCTTCTTTCTCCATTACGTCAACGAGCACCCGGCCATCGGCTAATTTAAGCGCCGTTTCTATTGAATCAGCCAAGCGGCTGTGGACGTCTGCCTTCACAACGATGCGGTCGACAACGACCTCAATGCTATGTTTTTTATTTTTCTCCAGCTCGATCTTCTCACTGAGCTCGCGCAGCTCGCCATTTACACGAACACGGACAAAGCCCTGCTTCTGAATATCGGCAAACAGCTTCGTATGCTCGCCCTTGCGGCCGGATACGAGTGGAGCCAAAATTTGCAGCTTCGTCTTCTCGGGATATTCCATAATACGGTCAACCATTTGTCCTACGGTCTGCGAAGTAATCTCGATCCCATGCTCCGGACAATGCGGCTTGCCAATCCGCGCGAACAGCAAGCGTAGGTAATCGTAAATTTCCGTTACCGTACCTACAGTCGAACGAGGATTGCGGCTAGTCGTCTTCTGGTCAATCGAAATGGCCGGAGACAAGCCTTCAATGGAATCCACATCGGGCTTCTCCATCTGGCCGAGAAACTGTCTGGCATAGGCAGATAAGGACTCCACATAACGGCGCTGTCCTTCGGCGTAAATCGTATCAAATGCAAGGGACGATTTTCCTGAGCCGCTCAATCCCGTTAATACAACAAACTTGTCGCGCGGAATGGTGACATCAATATTTTTCAAATTGTGTGCACGAGCGCCTTTGACTACAATTTTGTCGCTACCCAATCTTATTTCCTCCTCTATCCTGTCCATCCTCTTGCTTCGATTCTACAATCCTGCACGCAGTTCCAGCAACGCGTCACGAAGCTCGGCTGCCCGCTCAAATTGCAGGTTTTTCGCCGCATCTTTCATTTCAACTTCCAATCTATTAATCATCGACTGACGGTCTTTCTTCGACATCTTGCCAGATCCGGCATCCGCCAAATAATCGGCCTTCTGCTCGGCAACCTTGGTCGCTTCAATCACTTCCAATACTTTCTTGCGAATCGTCTGCGGCGTAATGCCATGCTTCTCGTTGAAAGCTTCTTGAATCGTCCGCCGACGTTCCGTTTCCTTCATCGCACGACCCATAGAATCCGTCACCTTATCGCCGTACATGATAACCCGGCCTTCGCTGTTGCGCGCCGCGCGTCCAATCGTTTGAATGAGCGAGCGGTCTGAGCGCAGGAAGCCTTCCTTATCCGCATCCAAAATCGCTACCAGCGATACTTCGGGCAAATCAAGTCCTTCCCGAAGCAGGTTAATGCCCACCAGCACGTGGAATACGCCAAGCCTTAGATCGCGCAATATCGCAATCCGCTCCAGCGTCTTAATATCCGAGTGCAAATAACGCACCTTCACGCCAATTTCCTTAAAATAATCGGTTAGATCCTCCGCCATCTTCTTCGTCAGCGTCGTCACCAATACCCGTTCATCCTTCGCTACCCGATCGCGAATTTCGCCCAGCAAATCATCGATCTGCCCCTTCGTTGGCCGAAGCTCAATGATCGGATCAAGCAGGCCGGTAGGGCGAATAATTTGCTCTACCATTGTCGGGCATTGCTCCAGTTCAAAAGGCCCCGGTGTAGCAGAGACATAAATCGTCTGCTTAGCCTTCGCCTCAAACTCCTCGAACTTAAGCGGCCGATTGTCCATCGCCGATGGCAGCCGGAAACCGTGATTGACGAGCATTTCCTTCCTAGCCCGGTCGCCATTGTACATGGCGCGAATCTGCGGCAGCGATACATGCGACTCATCAATCACAATGAGCATGTCATCCGGAAAATAATCGAAGAGCGTATAAGGCGTTGCTCCCCGTTCCCGGAACGTCAATGGACCCGAATAGTTCTCGATGCCTGAGCAAAAACCCATCTCGCTCATCATCTCAATATCATAGCGCGTACGCTGCTCAAGCCGCTGCGCCTCCAGCAGCTTTCCCGCTTCCTTAAGCTCAGCAAGCCGCTCCTCCAGCTCTCGCTCAATATTAACGAGCGCAAGCTTCATCGTCTCCTCATGAGTTACAAAGTGAGACGCTGGAAAAATCGCTACATGCTCACGCTCGCCCACGATCTCGCCGGTCAATACGTCAATTTCCGTAATCCGTTCAATCTCGTCGCCGAACAGTTCAATTCTAATCGCCCGCTCATTATTGGCAACGGGAAAAATCTCTATAATATCGCCGCGGACACGGAATGTCCCGCGAATAAAGTTAATATCGTTGCGCTGATATTGAATATCGACCAGCTTATGCAAAATCGCATCGCGGGGCTTCTCCATCCCTACGCGCAGCGACAGCAGCATGCTGCCGTACTCCTTCGGCGAACCTAAGCCATAGATACAGGAAACGCTGGCTACAACAATAACGTCTCTGCGTTCGAACAGCGAGCTGGTCGAAGAGTGGCGCAGCTTATCAATCTCTTCATTGATGCTCGAATCCTTCTCAATATACGTATCGGTTGAAGGAATATAAGCTTCCGGCTGAAAATAATCGTAATAGCTGACGAAATACTCAACTGCATTATCGGGGAAAAAAGACTTAAATTCGCTGCACAGCTGCGCTGCGAGCGTCTTGTTATGCGCAATAACGAGCGTAGGCCGATTCACCTGCGCAATCATATTGGCAATCGTATAGGTCTTTCCCGTTCCAGTCGCCCCAAGCAGCGTTTGAAATCTCTGTCCTGCTTCAACGCCTTCAACCAGCTGCTTAATAGCACGCGGCTGGTCGCCTTGCGGCGTATAGTCGGACTTAATCTCAAAGTTACGGGCTTGCGGTGCAAGATTACTCACTTCAGCCATCCACTCCTTCTTCGTTCCTCAGCTATCTATCATTATAGTCAATATCGTGCAAAAGAAGCAGCAAGCCTCAATTTGTTCATGCTGTTACAAGTAATTCCATTTCATTCAGGCAAATCTACTCTTTTATAAGAATATGTGTTCCCGTTTATTATAGCTCTAAGCATTCTCCGATGCAACCAGCTAAATTTCCCTACATGAGGCCAAATAAAAAGCGTAGGGACAGAATCGAAAAATCTGTCACCACGCTTTTGGAACAATATTTGCTATTAGCCTGTCAAGCAAGCCTAGACAAAAGCCATTTAGAACGGTAGTACTGAAGCTTGTGCTATACTGGCGTTTTTTCGCCAGACGCAGCATTATTTTCAGAAGCCGACACTTTAGATGAACCCCGGCGATGCGCCGTACGCTTGTGCTTCAACAAGTCAATCAGCGAGGCAGGGCCTGAGGCCGCATAGAAATTCGCATCCTCGTCTGGCGCCAAAATAACTCCGAGCTGATGATGCTCATTTTCATAACGCGCGCGCTGCACAAACTTTACTTCACCCGCATAGTTCAGCACTTCCAGCTTGCAGAAAGCCGAGTTGAGATGCAGCGCGGCATGCAGATCAGCCTTCGAATGCACGCGAACACCATTAACCTTGGAAATAATTTCTCCAGCTTGAAGCCCCAGGGCCTCAGCCGGCGTTTGCGGCAAAATGCCTAGCAAGCGCAAGCCGCGCTGGTCATGGACGAATAGCGGGCTGCTGGCATTTTCCAGCCTGCGGCTGCGCCAAATGATCGCTTCATGGAGCAGCAGCGAGCAGAGCGCGGCAATTGGCAGCAGCACGGGCAGCCACCAAGCCAGCAAAGCTGCTGCTGCGAGTGCGACGCTGTAAAGCAGCAAGCCTTTCGCGGCGTGTCTGGCCTTCTCCTCAGGCAGCATCGAGCGTGTCAATTCGCTAAAGCCGATAATCATCGGCAGCGCGGCAATCGTCCAGCCCTGCGACCAGTCTGCGCCGAGCAGCGGCGTCCACGGCAAGGCTGCTGTTGCAGCGCCAGTGCCTGCACCTCCACCAACAGGAACGAGCAGCAGCAAAGGCACCGGCCAAAAGCTTTGCAGCATGTAGCCGCCGACAATTTTCCCTCTCTTGCCCGAGAGGAACAGTGGCGTCGCCAGCTTGCCGCCCTGATTTCGCACAAGCAGCGCCTCTGCCAAGTGCAGCAGAGCTACCAGCATGAACAACCCCGTCATATCCATGGCGGCGAGAGAAGCTGCAGCTTGACTGGCTATGCCTTCGCCCGAAGCCAGCGGCGTAAACCCAACGATCCACTGCAGCAGGCCAAGTACGCCGGCAGCATAAGCGAAGCATAAATAACGGATGCGAAACAGCATGAGCAGCGCTGAGACGCCCCATAACCACATCACTGATTGCTGGGTAACTGCAACGCCAATAAACGCGCCTACAAGGGATACAGCTAGTCCTACCAGCAAGCCTGTGACGATTGCCCGGCCAAGCAGCCGGGGCCATATATGCAGCTTGACGGCGAACAATTGCCGTTCAAGCTTAATCTGCTTTGTGTATTGGAGCAAAATAAATAAAATAGCCACATAATAAAAAGGTTGTACCAGCAGTTGAAGCAACGCCAGCTGGAATTGCTGCAACAAAGCAAGAGCCTGATTCACCGCATACACTCCTTCATTTTTACCAACTTATTCCTCAAGCCGCCTTTGCGGCATTTTCCCGTCTCACACCTGCTGCCGATTCAAAAGAAAAGGCTGACTCCGAAGACAGAGTCAACCTTGTAATGGATTCGACAACGAGGCGTTATTTCCTGCCTACCCGTTCAATCGCTTCCCGAAGCTGCACATCGTTGTTCTTGTCTTTAATCCATGCAATAACCGCCTTCTCCAATGCTGCGGCTGTTGACTTGTCCAGTTCTCCCGTCACCGGAAGACTTGAGTTTCGCTGAAATTGCTTAACGGCTTGCACGGTTTCCTCATTGAAATAACCATCATCGCGCTTCGGCTCATACCCAAGCCCTTTAAGCATAATTTGCGCACTGCGAATTTGCTCATTGTTCATATCGCGCTTCAGCGTTTCGGTTATCGTCAGCCGCGCAACGGTGTAAAGCGAAGGCGGGGCTACGGCCACGGTCGGCTCAACGCCCTTCTCATGAATCCAGATGCCTTCTGGCGTCAGCCACTTGGCAATCGTCATTTTCACAAGACTGCCATCGCCCAGCACTTTATTGTAGCTCACCTGTACCGTTCCTTTGCCGAACGTCGTCTCGCCGACCAGTATCGCACCGGCTTCCTCGCCCAGCGCACCAGCCAATATTTCCGAGGCGCTGGCGCTGCCTTTGTTCATGACTACGGCGACCGGATAAGCTTTGCGGCTGCCCTTGGACAACGTCTTCTCCCGCTTGCCGTCGCGATCCTCCACCTGAACAATCGCACTGCCCTTCGCAATAAACTGCTCGGCGATTTCTACAACGACCGGCAATACACCGCCAGGGTTATTGCGGACGTCAATTACGAGGCCCTTAAGCCCTTGCCGTCCCTTATCGCCTGCTCCTTCGCTGACCTGGGCACCAGACTGTACCTGTGCCTGCCCTGCTGCCTGCTGCTTCGCTTCCTGCTCCAGACGGGCAAGCTCTTCCTTGAAGCGTTCGGCCGTATTGAGTGAAAACTGACGGATTTCAATGACACCAATCCGGTCATCGGACAAATGGGCATATACGGTTTCCACATCAATATCATCCCGTATTAAAATCAGCTGGATCGATTCGCTTGTGCCCACCCGCTGGATCTGCAGCTTGGCCTTCGTCCCTTTCGGGCCACGAATTTTGTCTACGGCCTCATTCAGCCCAAGACCCTCCAGCTTCTCTCCATTGACCGAAATGACGACATCCTTCGCCAGCAGTCCCGCCCGTTCGGCAGGAGAGCCTTTGATCGGGGATACGACGACGAGCTTGCCGTTTTGCAGCGTCACTTCCGCACCAATACCTGTGAAAGATCCTTCGATGGATTCGGAAAAATGCTGCGCTGACGTCTTCTCCATATAAACGGAGTAAGGATCATCCAGCGATTCCAGCATGCCTTTGACTGCGCCGTCTACCAGCTCTTCACGATCCATCTTCTTCACATATTTGGTTTCAATCAAATCAAGCACCGCATTCATTTTGTCAATCTCGGCTTCATTCAGATCATGTTGCCCGCTAGTTTCGGCAGCTGCCGGAGCGGAGCCTGACGCCTGGTAGCTGCTCACGACAAGATCGCGAGCCACTACAAGCGTGACCAGAACAGAAGCGAGCATCGTAATCATTACAAAAGCAATGACTGTACGGCCTCTAAACTGCATATTCAGGACACCACCTTCTCGTTTGACCACAGCATTAAATAGAACCTACTTCGGTTAATGCCTTCCCGCTTGGAGGACACGCCCTAGTATATGACAAGTTCTGTCCATTTATTTGCGTCCGACCAGCGACCTGCTCATTCCATATTTTTCATTCCGAGAACTATAGAGAATGGATAGCGTTAGAATATCCTTTCTCTATATTTCAAGCGTAAACGGCTGTCGCCGTCCTCTGGCGGCCAAGCTTCCGTTTCGCGTTGAAATATAAGCCCATTATAAGTGGGTAACTTATAAATGCTTATATTTCAAGCGTAAACGGCGCTGCCATCCTTTGACGGCAACGCTCGTTTCACGCAGAAGCAGAAATAGAAGCTGACTTATTATAAAGTCATGTATAATTGCTTGTATTTCGAACAAGGGCAGCCCGAAGGCTGCCGCTTGTTGCTGATCGTCCTATTTTAAATAGCTGCTTGGATCGGTTGTTGTCCCGTTAATACGCACCTCAAAATGCAAATGCGGTCCGGTGGAATTGCCCGTACTGCCAACCTCGGCAATTTTTTGGCCTTTTGTAACACTGTCGCCTTTGCTTACTTTAATGCCGCCTTCGCGAATATGGCCATACAGCGTCCACATGCCGCCGCCATGGTCGATAATGACGGCATTGCCATAACCGCTCCAGCGCTGCGCCATAATAACAACGCCGCTTTCCGCTGCATGAATAGCCGTTCCCTGCGGAGCTGCAAAATCGATGCCGGTATGGAGCTTCTTGGCACCCGTAATCGGGTGAATCCGATAGCCATAGCCCGAGCTGACACGATAAGAGTCAAAAATAGGCATGCCCAGCTTACCGCCCGTATAGACCGTACCGCCGCTTCCGCCTCCGCTGCTGCCATTGCCTTTACCCGCAGCAGCAGCCGCAGCTGCAGCAGCTTTTTCCCTCGCGATTCTTTCCGCTTCCAGCTTCGCCACCTTCTCGGCTTCCAGCTCGGATACCTTCTGTGCAAATTCAATCATTAGCGCTTCCTGCTCTGCGCTTATATCTTCGAGATCCTCAAGCTGATGATCATATTCAGCAACGAGCTTGTTTTTCTCGGCTTCTTTTTTCGCTAGATCGCTTTGGTAGTTTTGCAGCTTGGTGTACATCGTTTTGACTTCTTCAAGCTTGTGCTCGACCTCAGCTTTTTTCTCCTCAACCAGCGCCTGATCAACCTTGTTTTGCTCTAAAATGCTGCGATCCTGGCTTAAAATCAGCTGAAGCGAATCGAAGCGGTCGATAAAATCGGAAAAGCTGCTCGCATTCAGCAAAACGTCAAGATACGACACCGAGCCGTTCTCATACATAAGCCGCAGACGCTGCTGAATCAGAATGTCGCGTGTTTTGACACGGCCTTCCGCTTCTACCAGCTCCGCGCCAGCCTGTTGCAGCTCCGACTCCGTTTGATCAACCTTTGCTTGCGTATTATTCATATTGACTACAACAGCATCCAGCTGTGCCAATACGGCTTTGATAGAAGCTTGTACATCAGATTTGAGTGTCGATACTTCCGTCTTTTGCTGCTCTGTCGCGTCAGCTTCCTTCTGTGCCTTGTCAATGGCCTTCTTGGCATCCGAAAGCTGCTTATTAATGCTGTCCAGCGATGCGGCACTACTGCTCAGTGGCTGTACAAGCAATACCGTCATTATCACCATAAGAACGATTAGATTTCTTCTCTTCACCGACGCTTCCACCTACACTTTCAAATATTTTCGAATGGATATCGTACTGCCCCATATGCCGATCAAGGTGCCAAGTCCAATCAATACACCGCTAATTTGAAGTCCTACTTCCTGAACCGATACGAGACTAAGCATCATCAGCCCAAGTCCCTCCTGCGTCAATGTAACAAACTGTGCGTAGCTGATGAGCAGCACAACCGTCGTCAATATCGAAGCAATCATGCCAATAAGCGCACCTTCAATAAAAAACGGCCAGCGGATAAACGCATTCGTCGCACCTACCAATTTCATAATGCCAATTTCCCGGCGCCGAGCAACAATCGTCACTTTAATCGTGTTGGAAATGAGGAACATAGCGGTTACCGTAAGCGCAAGCACGATCACGAGGCCAATGGTACGTACCGCATTCGTAATTTTGAACAGCGTTTCGATTTTGCCTTCCCCATATTTCACGCTCGTAATAGGCGCTGTTTCATCGCCTGTGTTAAGTGCCTCGATCTGCGCAGCTGCAATACTGACAGACTGAGGTTTAAATACTTCTACCGTAAAAGAGTCCGGCAGCGGATTGCTCGCATCATCATAGCCGTCAAGCAAGCCTTCGTCGCTCAAGTTTTTGCGAAGCTCCTCAAGTCCCTGTTCCTTCGTAACCAGCGTAACCTTCTTCACCTCAGGAATGAGGCGGATTTTATTCTCGACCTCATCCATCTTCGCCTTGTCTATATCCAGCTGCAGAAATACGCGAATTTCCACCTTGCTCTCTACCGAGGAGGCAAAATTGTTGACATTCAGCGCCAGCAGCATAAAAGCCCCGAGTAAAAACAACGAAATAAAAATCGAGCTAATGGAAGCAAACGACATCCAGCCGTTGCGAATAATATTTTTACAGCCTTCTCTAAGGTGGCGGAGCAGGGTTCTAAATTTCATAACCGTACTCCCCTCTTGCCTCATCCCGAACGACCAAGCCATTCTCGATTGCGATGACACGCTTGCGCAAGCTGTTTACAATATCGCGGTTATGCGTCGCCATGACGATGGTCGAGCCGCGAAAGTTGATTTCCTCCAGCAAAGCCATAATTTCCATGGACGTCTCCGGGTCCAAATTGCCGGTAGGCTCGTCCGCTACAATAACCGACGGGTTATTCACTATTGCCCGGGCAATCGACACACGCTGCTGCTCTCCCCCTGAAAGCTGGGCCGGCAGGCTGGCATGCTTATGCTTGAGGCCGACGAGATCGAGAACCTCCATCGTCCTTTTTTTGATAATCCGCTTGGGAGCTTCGATAACCTCCATCGCAAAAGCGACATTTTCAAACACGGTCAGCTTCGGAAGCAATCTAAAATCTTGAAAAATAACGCCTATGTTCCGCCGTACAAATGGAATTTTGCGCGGCTTCAGCTTGCCTATATTAAAACCATTTACAGAAAGCTGCCCTTTCGTAGGCACTTCCTCGCGATAGATCAGCTTCATGAAGGTTGATTTCCCTGCCCCGGAAGGCCCTACCAAATACACAAATTCATTGCGATCTATGCGTACGGACACCCCTCGCAGTGCATGAGTACCGTCGACGTAAGTCTTCCAAATGTCTTGCATTTCAATCACGTTATCACATCCTGTTTTTAGTCAGCATTAGTAATTCGACAATGACGTGGTAAATCCTTTCTTTTCGACGGTTTCTTTCCTCATTTTTCACAATTCTCATATTCATTCTAGCTGCTTGCATATACATAACAGAGTCACTTTTGAAATATAAGAATTTATAAGTTACGCACTTATAAATGGGCTTATATTTCTCGGAGTGAAACGAGCTGCGCCGCCAAAGGACGGCGAAAGCCGTTTCACCTTGAATTCTAAGAATTTAAAAGTTTCATCCTTTTATCCGCTTAGAATTCTAGGGCAAAGCTCTTCGCTCGTCCCAGAAGGACGACGAAGTCGTTTTTGCTTGACCCGAAGGAAGGGGGATTGTCCCATTGAAGAAATTGCATCTCATTAGCATTTTTGTATTTGCCCTGCTGCTTGCAGCGTCCGTCAGCTGGGGTGGACTCACCTATTATGCCGAGCAGCGCACCGTGCCGGCAGGCGTAACGGCGGGAGGGCTGAATATTGGCGGGCTGCCTATTCCAGAAGCGATTAAACTGCTGAATGACTATGAGCAGGCGCTTGGAGCGCGTGAACTGACGGTCGCTACCGGCAATGCCGGCTCGGACAGGCGCACGTGGAAGGCCGAAGCGTTTGGCTACAAGGCCGATACCTCCGAGGTGCGCAGGGCTTTGCAGCAGCTTGGCAAAGGAGAGTTATGGGAAGCAGTGAAATACCGCTATCATTTTCCGCGAAACTTTGAGCTTGCGCAGACGTTTGATCAAGCTTTGTTCGAAAAGCTTATTCGCCAGCAGTGGGGCTGGCTGGAGCAAAATGAGCCCAAGGACGCTGCTCGTATTATTACGGACCAGGATGAAATTTTTTATGAGCCGGAAGCAGAAGCATACCGTATTGAAATGAGCCGACTATCCGCTGACGTGAAGAGCTGGCTTTGGCTCGCCGCCGATGCTAAATCCCCTGCGGAGCAAGCGGCATATAACACTGAGCTTCCTATCCTTACCCTGTCTCCTTCCGTCACGCTCGAGCAGCTTAAGGCGCAAGGGGTTGAGCGCAAACTGATGTCATTCACGACCGACTTTGCTGCAAGCGCCGAGGGCCGCGCCTATAATGTCGCCTCAACGGCGGCGGCTCTCGACAACTGGCTGCTGGCTCCGGGCGAAATTTTTGATTACAGCAAAGTCATTCGCAGGGTTGAGGAAAAATACGGCTTTCGGGAAGCTCCCGTCATCTTGAACGGCAAGCTTGTTCCCGGTATCGGCGGCGGCATCTGCCAAGTGTCCAGCACACTTTACAACGCCGCACTGCGCGCAGGCCTTGAAATTGTCGAAAGACGCAACCACTCGCTGCCCGTCTCTTATTTGCCCGTTGGACAAGACGCTACCTATGCCGACGGCGCCATAAACTTTCGATTTCGCAATTCAACGGACAAGTACATCGTCATTCGCGCAACATCTGCGGGCCGCAAGCTGACAATCAAACTGTTCGGAAAAATGTCCGAGGATGTCCAATACCGCATTGAATCGGTTACCGTCGGCACTTTGTCTCCAGAGGTGCAGCAGCTTCAAGACCCTGCGCTGCCAGCTGGCACACGCAAGGTGATTGCTCCAGGACGAAACGGCTATGTCGTCGACACATTCAGAGTGACGCTGGAAAATGGCAAACCTCCAATTAAGGAACGCATTTCGCGCGACACTTACCGTGCCCAGCCTACTGTCATTCATATTGGCACGGGGAAAGCAGGGGGCACCGATCAAGCACCAGCACCACAACTCGATCCGGCTCCAAACGCACCGAGTACACCAAATGGATCGGGCACACCGACAGGGCCGCTGCTTGAAGACGGCATTAGCTAGTGTTCATTTCATGCCCGGAAAATGTAACATAGACATAACGCGAATAGGTTCTTAGTTATAAATAATGTCATTATTATTAACATAATGAGATAACGAGATTAAATCGTCGATATAGTTAGAAATATACTTATTCAATCGCTTACTTGGATGGTTTTCAAGACTTGCGCTCTCTACGCCCCCTACTATACTCTTTTATTAATGTTAGGTTACATTACATATTAGAGAGGGAGTTTAAAGATGCCAAATCTTCTTTCATCATGGAAAAAACACAGTGCTGCTTTGCTTGCCGGCGCATTGCTGCTCACAGGGCCTCTAACAGCCTCTACCGCTGCTGCGGCAGCAGCTGTCTATCAAGGAGAAGCTACGAAAGCGATAGAGCTTAAGCTGGGGGATGCCAGCATTTCCCCTGATAAGCTCATCCCAGCTGCGGAGCTGAAAAAACTGTTTGATCAAAGCGCAAAGCTCGCAGGCGGAGACGCTACGTTTACAGCTGCGGCGAAAGGGGCGACCATCACTCGCAAGGATGCTGCAGTTATGATTGCAAAGGGACTGCATTTGTCCCCAGCTGCCGAGCCATATAAAGATGTGCCGGATAAAGCATCCTATGCTTCATCAGTAGGAGCAGTTATGGAAGCGAAGCTGATGCTTGGCGTGAACCAATCCCATTTTGCACCAAACCAATCGCTGACTTATGCGGGCGCCTATGCACTTGCCTATCGCATTTATAATTACAGCATGCCATTCCTGCTGCCGGAAGCGACGATTGCCAGCATTCAGCAGGCTGTCGGCCAAGGCAAGCTCACCTACAAAGAGCTGGTTCAGCAATATTTGGATCGCATCGAGAAATACGATGACCAAGGCATTAAGCTGAACGCGATTTTGACGATCAATCCAAAGGCGCTCGAAATGGCCGAGGAGCTGGATAAAGAACGCGCAGCCTCTGGCATTCGCGGCCCGCTGCACGGCATTCCCGTCATCGTGAAGGACAACTATGACACGAATGATATGCCTACGACGGCAGGCTGTCTGTGCCTAAAGGATTCCATTCCTTCTGAGGATGCCGATCAGGTTGTCAAGCTTAAGGCAGCTGGCGCCATTATTTTAGCCAAAGCCAACTTGCATGAGTTTGCATTCGGCATTACAACGAGCAGCTCCTTAGGCGGCCAAACCTTGAACCCTTATGCGCTTGACCACTACCCCGGCGGCTCCAGCGGCGGCACAGGCGCTGCCATTGCAGCAAACTTCGGCGTCATCGGCATGGGCACCGATACAGGCGGCTCCATCCGCATCCCATCGACCTATAACAGTCTGGTCGGCATTCGCCCAACAATCGGCCTCTCCAGCCGCGACGGCATCATTCCGCTCGCCCTGTCGCAGGACGTAGGCGGACCTATGACCCGCACCGTAACGGATGCAGCCATCGTACTCGATGCAACGGTCGGTTATGACCCTGACGACGTAGCGACAGCAGGAAGCATTAGCCACATTCCAAGCAGCTACACGAGCTATCTGGACGCAAAAGGCTTAAAGGGCGCACGCATCGGAGTGGCGACAGAGCTATTCGGTACTACAGAAGCGGAGCAGCCGACCACTGAAGTGGTACAAGCAGCTGTTAAAGACTTAGCTAAACTAGGTGCGGTAACTGTCGATGTTACCATTCCGAACCTGAAGGAAATTATGGCTTACCCAAGCCTCAGCGGCTATGAATTCAAATTCCAGCTGAATGAATATTTGGCAGAGCTGGGCTCCAAAGCCCCTTACCACTCGCTTACTGAAATTATCGCTTCCGGCCAATTCGACAAATCGATGGAAGCTTCGCTCAAAACACGTGATGCCCGGCAATCGCTGAATACAGAGGATTACAAGGACATCGTGCTGTTCCGTACCAAAACGACAAAAGACGCGCTGCTGAAGGTGATGGCTGACAATAAGCTGGATGCGATTGTCTATCCATCCACTACGCAAACAGCTGCATTGATTGGCGAAGCGCAAAATGCAGGCGGCAACAATCGCCTCAGCCCGTTCTCCGGGTTCCCAGCCATTACCGTGCCTGCCGGCTACACAGCTGAAGGGCTCGGAGCGAGCATTGAATTCCTCGGCCGCGAATACAGCGAGCCGACACTGATCAAGCTGGCTTACTCATACGAGCAAGGGACGAAGCATCGCGTCGCTCCTGTACTTGCCCCTTAAAGGAGAAGCACCTACACTTGCGATTACATGATCACAAGCTCACGCGAGAAAGCAAAAAAATCTCCAAACCCACCTTTACGGCGGGTTTGGAGATTTTTGATTTTAAACCCTAAGCATAGCTTAACGGCTGCGCTCAGCGTATTCTGTTACCCATGCAGCTACCTTCAGCAGGTCCTCATCGGCACGACCGATAGCTGCTTCGACCTGTACAGTCGCTGTGCCGCCATAGACGTTGCGGGCATCCACAACCTGCTCCGGCTGGAGCACCGCATAAATGCGATCATCAAACAGCTCGGAAAATTGCTTGAATTCCTCCAGCTTCAGATCTAGCAAGTATTTGCCCTGCTCGATGCAATAAAGCACCGTTTTTCCAATAACTTCATGCGCTTGGCGGAATGGCAGCCCTTTGCCCACGAGGAAATCGGCAATATCCGTCGCATTGGAGAAATCCTGATTGACCGCTTGGCGCATCCGGTCTTTGTTGACCTTCATCGTCGCAATCATCGGCGCGAACAGCTGCAGCGCGCCTTGCAGCGTGCGAACCGTATCAAACATGCCTTCCTTGTCTTCCTGCATATCCTTGTTGTACGCAAGCGGAAGCGATTTTAAAACCGTCAACAGGCCAACCAGGTTGCCATAAACACGGCCTGTTTTGCCGCGCACTAGTTCAGGCACATCCGGATTTTTCTTCTGCGGCATAATGCTGCTGCCTGTGCAGAATGCATCATCCAGCTCAACGAAATTGAACTCTGTGCTGGACCACATGATGAGCTCTTCGCTCAGACGCGACAGATGCATCATAATGATCGAAGCATGGGAGAGAAATTCCAAAATAAAGTCGCGGTCGCTGACCGCATCCAGACTATTTTCATAAACACGATCAAATTTCAGCTGGCTCGCTACAAAATGGCGGTCGATTGGGAACGTCGTTCCCGCAAGCGCGCCTGCGCCAAGCGGCAGCATATTGATGCGTTTGTAGCTGTCTTGCAGGCGCTCAATGTCGCGTCCGAACATCGCTACGTAAGCCATCAGATGATGGGCGAACAAAATCGGCTGGGCACGCTGCAAATGCGTGTAGCCCGGCACGATTGTAGCCGTATTCGCTTTCGCCTGCTCTACAAGCGACGATTGCAGCTTTTGCAGCAAATCCACAAACTCAACAACACGCTTGCGCAAATAGAGATGCATATCGGTCGAAACCTGGTCATTACGGCTGCGTCCGGTGTGCAGCTTGCCGCCTACCGAGCCAATGTCGTCAATGAGCGTTTTCTCGATATTCATATGAATATCTTCGTCGGACACCGAAAACTCCAGATCATTGCGCTTAATGCGCTGCAAGACGCGGTGCAGGCCGTCCTGAATCGTCTCCACATCTTTATCTGGCAAAATGCCCTGCTTGCCCAGCATCGTTACATGAGCCAAGCTGCCTTGAATATCTTCTTCCGCCAGTTCCTTGTCGAACAGGATGGATGCTGTATATTCCTCCACCAGCTGATCGGTCTTCTTCGTAAATCTGCCGCCCCATAACTTGCTCACGTTATCGCACTCCCTCCCGGAAAAGGCGCGGGGCCGCTGCATGCAGCGGCCTCTCCTTTGCTTCCGGCATCTATTAATAAATGACGTACACTTATTTTTATTTACCGCTGTATTTCGTTCCGACTTTCAAACGCAGCGCGTTCAGGCGGATAAAGCCTGTAGCATCGCCTTGATCATAGGCTTGTGTCGGATCAGCTTCCATCGTAGCGATTTCTGGGTTGTACAAGCTCACAGGGCTTTGTACGCCAGCGCCAATGATATTGCCTTTGTACAGCTTCAGGCGCACAGTACCAGTCACGTTTTTCTGGGATTCCAGCACAAGAGCTTGCAGCGCAAGACGCTCAGGCGCAAACCAGAAGCCGTTATATACAAGCTGGCTGTATTTTGCAATGAGGGAATCACGCAGATTCATGACTTCACGGTCCATCGTGAGCGACTCCATTTTGCGGTGGGCGCTGAACAGGATCGTGCCGCCTGGCGTCTCATACACACCACGGCTCTTCATGCCGACAAAACGGTTCTCGACCATATCCACGCGGCCAATACCGTGCTTGCCACCCAAGTCGTTAAGCTTGTCCATGACTTGCAGCGGAGTAAGCGACTCGCCGTTAATCGCCGTACAGTTGCCCGCTTCAAAGGACAGCTCCACGTATTCGGATTGATCCGGCGCATCTTCCGGCGCTACGCTGAGCACGAACATATCTTTGTTCTCATCGGAGCTAGGGTCGAACCAAGGATCTTCCAGCATTCCGCTCTCAAAGCTGATGTGCAGCAGGTTGCGGTCAGTGGAATAGGGCTTGGCTGCCGAAGCTTGAACTGGAATGTTGTGCTTCTCCGCATAAGCGATCATTTCCGCGCGTCCCGGGAACTCTTCACGGAACTGCTCTTCACGCCAAGGCGCAATCACTTTAATATCAGGAGCAAGCGCAGCAACGCCGAGCTCAAAACGAACTTGGTCGTTCCCTTTGCCAGTCGCGCCGTGAGCGATAATAGTCGCACCTTCAGCGCGGGCAATATCAACCATACGCTTCGCGATTAGCGGGCGGGCAATCGAGGTTCCCAGCAGGTATTGACCTTCATAGAAAGCGCCAGCTTGGAACATAGGGAAAATAAAATCAGACGCGAACTCATCGCGCAGATCGTCGATATAAACTTTCGAAGCGCCAGTCGCAAGCGCTTTTGCTTCCAGTCCGTCCAGCTCATCCTTTTGTCCGATGTCTGCTGTGAATGCGATAATTTCCGCATCATACGTTTCTTTCAGCCATTTGAGAATAACGGACGTGTCCAGACCGCCCGAATATGCCAATACGATTTTTTCCTTAGCCATTGTTATTGTCGCACTCCTTAAAATCAATATGAATAATCTCGGCGAATATCCCGCTATGCGGGTGGCAAGCCGAATAACGCCGAGTTAAGCTTTATTACATAATGGCGGCCATGATGGCCTTTTGAGCATGAAGACGATTCTCCGCCTGGTCAAAAATGATCGAGTGGTCGCCGTCAATGACGCCCTCGCTCACTTCCTCGCCGCGATGTGCAGGCAGGCAGTGCATGAACAAAAAGTCCTTCTTGGCATGTGCAGTCAAGGCTTCATTCACTTGATAAGCGGCAAAAGCAAGCTCGCGTTCCTTCTGCTCCGCTTCTTGTCCCATGCTCGCCCAAACATCCGTATAAACGACGTCAGCGCCTTCAATAGCTTCTCTCGGATCGCGGCATACATGAATGCGCGAGCCCGTCTCAGCTGCATGATCCTTCGTTTGCTGCACGATGTCCGCATCCGGCTCGTAGCCTTCCGGAGTAGCTACCGACATGTCGATGCCCAGCTTAGCCGCTCCCATCAGCAGGGAGTGAACCATGTTGTTGCCATCGCCGATGTAAGCTACTTTCAGCCCTTCCAGCTTGCCTTTATGCTCCAGAATAGTCTGGTAGTCGGCCAGCGCCTGACAAGGATGTGAAAGGTCGGTCAAGCCGTTAATAACCGGAATCGTTGCACCGCGCGCCAGCTCCACTACTTTGCGATGAGCGAATGTACGAATCATAATGCCGTCCAAATAGCGGGAAAGCGTCTGTGCCGTATCCCAAATGGACTCGCCGCGCCCGATTTGCAAATCATTGCCGCTGAGGAACAATCCGTGACCGCCGAGCTGGTAAATACCTGTCTCGAACGATACGCGCGTACGCGTCGAGGATTTTTCAAAAATCATCCCGAGTGTTTTTCCTTTAAGCAAATGATGCGTTTCGCCCGCTTTCAGCTTTTGCTTAAGCTCGATAGCGAGATCGATCAGGTAACGGATTTCCGCTGGCGCATAATCGACCAGCATGAGAAAATCGCGGCCTTTCAGGCTCGCAGCCATTTCTTCTTTTACTGCTTCTTGCAATCGTATCTCCTCCACTTCCATCTATGCATTTTATTAATGATAGCTGTTATTTATTGTCGCCTGCGCCTGCCAGCAGCTCTGCCAAAATGCCCACCGCTTGATCAATCTCCTCGTTCGTCACGAGCAGATTTGGCAGCAGACGGATGACACTCGGCCCCGCCGAAATGACGAGCAGCCCTTTATCCTGCGCTGCAGTAAGCAAGCCAGCGATTGGTGCCGCGCATTCGATACCTACGAGCAGCCCTTTGCCGCGAATGTCTTTCACGAAAGGATTGCCTTCAAGCTTCGCTTTCAGTTGCGACGTCAAATATTCGCCCTTCTCCTCCGCACGCTCAGACAGACGGTCGCCGACAATCGTCTCCAGCGTCGCCTTCACAACAGCTGTTGCGATAGGTGTTCCGCCAAAGGTCGAACCGTGGCTTCCTGGGCCAAACGCTTCGCGAAGCTCTTCCCTGCACACAGCTGCCCCTACCGGGAAGCCGCTGCCCAGCCCTTTGGCCAGCGTGAAAATATCCGGTTCAATGCCGTAATGCTCGTAAGCGAACAGCTTGCCTGTACGGCCCATGCCTGTCTGGATCTCATCGACAATAAGCAAAATGCCGTGCTTGCGGCACAGCTTGCACAGGGCATGCACAAATGCCGGATCAGCTGGATAAATGCCGCCCTCTGCCTGAACCAGCTCCAGCATGACCGCCGCTGTTTTGTCGCTGATTGCCGCTTCCAAAGCTTCAATATCATTGTAAGGAATGTAGCGGAAGCCCTCCGGCAACGGAGCAAAGCCTTCCTTAACCTTCTCTTGGCCTGTCGCTGTCAAAGTTGCCAGCGTCCGTCCATGGAAGGAATTTTCGAATGTAATGATTTCGTAACGGCCATTGCCTTTAATCTTCTGCTGGTATTTGCGCGCCAGCTTGATTGCCGCTTCATTCGCCTCTGCGCCCGAGTTGCAGAAAAATACAGCGTCGCCGCTGCTGTTGTCCGTCAACAGCTTAGCAGCTTCCTCCTGATTCGGAATATGAAACAGGTTGGATACATGCCACAGCTCATCGAGCTGCTTCACTAAAGCTTCTTTGATTTTGCGAGGCGCATGTCCCAAATTCGTAACGGCGATGCCGCTCATGAAATCGAGGTAACGCTTGCCCTGATCATCCCACAGCCAGCTTCCTTCGCCCTTCACCAGCGCGATTGGGTATCTCGCATAAGTAGGCAGCAGCGAATTTGCCGCTGCCGCAGATGTTGTTTTCTCACTCATCGTTTATATCCTCCCTCCCGCTCTCGCGATTTAAACCCCTTTGACAATACGCGTACCGACTCCACCCTCGCGCACTGCCTTAGTCAATACGCCTGGCTCCTCGCCGCTGACGATGACGACTTCCTGCACCTGTCCTTGAATACATTGTACAGCTGCGCGAACCTTCGGAATCATTCCGCCATATATTTCTCCGCTTGCGATCATCTCGTCAATATCGGCAACGGTGACCACAGGCAGCACCTGCTTCACACCATCAACCGTGCGCATAATGCCCGGCACATCGGTTACTACGATCATTTGATGGACACCCAGATGGGAAGCTACAGCCCCAGCCGCGGTATCCGCGTTAATGTTGTAGCGCTGCCCCTGTGCATCAATGCCTACAGGCGCGATAACAGGAATATAACCCATTGCCATCACGCCTTCTATAACAGCAGCGTTAATGTCCGTCACATCGCCTACAAAGCCGATCTCATCGGCGTTCGCCACAGGACGTGCGGTAATCAGCTGGCCATCCACACCGGATAAGCCGAGCGCCTGTGCGCCGCAGGAAGACATTTTCCGTACAATTTCCTTGTTGATGCGTCCCGACAAAACCATTTCGACGACATCCAGCACCGCTTCGCTCGTCTTGCGCAAGCCGCCGACAAACTCCGTCTCAATGCCGAGCTTTGCCAGCGTCTCCGAGATCGCCGGTCCGCCGCCGTGTACAATAACCGGGCTAACGCCAGATTGCTGCAGCTCCCGCAGCTCGCCGAAGAAGGATTCAGGCAGCGCAGCAAGTGTGCTGCCGCCGCATTTCATTACAAATCGTTGCGTCATGCTATTATGAGCTCCTTTATCGCTTAATGCCGCCTCATGCACCGTTATGTACGGTAAGCCGCATTAATTCGCACGTAGTCATAAGTCAGGTCACAGCCCCAAGCCGTTGCTGCGCCTGCTTCCATATGCAGATCCACATGAATGACGACCGTATCGCCCTTCAAATACTCCAGCGCCTTCTCCTCGTCAAAAGCGACCGGCTTTGACTGCTGCAGCGTCACAATGCTGCCCAGCGAAATGTCGACCGTATCCGGGTTGACAGGCTCGCCAGCGCGGCCTACTGCCGCAATAATCCGGCCCCAGTTTGCATCTGCGCCAAACACTGCCGATTTCACAAGGGAAGAACCTATGACCGTCTTCGCAATCGCTTGCGCCGATGCATCGCTAACCGCTCCACGCACTTGAACCTCGACAAGCTTCGTTGCGCCTTCGCCGTCACGCGCGATCGCTTTCGCAAGCACCTCGCACACATGGCGAAGCGCCGCGCCGAAAGCTGCCCAGCCTTCATGCTGCGCATTAAGCTCGCTGTTGCCAGCTAGTCCGCTCGCCATCGCAACGAGCATATCGTTCGTGCTTGTGTCGCCATCTACCGTAATCATATTAAAAGTATGGTTCGTCGCTTCACGCAGCAGCTGCTGCAGCGCCTCGCTGCCAATTGCCGCATCCGTCGTAACGAAACCAAGCATCGTTGCCATATTCGGGTGAATCATGCCGGAGCCTTTCGCCGCTCCAGCGATATGAATGAGCTGTCCGTCAATTTCAACAGATACACAGACCATTTTTTGCACCAAATCGGTCGTCAAAATCGCTTGGCAGAAGCTTTCTGCCGCTTGCTTGTCCGAACCCAGCTTAGCTGGCAGCTCGCTGATGCCGCTGCGCACTTTGTCCATCTTGAGCAGCTCGCCAATGACGCCGGTAGAAGCTACCGCCACTTCATCTGCTGCAATGCCAACACGCTCAGCGAATTTATTGCGCATTTCATAGGCATCCGCCTCGCCCTGCTCGCCAGTGCATGCATTGGCGTTGCCGCTATTGACCAGCACAGCACGCAGGCGGCCGCCTTCGCCAATGCTCTCGCGCGTCACCTTAAGCGGTGCCGCCTGAAAAACATTTGTCGTGTAAACGCCCGCCGCTGCCGCCGGAACCTCGCATACGATTGCGCCGAGGTCATTGCGCGTCGTTTTTTTGAGGCCGCAGTGTATGCCGCCCGCTGTAAAGCCCTTCGGTGTTGTAATCGAGCCTTCCGCCACAACCTTATAAAGGGGTGCAGTGTGTCCCTGTCCCATAATTACATCGTTCTCCTTCGCTTCATTCTAAATTAGGTTATGCTGCTTCTTATGGATAAACAGGAACAAACTGCAAACCAAGCGTCTCATCCCAGCCCATCATAAGGTTCATGTTCTGAATCGCTTGTCCCGCTGCGCCTTTGACCAAATTATCAATGACCGAAACAATCGTCACTCTGCCCGTACGGCTATCGAACGCAAAGCCGATATCGCAATAATTCGAGCCCCATACTTCCTTCGTGGCAGGCAATTGTCCTTCAGGACGAATGCGCACAAATGGACGGTTCTCGTAATAGCTGCGATACAGGTCCATAAAATCATCCGCGCTTCTGCCGTCTTTCACCGTTGCATACATCGTCGTCATAATGCCGCGCGTCATCGGCACGAGATGCGTCGAGAACGTAATCACAACCGAGCGGCCTGCAACATCGGAAAGCACCATTTCGATTTCCGGCGTATGCTGATGCTGATTCAGCTTGTACGCTTTCAAGCTCTCGTTCAGCTCGGAATAGTGAGTGCCAAGGCTCGCGCCGCGTCCCGCTCCAGAAACGCCGGATTTCGCATCAATTATGATGCTGTCCGGATCGATAAAGCCAGCTTGCACAGCTGGAACAAGGCCGAGAAGCGCCGCCGTAACGTAACAGCCCGGGTTGGAAATGAGATTAGCACCCTGTACACGGTCGCCGTACACTTCAGCCAATCCGTACACCGCTTGCTTCAAATACTCCTCGTCCGCGGCGGGCTTTTTGTACCATTTTTCATATAAAGCTCTATCTTGCAGGCGGTAGTCGCCGGATAAATCTATCACTTTAAGACCTACAGCAAGCAAATCAGGTGCCAGCCTAGATGCGACAGCCGCTGGTGTTGCCAAAAATACAACATCCGCCTTGCTGCGGATCGCTTGTGGCTCTACATCATCTAGCAATTCTTCGCGAATGCCCGTTAAGTGTGGGTATCCTTCTGTAATCGGCGTCCCCGCGCTGGATGATGAAATAACCGAGGTCACCTCAGCAAGAGGATGTGAGGCTAACAATCGAATAAGCTCAACGCCGCCGTAGCCAGTTGAACCGATAATAGCTATTTTCAGTTTATCGCTCATATCCATCATCTCTCCCTATGAGACTATCTAAAAGTATATTGTACATGATTCGGCAGTCGATTAAAACACACTGTTTTTCCGTATTATTATACATGTCATTTCATATTAATACAATGAGCGAATGGATGTATTTTTGTGCCTAGCACGCTCGTACAACCCGTTGTTTGGGATCAATGTCGCTATTCCTATTCCAGCTTAAAACCTTCCCCTACTACCTCTGATGTATTGCTAATGATGACGAAAGCAGCTGGGTCAACTGTACGAACGAGCTGCTTGAGCTTCGCTACTTCCATTTGCCCCACGACGACCATAAGTACGGTCCGCCCCTCCCCACTGTAGCCGCCATGTCCATCAAGCCTCGTCAAACCGCGGTCGAGATCATAAAGAATCGTCTCTGACAATTTTTCCGGCTCGCTGCTAATAATAAAAGCAACCTTCGACACCGGCAGCCCGCTTTGAATAATATCAATTGTTTTACTCGTTACAAACAGCCCGACTAAAGCATACAACGCCACTTCCGGCGAAATAAGCAGGCCCGCCGCAATGATGACACACCCGTCAAAAATAGCGACGGAGAGCCCCAGCGACAATCCCGTGTAACGATGCAAAATTTGCGCAGCCAAACCAAGCCCTCCCGTTGAGCCGCCTCCGCGAAAGACGATGCCAAGCCCGAGCCCAACGCCGATCCCGCCATAAATAGCAGCAAGCAAGGGATTATGTGTCGGTGTATCCCAATGGGAAGTAAGCAGGACGAATAACGGCAGCACGACGGAGCCAAGCGCCACTTTAAGCGCATAGCGTTTGCCCAGCAGCCACAGCCCTACAAAAAACAAAGGAATATTAACAGCCCACTGCGTATATGCTGGCGAAATGTCAGCAAAACGCTGGACCAAAATCGAAATGCCGGAAACACCGCCTGAGGCAATCTCATTAGGCACCAGAAATAAATTAAAGCTTGCCGCCATTATAAAAGAGCCCAGCAGCACCAGAAGCATGCTCCAAATGAGCTGTTTACCAGGGCTGAGCGGTTTTTTCTTCCGTTTGTTTATTACCTTCGAATTGGCCGCATGCAGCTTGCCGTTTCGTGTATCATTCGTCTCTTTGCTCATCTCGAATCCCACCCAAATTCATAAAGTCATACCTATAAGCGCTCATAAAAAAGAAGAGTTCCACCCTTGTTCGAGTCGGAACTCTTCTTAGCTTACGTCAATATGGCTTGATCCATGCGTATTCATCCATATCCTATTACCTATAACCGCATTTGCCAGATGCGGTAGCTAACTGCTAGGAGCGCTATAACAGCCTGCCGTTTAGTCGTGGCGAATTTGATGGCGCAAATATCCGTTAATGAAGGCATTCAGGTCGCCATCCATAACGGCGCCTACATTGCCTGTCTCCACCGAGGTGCGATGATCCTTGACCATGCTGTACGGATGAAAAACATAGGAGCGGATTTGGCTGCCCCAGGCAATTTCCGATTGCTCACCGCGAATTTCCGCGAGATGCTGCCGCTGCTCTTCAATTTTCCGCTCATAAAGCTTGGAGCGCAGCATATTCATCGCCCGCTCACGGTTCTGGATTTGCGAACGCTCCTGCTGGCAGGCAACGACGATACCCGAAGGAATATGCGTAATACGAATCGCCGATTCCGTCTTGTTGACGTGCTGTCCGCCCGCTCCACTGGCGCGGTATGTATCAACCTTCAAATCCTCACTGCGGATTTCAATATCGATGTCATCGGTTATTTCCGGAACTACATCGCAAGATGCGAAGGACGTATGACGACGGCCTGACGCATCAAACGGCGAAATGCGAACGAGGCGGTGTACGCCCTTCTCCGCTTTAAGATAGCCGTAGGCGTTGTAGCCTTTGACCAAAATCGTAACGCTCTTGATGCCTGCCTCATCGCCTGGAAGATAATCCAGCAGCTCGACCTTGAAACCACTTTTCTCTGCCCAGCGCGTATACATCCGGTACAGCATTTGGCCCCAGTCCTGCGACTCGGTGCCGCCTGCGCCAGGATGCAGCTCAACGATTGCGTTAAGCTTATCATAAGGCTGGTTGAGGAGCAGCGTCAGCTCAAAATCATTCAGCTTGCGCAGCAGCTGGGCTGTTCCTTCCAGCAGCTCAGGCTCAAGCGTCTCGTCCTGCTCTTCCTCTGCCAGCTCCAGCATCGTTTGCAAATCTTCCATCTCGCCGTTCAAACGCAAATATTGATCGACGACCGATTTGACCGCATTCATTTCGGAAATAACGTTTTGCGCCTTGTCATTGTCATCCCAAAAATCAGGCGCCGTCATCTTTTCCTCATAGTTGGCGATTAATTCATTTTTTAGATCTAAGTCAAAGAGACCCCCTGAGATCTTGGAGCCGCTTCGCTATTTCCCGCAAATCTTGTTTCACCGTTGGTTCTATCATAGCGTACGTTTCACCTCAAATTTCTCATCTTGTCTGGTTGCCCAGCTTTTTCTTGCTCTGCTGCTCTGCTACTGCCTGATGGCATAAACGCGCCTGCTGCGAAGCGCTGCAGCTTTTGCCGCATTGCTCCGCACACTGGCGCGTTAAGCCTTGCCTATCCGATCACAGCACCTTATTTACCGTGGCACTGCTTGTATTTCTTGCCGCTGCCGCATGGGCAATCATCATTGCGGCCGACCCGGTCCAAACGCTTCGCCGGACGCTTTTCCTGGCTTTCGCCTGGGCTGTTCGTCGTTGTCTGGCCTTGAGCTACCTCTTGGCGCTCCAGGTTGCTTTCTACGCGCGACTTCATAATGTATTTGGCAACTTCTTCTTGGATCGTGTCAATCATCGCCTTGAACATCTCAAAGCCCTCAAATTGGTACTCGCGCAGCGGATCCGTGCCGCCGTATGCCCGAAGGTGGATACCTTGGCGCAGCTGATCCATTGCATCGATGTGATCCATCCATTTGCTGTCAACCGCGCGAAGTGAAACGACCTTCTCGAATTCACGCATCGTCGTTTCACCAAGCTCTGCTTCACGCTCGTCATAATAAGCAACGACTTTGTCATAAATAAATTCGGTAATTTCCTCAATTTCCTTGCCCCAAATATCGTCTCTCGTCACGGTGCCTTCATTCAGAAGGTTCGCATCTACGAAGTCGATAATGGTTTCCAAATCCCACTCTTCTGGAATATCCTCCGTACAGTGAGCTTTAACCGTGCGATCAATGACCGCTTTAATCATTTCCATGACGATTTCACGAATGTTATCGGAAGTGAGCACGTCCAGACGCTGCTTGTAAATCACTTCACGCTGCTGGTTCATGACATCATCATATTGAAGAACGACTTTACGCAGATCGAAGTTGTTTCCTTCTACACGCTTCTGAGCCGATTCTACTGCACGGGTAATCATCCGGCTCTCGATCGGTTGATCCTCTTCCAGACCGAGACGATCCATCATGGCCATAATATTATCCGAGCCAAAACGGCGCATCAGTTCATCTTCCAGCGACAAATAAAACTGGGACGAGCCCGGATCGCCTTGACGTCCGGCACGACCACGCAGCTGGTTATCGATCCGGCGGCTCTCATGGCGCTCCGTACCAATAATATGAAGGCCGCCAAATTCAGCTACCCCTTCACCGAGCATAATATCGGTACCGCGTCCCGCCATGTTAGTAGCAATAGTAACGGAGCCCTCTTGACCGGCACGCGAAATAATTTCAGCCTCTTCCGCATGGAACTTCGCATTCAGTACTTTATGTGCAATACCGCGGCGTTTAAGCATTTCTGCCAGACGCTCGGAATTTTCAATGGAAATCGTACCGACTAGTACAGGCTGTTTGTTCGCGTGGCGAGCTACGATCTCTTCCACAACGGCATTGAATTTGCCTTTTTCCGATTTATAAACGACATCTTGAAGGTCTTTACGAATCATGGAGCGGTTCGTTGGAACTTGAATAACGTCCAAGCCGTAAATCCGCTTAAATTCTTCTTCCTCCGTCTTCGCCGTACCCGTCATGCCCGCAAGCTTGCGATACATCCGGAAATAGTTCTGGAACGTAATCGTAGCCAAGGTCATGCTCTCATTTTGTACTTTGAGCTGCTCCTTCGCTTCAATCGCTTGATGCAAGCCATCACTGTAACGGCGACCAGACATTAGACGTCCAGTGAATTCATCAACGATGAGGACTTCGTCATCTTGAACGACATAATCGACATCGCGCTTCATAATGACATTAGCCTTAAGCGCCTGTTGGATATGGTGATTGAGCGTCACATTTTCATGGTCAAAAAGATTTTCAATGTGGAACGCCTTCTCCGCCTTCTCCACGCCTTCTTCCGTCAGCATGACATTGCGCAGCTTCACATCAATCGTGTAATCCTCTTCCGCCTTCAAACGGCTCAAGAAGCGGTCTGCCGAATAATAAAGCTCAGTCGACTTGGCAGCTTGTCCCGAAATAATAAGCGGTGTACGCGCCTCATCGACAAGGATGGAGTCAACTTCATCAATGATTGAGAAATAAAGCGGGCGCTGAACCATTTGTTCTTTGTAAAGAACCATGTTGTCGCGCAAATAATCGAAGCCAAACTCATTGTTCGTACCGTACGTAATATCGCAAGCATAGGCGCTTTGCTTCTCCTCATGCGACAAGCCGTTCAGGTTGCAGCCGACCGTCATGCCGAGGAAATTGTAAAGCTGAGCCATCAGCTGGCTGTCACGAGAAGCCAAATAATCATTGACCGTTACGACGTGCACGCCTTTCTCGAGCAGCGCGTTCAAATACACAGGCAGTGTCGCTACGAGCGTTTTACCTTCACCGGTTCTCATCTCAGCGATTTTGCCCTCATGAAGAACGATACCGCCCATCAGCTGCACATCAAAGTGACGCATGCCGAGCGTACGCTTCGAAGCTTCACGAGTAACTGCGAAAGCTTCTGGCAATATTTGATCAATCGTCTCCCCTTTAGCAAGGCGAGCTCTGAATTGTACAGTTTTAGCTGCGAGCTCCTCATCGGACAAAGCCGAGATGGTGGACTCCAGTGCATTGATTTCTTCTACTTTACGCGTGAGGCGCTTAACCTCGCGCTCGTTCGCATCACCAAATATTTTTTTCACTAATCCGAGCATGGGGCTTCCCCTTTCACCTTACGCTTGTTTGCCTTAAATTGTAACAGTTTGCAGGATGCACCGCAACGCATCACCAATATTTTCAGGTAAGAATATAACCATTTTTACCAAAAGGAAAAAAGGCGTATCGCCTACGTATTCAACTGAGTTCATTATACATCGCGCAGAGGGCGAAATCAAAACGACTTCCTATTAAAAGCGGCTCTCTCCCCTATGGTTAAATGCACCATGTCAAGCGTAAACGGCTGAAGCCGTCCTCTGGCGGCTAAGCTGCTGTTTCGAGGGTGGAATAAAAGCCCCTTTATAAGTGTAAAACTTATAAGATCTTATATTTCAAGGTGAAACGGCTGTCGCCGTCCTTTGACGGGGCAGCGCGTTTCATTCCGAGAAATATAGAGAAAGGGTGGGAAAATCATATCCTTTCCTATATTTCAAAAAAATGAAAAAGCCCTCCCTCCCGCAGGAGGAAAGGCTTGAATTTGCAATAGATTTATAAGTACGACTGGCCTTCTATTAGCCTTGTTCAATTAATCCATATGTTCCATCATCGCGTTTGTATACGACGTTCACCTCTTCATTTAAGCTATTGGCGAATACGAAAAAGTTATGGCCGACCATATTCATTTGCAAAATGGCCTCCTCCACATCCATCGGCTTGAGCAGAAACTTCTTCGTCCTTACGACTTCGAAATCCTCTTCCTCATGCTCGAGAACGCCTACGGCGGAGCCTTCTTCCCTGAACAGCGATTTCACACCGCTATCATGGCGGAATCTACGGTTGACTTTCGTTTTGTGTTTGCGAATTTGTCTTTCCAGCTTATCCACAACTGTATCAATAGAGGCGTACATGTCGGCACTTTTCTCCTCCGCTCTCAAAAAGTTGCGGGCAATCGGAATCGTGACCTCGACAGCGTGTATGCCTTTCGTTACCGATAAGGTTACGGTTGTTTCGGAGGTAGGGGCTTCAAAATACTTCTCTAAGCGGCCGAGCTTCTTCTCGACATAATCCTTGAGTGCATCTGTCACTTGTAAATGTTGACCTCGAATGATGTATTCCATGGGGCATGCCTCCTTTACATGTTCTTATTATAACATAGTAGGGGAGGTATAGTAAAACTATTTTCTATTTATTTAGAATTTTCTAATAATTTATGTCGAAGGTTTGAACGAAGGGCTTATTCGGGTATCTCGTGCAGATTCAGGGACACTTTCTGCAAAAAAATAAAAGCCCCGGTTGCCCGGAGCTTAAAGTTACATATAAATGAATCCTATAGACTGGCTAATGCAGCCTGATGATTACAGTTTAGTGACGTTAGCAGCTTGTGGACCGCGTGCGCCTTCTACGATGTCAAATTCAACCGCTTGGCCTTCGTCAAGAGTTTTGAAGCCTTCTGTTTGAATAGCCGAGAAGTGAACGAATACGTCGCCGCCTTGATCAGTTTCGATAAATCCATAACCCTTCTCCGCGTTAAACCATTTAACTTTACCTTGCATGCATAAACAGTCCCTTCATCTTCAAATACTGTGAAACACCTTACTCATGTGGCCCACAATTTGACTATAACACCGCGTTATTAGAATTGTCAAACAATTTATTGTAAGCGAATACATTCTTGCTGAATCTTGCATACAGTATCTCGGAATGGGTATTTATTAAAGATCCTTATCAGAACATTTTTTAGAAAATTGATACTTCGCTGGACCAATACCTGCCGCTCTAGCATCTAGAAAGGCATTAATTTGAATCATTGAAAGATCATATTCCCTTTCAAAATCGTTAGTCATGGTAATTGTAAGAATTGCTCTATCTGAATCAGAGTCTGGATCTGGATTAGGTGCTATTGTTTCTGTACCAAAAGCGTCAAAATCATATAATATGTTCGTGCTTGTTTTTATGTTACGTAAAACAATTTCTTTCACACCGTTCCAAGGGCCACTAATCACATACTGGTCAACCATTTTAACAAGTTCATAAGTATAAACGACTTCATTGGAAGCGTTGTACAATTTTATTTTATAACCATAATTCATACTTAACATAAATGAGGTTAGATGAGCTTTATTAAAAATTTATAGGATACTGTCTGCCCAGCACCAATTGCTGCCCACGAAGACCTGTATCCATCAGAAATATTCGCATTTGCAAGTTCTCCTGTACTATCATCCGTAAAACGTTTCCCAGCCAACAAACCTCCTGACGAAGCATAAACACTAGCCACAGGAATTATTGCTAGTAATAACGCCATCAGTATAACAACTGCCTTTAGCATGAGAAAATCACGTTAAGCTTGGTTCTTATCAAACGGGATGTGAATATGTCAATCTATCTCTTGATCAACTTGGTCAGTTGCCAGTCTTGAATGAATAAAGCTAGATTGATGCCAGCAATTTCTCCGTCGCCTATAGCATTTGGAAAACTTCTTGCAGTGATAACAACAGAACAGACGTCCAAACCACTCATTAATCCTAATTCTCCGTAAATGCCGTTAAGATGGGAGTAGTTCTTATTGGTTTCTTTAGTATTCATGATATTATAGTCCTTACTCATAGCACAGAACCGTTCAGTTTTTTGTTTTTACAGGTCAAAACCAAGAAAAATCTCCTAGACCACAGGAGATTTTTCTTGGTTTAATATTCTATTAACTGATATCAAGGAGTTACAATCTTTCAATTTATATAGTTACTCATTTTTAATTAATAGAGACAAATGACCGATCGTGTAATAGTTTTCCTTTTTCAACTCTTCACACACATCTTTAACGAATTGATTATTGTGCTCATAATTTTTCGAGAAGGACTGAATTAATTTAACTACTATTTCATCGGTTAAACCCTCATGATATTTTGCTATGCCTATCAGATGCATCTTTATTAATGAGAAATTAACGGCCAACATCATGAATTGCTCAAATATATTCAATTTTCCCGAGACGGGAAACAGCGTATGATATACGGTATTAACCAAATAGTTTTCCAAAATATATTCATGATCTTTTATATAGGGCAAATAATACTCCGTATATGCTTGTATGTAGTGTTTCATAATATTTTCTGGATCCTCATTCTCATCTTTAAGACCATTTATATAATCGTCCAGGCATTCCCTGTATCTTATATTCCAAATCTTTTTTTCAGCACGATTCATAATCAGTTTATTAAGAAACGTCAACTGAAATTTAGTATTGGATGGGAAAACCTTATAATCTCTAAGTTCGGCATTCGTTTCCATTTGATATTTAAACTTGTCTATTTCGTCTGTAACTACTGAAAAATCACCGTTTTTTGTAGCTTCATAAATTTGATCGCAAAGCCACCCAAGAAGCAACAAGCGATGTGGTAATTCAAATTCCCGATTTTGCAAAATTTCAATTGCGGCTATACGAATATCCCATAAAAACGAAGAAAATTCCCCAGTATTAGCGCTTACCTTACGATTCACGTAAATATTAGGCTTTCTAAGTGACTTCCCTTGAACAAATTCGATTCCATTTGGCTCAAGCAACATGATTCTGGCAATCTCGGGGCAGGAAGGAGTAGCTGATATCTCTTGCACACCGCTAACCTCATTAATCTTTCTAGGATAGGTAGCACAAGTCGGACTGAGATAATCCTCCCCCAAATTAGCTTGAATCGAGCATAAACCGTTATCAAGCATGGTGCAGCCGCCTGTTTGTTCATCCAATTTCATAGATGCATAATGGGCATCATGAGCATTCGTCTCAATTTTAGTAACGTTTCCTTTAAATCGTTCCCGCCATGCGCGATCCTTCACATTCATATATTTATTATAACTACGTTTATCAATTGAAATATGCCATAAAGCACAACAGGTATCCTCGCATTCTGCCCCAATACATTGAAAATGTTCCATATACTTAGGAATCAGCGCATAGTCTTCGGTCATATGTATCCTCCTCGTAATAACTCTTGGTCCATTTACGTTTCTTCCTGTTATATCGGCATTCATCCTATAAAAAATGATAGAAGTCGCTTGGATATAAATCCCAAGCGACTTCTATCAGCCAGCATTATTTTTTCTGATCAAAAAAATAGCTTTCAGTGGAATATCCCATATCGTATGCATTTTTTTGTAGACGGAACGATTGAATTTTACCTAATGCTAAGGAGGCATCACTTCTGATAGTATTCATTCTCTCCACAATAACCTGATCATACTCTAATATTTTGGAGAGCAGTTGCTTATCCGAGTCCGATATCTCAGGCTTTGCTTGGAGATTCTTAATAACCTCTTCTCGAAGATCAACTAAAGTATAAAAATGTTCTTCTGTGTTTTCTGTTAGTTCTACTGCCATGGCTTGTGTCATATCATATAACTTCTGAATTTCCATATTATTCAGCACTCTGTTGGAGTTGAATGGTTGAAGTCGTTCCTTTAATCGCTTCTTTCCATGTTACACGAAGCTCCTCCAAGTAATTCAATGCCTCTTCAGCTGGGACTGTATCCTTCTTAATATTAGCTTGAATCGTCAAATGCAGCATGTATTCATAGATACGATACAATTCTTTTGAAAGTGGAATATCAAAATTAAGCGCCGCAATGAGTTCATTAATAATAGATTGGCATTTCTGCAGACTCAAATTAGCTTGTTCATAGTTCCTAGTACGAATACCCTCAATACCGCCCTTAATAAATCTAATGGCTCCATCATACAGCATAATAATGAGTTGCTCAGGCGCAGCGGTTTGAACAGATGACTGTTTGTATATTTGATATGGTGAATTAATCACTGCAGTTCACTCCTTTTAACCTGAGAAGCTGGACAAGCTGGAGGCTTGGGAATTAAATTTATTGATTGCCGTCTCCATAGCGGTAAATTGCTTATAATATTGGGTTTCTGTTTTATTTAAACGAGTAAGCATGCTGCTTTCACGTTCCTTCATCAGACGTAGCTGACCACTTATGATAGAGCT
This sequence comes from Paenibacillus sp. JT22N7, assembly GCF_059383875.1. Classification (NCBI taxonomy): domain Bacteria; kingdom Bacillati; phylum Bacillota; class Bacilli; order Caryophanales; family Paenibacillaceae; genus Paenibacillus; species Paenibacillus sp. JT22N7. The sequence continues at coordinate 57,706 of NZ_JBXENY010000004.1, forward strand.
TTCTAAAAATGTCCCACTCGATTCCGTACTAGTAAGGGATGTACCTGCCTTGGAGGACAGACTTTGCAAAGAATCTCCTGCAGAAGCAGACATTTTTGCAAACACTCCGGATTGCGTACTACTAGGCGATACATCTGTTCCACGCTTCGTAAACATTTCGATGACTTTATCAGGATCCTTCTCCAGTGCAGTTCGAAGTGTCTCCTCGTTCAGAACCAGTTTGCCTTTCTCCGTATAAGAAGCCGTCGAAATACCAATTGATTGAAATATTGCTTTACCACCGCCATCAACTTGACCAGTATCATAGCCTCCCACGAGTGATGTTGCAGCAATACGAAGATCTGATACCAGCTTGGTCAGAATGCTATCATTACGGATAAGGCCGCTTTTTGCTTTATCTTCCCATAACTTTATCTCGCTATCTTGCATGCTTTCTTTCAGCTCGTCAGTCAATGGAAGGTAGGATCTGTATTTCTCCTCAGATATCTTGGAGTTAATTGACCCTATCAAATTATTATAGTCATTAACGAATGATTTAATTGAATCTATAATCTTGTTCGTGTCCGATACAGAAGTTAAGGTCGTCACACCATTCGCACCAGATTCTGACTTGATCGTAAAATCGAAGCCGTTAATTGCAAATCGGTTGCTGCTTTGGGTATATTCTACTCCATTAAGCGAGATCACTGCATCCTTGCCTACAATAGCCTTCTGATCAAAACCAGTTAATGTGTCGAACCCTTCTAATTTAACAGCAGTTGAGCCTGTCTGGCTATTCATAATGGATATCTGCCCCGTCGTTTCATTATAATAGGCAGATGCTTTGGCATTCTTGTTAGCATTAATTGCCGAAGCTAATTCACTTAGAGTAGCTGTTGCTGCATCTAATGTTATTTCCTGATCATTGACTTTAACAATAATATCACTGCCCACTGGAGTGAATCCAAGATCCGTAAGCTTCATGCCTGCAGTGCTGTTAACCGTATTTGTATCTGCATCTGGATTATAGGTAAAGACAGTTCCGGCAGCAGATGACACTTGGTTGACACTTACATTTAATGATCCTGCAGATGATGAATTAGTCGCATTTACTGTTAGAGCGGAAGCATTGCCTGTAACCTCGGTTGTCTTAGCCGTTATCGCGTTTGACATATTATATGATTGTATCTTATTATTGCGAAAATCAACAATCTTGCTGCTCATTTCCCTATAAGCTTCCCGTTGATATTCTATTGATAACCGTTTCTGAACCATCGTATTATACGACGTCCGTTTGGCTTTCATCATTTCCTTGACCATATCGTCAACTTGCATACCTGATGCCAATCCTGTTATTCTCATCTTCTCTTCCTCCTCTTAAACTCTTTTATCAATTAGAATTCCATTTATTTCCATGAATTTCGCTACCAGATCAAGCGTTTTCTCGGGTGGAATCTCCCGAATCAGCTCCCCTGTCTCCTTGTTTAACACTTTAATGACAATTGCTTTGGTTTGTTCATGTACCGACATCTCGAATGTCGTATCTGGGCCCTGAATCGCTTTGAGAACACGATCAATGGTCCTCACCACCTGCATATCTCCAATAGTAACTTTCTCGCCTTGCAACTCTGCCTGCTGCAAGGCATCAACTGTCTTAATCTGAGAAACTACACTCTCCCTACCTGACAAGGATTCGCTATTTACGTTTTTGTCAGACTTATAACCTGTTGACTGATTGACTGAGGAAATGTTCATTAACAAACCTCCCATACCGACTCAATATCTCTATTACTAATATCGGAAAAAACAATAAATTTTATTAGAGCAAATATAAAAAAACAGCCTGTTGATTTTCTCAACAGGCTGTCGGTTATTCCGAAAATTAACGAAGCAGGGAAAGAACGCCTTGCGGCTGCGAGTTCGCTTGAGCAAGCATTGCTTGTGAAGCTTGAAGAAGAATGTTGTTCTTCGTAAGATCGACCATTTCTTTCGCCATATCTGTATCGCGAATACGGGATTCGGATGCAGTCAGGTTTTCTACTGTTGTACCCAAGTTGTTGGATGTGTACTCCAGACGGTTTTGTGTAGCACCGAGTGTTGCACGTTGTGTTGCAACGTTTGTAATACCAGTTTCAATGTTAGCAAGTGTACTTGCCTTAGTCAAAGCGGAGAAGCCAGTTGTATCTACTTTTTTGATAGTGATTACTTGAGCATTATCATCCGATTGAATCTTCACATCAGCAGCAGTCAGAGAAATGCTATTGAATTTCGTATCCGTCATGATTTTATCGATTTGACCACCCAGCTCATCAAGCTCAAGGTCGATGTTAGCTTTATCGGATGCTTGGTAAGTTTCGTTCAGCTTCTGTACATTCAGCTCTTTCATACGAGTAAGCATGGAGCTAACTTCATTCATTGCGCCCTCAGCTGTTTGCACAAAGGAGATACCATCTTGAACGTTGCGTTGAGCTTGCTCAAGACCGCGGATTTGACCGCGCATTTTCTCGGATACTGCCAAGCCAGCAGCATCGTCAGCCGCACGGTTAATGCGAAGACCGGAAGACAATTTCTCCATACCTTTACCTGCAGCAGCAGTATTCAGACCCATGTTACGGTGAGTGTTCAAAGCAGTAATGTTGTGATTAATACGCATTGTTATTTCCTCCCTGAAATGAAATCAATGATCCACATCCTTGTGGTATGCTGAGCCAGGTCGGCCGCCCTTTATCAGCCATAATATATATATCGGCTAAATTCAGTCAGAGTTTATAGCTTGTTATTTTTTTTTTGATTTCACCAAATTGTTTTTTCAGCTCTGTATTGCTGATCAGAGATTTCTCTGCTGCCCGATTCTTATCCTCTACAAACAAATAGAGGCGGCCGAATGGAGTACTTCTCATCGGAAATAATAAACTGCATTCCTGTTCTATTAGCTAAATTTATAATTAGTGGAGCTGCAAGGTTTTATGTAGCTGTCGCTAGATCTCCATTAACACTTATAAAATTCAATATTTTAATGTCTGTCGTTCGCTTTACGCCCATTTCCTGCTCTATCAGTTCAGGCAGCTCAAACTCATAGTCAGGGAAAAATCGAACGGAGGTAAGACTATAAAAGCAAGTGACTTTTCTTCTACAGATTGTAAATACATAAAGGTTCCCTACCTGACAAGGATTCGCCACTTACGTTTTTGTCAGGCTTATAACCTGTTGACTGATTGACTGAGGAAATGCTCATTAACAAACCTCCCATACCGACTCAATATCTCTATTACTAATATCAGAAAATACAATAAACTTTATTAGAGCAAATATAAAAAAACAGCCTGTTGATTTTCTCAACAGGCTGTTGGTTATTCCGGAAATTAACGAAGCAGGGAAAGAACGCCTTGCGGCTGCGAGTTCGCTTGAGCAAGCATTGCTTGTGAAGCTTGAAGAAGAATGTTGTTCTTCGTAAGATCGACCATTTCTTTCGCCATATCTGTATCGCGAATACGGGATTCGGATGCAGTCAGGTTTTCTACTGTTGTACCCAAGTTGTTGGATGTGTACTCCAGACGGTTTTGTGTAGCACCAAGTGTTGCACGTTGTGTTGCAACGTTTGTAATACCAGTTTCAATGTTAGCAAGTGTACTTGCATTAGTCAAACCGGAGAAGCCAGCTGTATCTACTTTTTTGATAGTGATTACTTGAGCATTATCATCCGATTGAATCTTCACATCAGCAGCAGTCAGAGAGATGCTGTTGAATTTCGTGTCCGTCATAATCTTGTCGATTTGAGCACCCAGCTCATCAAGCTCAAGGTTGATGTTAGCTTTATCGGATGCTTGGTAAGTTTCGTTCAGCTTCTGTACGTTCAGCTCTTTCATACGAGTAAGCATGGAGCTCACTTCATTCATTGCACCCTCAGCTGTTTGTACGAACGAGATACCATCTTGAACGTTGCGTTGAGCTTGCTCAAGACCGCGGATTTGACCGCGCATTTTCTCGGATACTGCTAAGCCAGCAGCATCGTCAGCCGCACGGTTAATACGAAGACCGGAAGACAATTTCTCCATACCTTTACCTGCAGCAGCAGTATTCAGACCCATGTTACGGTGAGTGTTCAAAGCAGTAATGTTGTGATTAATACGCATTGTTATTTCCTCCTTGAAATGAAATGAATGATCCACATCCTTGTGGTTTGCTGAGCCAGGTCGGCCGCCCTTTATCAGCCATAATATATATATCGGCCAAATTCAGTCAGAGTTTATAGCTTATTTTTTTTGATTTCACCAAATTGTTTTTTCAGCTCCGTGTTGCTGATCAGAGATTTCTCTGCTGCCCGATTCATATCCTCTACAGAAACATATAGTTCCTTGCGCAAAATAGATATTTCTTTAGGTGCTGTTATGCCAATCTTTACAGTATCATTGTTAACTTCTAAAATACTAATTTCTATATCATCACCAATAAACAGGGATTGTCCTTTTTTCCTGCTCAAAACAAGCATATTATCGACTCCCTTCCACTATTAAGGAATCAGCAAATAGAGGCTGGCGAATGGAATACTTCTCATCTGACATAATATATTGCATTCCTGTTCTGTTTGCTAAATTTATAATTAATGGGGCAGCAAGATTTAATGTAGCTCTCGTTAGATCTCCATTAACACTTATAATATTCAATATTTTAATGTCTGTCGTTCGCTTTACATCCATTTCCTGCTCTACAAGTTCAGGCAGCTCAAACTCATAGTCAGGGAAAAAATCAAACGGAGAAACGACTATAAAAGCAAGTGACTTTTCTTCTACAGATTGCAAATATATAAAGGGACTGTCATCAATCACAATTAAGAAATATTTTAGAAATTCTTTAAAGCCCGGTATTCCATTAGTAAAAGTCAGCAGCTCTTCATCCTTACATTCTATCTCACCAAACCGTGTCGTTTGTATTAACAATACAGTCACACTCCTTTAATCGTTACACTAAAGCAAGAAGCTATAGCATCGCATTACGATTCTATAGCTTCTTGTATTCATTATGGCAGGTTTATAAAGTCAAATCAATTTGAGGAGGCGTTATTTGTACAGAAGGATACCGTTCCATATAGATGTTGACTCCCCCTCTCTGATACTCAATTTGCGGCTTACTGGTTTGAACATTCATCTCCACATGACCTGGGGTAATATTAATTTCCGGCTTCTGAATTACTGCTTCAAAGCTAATATTACCAGCTGATGCAGGACCGAAAATCTGCAATTGATATGATTGTCTGGAAAAGCTCTCGCCAGCAATATCCCCGACTGGATCTCCGTCATATAATATATCGCCGATTCGATCATAGTCCTGGATCGTTTGTGATATCCCCTCTTGTACAAATCGACCGAATTGATTATAAATACGATTCCAGAAGGCCTCGGGCTTCCCCCCTGTCAGGGCATCCCACATTTTAGATTGATCAATAACTACAACAGGCTGGGATGATTTAATATCCATTGTCGTATGAACAGTTGAAATGTCTAATGTAGCACTGCTCTGCTTAATATCATACTTACCTAATTCAGACTGTATACCGATTTTCCCTAATGTCGATTGTATGTTCAGTTGAGGTAACTTCATCTCTATCTCAAGAAGTCAACTAAAGATTTGCTTATTACTTTGGCACCTACGGAGAGCGATGCTTGGTATATATTCTCATTAATTTGTGTATCAATAAGCAGCTTTTCGAAATCAGCATCTTCTGTTTTGGACTGCATATCCGTTAAGTTGATAGCAAGGTCTGATAGTCTCCCCTGCATTAACTCAACGCGATTAACTCTCGCTCCAACTTCAGATCTCACATTCAAAAAACGATCCATGCTGGATTCAATATTCCCAAGCTCAGCTGTAACACCGCTATAGTTCCCTGTACCAAGCGCCGTTATTACTCGATCTATTACGGAGAATACATTATCTCCAGTACCTGCTGGATCAGGTTCTCCAAATACCTGATTTCCCGTCAGATTAATATCCAGCTTCACATTCACACCTACTGCATATTGAATCTTGCCATCGTCCGTTTCTAGAGCTTTAGCATCCGAACCTGGAGCGGAAAGATCATAAGGCATTTGATCAAATTGTTCACCGTTAAAAATATACTTCCCGTTCAGCTTACTGTTTGCAATGTCGATAAGTTGACTTTTCAGCTGTTGAATTTCGCTTTTAATGTTATCAAGGGCTATTTGTGGATTTGTCCCCGTCGCACCTTGTGTAGCCAATTCCTTTACTCGTTGCAGAACATCCCCAGCCTGACCAATTACAGTGTCGTTAAAATCCAACCAAGATAAAGCGGAATCCACATTTTTCTGATATTGGTCATTGGCAGAAATCTCCGAACGGTAACGAATAGAATAAGTAATGCCCACCGGATCATCGGAAGCTTTATTTAACTTGCGACCTGTTGTCGTTTGCTGCTGCAATTGCTCCATCTGGGACATATTTCGATTCAGGTTTCTAGTAAGCTGCATGTGCATCATACCTTGTGTAACACGTAGTGACATGTTCGTAGCCCTCCTCTTTCAAATAAATCTAATTTACTTGTCGTTCAGCTATATTTGAATTATCTTCCAACCACACCTGTTCCATTAATAAGCTTCTCTAGCATTTGGTCAAAAGTAGTCATAAATCTTGCAGATGCACTATAGGCATATTGATACTTAATGAGCTCAGACATTTCTTCATCAAGAGACACGCCGCTAACTGACGCTCGGCTAGCATCAACTTGATCCAGTTGGGCCTGGGTATTTTGATATAAACGAGAGGACTCCTGACTTTGAACCCCTAAAGCACCGACTACCGCACTATAAAAATCACCAACCGTTGCTTCAGTAATTCCTCCACCCTGCGCTGTCTCGTCAAAGGAAAATTTGCTCCCCTTTAATTCTGACATCAGAAGGGCTAACCCATTATTACCTTTGACTACAGTAGTAGCTCCTGTAGTATCAGTGGTTGTACGGAGAGAAGTTGCAATTTTATTAGAGTCGGCAGCAATATTAGGATTAAGCTGTATACTTGATGCTGTAATTCCAGTTGAGCCTGTTTTGAAGGTGAAAAAATTCTCCCCTACTTCAACAGGGTTTCCAAGCGTATAGCCAAGCTTATGCAGTCCATTAATCCCTTTAACCGTGATAACTTCATCAGCAAGTATACCCGTTGTCTCTCCCGGTTTTACCGTGCCTTTCGGGAGCGTTACTTGAAATTCACCATTTGCAAGCGTATTTGCAAGCGTATCCAGCTGTTGGGAAAAATCTGCTACATAGACATCGCGCGATACAATCATCCCGTACGCCTCACCACCGATCAGTGATCCGTTCGCATAGGCTGTCTCTAAAGCCAGAGAAGTGAGAGGGTTTACATCGCCTGCTTCCACAAGATCATTCCCACCTAAGGAAACAGTATATCCTTGATCCGTATCAGTAACTGTTATGTTAATGATCGCGGATAGCTTGTCTGTCATTAAATCCCTTTGGTCTCGTAAATCATTGGCATCGTCACCAATAGACTCTATTTTGCGAATTTCCATATTTAGGGAGGAGATGATAGTAAGAAGCGAGTTGGCCTCGTTTGCCTTCACTTCAATATTAGACGTTAAATCTGCGTCTAAATCAGTAAGCTGGCGGCTCAGTTCATTGAATGTATCCGTTAAGCCACGAGCTGTTTCTTGCAAAATTTCGCGGCCCGTTACATTTTGAGGGTCTTTGCTAAGGTCAGACCAAGCATTCCAGAAATTTTCTAATACCGTTCTTATCCCTGTATCTGAGGGTTCATTCACAAACTGTTCAAGCTTACTTAATGTATCTGTTTGTATAGATAAATTACCCAAGCCTTGACTTTGTTCACGGTACTGTGAATCGAGAAACGCATTTCGAATTCGAGTAATTGAGGTGAATTCAACGCCCGTTCCTAGTTGACCCGGTGCTAATGACCGATCCATACCATAGGCTTCAATTGGCCTGGAAGCTACCATCGTAACTTTTTGCCTTGAGAAGCCTTCAGTATTTGCATTCGCAATATTATGACCAACGGTGTTAATAGCCGCCTGCTGCGTGAATAAACTTCTTTTCGCTGTTTCCAGCGAATGAAAAGTTGATCTCATCGTTTCATCTCCTCATCATGCTTTGGAATCAAATAGTTTATTGAACTTATTTCCATATCCTTGATTCATCGGATGCTGGTAGGTGAGATCCTCGTTCGGGTCATCCATCATTAGGCCAATAGAGAAATCCAGAAAATCTAATGATTGTTTAATTAGTTGCTGATTCAAATCATTCGCTTCCTTCAGCTTCCCCAGTACATCATTGAGCTGGCTATGAAGCTGCAGTAGCTGCACTTTAATTTCTGGATTCGTGACGGAACGAATCAGCTCAGCTAAAATACCGCTGCGAATTCTAAACCCAATATCCTTAAAATAACGGGAAGTCAGTTGGGTACGCATTCGTTCAAGCTCTTCCGCTTTCGCAACAAGCAACTTCTGCTTCTGGGTCTGTACATTTAACTGCAGAACATGATTCTGAATAATCATGTCCTTCTTACTAAGTTCAATTTCCAGAAGTGAATGATACAGCTTTAGCTGCTGCTGCAGAGTATCTGCAATTAACTCAAGAGACATCTCCGTTCACCCATCCTCATTCGCTTGGATTGTTGCCGAAATAAGGAAGCAGCTTCTCAGCCAGCTTGCCCGAATCAACATGATACGTTCCAGATGCTATGGATTGCTTCAGGCTCTCAATATGCTTTGCACGTTCGGGGCTGTTCATCTGACTCGTAGAGAGCATCTCCTTCGCGGCGGCTGAGATCTGTACCTCATCCTTCTTCTGCTTCTTATTGGCATTATTCACAGCCATTTCATTCTTCTTCTGGTACTGGTTAATGGAATGGATACGACCAGGTTCATTTATCTTCAATTTATTCACCTCATTTATTTGGACACATGCTAATAAGCCGATAACCTTTAAAAGTATTATCGGCTGATTCCCCAAGAAATTTATAGTTATATCGACGATTGACAAATATTAATAAATTCTAACGATCCTTATAGCGGTCCAAACCTTTATAAATGTTCTGATTAGCCTTCTGCGCTTCCAATTCATCAGCCCTTCTAGCATCCTCATTGCGCATTTTCCCCGTATCGCTAATTAAACGCGCTCTACAGCTATCACACATATTGTTATCCCGTATGAACGTACCGCATACCTCGCACGGATAAGACATATTTGGCGCATTCACAATCGAAATCCGGCCTTCTCGAACAAACTTTGTAATTTGGCGGACCGATACTCCCGTTTCATTGGATAGATCATTTATATTCGTGCCTTTGTTTTTACGCAAATAATCGGAGCAAAGCTCATACTCTTTATCTATTTCCTTAATGCAAGCCGGACAGACGTCACGAAAGTTCTTGGAGAACAGCTTGCCGCAGCGTGGACAATTATCTAAATTCATCATTAATTTCCGACCTCCCTAGTCTACCTTTTTGAAGATATGATTAGCTCTATTCTAGCCGAAAAAAAGGGAAAATTCACTAGTTATCTTTTAACAATTATTTTACAAGCTATATCCCGCTATCTAATAATCTTTCATTTCTTATTCTATCATCCGCAACTTTTGATCCACTTAAAGACACTACTCACAATATAAAAATAGAAAGGAGCCAAATGTATGAATTGGATGACTTCTAAAATGGATGATCGAGTGCGAACTGGAATTTTACTGATCGAGCAGCCCATTACGTCAATCAAAGAAGTTTATTTTCAACATGATGGGAAGAGATTGTTTTTGGCTTCCATTACAGAAGCAGGATTAAAGAGGTATAGGGTGAACATGATTGAGGAGTGGCTTGAAGAAGTAATAATTAATCTGCCACCATACGAGGATCTCATAAAAATCGCCCAAAATGAAGGCGAACGGGTTCAAGAACAAATGAGGGCAATACCATGCCCAGACTAATTTCATGCGTTTTAACAATCACTATACTCTGGACCTCGTACCTGCCACATGACAAAAATTCCTCAACACCTGCAACGACTATCGATCAGGAAGAGGAGAGTCTAAACGTTCCTCCAGTTGCAACTAAACATGCAAAAGATTCTGTACCTTCGCCTGTTAAAAAAGCAGACCAAACTACAAGTAATCTAATCGCTCATATGCTCAAAAATAAGGTAGCAAAAGCCAGTGCTAAAGAATGGGCTTCTCTAATTATGAAAAACAGTCAAGCTTACAAAGTTGATCCTTATACCATTTTAGCAATGATTCAAGTAGAAAGCCAATATGATGCCAAGGCAGTTGGCACGGCTAACGATACGGGACTGCTTCAGATTTTGCCCGCTACCCAGAAATATATGAAAGTCGTTGGAGATTTGCGCGAGCCCCCAGTCAATATTGAAGTGGGCTCCAAATACCTCGCCTATACCCAAAAACGATTTGGAAGAGAACTAGGGATTGTAGCTTACAATCAAGGGGAAGGCAATGTGGCCAAAGGCAACTACAGCACAATGTACCTTGAAAAAGTAAACAAAACGCTTGAATCGATTGAACGACATGAATAAGTTTTTTACTAGGCCCTAGTTATAGGGTCTATTTTTATGTCCGCAACTCCTCATTCCGATACAACGACTACTTAAAGTATAGAGCCTTACAAATTAGGAAATTAAATAGAAAGTTAGAGGTGAATCCATTGACGAGTCATTGCTATCAAAAGCTTCGAAAATCCGGACTCAAAGATATGCATAATATGGAGCTCATAAAAAAATGCAAACAGGACAATGAGCTGCTTGGCGAATTTTTGAAAGAGAATCGCGATTTTATTTTTTCGATTATCAAGCATTTTAAAGGAAGTATTGAAGAAATTAGAATGAAATTCCGGGTGACAGACGATGAGCTATATCAGCATGCTTGCATCGGCTTCCTCACAGCGCTGCAGGATTTTGATTTCAATAGGGGAATTAAATTCACCACATTTGTCGTACGTCCTATTTTATGGGAAATCAATCACTTATTATATAGCGATTCTCAGTCCGTTCGTTTAAGTCGTGGTGCGGTCGAGCTCCTAAAAAAAATGGGGGAAATTGAGCATACGTTAGGACATAGGCCTAATGAAGAAACGATGGCCAAGCTTTTAGAAATATCCGTAGAGCGATATAGAGAGATTGCTACGTTCAGTGACGATCTGGAGCATTATGATGGTATCGCTAATTTCGATATTGCGGAAACATCCGAGCTCAACCTTGAGCAAAAAGTAACCGATCGCGTCTATGTACAGCAGCTATTAAACGATCCCATATTCACGGAGTTTGAGAAAACGGTCATGATATTAATTATGAAGGAGGCAAGCTATTCGCAAATTGCTGATAAACTAGGCGTTTATCCCATGACCATCAATCGGACGCTGACACGTATTCGCTCCAAAATTCAGCAGCAAGAAAATAACGCTCCGGCCGGCCAATCGAAGGTCACCTCTAAATATGATCGGGAAATCCATGCAATTTCGCAAAAAATAAAAGAGAACACATCTATTCCGAGTGTAGAAAAAGTTCTCGCCCTCTTGAACGAGCAAGGGTTCGATTGCAGCCTCTATTCGATAAGAGTGTTGTATTACATTAGGCAAAAAGCCATTCATAATTCAAGTGAATAATTGGGTTAGTTTATAACTGGCCCATTAATTATCAGAATTTTCAGTCTTTATAAAAAATGAAAGTAGGTATACGAAATGAATAACGCTTCTTATTTTCAAAGTTTGCTTGATCAAGCATTGACACCTGACTCTCGATCATACAATGAGCTAGTTGAGCAGTTGGCCTGGGCAGAAGCCGAAGTGACGAATACGCAGGATGCCCTCACTAATCTGCAATTCCGTCTTCAGCACGGAATTCTAGTGATGGAAGACATCGCTGCCGAGGCGGAAGAAATCATTACTCGCCATCAAGCTGTTCTAATCACAGCCCACGCCCGGCGGAGTGAATTTCAACAGCAAATGTCGCAAATTGAATCTGTTATCGGCATAGCTGAAGATATGTGGACGTTTGGAGAAGAATGATACATGAATGAAGAGAAGTTTGCTGAACTAAACCTGCTGCTGTATACGAATGAAGATTGTGTTTATTGTCGACAGTTAAGCACCACTTTAGCGCAGATTGCACAAGAAAGACCCCATATTATTGTGACTAAAATAACGTATAATCCTCAACTGCATACCTCCATCAAATCTACTCCTTCTGTTATTGTGCAATATAACAACGATGAGCTAGGCCGATTTAGCAGCGCTTTATCCAAAAAGAGTCTGGATAGCTGGCTTGACCAGCTTCAAGACTATATTCGGTCGCATCTTAGCTGTTAGAGCTTAGTTTGCATTAACTCTTTCCCCTATTATTTATTAGAAAAAGGGAGATATCCAATATGGATACTCCCTCGTTTTTTATTTATTTTCAGATGATGTCGGCATGCATAGCTTCTTTAATAAGCTATTTAAATAATTAGCTCCTCGGGAAGCCAGAACTCCCGCAGCCATAGTCGATACATACTCGGCTGTTCCATTCAAGCCAAAAGGGTTAAGCTGAAAGGCAAAGGCAAGACCGATGCCAATGATAATGGAAAGGCCATAGGTTGTTTTTTCCTTTATAAAAGTAGGCAATACTTGCTTGAAAATTTCGGTAATCGCTTCTGTCAAACCGGCTACTAACAGCCAAATTCCGACTGTTGAAACTACAGCATCCACAGTTGAAGGTAAAGTTGTTATTGTCATTTTGCATTCAAACCTTTCGAAAGAATAATCGTATTTAAGAAAGCCAGCTCTGATAGAGTAAGCGTCTTGTTTTTAGCCTTTTCAATCCACTCCATACTTTCAAATGTACCCGCCTTTTGAAGCTTCGTTAAAGCATCTACCAGCATATCGACTTGCCATTGTACTAGCAGCAATCGGTCGTCCTCCTTTACTATTTTTTCAGCTATCGAAGCTAGCTCCGCGTCTATTCTAGCCATTGTCAATGGTCCAACTCGGCCATCCTGGGCAACATCAAATGATTTTTGCAAGGCTCTTACAGCCAAATCTGTCTCTGCTCCGAAATCCCCATCCACGGTCAGTTCGCAGCCTAGCTTGTTCAGTTTCACTTGAAGCTTTCGGACCTCTTCCCCGGTGCTTCCTTTACATAAAATCAAACCCGTCGCTTCTTTCACTGGATACGCAGTTGTTACTCCCGTACAGGCTTTATACTCATTTGCCACATCTGCAATCAACTGGTTAAAGTTTTTTCCCATTCGTGATAAGGCGTTCGTCGGGTCCACTTTCCGCTTAGGATCTAGAGTATTATGCCCTATAATGTCCTTTAGCGGATTCAGATTGAATTTATTGCATATATAAGCCAAATACCATACATATCTTTTGTAGGACTCTGTATTATTTATAGACCCTTTCAGATGGGAGTAACATAACTCAACGCCAATTGCCACATCGTTGGCATCCGCCCCATAAATGGCATTGTCCACTGTTGTGTTATAAAGCACATGCCAGGCTTTTTCCTTTAAACCTATTGTGGCAGGAATACATTCAATAATTTGTTTGTCATCGATAAAAGTATGGGCTGATGCGCTCATCTCATTGGCTGAGTTTATATAGTATCCAACATTGCCAGCAGCTGTACTTCCATCATTTCCAGTATCATGCGCAACCGCGAAACCTACACGATTCATAGCAATACCAGAGCGACGTTTCGTCTTTACAGGAAGCAGGCGTTGTTCAATCAAGTATTTCATTGTGAAAGACAAGCTGACTCCTCCTTTTTAAAATCCAGCATTTATTCTCTCTTCTCTACCGGCCGAAAGCTGATTCACTAGCTGCTCTACTTTTGCATTCAGCAGCCGATTCTCAGTGACCAGCTCCATGTTTTCTTTGCGTAGAATAACAATCTCTTGGCTAAGCTTCTGGATTTCTTCTTTATGATCCAGCAGCTCTGCCCGCAATTCTGCGCGAAAAGCTTGTTCGTCCTTGGATAGCAGCTCACGATCTGAAATTCTATCTTTGCTACGACCGCCGAGATAACCCATAACGCCTGTAATAACAGAGACTATGGCCCCAACTACAATCGTCAATATTCCTTCATTCATCATATCTTCACCCTTCCTTTGCTTATTCAATATAAGTAAATAGAGACAAAAAATAACCCTCTCCCGGTATGCAGAAGCTCACTCCGGTAGAGGGTTATATGTCTTTTTTACATAATAAAAGCGTATGATCCATCTTCATCCAACTCGACGGTGATAAAACTAGTAACGTCAGATCGGCTAATAACTTCCAGGTAGGTCGGTAGATCGCTAGCAAATTTCTCGGATATTTTTATGGATGCCCTCATGTCCTTATAGCTAGAATTCGGAATAATAATATTGGAGGCAAGAAATCCTGACTTAATAGTAATATTTCCTTCTACTATAGATCCCGCCCACACCTGAATATCTGATAATAGATCCTTTGTTTCAGTAAGCCTGATCGTTAAATCCGAGTCTAAATCAGTACTTTGCTGAGCTGCCACAACTATAGTTGCAGGGATAGTGTCGGCAAACGTTACAGTGACCTCGCCTCTCAGCTCCGGATTACTTACTCCGATAGAGGTCAACAATTCAGACTCAGCTTCTCTGTATATAATAATACTTGAAGGTAAGGTGCTTGAGTCGTTTTGGCTCACGACGATATGGCCAACTTGAAAATCTCTTGATACAGCCAGCCAAGAATTAAGTGTGCTCTCACGCCTGCTTCTGATTATTATTTGTGAAGGAATCCCATTGCTTTCCTTTCTACTAACCGTACAGTAAGAATGCATATTCTCTCTGCGTACAGTAATAGAAGACTCCATCATATCGGGATTCAATATTTTCACTGAACTATACAGATCCGTTTTATCCCATGTACTTTTAACAGAAATAGTGCTCTTAATTTCCCTGTATTTATTTTGTTGTACAAGTATGTCCGTACGAACTTCTGCATATCCAGCACTTTTCACCTTAGGATCATAATATTCGACCACTAATACAGGTGCATACTGGTTGCCTCTTTCACGCGTACCAAATCGAGCATAGGAATCATCTATTAATTTTTCAGCTTTGAGTAAAATGCCATGATAACCAAACCTATCTGCGTACCATTTTTGAACATGTTCCAAAAAATTAATTTCAGTATATTTTTTTGATACTTCAACAAGGACTTCTGTTATTTTGGGCTCATGTTTTGGTGTACTTGCCCATGTAACACCTAGCTCTGTCCAGTCTTCTTGTATCTCATATATACCCAACGTGTTACCCATTAAACTGGTGCTTTCAGTATATAACTTTAAATATGCCTTTGTAATTCTTTGACCACTTGGAATGGCTGCTATATTAAACTGTACTAATGATCGGAAATCTTCACCATCAGCTGTTCGGCCAACCATCATTTCTTGCTCTTCGCCATAATTTAAACGCGGAACAGAAGACCTTACAAATGCATCCTGAACAGAAGTTAATACTAGCTCTGTCTTTGTAGGCGGGATGACCGAAACTGTGCCACGCATTTTCCCTCTTGATGGTATTGCTATGCTGCTTATGAGGGGATTAGTATTTTTAACTTGTATCGAGGAAGAAAGTTGGTCAATATATACTGGTACAACCTTTACGGTTGACGCCATTCTTCCATGGGGTTTGACCGTAACGAAAGACGTTAAATCTTCTCTAAATGGAATGTTAATAAAGCTTCTTCTCTGGTCAATACCTTCCATTTGGTCGGCTGAATAAAGCTCAAATTCCTGTATGCTAAGCTGAGTTATACTGGAAGAGTTACTTATTTCCCACTTGAAAAAGCTGTATTCCTGTCCTCTGCGATCCTCGGACAGCATATATTTACGTAGTTCACCACTGGCCCAATTTGGCTCACTGCCTTTAGCATCTAGAAGCGTCCAATTGGCTTTGTCATTACTGCCGTAAAATATCCAATCTCTTGGAGTCTGCGCTTGATCAGTTGGTCTAGCACCGACTCCATAACCCGCAATCGCTAAAGGAGCGTTGAATGTGAAAATCAGCCATGCATTTTGATGACCAGAAGGAGCTGCCCACGAGTATGTGGCCGTCATTGAGTTATCAAAGGCTCTCCATTCTTGATAATTGGTATTATAATTACCAGAAGACTCTATGTTATACCCCTTCCAGTCCGTTGCTGTTACCGGCAACGTAACATCAGTCATGGAGGAGCCCGGAATTTCAAAATGATCTTTATAGACGTGCATACTAGCTTCTACATCATTTATTGTCCTAACGTAGATGCTCGAAGTTAGATCCATTAAGTTAGTTGATTTGCTTAACAAAGAAAACATTGGCCTAAACCCTGTGCTAGTAAGGGTTGATGAGGTTGCAGCTACACTACTGAAACCATTGACTGTATTTCCCCTAACCGTGCGGCTCGCTATAGCAGATATCGTATTTGCCGTGTGAGACCAAACACCGGACCAATTCCAGACTCTATTATCTCCCGCCTCGATCCTTTCCTCCAAGGAGTTGCCCGCAACATATTTGTCCCAATCATTTGACTTATCATTTGCCGAAACGCCGCCTGTTGGAAGTTTAATTGTTGCATTGGAAAACGAACGTTCTTCCTCATATAGCTGCATTTCATCTAAACTAACAAAATACCCCGTATATCCATTTGTCGCTGTGACGTGAAGCCTATAATGAAAATAGGGCGTATCATTATCAAAAGAAAACAATAATCTAGTCAGAAGCCCCGACTGATTCAACTTTCTATCTAATGTGGTCCAATTCAGACCGTCATTGCTCGCCTGTATAGTCCAATCCTTTGGAGCTGCAGCATTATAGGTATTAGAACGCAGAGCATAATGTTTAATAATTTTGGCTTCCGAGAATGATACATTCAACCAAGCCGGCGAAGGATTAATAGATACCCAACGCTGAGTATCTCCTGTCGACTTATACCCGTTAAATACCTTCCAAGCATCGGAATTTGCACTACTTCTTGAACTTACTGAAACGATAACACTACCATCAGTTGACGTATTGGATGTCAGTATAGGAATGGTCGGTATTTTCTGTTTATCCAATACAAGACCGGTCGAAAGTCCTGCATTATTTAATGTTGTCCATAAAACGCCGCCTTGAATATTACGGTCAGCCAGCAGCATCATATTGCCTGAATTATCATCATCTACAGCAATCAAATAAAAATCTCCGTCGGGACTAGCAATAGGGATCTGAGGGAGAAACTCCTTGTTCTCTTCCCCTAAACCACTAAAATAACCAAATTCATCAGGCAGAGCTTTATAATTACAGCGTATGCGTTTTCCAATTTCAAGCTCGCCTGCATCTAAAACTTCTTGTGGGTGTAAAATACGCCCCTCAGCATCGATGTCGATGGCATCCAATCTAATGTCATAGCCTGCTGAGTTCGCTGGTTTATTGATAATTTCAACTTGAACACGGTGCCTCCCGAAAAAAAGACCCGTTTTTTCATAAGAAATAACTTTATGATAATAATAGCTATCAAGTGCACTGAAGTACTCTACGATTGTTCCATCTATCGTTACTTTTATTTTATCACTATACGTGATCGCTTTAGAGGTAATCAATCTGAATTTCGTGCCTATAAAGTCAAAAGCAAACTTATTTCCTGCAACGATTGTAACCGAGCCCGTTGCACTTCCACCATAATGGTCTGCCAATACAGATGAGGTCCAGCCGCTCATGGGAGAATATTGAATAGCAGAATGGTTGTCATCAATTCGTTTCCAACCCTTATCCGGTATAGGCAACACGGCATTTAATTCACCTAAAATATAGCCATCCTCATCTATATCAATGGCATCAAGGTAAAAATCACCATCTTCTGCTGATTGATCTATTGTTATCTGAACATCATGAATGGCTTTTGTAGGTAAGTGTTTCTCATATACTAATATTTGTCCTATATTTGCATTCGGATATCTGGAAGTAAAATGATCTAAATGAATCCCATCTATCTCAATACGCATCTTCTGCTGCCGATCTGGGTTCGTACAAGCGAGCAGCCGAAGCTTAGAGCCATAAAATTGAAAGGCAATCGTATCGAAAGTTCCACTGGATACTGATTCGCTCTTTCTAATTATTCTGGAAGAACCACCATACATAGAAGAGATTTCATTACCATTATATGGAATATATCCATTAGGGTAGGAAACCTCAGAGTCATCATTTCTCTTCCAACCTGGCTCTACACTTAATTTCTGTGTACCTAATGAGAAATCATTATAGCCTTCGTCCACATCGACCACTACTTTGATCTCATTGAGGAGCACTCCCCAGTTACCTGATTGATACAGTTCAATCCTAACATATCTGAAATGACCCTTAATACCATGTTCCCTTATGGTTCCGTAAGGACAGTTGGCATAAGTATTCGATACTCTGCTCACGACTTCGGTCCAAGTCGTTTTATTATTTGATACTAGGATGCGATAATCGGAAATGGAATCATCCCGACATCTTGGATAAATGATAAAGCGGTCTATGCTATTAATTGCTCCTAGAATGGCATTAAAATCAAAATCGAGCGTAGCTGGCCCACCATTTGTCAACCAATAGGAGGTAGCCGCGCTTGAATTCGTTATGCCATCAAACAGATACCTCATGTAATAATAATTGCTATTTGTATATACAACTCTACTGCTTGTTACTGTAATACCGTTCGGGACTGTATAAACAGTCTGTCCTGATAGGCCTCCAGAGCCCCCGCTAAGATTTAACTGATAAAGCATTTTCACACCTGCCCTCATTGTATTGAGTATTTGGACTAGAAGGAATATTCAATAACGGGCCTGAAGCCTATTTTTATAGGCGTTGTATACGTTGCTGCAGTACTCCAATAGCCCTTTAAGTCTCCATTTCTACCCCGCACTGTTCTTCCTGATGCGCTTGTTTCAAAACCTGCAGCAGCGGGAAAACCCGAAAAGACCGTATCTAATGCCCAGGTACAAGGACCATCCGTTCCATAGTTAAAGTGCCAAACATCATTACCATCATTCGTTTCAGGTACGGTATAACGACCGAATGTCATGTAAGTATCCCATTCATTATTTTCCGGATAAGCTCCTAATCTATAGTCAATGTTAGATGGATTTCCTGATTCAGATAAATAGGCTATACCTCCAGTAATGGATCGAACCTTACTGTACACCGCTTCAGCTGATAAAGTTAGCTCATTAATTCCGGTGTATGAAGCATGCCCATCATTTTGCGTAATATTTAATCGATATTTGCTATAGCTAATCTGATTGTTTAGAAAAAATACTTTTTCCTCATTTGCTGTCCATCCAGAATATTCCCCAATGTGGAGCGGAACCCACGCCTCCCCATTAAAAGCTTCTAAAACCCATTGTCGAGGTGCCGCTGTAGGTGCAGTAATAGATGCCTTAATACTGTATTTGTTAATCAACACATCCGCTGGAAATTCATAGGCGAGCCATCCTGTCTTTGTACCATTAGCTGTAAGCCATCCATAACTATTATCTGTTTTATCAAAAGCAAACCACGAATCGTAGGTGGTGGTATTGTAAACTGTGCTAGCCGTGACTTTACCTGACGGAGCTATATTAGATGTCATTTTTGGAATAAGCGTATCGTTAAAGCTTGTACCCTGGGTATAGCCTGCCATATTTAAAACGGACCAGGCTACATTCGTTTGTACAAGTCGATCCGCGATGAGGAGACCCTCTCTTACTTTAATAAAATAAAAGAAGCCGGAAGGTATGCTTGTCCCCTGCTCGGGTAATCCCCCCCCCTCTCCCTGGTCACCAAAGCTATGAAAATATCCAGCTGCTCCAGACGCCGCAGTGTAACCACAGCGAATAAAATCACCTATTTTCATCGTGCTAATATTTGAACATAAAGTCCCTCCAGTGAGTGGAATTGACATAACCCTTCACCTTCCTTAATTATCAATTTCTTAAACATTCGAATAAATAATGAATAGTTTTATACAGGATCAGCCTTAGCATAAATGTAAAAATCTCCACCAGACATTGTATCCTCCACTGTAACAACTCTCATAAACAAAGGTACTTCATCCCCATCATTAAATGTGCCATTAAATATTAGTGTCTCTTCTGCAATGAACGGACTATTATATTTACTAATTTCAATTATAAGTTTTTCGGGAAATTCCGAAGATTTAATATAAGCTTTTAAATTAGTAACTTTAAAACCCGATAAATTTTTCAGATAGATGCGCTGAGGCTCTGAAGTTTGACCCGCTATCAAAATACCAATATCTAATAATTTAAAAATCTCTTCCCCATTTCCGTTATAGTAACCATCCATATTGATGCTCCCATTATGAAACACTAGCAATGGCTTCTGAATGTACACCATGGTTACTTTTGGCCTGATAGCAAGATTGGTATTACGGCTACTGGCGAAGGTAGCCGTATGTGCACCTCCATTGAATCCAGAATCAGTAACCAATTCCCATGCAACCCCGAATGGTTCCGAAATACCTCTATAGGCTCTTGTTATATCAATGTTGTACCAAACTCCAGCCGCCCCACTACTAGCAGCTCGCTGTCTGCCCAAGCTTTCCAGTAACGGCTGAGTGTTTACGCTTGTATTCCAATCAGATGTTACCCTGTATAAATTAATCTGTCCCGAAAAGTTCTGAATGGAGTTTGACACCACATAGACCGAAAGTTTAACATCAACGGGAACCATATCTTCCGGTATATCAAGCCTAAATATAGCTCTAGCCAGAGCATTGTTGGGGCTGTTTGTAGAATTTCTTAATGTTAGTACCGTGCTGCTTGCCTGAGCTATAAAAGAAGTAGCTGTGCTTATGGTGTAGCCCATATCGTATTTAAGTAGCGGAGTTTCGTTAGTAGAAATTAATGTAGGGTCAATTAGAACGGGATAGGTGGCTCTCTCCAGAAACTCCTCATCTTCAACCACTACAGACAGTGTTCGAAATATTCCATCATGGTCCAATACATATTTGACTCCGTAACTAATTTGTCCGTCTGAATCCTCCATATAAGGCTTTTCAATTAGGCACAATTGCGCTGTCGTGACAGCATCTATTACAGCAAATCCATCTCCACATTCTATAACATTCACATTTTCGCTCTTTATGGTATAAGTGAATTGCCTATGTTCTGTTCTTTGATTTAAAATAATATTTTCTTTTATACCTGTGCTGCTGACCATATACTCAACATCAATATTGTTAAAGCAATCGACAAATACATGTTTGGACTCAACTGTTCGGGTAGTTGTCGGTGATGCTCCTTTAAGCTTAAAATTTGTCCATCTCTCGTAAACTGCTCCTGGATAACTCACTCCCATTAAATGCTTGTTTGAAGAGCTCGCATCATCAAAGAACACCTTAAAGAAATTTCTTGTTACGCCTTTTCTAAATTCCCAATTTTGCAAGGGTACAATCCTTGTATCAATATCATGCCAGTTTTCATTCACATCCTTGTAATGAACAGGGTGTAAATAATAGTCTACTTTAAATGTACCGTCACCTTGGTCATAGTGTTTAGTATAAGGACCCCTCTTTTCTAAAACCTCTCTCATAAAGTCTCCTCCTTATCTAAGCTCCCAGACTATGTTTCCCCCGACACCATTAATAAGAGGCGCCTCAATTAAACTTACTATTTCCCCATTCCTTTTTATTTCCAAATTCCCGTTTAGATTCTCGCTAGAAACGACTTTCAAATCCAGCCGAGCAGGCTGATTTAAAGGTATCTGACAAATAGCTTGGAAATGAAAATCTTTCCCTCGATCATTGAAGCTTGCTTTATAACCAAAGTTAAACTGAGTTATGGAAGAACGGCCAGAACCTGCTTGTGTCGGATTAAATAAAAATTCTGCATCTTTAAATGTAATAATGTCGGTATACATCATTGATCTTCCGTTAAGATGATAGGTGGTTTCTTCAGTGACATAATTAATCTCAATCGTCTGACCTATTATTTTAAAAATACCGCTATAACTCTCGAAATACATGG
The DNA here is from genome assembly GCF_059383875.1 of Paenibacillus sp. JT22N7. Lineage (NCBI taxonomy): Bacteria > Bacillati > Bacillota > Bacilli > Caryophanales > Paenibacillaceae > Paenibacillus > Paenibacillus sp. JT22N7. Next base: position 79,701 of record NZ_JBXENY010000004.1, read on the forward strand.
AAGCTCCATTACCAATAAGACCAAAGTGAAGAAGCTGATCTTTTTTAATACTATAAAAACTATTTTCTTCTTTGGTTTCAAAATCGAATTCCGTTGTACAAGTACCGTCGGCATATTCAGCAACCCAAATAAACGGTTGCCCCACAGGTGAGACTAATCTCTTATTTCCTATCATCATTCTTTCCCCCATTGTATTGGTTGATAAGAAGCCCCACTGAGAAGTGGGGCTCCTGCTTCTAATTATGTGTACTGATAAGCTACTCGAGTCAGGAATGAAAAATTCCCCGCCGTCGCTGTTGCAGGAACATTTGCCCGAAGAGATACTTTCGAAAAATTAGTAACAGCACTAACGGAACCATCATTTGCTGTACCTTTAATACGTCCAGCTCCTGCAGCTCCTCCAGCCTGAATAATTTTCGTGGTTGTTCCGCCAATGGACATAAAATCACTCTCGTTTAAAGAATCCACTCGGGCTTCAATCCACTTATTAGTGACAACCTCACCTGTGTTGCTGCCAAGTACGTCTTTGGTTGTTATGGTACAATTGGTCATATCGGATAGGATCCCTGATCCACCTTTATTATTCCAAATGAGAAATGTCGTTATATCCGACTTGTCACCTGCATCGACTACACCAATTTGCCAGTCTGTCTTCTGCTGTGTATTCGTTAAATCAAACCACTGTACTACCGGGCTTGCCATTACAAATCCCTCCTTGTTTTGTTACTATCCTCAATATAAGCAGCATGATCCTTTGTTTAACCGGAATTTTGGTAAAAAAACACCCAATGCTGTAGCAGCATCGGGTTTAAAGAATACGAATAGAATATGAATTAGGCTTTTATACGAATAGTCCTTTTAGAGTACTTTTTTATAACTAACATCCAGCACATCCGGTACACCCTCAACAATTTGCAGCGTATCAGGTGCAAAATTAATGCCTGTATAATCACCCTGGCCATTCTCAATGTTCACATAATGAATACCCGGTGACTGCAATTGTCCATTAATATAGACGAATAGAGTATCTTTACGTGCGCTGCCTTTGGCTAGTGTATATAAAGTTTCTCCACCAACCGCTTCATAAATTTCGCGGGTGGACTCCTCCTCTACTTTACCGAGGCTTTGTTCAGCTGCTGCGAGCCGTCCTGCCAAGTTGCTAAGTACAGCCTGCACATGAAGTCCAGCGTAGTTTGGGTCAGTAATTACCCCTACCAGTTGAGCTCCTTTGCCAGCTGCAGTGGATACAAAATCGCTTAGAATAGCTGTATCAGCATTGGCGCGAGCAGTCGATTCACTAGCGATTTGCTGGACAATCGGCGTAGCTAAGTTAGCTGCGCCATCATTATCCAGCGAACCTGCCCCACCGTACAAATCCTTCATCAGCTGAATAAGATTCATATACGCTTTAGCATCGGTCGCCCCTTCAACAAAACCGGCTCCGCCTTTAATAATGGCATCTACCGGAATAACCGAAAGGTTTGTCCGTACTACATAGCGAAAATCGACATTTTCCGAAGCTGCGGGGAACGTATATGGTTCTTCAGCGTCGTTCACTATGCTATAAAATTTGAGAACAAACTCCCCTGAATTTTCTTCCAGACGGCCATATACAACGTCTGAATCCTCATCTCCAATAGGAGAATCCGTACCGGCAAGACGAACTTGTACTTTTTCTTCTAAAACCACTCCTTCAACTGCAACTGAAGTGGCTACCGGCCGGGAGCCTATAAGGTTCGTTACCGTCAACTGGTTAAAACCCGCTACCACCTTATCGTTAACTTGAACAAACACATCCAATTTCGTGTCTTCCAATACATCCCGATGAGCTGAAAAATCAATATCAATATAGTTTTCACTGATTTTGTTCGCCTCATCAAAATGCTGATTCCGCATAATTTTGTTGTTAAACTGCTCTCCACGGAATCTAGCAATCCCTCTCGTACCTGCCATATTTACTCATCTCTCCTTTCTCTTTCCGCCTTCATTATAAGGAGATCCCGCTTTATTCTCACAGCAAAGCGTAATATTTAAACTGTCTGAATGACCAGTTCGACGGTTAAGCCTTCAATGCCCGCTCCCGCTTGAATGATGTGGATTCGAAAATGATCATTTGCATGAACGTCAGCGATTTGCAAATCGTAAGGGCTTGTACTCGCCTTGCTGGAGTGTGCACCTTCATCAATGGTCAAACCTGAGTGCAGAATACTCGTCCAGCTAGGGCTTGTATCCAATTGTTCCTGCGAGCACTTCTCTATATCCATTAAGGTAGCTTCGCTGCCTGTTGTAGAGCAGGAAGCATACACCTCCGTAATAATCCCTTCATATGGAAAGCGAATATCCATTTTAGCGACACCATTTTTGACCTTATTAAGCACAAAAACCATCGTCTTGCTTTCAGCCCGGCGCTCAATGGAATCCAGGCGAGCATCAAGATCCAGATGCGGCGCATCCTGCTCCTTATATTTTCTAGCCTTAATGATCTCCTGCTCAAGCTTCCTAAGAAGCTCTGCATCCTGCTCCCAGCCAATAGTCGTGCCTTTCTCAAAATACTCAAGCTTCCAAATTCGAATATGAATTTCGTCACCTAGTTTCAAGGCGACCGGTTGGCCGGCTAAAGCGGAATCCCCATAATCCAGAGGATAACTGCCCAAATCCAAACGGATTGTCCGTTTATCCACTTCCTCATAGCCGCCACCCGATAGCAATTGCTGCCCATTAAAATGAACTTCAATTTGCCCAATATCTGGAATGTAGGTGTATGGGTCAAGCACAATAAATAAACCTTTGCCGCTGTCCAAATAAGCTTGATCCACAATAAGCTCGAGGCTGTCCCAGTAAAAAGTCTCCTTCTTGCCATAACGCTTCAATGTCATTTTAGTTCCGGCCATCGTTCCACCTCCCTACACATGATTAATATCCAAAATAAAATTCAACGGTTTGATATCAAAATGTTCATTTTTCCGTTCAACCTTCATCCAAAACTTTATACGGCCTAAGGGAGAAACTTCCGGCAGCTCAAGCGTCGGGGAAAAATCCATTGCTGGCTGGTCCACATTGTCATGACACAAATCGACCCACTCGTAGCCAAACTTATCGAGGTACTGGAGAATACCCAATTTAACATTTTTAGCTGTCTTATTAGACGAGGGATTGACTAGCTCCATTTGAACGACCGTCATATTGTCATACATCGTTCCCAAATAGGTATCTTTTGTTACGTTAAGCTCCTTGCCTTGCCAGTGTACTTGCAGTTCGGTACCAAATAGGAAGGTATCCCCTCCATATATATTAAAGGCATTTAAGCTCGATAGAAGAATGCCATTGCTGTCATAAACCTTGATCATCCCATAATAAGGAGCTGTGGGAACCTGGATATCCACACCTGTCCAGGTTCTTTCCACCGTTGACGATGCAATGGAGTTGCCGAATTCATCACATAAATATACCGTGCAGCCTTCAGCTAAATTACCGACTGTTATTTTATCGCTTTTGCAAAGCACTAGTCGATCCAATTTCAGGGGAACAAAACCGTTGCTGTCTCTGCTCTTTAGTGCAACTCCAAGTTTATTCGCGGCCAAAATATCGGTATCAAAAAGCTCCCACCCACTACCGCGATCTGCATAAAACGTCCATCGGTTCCCTGTTCTGAGCGCTCGCCATTTGCTGTACTCCCGTACAGCTGTATCCAGACTTTCCAAAAATTCAATACGGGACTCGCCATCCTTCCAGACAACAATTCCCCCCTCGTCCTTATGCTCTGTTGGGACATAATCTGCTGTTACCTCGAAGAGCAGACTGTGTTCTGATTCTGGAATATCAAATAGCAGCACATTGTCTTCTTCCGAATGATTTAAAACAAACTGTTGAAGCGAATGGTCCAAATCTCCCGCATGAAGAGGAGAGAGTGTATAGCGAGCATGAAGATTCTCGTATTCAAATCCATCATCAAACAGGAGCCCACTCGTTTTTCTATAAATACCCAATTTTATCACCTACCTTGTTTTCTTCCAGTTCCATATGCTCCACGATGCTATCTTTCCAATAATGAGCCAAATTCTTGGTTTCTTCTGTTCAGGATGCGTAGTCATCCGTCCTTGTTCAGCTTCATCAATTGAAACTCCAATCGTTTTATGACGTTTCCCGCCGATTGGCTGAGCAATATCAGTCTCCAAGATAGCTTTGCGACGTTCTCCTGCCGATGGGGATATCGGCTCTGTTTGATGTATAATGCGTTTCCGTTCAGCATGCTCGGAGCTTTCAATATCCACTTCCAGCGGTGCATGCTTGCGGCTTGATTGTTCATGCTCCTGAATTTTCGTTTCCGTGAGCCGCCGTTTGCGAATGGCTTCATTCGCTTCCGCTACATCACCACCATTAATCGACAATACATTATCAGCTGAAATGATTTCTTCCTCATTACCACCATTTATGGAAAGTTTATTTTCTGCCGAATGGCTTAGCTGTGTAACAGCATTAAGCACGGTTTCACTCTGGCCACCAGCCGTTTCATCCAAAATAGCCGGCATAATGACATCACCAAAATGAGTGGAGCCTTCTTCATGCCTGATCGCATCAAGCACGGTTTCCCCTCTCCCTACTCCATCCAACTCCATGATGACCTCATTGCTATTTATAGATTCAGCTCTCTCATCCTGATGAAGAATATTGAAATAGTCAGGCGCGAACAAATCAGCCCCTTCCACATTTTCATAGAAGGCATCTTCGTTAGAAGCTGCAATTGCGGCTTTGTCCGGCTGGTGAAGAATGGAGTTATAGTCGGAAGCAGACTCGCCCATTGCGGGATCCGATATCAGCAATTGTGTATCCTTATCTTTAAACATCGACGTTTCCATAGGTTGAGCCGTTCCTTCAAACTCCGTGACATAGCTCGCCTCCGTACGGTCATTTTCACTCTGATAAGTGAGATAATCTTTGTACTGCGCTTGCTCCGTCTCCTGCATCACATAATCCTTCATCCTATCCACATACTGGGCCGTTTCTGACAGCTGCAGATTCGTATCCTCAAGTCCAAGCCCATTGGCGGCTGTCTGAGTTATATCCTGTACGCCTTCTGCCTGCCCTGCTTTATTGGCATAATCAAAATCAGGTCTTTCCGCAAGCTTGCTGTTAGCATCAGTCATGGCTTGTCCAATATGATGCAGCAATGCTTCCTGGCCCCAACCCGACTGATTGATTAGAGTCATTTCATCCATTAGGCCGCTATAGGGTGAGCGAGTATAAGCATGTTCCGGAATTTCCGCAATACCCGCTTTATTGCCGCTGGCCTCCGCAAGTTCGGTTTCGCTTGTAAAAGAAAGCAGATTGCCGCTTCCCCCAGCGGTCTCCGTAACATGCATGAATCCATCTGCCCGAGCTTCAGTAAACATCTGTTCCAGTGAGTCGATGATCGCATCTGCAGCAGCCTGAGCATCAGCCTCTGAAAGCTTTTCAGACAAAGCACGAGTTCCTATTTGTTCCATCCCCGATTCAATCATCTCAAACGCAGCCGATCCATACATAATTTCCATAAGTCTGGCTACTTTGCTTACATGCGGATCACTGGATAAAATTTGCTTTATATGGTCTGAGAGGGTGTCCGCAGCTATTTCTCCTTCAACTCCAGAATGGCTGGAAGAAGCTGCGAGTAAATTGATTTGAGCATCTGCATTCACATTATCTACACTACTATACGTAGACCATGCAACGTCTGCTTCCCTGCGGCTGCCGTCGACCGCCTCTGCGAGCATCTCCGCAGTTCCTTCTTCCTTATTTCCTGAGTAGGCACTCTCCAGCTCGACTTGTACAACCTCATCTTTGCTTGCGGAACCGGCGTTATAATAGCGGGCTGTATAAGCTTCATGTGTGCCGTCTGTAACATTTGTAGTGTTGGAGAAAGCTTCAATCTCCCCATCCGCCTCTTCGTTTTGCCTTATTGTATGGGAGAAGGACTGTCCAGTCGTTCCGTATAAAAAGTGATTATTTTTTTGAACCGCATGAAAAGCTTCCATTTCAATATCAAAATCCTTAGATTGATTAATAGCAGGACTAAATCCAGTTGGCTGGTCTACTATATGTTGTCTCTCATTTTCATAAAAGGAAACGGCCTGAACAGGCTGCGTCGATTCGGGAATAACCTGCTCAACATCAGAGAGCCTAGTTGCCCTACTTGCATTCACAACATCGAATACATAACGTGATTGAACGTCAGATTGATTTTCAGCCCATGGTGATCGTTGTTCCCCTAATTTGAACTGTTCGGCCAATAGATCGGCATCCGTTTGGGTGGCGGACATGCTCCCTACTACTTCACCCACTTCAGGGATGGTTCGAAAAGTGGCTTCATTCCCTTCACTCAAGGCTGCTTCTAATACGTCCGTATGATTAGAAGCCTCCGCTTCATCCATTTGAACCAGCGGTGATCTTATGACACTATAATCAGCGCTTAAATACTCATGAACCCGGTTTAGGTAGTTGACTATGCTGGCCAGAACGGTTTCCATCTCTTTCCCTTCCGGTTCAGACACATAGCTGGCTTTATAGCTTTTTCCGAATGCCCCGGTTGCCACATTCGGTGTTTTTCCCGCCTCCTTCATCTTGTCTTCAATTAATGCCTGATACGTGCTGCTCACTGGAGCAGTCAGATGATATTGGTTATGCACATCGACCAAGTAGTCCAAACCGAACGTCAGTTCATAGCCCTTTTTTGAAAAAAGGGCGGTGAAACTGAGCAGGTAAGATTTTTTACCGTTCAGCATTTCACCGCCTACCTCCCTTGCTTATTAAATTAAGCTATTACCCCTGATTCTTGATTAACGTTTCTTTCAAAATGCCAAGACCGATTGGAGCAAATGGCGACATATTGGCCAGTGTAAGCGGACTTACAGGAGTATCAGCCAGCGTATACCGATATAGCTGTTTATAATCATAGGTCGCAATAACCTCTTCTCCATCTCCTGGAATATAGCCCGCAGCAAAAGTAATGGCTTTCGTCTCCATTTCAATCGTATAATCCGTACCATATTCCATTTCGACGCAATCCACTTTAATTTTAATGTTGAAGGGCGTACCGTCATTTTTCAGCGACGGACGATGTGACAGATGGAATACCGCTCTCGTGCCGTCGCCTTTGCCCAAATCTTCATTTTCAGCCGTTTCCACAACCTCCAGCTCATCAAGCTGGGAAATATTTTTCGGGTGTACAGCGTAGCATTCATCCAATTTACCGACAAAACCGTCATTTGGATGCACAATATACATTGGAGAAATATGATATTTTCCGCTGTATACAGATGGATTGAATCTCGCTTCGCCCTCGTCCACCTGCTTGTCATGGGAGATAAAAGCAAGATAATGATGCTGGTAATAGGTGCCGCCAATCGACTGCTGCAATTGTACAGAGCTATTGCCATTTGAAGTATTGTTTCCATAGTCAACGAATAGTGCACCGAGCTTCATATTCGCTTTCCATTTCACTTCATCGGCTGCGCGGCAGCCAGACATAATAACATGGTTCTTCCGCGGCGCTTTGCCCAAAGTCGTCAAGCGACCAATATAGAGCGGTGCATAATACGTATTTTCCGGCCCTGGTGTCGGGTCTGGGCGGAGAAACATAACAATGCGGTCTTTGGTAATATTGCCCCAATAATAAATGGTCGAGTCCCGCTGCCAGCCGCGTGAAAAATCATCCATCGGTGTAAAGGACATTGCGGTTGGGAGTGACGGATACAGATAATAAATAGCGGTATATGCTGCATTAAGCAGCTGATCCCCTTTATCTGGATCGAAGCTTTTTACCGGAATATCGCCGTAGTCGAGCGTATCTGTGCCATTTCCGTTCAACACCTTAATGTAAGAAACGTTCATCTCTGCGCCAGACTCTGGAGCAGCACCTGTCATTGTAATCGTATTGCTAGCATAATTGACTGTATATAAGTCAGGCGATACCTCAACTTTATTTTTATAAAAAGTCACAGTACCCGCTTTAAGTGTCGCCGTTGTAGGAATAGGAAACGATTTGCGCGAGCCATCGCCGTCTGGAAGAATCGATTCCGGATCTCCAATGTATACAGCATCACTCATAGCTTGTACAATTTTTTCCCCGCGCACATCATCAAAAGTAAAGAAATACATGCGTTTAGGCGGTCTAGGAGCAATCTGGGCAGGCTCGTAAGATACTGTATACTTATCTCCCTCTACCGGTGCCTCCCCCATAAGGACTTGTCCTTTAAAATCATCGAGCGTATAGTCTGTTTTAGGTACCTCAACACCGTTTCTATAGATAATGACCGTATCCTTAACGATAGGATATACTTTAAATTGAAAACCCCTGTCAGTGTCCGGAATACGTACTAATTGCCCTAGAATAGAGTTTTGAGAAATAAAATCTGCTTCACCCAGCGTCGCGGTGTTTTTAGTACCATAGCCGTAAACCATACCGAAATTTCTGACTTGCCCGTCGCTGCCTCGCGAACGGAACAAACGGACATCGGCAAATTTCGTATTTTTGTAGACAGAACGGTACTTGATGAACGTATTCCAGCCATTGTTGTTAAACAGCTTTTCCATGTCTAATGGCAGCTGTTGAATATTAGAGTCTTTATCAAACCACATAATGTGACCACCTCTCGTTTAAATAGGCCGGCTGCTTGGTTAGGGCAGCCGAAGCCTTTATTACGTAATCTCATTTCCTTCTTCATCTACTGAGTTGACATACAAACCTATACCTGCCGGACGATATTGCGTGCCGGGCTTTTTCGTGAAAGGTGAAATTCCTTCTACCATGAAGTAGCGGAAAACATCATACTCATTTGGGCAAAGCGCCTTACGCACACGAAGCTTATTCGCATTAAACGACAACGCAGACAAAGCAATGGTATCTTTAAGTGAACCCCGGACACCTTCCTCAGGATGGATTAAATACACTTTGGAAGTATGCACCTTCTGGCTATAACGTGAAGGATTAAATGAGTATTTGTACAATGGATTTTCTGCATTATTCCATGCTCTTGGATAGTCCTTGCCATCTGAGGCGCGTTGTGGCGGAATCGCGTTTGGCGGCGCGTTCCATGACAAGTAATACGCTTGATAGCGGGCACCCAACTTGGAACGGCTCATCATGACATTATCCAACCCATTGGCTGGGTATTTCGGATAGCTTTTCAACAACGGAAGAATGCTCGGCATCCTTGTCGTATTATCGAAATCATATTTCGCAATTTTATCGATTGTATTCTCTCTCGGAACGGAACCTACAAACATCGCATAAGCTTCGTCACCTTCTTCAATCGGGTCAATTTTCCCAAAATAAAGCGGAATGGATGGGACTAAGTTTCCTTCTGGTGCTGGCACATTGTCGGACTGAATAATGAGGAACAAATTTGTAGGACTCAAATGGCCTTTAATCGAAATTTCCGAGTCAGTCCACCAGTTCGTATACTGGGCAGGTGCACTGTAAGATGAAGCATAATAGCTGTCTAAAAGATTGGTTCGCAAGCCAGTCGTCATAATAGGAGACTGCATTCGATCTAGAAACGCTCTTGAAATCGTATAGGTACCATTGGAATTTGTTTCTAAGCTCCACTTACTCTCTTGCGCTTCAATATCTACTGCTGCACGCAATTGCTCACTTGCATCACTGCCATCCCAAGGAAATACAATATCAGGTGTATTCGGACCTAATCCAGATAACTTCTCTAACATGTACATATAAAGAGTATGCGGTGCTCGATAATTTCTAAATTCATTACTTGCCCATTCATGAAACTTATCCTTAATCGCAACCTTCGGATCCATTTTCAGTTCCCTCATGGCTCCTACAGACAGTTCCCAACTTCCCACAATAGCTACGCCAAACATTTTGCCTTCTGCATTTTCATAAATGTAGTGCTCTGCAACTGTATTTCGCACCATTGTTTTCTCATTGGATGGTCCAGATGGCCTTGTCCAGATTGCATCATAGATAATCTTTTTAAAATTAGCTGCGATTTTCCAGCCTGCTGTGGCAAGCAATTCACCCAGTCTCCACTGCAGGTTCTCTTCCGTTACCTTATAGGTGAAGGAAGCAGGCGTTGTATCGATAAATGCCATTTATTTAACACTCCTTTGCTCAATTCTTTAATTGTTCAATCATTGATTTCCCTTCTAAACAGGGCAGTGAACGGTATAACTCCAGGAGGTGCCCTCTGATTGTGATTTCATGACTACCTTGATCTGCGTAATTCCAGCCACAGGGCTGTAAGCAAAATGCAATGAGCCGCTGCCGGAAACATAATTATTAGAAGAAGCTACTAGCTGATCCCGGTAATAAACATCGATCCGATCAGGCACAACCTCCATTGAATAATCAATTCTCACATTACCCGCTCTTGCTCCCAATTCATGATACTTCTCTGTCAAAACCCCTCCGCCACTATCATTCATATGACCACACTGCATGGTGCCTGAAGGAGGCGGTGGCGGCGGTGGTGGCGGAACCGGCTTCGCTTTGACCAGAACCGTTGCCGTGACAGCAGCATGCTGCTCCCGTTCATTCCAAATCTTAAAGGTTACAGTATACTGTCCGGCATGATGGAAGGTGTACTCAGCATCATTAACGGTATAATCTCCTTTATGCACATCACTGGAAACCGTCCATTGATAGTACGCAATTGGTGAATGCCTGCTGTATAACGAAGAAATTTTAAGCGAATCTCCTTCTTCAATAACGGATATTCCCGGATTAATGGTGGCAGTAAAGGCAGGCGGCGCAGGTGGTGGCGGTGGAATCTCGGGCAACGTATAGCCACCTTTTAAAATGCCAAGGCCTGCCGGTCTAAATCCGGTAGCTGGCCTTTTCGTCAATGGTGAAATACCTTCGACTAAATAGTAAGCGTATACCTCGTACTTGTTTTCCGCATCACAGTGGTTTTTGACAGCCTTCAGCTCGTCACCATTCATTATAGTTAAGGGAGAGACGAGAATAACGTTGCGCAGCGTACCATATGTGCCATCCTCGGGATGGATTAATAAAGCTCGGGATGAATGGGCTTTATCACTGTACCTAGACGGATTAAATTGATATTTGTAAACATCCGTTTCATAGTTATTCCAGGCACGAGGATGCTTCTTCCCATCCTTCTCTTCCCGAGTCGGCGGCATCACGTTCGATGGAATATTCCAGGAAAGATAATGCGCCTGATATCTTGCTCCATATTTTGTTCGTTTGACCATAACCGAATCAATACCGTTGCTCGGATAACTGGGGTAGTCTTTCATCATGGGCTGGAGAATTTCTTGCTTAAGCTCCACATCGTCATAGTCTAGCTCTGCCGATCTCTTTAATGACGCTTCCAGAGCTGCTCCTTCCTTGTAATAAGCAGTTCCAGCGAATAAAGCAGCAGGAGCCATATCGTCAGATGTTTCCGTTTGAAGCGTAAATTCAAGCCACATACGAGCCGCAACAGGATAATACACGCTTACACCATCGCCGCTAACCGCTTCAATTGTAACTGCGCTTTTCCCTTGAATATTCGTGATATCAAATTCGCCCATATACTCTGCGTCTTCACGATTATTGGTTGGCTCTACTGTTGCTGTAGTCGTAAAGTGACCTATTACTTGCCCCGCTATCGTAAGGCGCACAAACTCGTCGGATCTTCCTCCATCCGCATCTCCCATAAGCCATACCTTCACTTTAGAGCGGTAATTCACCATTGGCTTGTTCGAAATAATGGTAGAGCTCCGCGTTGTTGCACCTGAAAAATCAAACTTGATTTCCCTATTTACAACCTCGTCCACTGAGTCACCCATATCAAAATCACCCATATACAAAGGTATAGAAGGCACTGCGTTGCTATCCCATATTGGAGCCGTGTCCGCATGAATAATAAACATAAGTGATTTCCCATCTATAAAACCCTTCAAGAAAACCTTGCTGTCTTCCCACCAATTTGTATATTTCACATCGGCAAAAGCAAATTTCTCTGTATGCTCCAGCTGCGGTATACGCGTTCGAGCAACAGTAATCGGCGATTGATAAAGCTGTGGAAATTTATGTGTGATTTTAAACTGTAACGCTTTGGTCTGGCTGTTAAGGCCCCACATGGAGGTCTGAATTTCGGCATCCAATGCAAGACGTTTTAATTCCGCCGGATTGTCCCATCCCACAAGCATTTTTCCCGTACCTATAAATTTATCAAGCTGGTAAAAATAGAGGGTATGCGTCTCATACAAACGATCCTCCTCCGCTTTTTGAATAGCCCATGAGAATATTCCAGTGCTCTGTGGTGTAAGCTCCGTTCCATAGTCAGCCAACGGTTCATAAATAGCGAAGGGAACGCGGCACTCCGTATTTCCAATCTGCTCCGTTACCTTCGCAAGCATCGCCATACCAAAAATATTGCCGGATGCATTCATCAGGATGTGGTGTTTAGCTACATAAAAATCAAACGTATCCTCAGCCTGAACAGAGCTGTAGTAAATGGCACATTGACCTGCAACCCCTGGCTCAAACGTAATCCGTGTCGTTCCGTTTGCATTTTTACTTTCGGTATAATAGGAGAAGGGCATAATCCTGCCGTCCAAATAAATGAAATAATCGTTATTTAAAAGTTCAGGCAAATCGACCACCGGGTTTGCCAGAGGTAAATAAAGTCGCCTAATCGTAGGTTTGGTGAGCTTATTGGAATAAGCGACCTTCGTAAATTCTCTAATCTTCGTCCAGCCATTATTTTCGCAAATGCCTACAAGTCCTTCCAGCAGATGCTCTTCATTGAGCATCGTATCCAGCCAAGGTGTCGGCTGGTAGGCTGTATCGGCCATATGTTCACCTTCTTTCTATTTGAGAGTCTGATAATTCACCCACACATACTTAGGCTTTCCGCCCTCATTAAAAAATTCAAAGTGCAGCTGAGTCCCGCTTGGACAAGGGATAATTGCCGTTAAATACATGCCTTCCGGAATGTCCTTTGTATAAATATTTCTACAAACGAGCTTCTCTCCAACATAGAGATTCCAATAATCTTTGGCTTCGTAATGGGATACCCCAACTGCTACTGAAAGCAATTCACAATCCTCTGTAAGCTGCAGCTTGTTTTCTACTTTTCCAGCAGACTGTGATTCCAACATAATTCCCTCAATATAAGGGTTGGTTTTAGTTGGCATAAAGGGAGGATCTAGCCGCCCCCCAACGACATAACTAGCAAAATTAGCACCGCTGGACATCTATTACACCGCCTTTATATAATCAAGCTTCAGATTCTTGAATATACCGTTCTCTCTAGTAATAGTGCCTCTAACCGTACTAAAAGTTGCGATATTCGTTTCCGACTCTAATTCCTCGTTTAAAACAGCAGCCGTTGCAATTTCAATTTGGAAAGCTACCACAATTAGCTGCTCATTTCGCTCCAGCGTCAAAATCTCAACCGTCCCATTATCATAGGTGTAAACGACGGAAGTCACTAAAGCGGGATAACCAGCCATCTCCCTAAGCACATCTACACTTAAAACAAGGGGTTCTTCGGCAGCATGGTCAACGATACTTAGGTCGTCTCCACCCTTGTATAAGCCCGTTTTCTTTATTTCTCTACGGATAAGATCGAGAATCGGAAATATCTCATTCGCATTAATAAAATTATTCAAAATAACACCTCACTCTCGCTTGCATTATAAGAAAAAAAGGAAACAATTAACGTCTGTGACGTAACTGTTCCCTTTACCTTGTGTTAAGAACCGACATTTGAGAGCGTCTGCCAGGTCAGCTCCAAATTATTAATAATACCTTGGTTGTTGCCTACCAGACGATTACCTTTGACCAAATAATAATTGGCGGTAAATGTTTTTGCATCATATACATATACAGCATCCAAAATCTCAATTAACGGATTCCCTTTCACTACTACATTTTTCGTACGAGCCTGGCGCTTGAGATCAAAAAATATTTTATTCGCTACCTCTTCTTTTAATCCCCGCATCGTAGCCCCGTCTACTTCTTCAATCCACTCGAGCTGCGAGCCTGCCGTACGAATATTCCCTTTAGTAGCTACAAGCAGCGACTTATCAAAGAAATGCTCCACCATTCCTGTAGAGCCAGATATCATTAAATGGTTGCGAACACGGGAATAATCAGTTGAAGAAGTGACACCTAGCAAATTATCTCCATCAATAAACTCCCACTTCATTCCTGAAACGACCATCCAATCGGGAGAATCGAGAAAATCCATTCGTTCCATCTTGAAAGTGCCGTAACGATCACAGTACACACGATAAGGAATATCTTGAATAAGGGATTGGAGAGCATCTGTTGCCCTTGTACCAATTGGGAAAGAGACGGAAGCGACAAAAGGATTTTGCCAGCCGCCAACTGTCATAATGGATTCCTGGGAGACAGCCTCCAGCTCCCCTGTTTCCTGATTGAACTTCATGAATGTGTGTTTGCCTTTATTCACATCAATATACACCGTATCCTCAATCTCATAATCCGCGTGACGAAGGTCTTCAGGATGTGTTTTCCAGCCAGTCATGCCCGAGGCAACAACGATATCCTCCACAATGCTTGATTTAATCCATGAAAAAACTCCACTTTCCGCAGCAAAAGCCTCCTCCGGAGGATACTGCATGGGCTTATAGAATACGAATTCCTCCAGCATATCAAACCGGTCTACGCAGCTGAATGAAATCGTCTTATTTTCCGAGTTCTCTTGAATTTCCCCTTTAATCATGCCCGTAAATACACGCACAACCTCATCTCCATAGCCGGCGTAGATACGGATCGGCGTTCCTTCACTAATGACATGTCTAATTTCGCCCTCTTCATAATAAGTCATAGGAGACTCATTCAATCGGTAGGAATCAGGAAATTCCGGCTTCCTCTCCCACGTTGGCGAATAAATACCGGAAGCATTATTGAGCGTCACCTTGGCTGTTCGAGATGACATATCCATATGCGAATTAACTTCCCATTGCATAACATCTGCATCCACAGTGAACATTTCTTCAAACACAAATTCGCCTACTTCGTACCACTTTTCCTTATAGGCATCGGCAATATGAGTCGCAAATTGTTCGATAGCATAGTCATTAGCTGAATAATTCACCTGATCCAGGTACATCGTGCCAGCACCTACAGCGAACAAAATTCGATTCGCCGTATAGCTCATCGCTGTGCCTCGAACACCTGTGTTTTTCCACACATCGTCTATTTTCACATATATGTCGACATCCGTTTCATCATGGCAGACAACGGTATATTCAACAAAATCGCTTTTATTATCTACATTGTAGCTTCCTCCACCTTGAGCTGACACGCTGCTGTCATTTATGCGAATTAGAAACGCTTTCGTGCCGTTGCCAATATATAAACGTCCCGTTGTTCCCGGCTCGACTTTGACAATAAAGTTAATCGTAAACGGAAATTTCTTCACCTTGCCCAATCGTTCAATGCCCGCTTCTCCGCCCGCTGTGGAGATTGCTTGATGATCGCCTTTATCGGTCTGCTTGACCGTTCCATAAGGCGTCCAGTTGTTGGCGCTATTCATGCCATCTTCGAAATCCCACATTTGCTTGCGCTCAATGGTTTCCACGTCGAACTCCTTTGCTCTAATCCAGAGCAGGCCGAACTTACCAACCGAAGCTTTCGACGGATTAGCGAAAGAAATCTCTACTTTATGATGGCCTTTAGGAATCGGAATGGATGCCGGATAAGCAATGCCGTTTTTGGCGCTGATTCCTTTTATTTGAGTGATCAAATAATCATCGACCTTTACGGTAATAATATCCTCCAGCTCCAAATCGGCCATGTATGCCCAAGCCAAATTCCCTGTTTTTACCCAATCATGTTCAAAAACAATCGTTTTGACAGCTCCAGCCCGGCTTGTCCCTTTAAAACCAAGCACATTGAACTGCGTACCGTCATCCTGTGCCATAAACTGTTCTGCACCAGTTAATTCGGTGTATTTTTTCACGTCAAGACTAGTCCGTTTGGATGTAAAATCTTTATAATACGTTTGCTTTGACGTTGTTTTATTAACCTGATAGGTGACCATTTCCTTGCTCAATTCCTGATTGGCGGTTCTCGGCTTGCCATCTCCATAGCCTTTGACCCGGACAACAACCTGTTTCCGACCAAAGTTTAACGCTTGCTGCTCGGTCTCCATTAGTATATCTATACGATTGCCTTTAATAGCTCCACCTGTATCATCTGCTAAATACTCTCCCCAGCTCACTCCATCTACAATGAGTTCCACCATACTTTTTAGAGGAATAACGGAAGGATCGACGGCAATAATTTTCCAATCCCTCCATACCCGCACATCCGTACCACTCTTCGTAATTCCGGAACATTTGTAGCATTTTGCAATGTAAGCCGTCGCATTCATATGATATTCCTGAATGCTCGCTCCTGCCTCCTGCAGCAGAAGAGTATCCGGTGCTGAGAAGTCTCCTATCGGGATAGACTCTGCCTTTGAGGGAATTTGGATAGTTTGCGTACCACGTAAAAAAGGCTCCGGGTTCAAATCATTGTTGTTAAGCCTGACTTCAAAATGAAGATGCGTACCATCTCCACCATTTGACCTATAGGTTCCTGTGTTTCCTCCTAGTCCAATCAGCTCGCCTGCCCCTACTCTTTGCCCTACACTTGCGACAAGCTTGTTTAAATGAGCATATCTTGTTTGCCAGCCATTTCCGTGGTCCACATAAACCACATTTCCGTAGTTCCCATTATACTTTGAAAAGGTTACTTTACCGGCCCATATTGCGTACACAGGATCATTCATTGCTAAATCAAGATCAAGACCCTTATGTTTCGGCCTTTTTGTATTGGCTGATCTATGTCTCGAAGTAATGACCATCCCTTGAATCGTATTATTATCCGTTGTACGGCCTCTCATCGTGGAGCTTTGCAAAATGGGCATCGACATATTTGTATTTCTTAGCTCGGTTGGAATGTCGATTGGCTGACCATCTACGTAACTGGTCAATTGCTTTGCAGAATCAATAGATATAAGCTCGGATACAGCACTCTCGACGACATATTGCACAGCATCATATTTCCTGCGCAGCCCTGGCACATAGGTCATTTTATCAAGCTCGACAATGACTCTCGGTTCGTTGCCAAGCGCATTAACCTTCTCCATCATATCGCGCATCAATTGATCCGTAGGATATTGCATATTAGATACTTTAGTCAAATTTATCACCTGCCTTTATCTATATTTCTCTGTTATCCACTCAATGAAACGATTCAAGTAGGTCACTGCCTCGGCCCTGGTTATGCATGCTTCGGGTTCAAACTTATCATCCACATACAAGGGGAAAACAAAGCAGCCATCATGAAAACGCTCATTCAGCAGCGTCAAAACATCATTTTTGTACCAGTTCGCTTCAATGTCCGCCCGATCCACAATGACGCGGTCAAGGGAAGTATTGTATGAAAAAGTCCGATCTGTGTAGCGATTATGAAGATTCTCATAAAGGCGGCCCATAAGCGCGAAGAAATCTCCTCTACGAATCCGTACACTAGGAAAAAACCGGTCATTTAATGCTATACAGCTTGAATCTACCATAACCGTCTCAACAGTCCGCCGATTAGCCCCGTTTATTTTGGCATTATAGCCAATAACAGCCGGGAAACCGTTATACATATAAGGCAAATAAACTTTACCCTTGTGAATAACAAATACATCCCGTTTAAAATTAACGGCATTTCTTATTTTTAGATCCGCATCCTCGCCAGCTTGTATCGTAATGATTTTGCGCTTCAGCTTAATGCCCATCACCGTACAGGTTTCAGGCTTATAGTTCATGCTGAAAAAATACGTCGACTTGTGCTTCAGCTCTGCAGAAGGCAATCTAAAATCGGAGCAGCCTGTATAAGGGGTATCCAGACAGCCAATTCGTTTCATCTCTGGTCTGCCATAAGCGACACATAACACTTCAATCCCTGCAGTCATTGGATTGGACATCGTAACCTTGCCTGTTTCCACCTTCTCAGGCATAATTTCGACGCCGCCTACCAGCACAAATAAAGGATTATCCACATGGTATTTATAATCGGGTACAAGAAACTCCTGCTGCCCTTCAATGGTCACGAAGCGTTTGATCATTCTTTCATAGCCATCCACAAACTTGTTATAGGTCATTCCTGCCAACACATCGACTTCCCCTGTAGCATCTGTCTTCAGCCGGGTCGCCACGAGCGTATCTCTGTAAAACCAATCAAGCGGATCTACATCAATCCATCTTTTCATCCTTAGTACCCCCTCAGCAATTTATCTACGTAGCTGTAAGTTCGCATGAGCAGGGAAACCGCCTCTGCTCTAGTGGCAGGGTCGTTAGGACGAAAATAAGCTACGGCTTCACCATCGCTTTCCCAATTCGTAGAAATGAGGCCCATCTGTTGCATTTCATCAATATAGTCTTTGGCCCAGTGGCGGTCCGTATCAATAAATTGAGTCTGGTAACGGTATTCGAACTCCTGCTTGCGAATGAGAGAAAGCGCCGCGGTTACAATGTACTTGCTTTCCATCTCGGCTGTTTTGACATCCGGTTCTCCAGTTACAATGCCTACATAAATCGTACCTTTTTCATCGTAATACTTATGCTGCGCACCTGCATATTGAATCCAATCGGCATATTCTTTTTTCGAATAAAATAAGAGGGTCAGCGTTGCACTATAATGGGAGGTTCCGTTTTGAACAAGTCCAGATGAAGATGCCAGTGTTTGATTCACCTGTGTTTTTAGAACAGGCGTTGGCGGCTTATACTCCGTAATAAGCTTGGCTTTAACCTCTGTAAAACGAATGCCATTATCGTAAAACAGCTTTTTCTTATATATGGAATCCTCTGATAAGAGGTTATTCTGTTGTGTCATTTCTCTGCCTCCTTAAATAAATCTCCCCACCTCATTATAAGGCGGGGAGCGCTTGTTCTAACGGTAGCTGCCGTGATTTATAGCAATCGGTAGTTGCCAGGATTCATCGCCATCTGATTGCGCAAATTACCAACGCGTCCTACAGACAAACCTTGGCCTAATGATTGCCCAATTGCCTGAAGCTGACTTGCCGTCGTACCGTTTGTTATATTCGGAAGTGTAATGTTAACCGTGACATCTCCCGTTCCGATTGTCGTGGAATTATGCGTATTACCTCTGGTGAGATAGTCATATCGTGACATGGCTTGAACACCATTTGGCATGTTGAACGTGCCCGCCGAGGATTTCATTTCATCCAATATTCCGAGCTGCGCTTGCAAAGATTGTTTTTGCAAATCGCGAATCTCAGCATTGATTTCAACTGCTTCTCCTACACTAGCACTTGGCAGCCTGCCCTTGAGATCCGTAATTACATTCGAGATTTCTGAAATCTCAGTTTTTGCATTAGCAATGCGCTTATTGCGCAATAGGGCAGAATCATCAGATGGATTCCCCAGCTTAACCTTAAGAGAGAGTAGATCATTTTCCCTTTGCGAGCTGCTGTCATTAATGTTTTCTCTACCAATACCTATTGACGCGAGCGCATATTCTTTGAGTTTAACCTGCTCACTGCTAATGGAGTTTTGCATTTGCAAAATATTGCTCGTAAGCTCATCAGATTGGTCTCCTTTTGCTTGGATAGCTTTTAAATTAGCTAATTCAACTTTTAAAGTAGCCACTTTATTCGAGGTTATTTCCTTCATTTTATCCAAATAGCTTTGTGATTCGGTATCCATTTGGTAAGCAGCTGCAAGTTCTTCCGCTTGAGTAATTAGCTCTAGCATTTGGAGGTTACGATTAACTTGATCAATCCTATTCTGAAAGGTTTCTTGTTGCAAACCATACTCTTCTGGTGTAATAATCTTAATACCTTCATTAACAATCTTCTCGCGAGTTTCTTTATAGGAATTTAACCTATTTTCTGCCTCTTTATATTCCATTGAATCTTTATCATTTGATTTCATAATATTTTGAGCTTGCTTAATATACTTGTCTATAATGTCTAGCTGTTCTTGTATTACTCCACTTAAACTTTTTAATTGTTCCATACGCATATCGTTGTAGTCTTTAGTTCCAGTCTTCATGTCACCCATAAATTTTGTCATAGTTTCAAGAGAATTAGCATCTTTACGTTTGCTGAGTTCCTCTTGAATTTTTCCCAATAGATTTTCATAATTTATTGGAGGAAGTGATAAAGTACCATTTTTATAATTATTATTATATTTTTCTTTGTTATTATGTTCGATTCCCTCTATATTATCTTGATTAATTAATGATTGATCATAGGTTTTGTACATCGCGTCTTCACGAATAGTTTTTGTTTCACTATTATAGCCTGATGAATTGGCCCAGTTTTTAAGCACCTCTTCTGGATTAAGTCCATGATCTTTAATCCATTTTAATGTCTCACTATAAGTACCTTTCCCAGTAGTTATACCTGCTCCCTGCGCATTAAGAGCATCCCGAATTTCACCTATAATTTCATCTACTTGAGACGCTCCTGGTTGAGAAGGTTCACTTCCGCCTAGACCTTCGATAAAATTTAATGCATCATAAGAACGACCTAAAACTCGATTGAAAAAACCCGGCCAACTTTTCCCATCCCCACTAATTCGAAGAGTATTACTTGTAGCTACCAGTAACTCATCTCTGCTATCAGCTTGTGCTAATTTACGTTGAGGTTCTGTAGAAGTGGCTTGCCAAACAAGAGACTTGCCAAATTGAGCAATTCCAATAGCCCCTGCAATCTCTAAAGCCATTTTTGCTATTCCACCAGCCAAATTCTTAATAGAACTACCTGCTCCTTTCGCAAGATCAGGGATGTCTTTCAAGAAACTTTTAAAACCATTTCTCAATGCACTAGTTTTTGACATATCGCTGTTCAATCCCCGAATTGCATTTGATAGATTTCCAAAAGTGGGGCTAGCCTGCCGTGTTATTGTATTTGCTTGGTGTTGAGCTTTATTATAATCTTCAAGTGCTTTAGATAACTCTTTATAACTTTTTATAGCAGGCATGCCATTTCGACTTCTTTCGGCCAAATGGCTTTCAAATGATTTAAACTGCGTCTGTGACATTGATGTCATTTGATTTGAAGCTTGAGCAAATGTAGGAGATGAAGCCATAAGATGATTATAATTATTCATATTAGCTGAACTATAATTTAATTGATTTAGAAACCCTGAATTAAATTGATTAGCTAATTCAGGACTATTCTTAATTCTGCTATTAAATTGCTTCTGACGATCAAACTTTTGAGCATCAGTCAATGAAGTATTTTTTGTCCAATTTTTTGCCTCATCCATAGTTGTAAACAATGTTGGTATATCTTTCACATTTATTTTATTGTCAGTAAGATAGTTTTTAAAGTGTTCCTTCTGGCTATCATTCATTTCGTGAAGATTACGAATGTATGAATCCAATATCGGGCTTTTTTGCATTAAGCCCATATTTTTACGGCTAATATTTTTAAGATCATCACTAACAAGTCCATTAGTATGGAAATCATTCAATAAATCAGACATACTACTTCGTCTCTTCTGAACATTAATATCCTCACCTATTCCAGACTTACCCACTCCCCACTTAATTCCTTTCATCATCAACATTCCCAATAAAACGTTTGAAAGTACATCACCAAATTTATTGAACATTTCAGCATTTTTGGATACACTATTAGACAGACCGACAAGTACAGTTGATAATTTATTAATTGAAGGAGCCATGCCATCAAAAACAGCACTAAAGGCAATAGATATACTTTCCATAGCCCGATTTGCATTTACTAAAGGATTATCTAAAGATTGCTGCAGCATTTGGTTATATGCTTTGCTGTCTGGATCACTGATAAATTGCTGCGTTGTTTCATCAAGTTCAAGTAAACGATTCATAACCTCATGCATCATGTCAGTATCTGAGGAGCTACCTGTCTTACCAAGAATAGTATCCAGGGTTTCATTCCTCACAGCATCCCCCTGATTACGCAATGCTTCAACGAGTTCTTCAAAAATTTCCTCGCTCGTTTTGTTTATTATCTCTCCCGACTTTACATCCTTAACACTCGTTCTAACTCCTAGCTCTTCCAGCTTGAACTTCGCCTTATCTGATTGCAGCTCATTGAAAATCGTCGTATACACATTATTCTTATTGTTACTCGCAAGTAAATTAGAATTATAACCAGTGTTAAGTCCTTTAACCAAGTTGGGTTCCAATGCAGCACCTGTCATTAATAAAGCCAGTGCAGGGCTAATATCCGAATTATCTTTGTTAATCCTCGAACGCTTGGTGATATCTAGCAATTGATCAATAGGAATATTAGTTTTGTTTGAAATCACTACAGCCGGCTCTGCAATTTGCTTCTGTGCATCTGCAACCTCCAAACCGAATTGCTGGAGAAGTGATTCCATTCCCGCCACATTAGTCTTTCCAGTTCCACCTGCAATGCTTTGCATGTCCCACGCTATTTGGCTCATTTTCTTGATTTCTGCTGGATCAGAATAATAACTAGCAGCAGCACCAACCGTTTGGCTCACGTTTTCACGACTTATACCGTACCTAACTGCGGCAGCATTAATAAAAGTATTCATCTCTTTCATTACATTATTTATTAATGCCTGGTTTGCCGTACTGGATGGATTTCCGTTATCATCTACCCGAAAATTATCTTTAAGCATGAAGCTCTGCATTAGTTTCATTTGTTCTACTTGTAAGGTTTTATAGGTTTCAATAGACTGGTTTAATATTTTCATCGGGTCTTTTAAATTCGCTAATGTTAAGAAGTCTGTAGCATTCCTCACAGGACTACTCGGAGCTGCTGAAACTGTCGCCACAGGAGCAGCTGTTGTTGTCGTTGCTGCAGGAGTAGCAGCAGGCTGACTAGTTGAAGGATTTGCATTTGCATTCCCTGTTGGGTTCATATTAAGCGGCTGATTTTTACCTGAAGATGTCTCTATCTCTCGAATAATAGAATTAACCTGTTCATCAAACTGCTCGCGAATCTTTCGAACAAGGCTAATATTCAGCCTGTTCATTTGCACGGTCAAATAACGCTTCAGCTGCAAAGATGGCTCTACCTTTGCTTCCTCTGTATATCCAATGATACCCTCAATGCCTTCTCCTACTATTTGCAGCAGCTTGCGGTCAAGTGCTTGGGTCACTCGATCCAAATAGGTTCTGAGCGCAAACCTTGTGTTTCCTCCATTGCCTGCTGCTTCATATTGATTAATTTCGCTAAAAGTCGAGCTAATCTCTCTATTTAAAATAGATTGCAGCCGCTTGCCTAGCTGTCCAGCAAATAGATCTTTCCCCTCTTTAAATACCTCATTTATGCCAACAATAATTTCTTCAACATATTCCTCTAATCCCAGCTCAATCTCCTGCGGGATCTTTGATAGCTGTACTTTTATTTCATCTGTATCCAGAGGTTGATCCTCTATTTCTACTGTATTGAAAACCCGCTTTAATCTCTCAGCAGCCTTCACGATAACCTTATTCATATCAGCAGCAGAAATGCTAATACGCGCGCTTGTTCCAGCTAACATAGGGTTGCTAATCATACCAAGAATCTGCTGTTTGATTTTCCCTACAACTACACGCAAGGTCTCTTGACTGATTTCCATTTCCAACCCGTCTAATGCTGGTGCTGAAATCAAATTTTCTTTATTTTTATCAATCGTCGCTGCTAAAGAAGCAAGCTGCTGCTTCATTAATTTAGCCAACTCTTTACTCACTTCATCAAAATCATTACTACTCAGCGACATCCGTTGCCCCATGGCGTAGCCTGGGTCCATTTCAATTTGAATATTACGCATAAGCTTCTGAAGCTCGCTATTCAGCTCTTTCTCCACTTTATTGAACGCTTGACGAACTTTATCCTGGCTTAAGCTAACAGGACTGCTGCCACTCTGCTTTAACGAGGATGCACTATTCGACATAAGAACATTCATTTCATTATCCAACTGCTCACGCAAGCTACTGCCGGATTGTTTATTGATCTGACTATTCAACGATTTAGCAGATGTCAGCAGTGACTCAATTCGTCTTTCCACCCGACCGAATCTTGAATCTAGCGATTCCAGCTCCTGCCCAAACCGCATCATATGATTGATAGACTTGTTTAACTCTGAAACTATATTTAATTGGCTATTTTCCACTGGCTTTCACCACCTTTATAAAATAAAACTCCCGCCCCTCCATGAAGGAGCAGACAGGAGACTAATCGTGCTTATAGCAGCTGCGCAAGAAAATTCATATCTTCTGCATCAGCAACTTTATAACCCTCTACATAAGTGCCATCTTTTTTGACTACTTCCCCCTGCTCGTCGCTATCAGAGGAACCTCCCCCGCCGAACAGTCCGCCAAGGGACATCGTCGATACTTTGATGGTGAACTGTATGTGTTCATTGCATTGCTCAAGGTAGTAACCCAGCTGTGGTAGGGTCAGCTTCCACACATCGTATTTATCCAACTGGCAATAGTGTGCAAGCTTGAAGAAGATATTCGCCCAATCCACTGGCGGCTTATTGTCGTACTCTTCTTCCTCTACTTCAGTAGTTACATGGACTTTTTTAACCCATTCAGACCAATCATACAGTCGATAATCTTTTTCGCATTATCTAGATCAACGTATTCTTCCAAATGCTCCACAGTCATTGAACTGTAGTAAGGCTTAAAAGCCATTAGCAGAACATTCAAAAGCTCATCATAACGATCCTCGTCATCATCGCCATCCGGAATCAGATTTGCAATGATCACACCTGATTCAATCGTATTCAGCTTTTTCATCAGCTTGCGTGCATCTTTAAGTCCGAGTGGTGGAATTGAATAGGTTTTGCCATCACGCAGCCGAACCTTCTCGTCCTCCTCAAAAAAGACCTTCTCGCGAATATCTGCTTCCTCTTGCGTAATTGGCTTTTTCGGCGCTTCTTCTTTTGCTTCCGCTTCAACCTCTTGTGCTTGCTCAGTCGCCTTCGCCGCTGCTTCTGCCTCTTCATTTGCTCTTGGAATTACTGTTTCACGTTCACTCATTCAAAACGCCCCCTTTAATTTCTCCCACGTTTGATAAAAGGTAGATGACCTGCAAGGAGGGAGAGGTCCTTGCAGTCACCTCATCCATCATTCTAAGTAAATGAAATGCGAGTTTAACAATCTGATTGTAAAAAAAGACCCTCCGAGGAGGGCCTTCTATTTATTAGCAGTCAATACCTTGTACAGAGCCTACTTCGTAACGTTTAATACTTCCCAGCTTGCCGTCCGTACGTTCAGGATCGATAACGGTCAGTGTTACACTATGAGTGGAAGCTTGTTGACGCTGTGCATCAAGGGTAAAGTTGGATTTTACGCGGCATTGGAACAATTCGGTTTGGAAACCTTGAATCGAACCATCCTTTTGCTCAAATTGGCCATCATGTACAACATGAACCGTCAACGGCATGTCCTTCGTAGTAATATCCAAAATATCGACAACTTCATTGCGTTTGTAGTTGACATAAATATCTACATCTTTCAATGCCGAGTTAAACGACAGCTTGCCGCCAGATACTTTATACTCGTATTCGCCAGGGGAGGCATTCGTTGTTTTCTTCAGCAGCTTATTGCCTGCCAAAGTACGAACCGAAATTTGCGGATCCACATTGAGGGAGGAACCGAATACCAGATCAGCCTCAAAGCTGCTGCCATTTTGCTTCACGGTATGTTTTTCTTCCAGAACCCAGATGAAGCCATCTGCATCATGTGTCGTGCCTGGCAGTGCAGTTGCATATACAATGACAACAACTTTGCCAGCAAGCGCCATATCGAAATCAACATCTTTGCCCGATACCGTAACGTCAATCGATAGATCACGGCCGTTTACAACGGTTTCGTAGGCTTTAGGAGCAGGGGATGCTACTGCGACTTGAGACAGCTGCGCTGTATATGGCGCAGACGATGGAACCGTAATTGTTTCTGTTACCATGCTATATGCTGAACCTGTCACACCTTCGCGCAGCTTGGAACCAAGAACGAGGCGAACAAGGTTTAGATCGAATTTAGCAGACTCGGCTGTAATATCAATCGTTTTCTTCCGAAGCAGGGTATCGAGCGCTACACTCGAATCTCCACCTTCAATATCCTGCATATCAAGCTGGATGTCCAGCTTCATATTATTAAGTGTACCGATTGTAACGAGATCATCGCAATTCGGAATTTTCGCCATAAACTTGCCGGCACCTTTAATCAACATCTTCTTGTTTTTCGTAATTCCCATTTAAAAAAACCTCCTTCTATTTTCTCCCTCAATAGTTCATGCTATTGGGGTGTCACATCCTGTTTCGTGATGCTTCGTGAAACAATATAAGCTGTTGCAGGCTTCTTTATAACCGTCATGCGTACAAATTGACTAAATATGATTATTTTTTTATATTAGTGTTACATTACTTCAATAATAGAAACAACAGGCTGGCTGTTGGACATAAAAAATAACTTGTTCGCTCTAATCGCAAGCTGTTCTTTAAAAAGCAAACGAAGCGAATCGGCTCCAGCACTGACAACTTCTCTGTCACTTACATACACATCACCAAAACCCAAATTCTCGACAATAAGGCTGGCGTTTGGATGATGAGCATTATAGATAAAAATACCTGATCCCACCAACTGCTGAGTAAACTCTGCAACTACTTCGCCGTCCAACTCATTCATATTAATAATGCTGTTCGTTGCCATCATACTACCTCCTCCATTGCAGGCTGCTAAAATACATCCATATTTTTCATGCAAACATCTACTTGTTTGCGAACACTATTCAGATTTATAGGTAAGCGAACGTCTGCATTGTAAAGGTTCAAGTAGCTTTGTCGCATGGCGGCAAGCTCATCTGAAATGATTCCTTTGCCTTCATCCTGAAATACTCGCTCCAAATCTACATCCATATCACTTACACCCTGCTGCATTTCTTTCAGTACATGATAGATGTCTCCAAAAGTCATCGTCATACAATTCTAGTCCTCCCTATATAGTCTTTTTTATCGTTATAAGCGGCATCTATACAGCTTTGCAAACACTGTCGATGCGCCTGTATGAGACCATGTAAGCTGAGCTGCGAATCGACCGTTTGCCCCATAATAAATGCTAACAAGCGTTCAAGCTGTTCTTTATTTCTACGAAGAACATCAATACTGGCAGGAGAAGCATGATGCATCGCCTTTTCAATACGCTTAACCGCATTTACGATTCGGTCCACATCACTCACAACCACTCCTAGCGTATAATTAAAATCAGCCATTGTTTCCCTCCTCTCTGCAAACGCATTTATCCGCCCCTACGCTTCATGCATGGCCGACACCCCGTCATCGTTCTAGGCATAACCTGTGTTCTCGCATGCTGATTCTGCATATCCTCCGATCTGACGAGATTTCCCATAGCATTCATCAGTTTACCGGTTAACTCCCCGATACAGTGCAGACATAGAAGCGCATCTCCTTGCAATCCCTCAGCTACAAAGCTTTCCCTCGCCTTATCAGTCACGTAGCGAAATTCGCATTTTATGCATTTGACGTACAAGTTCATAAGAACACCTCTTCATTCCCATTACACTCACCCTAAACCTAGCAGCTTTCTGCGCAGCTCTTCCTTCTTCTTGTCTTGAGCACAAGGTCTGCAATCGTATATTCCCATATATTGATTTAACAGCTCCTCATAAGGGATATACAGCACCTCCGATAAACAATGAATGCATTTCTCCGGCGGAGTCTGATACACTCGTGCCAATACTCGTGCCTGCTGCGTAATAAATCGACCACATATGCATTTCATTACAATCCCCCCTTCTTTCAATATAGGGAAAATAGCTCCCATCCGAACAAAATAGAAGTACAATCACTCTATTGACCGAACAAACGTTCCTATGTTAAAATTAAAATAAGAACATTTGTTTCCAAATTGAGTTATTTCAATTTCCTTAAAAGTCGGATAAAATCCATTTTTATTTAAATATATTTTTTCGGCATCATATACAATTTTCAAACAGGTCTTCCGATATATAAAATAGTAAAAGCATGACCTTAGCATCAATATTTCACTTTACCTAGATACTAAGACTTACCTTTTCTCTTTTTTTTAAATAATAAGGTATTTAAATTACCTAACAATTTAGGTTTAGATATTAAAAGTACTCTTCACATAGCACATCCTATATTTAAGAAAAAAAGAGGGGAAATTAAAGATAATATTTATTCATATTTATAAGTTGCAAATCTACTTATTTGGAAAAATAAATAAAAATCAAACGCAACTATTATATAACTATCTCCGACAACTAATAGTAAGGAGAAAAAGGGAGGAAAACGCAAAAAAACACAGCCCTCATTCTGCTGCGTACATCTTTATACCTATAGAAGGATTTATCCAAAATAAAAATATTTAAATTTCAAGGATCAGCTATGGTGCTGCACACACCAGAACTGTCATCCCTAGCTTTGCTGCGCTCGAATACACAAATACGAATAGCTGGAGGAACTATTAATGAACATGATAAGCATACAAAACTTCGATATTAACGCTCTCACACCTATTTTTAACCATATTCTAAAAAATGTACGCTACGAAGACAGAGCTGATGTTAAAAGCGAATCTATCGTGCGTATATTGAATGCAATCCACACAGGCAAAATAAACAAAAATCTATTCACTTTTGCTCACACAGTTGTTCAAAGAACGGTATTTGACTACTATCGCAAAAATAATAGAATGATCGTCAAACATAGCACTTTAGTTAACTTCTGTGATGGTGCGCATGAAGAAAACAATACTTCGGTTGATAGCTTTTCATATAAAACAGAAGAAGTGGGTTATGACTTATCAGATGTGAAAAATGATTATTTCAATAACAAGGTTCGCTTCACTGCACAAGAACGCAAAATTATTGAATATATGCTATTTACCGAAGAGGGTATGGACATGAAGCCGACTGAAATTTCTAATCTATTAGATTTGAACAAGTCCCATGCTTCTCGTGCGATGAACAAACTTAAGAAGATATGCCAAGAGTATGCCTAACTTTTTCAGAAAGCTATTCTAGGTCATTATAGCATAAATCACCATAAGAATGGCTTAAAAAACTTTAATATTTACCCACAACACACATAGCTTTGTTAACTATATTCATTATGTTACCACAGGTCAAGGGTTGTTGCAACTTTCGGCTTTGGCTGGGCTTTATCAAACGTATCATCACTATTACAGAGGGGGAATTACCATGTTCGCTCAATATATAGTCGGCGGAAGGCTGGATCCACCCTTTCATCCAACCAAGCCTTCATCAAACTTCATTGGTAGAACCATAAACATTCCGTCAAAGCAAAATGGCGCTAGAGTGATTAAGGATACCTTCCATTTTTCCAATGACCTTGAATTTTATGCGATTTCTATTCGCGCATCAAATGCTGACCCGAAGGATTACTGGAATCTTACACTAGGCGGGAAAACGATAGCCCAACGTATTTACTGTAAAAGCTATGAAGAAGGCCTCTATCTTCAAGTAGCATACCCCGTTGCGGCAGGCACTGCTTTCGCTTTTGAATATCATACAGCACTAGGCAAGTCAAATACGTTGGATATTATGTTTCACCTTCTTACTGACGAGCATGTAAACCTGGTGCTAACTGGCACAACAGATTTAGGCGGCTATCCTGACCCCCATCCAGAAACACCGGAGCACCCTGAGCCTCTAGGAGGAGAGATACAGCTTCCCGTCACCTGGCAGCCCTTTACATCGGTCGCTGCTGCCGAGGAGTGGGCACGGAATCTTGGCATTGAAACCAACTTTGCTCGCAAGCTTGATGCGGCCAATTACGTAACAGAAGCTCTGGCCATGCTGTTAAATCAATGTGGAGAATTTGCTTCCATGATCAAAAGATTTCCGCTTACCGTAAATATTAAAAGCGGCAGAGGTGCCAATGGCTATTTTAATTCTTCCACTGGCGAAGTTGTCATTAGTAATACCTATGACTTTACTAATGCAGCTACCATTACACAGGCAGAATATGAAGCAGGCCAAAAGTCTTCGCCCTTTCGGCTAAGAACCATTATGCACGAAATGGGCCACTGGCTGCACTTTCAAAATGTAGGGGAAGCGGACTTTTACCGTATAGCTATGCTGGACCCCGATAATTATGGCGCTCAGACGATTTTATCCAATAGAGAGGCCTCCTATATCGCGAATAATTTAAGCAACTATGCTACACAATGGTTTCCCATTGAATTAATAGCAGAAACGTTTTCAGCAAAAATGACCGGAGTTCCTGTAGATCCGAGAATATGGGAATGGTATGAACAATATGGCGGATATAAATGTTCCGGCTGGTAGGAGGCCCTTATGGATATAACGATTCCTTGCGTGTTTTGCAAACATTTTAATAGAGATGATCGTTCAACAACATCATGCGCCGCTTTCCCAAGCGGAATACCCAAAGATATTCAAGAGCTTAAAGCTATTCACACTCAGCCCCATCCCGCTGATAATGGCATCCAGTACGAACCAATCAGTGCTCAGAAAGATTACTTCAACTTTTTCAAAGCAGAACTAAGGAAATAAGGTGATAAAATGGTAGGATTCATGAACAAATGTCCCCACTGCGGATACAAGTCTTCATTCACACCGGAAGAAGCTGAATGTGATAAAGCATTGATGTTATGGTGCAACCATTGCGGCCATTTTATTAATCAGTCATTTACGATTCAGACATTCGAAAAATGGTGGTCACGCTACGATGAAGGAGAAGAATTGTTTAAACCTCCAATCAGCAAACAACTGCTAATCAAGCTGAAAGCTTTAGAAAATGAAATCCAGGCAGATCAGGATTGTTTTTTAGATCATGTGCAAATTCATTTGAAGGATTTCACGGATTATTTGTATACCGAAGAAGGAACGGAAGAAGAGCATATTTCACAGCCTCCTAAAGCTGAGTCTGAGAAATAATGCGATATCAATAAGGTAATTTGTACAGCAAAAAGGGCTTTACAGCGTGTATTGAAAAACAAAGGTACACGCTGTTTACATTGGATTAGATTGGCTTAGAATACGTTTCTAATAGGCTTCAGGAACGCGCCCAAGTTAGAGCGTATATTTCTAAAGGGCAGGATACCCTTCTAAGAATGGCCTCCGAGCAAGCTTGAATGGTGCTTCCTGTCGTATAGATATCATCTACAAGCAACAGCCTCATCGGTGCGTCTTGTGAGACAGACTTGGACAAGGATTGAACCAAGCCTTCCAGCCCTCCCCGTTCAACATCAAAAATATTTTGCATATCTCGCATTCTCTCCGAGCGCGTTTTAAAGCTTTGCTTGGCTGAATGCTTTTGGCGTGCCAATAAGTTCACTAGCGGGATTCCACAGCTTTGGGAAACCCATGCTGCCAGCCTTTCCGCCTGGTTAAAACCGCGTTCCTCAGCCCTCTCAACGCTAACAGGCACGTAAGTAATGGCGTGCCAAATATGAGACCATGGACTTCCCGCCCGGATACCAAGCCTTCCTGTCAGCTCACGAGTCATCTCGGTGAGAGGGAATAGCAGCATTTCTCCTAAAAAAGGCTCCAGCGTTTCATTTCCCCGATATTTATACTTAGCTAAAAGCTCCCGCATCTGCTCGCTATATTGTACCGCACTCCTGTTGAGAACAAAGGCAGCATTACTGCGCCTTATGCAGTCAGGGCACTCCACAGCCCGTCCACATATTCTGCAACTTAGGCTTCGTATCCAAGGAAATGTCTGCAAACAATTCCTACAGAGCAGCTTTGCAAAGGATGTTGACATTATGCTCCTTTTCGCTAGATCTTTTGAAAATCCCCCACGCTGCAGCGTCTTTGCGATTTTGCCGCATAATGGACAAAGCTGAGCGGATGGGCCGAGCAAACCCAAAGTATTCCCCATATAATTGACAAGCTTCTGCCCTAAACGGTATATTGTGATACTGTTCATCTCAACGTACGCCTCCTTTTCATAACTTTCCCTTCATACTCAATTGCCTAACTGAGATAACCTTTAGCTCGCGCAATACGATTCATCTTTTTAATATGATGGACAGCCCTCATCTGGGAGCGGGTGTGTTCTTTGGCGCAAAAAATAACATTGCCATGCGGGTCGTCACTGGATCTTCCTGCTCTCCCCGCCATCTGCACAAGCGAAGCTTCATCAAACAGCTGTCCATCTGCATCCAAAATAAAAACATCGCTTCTTGGAATGGTTACCCCGCGCTCCAAAATCGTAGTCGTCACCAGAATACGAATTTCGCCGGCTCGGAAACGCTGCACCTTGTCAGTTCGCTCCGTATCCTGCGAAGAGGTGCCCGCTACTTCGAGCTGCTTAAGCACCGTCTGCAGCAGCTGAGCCATACGTTCGACCTGCGAAATACGCTGTACAAAAACGAATAGCTGGGCACCGCGTTTCAAGGAATACAGCATCGCTTCTTTAAGCCGCCTCGTTAGCTGGAGCTTTACCAGCATTTGCCCCACGCTAGGTGTTCGAAGCAGCCTCGGAACGGGGAGCGGGTGACGATGAAATCGTACAGGTACTCTCGCATGAGCAAGCCTGCCCCGCCGTGCAAGCTGCTGCAGCTCGGTCGGAGGTGTTGCGGAAAGTAACACTCTTCTTCCTGTTGGGGAGCAGCTTTTATCCGCAGCATAATGAAGCTGGGGATCATTGTGGTATGGAAAAGCATCCAGTTCGTCTAAAATTACTAAGTCGAATGCTTGGTTAAATCTCAGCAGCTGATGCGTCGTCGCAAGCGTAATATCTCCTTGCTCCCACCGCTGCTCGCTACCGCCATACAGCGTGACCACATTGTGTTCCGGAAATGCCCTCCTAATGCGCGGACTCAGCTCCAGCACAACATCCCTTCGCGGCGTAGCTATTAATGCTTTGCCCCCGCGGAGTAGAATCGACTCCACAAGAGGAAAGGTCATTTCTGTTTTGCCGGCGCCAGTGACCGCCCATAGCAGGAAGCTGGTTTGATGGGCGTCCGGCGTGCGGGTTAGAGCATCGTGAGACGATTCAGAAGATGAGCGGCTTGGAACAGGACGCTCTATAAAATGAAGCGCGGCCTCTGCCGCCGCTGCTTGGGCAGGGCTTAGCCCCCAGCGCGCGAGTCGCTGCTTTGGGGGCGAAAGCTTGGAAGCGGAGCTGCTGGCGGCGCCAGCTCCGCCTAATATAAGCAGCTCGCATTCGCGGCTGCGCCCCATTGTGAGGCATGCGGTGCAATACGCGCATGCCTCCCGCCCACAAGCTGCACAGGGCGCCTTGTGCAGCTGCTCTTCTCCGCTGCCGCAACGCAGGCAGCGAAGCCCGCGCTGTGCGCGCTGTGGCCAGCCTGCTTCGCGGCTGGCCCTCATTGATACAGCGCTGCGCAGCTGTATCAAACCCAGCAAGGACGCTAGCTGCAGCGCAGCGTCCTTCTCCACGGCAGGGGCAGCTGCCGCAGGCGCTGTCCCTTCAAGCAGTGCGTGCGCTTCGCCGCGCAGCAGCGCACGGCCTTGCAGCGCCGCTGCCGCCTGCTGTGCGGCGGCGGCAAGCGCCTGCATTGGCGCGCGTTCCACTCCGCGCGCCATTCCGTCCCGCTCGCGGCTATCCGCAGCGAGCGCTTCGCGCATGTCCATGGCGGGCATTCGCTCCGCCAGCCCATCCCGCCCAAGCATCAAACCAGCAGCTTGACTAATTATTTCTCCCAAGCGGCTTAACGCCAACTGTTCACTCGTATCTCCTAAGCTCTCACCCCACCTCTCACCAACAGCCCCACTGCTTATGCCAGTCCTCTCCCTTCCCCTGTTTCTCAGATGTATTCTGCCTTCACCCAGCCAATTTCTAAAAATATTAAACATAGAATATCCGGTACTGCTCCTTGCTGTCCTCATCCCTCCCCACACTTCTCTTTTGTCTCCATTCATTGCATCTGATCCCGCTTCATTAAAACGCTCAGCGACATCCAAAGCTATACCGAGAGGAAGCGACATTTCCCATAAAAGCAATCTCTCCGCATCGTGCCAGAAGGAGGCATCCACCTCAGGCTTCATAGTTACTCGACATGACCAACGCGCGGATTTCAGCATAAGATAGATATAAGCTTTCATTTAACTCATCTCCTTCCCAAGTGAAACACAAAAAAAGCACACCTCAACAACGCCTAAGCGCTATCAAAGATGTGCTTCATCTTCATTATTCCAACTGAAATACTTATAGAAGTCATGTCAAAGTATCTAAATATACTCAGGCATGAACAAGCTATAAATCAAATTCTATTTTTATTACTATAATAGATTTCCAGTCTTTTATCAACGGCCTTTCCCTTCAAAAAGGAATTTTGGATAAATCCTCTGGATTTTGCAAATCAATGACGACAGGGTATTCATTTTTCGTTATGACTCCGTCTGCCTGCATTCTCCACAATAAACTGGATGCTGTTCGTTTCGATTTGCTTTGCGGATTGTTCAGCTTACGCTTAGTCGCATAATCCGGCTTTAGCTTGGGATCTGTATCCTGCTCCAACAGCCGGTTTTCCGTTTCAACGCCAAGTTCCTTTTCCTCTAATCCATGCTCACTTAAATGCTGTATTCTACTCACACCTGCTCGCCCTTCCTCTGAAATCATAGAGGTCGATTCAACTTCATTATAGCGATCCACGTATAGGTTGATTCCTCCATCTGCTCGGTTCAACCGCTGTATAATTTCCCTTGTTTGCTCACTGAGTCCAGCGTCTACGACAGTCAACTGAACATCTACGCCCATCCAGCGCGAGAACGAGAAGAAGGATCGGATCATCCGTTCCATATTAGAATGCTGGGGATTTGCAAGCAGCACATAATGTCTGGCAGAACGCCGTTTATGGCGTTTCCAGCGGTAAACTGCATGTACCAGGAAGCCCGCCAGCACATAGCAGCCCACGACTATTAAAAAAATGTTGATCATGGCACCGCACCTCCTGAAAATAATTCAATGCTTGTTTCCTTTTTCCTATGTGCGTCTCCAAAGGAATACCTGGCATAACGAGCCGTTTTCCCTATAAAATAAGCTCATCATTTTTACACCTTTCTCGTCACCTGCCCATGCCTGTATTCCAATAATCCGTCGCTCCAAGCTTCTGCTTCCTTGACAGCCATTTTTGCCGCCCTAGGCTCACTTCTCAGGCCATCCGGGCGCCCCAGCAGATGCTCTGCTGCCCTAACCTGTCTTGTTCTGCATTATATGCCTGCGGGCGCCTAGTGGTTCCACCATTAGCGGACAAGCGCATAGCTCTTGGCTAAAAAAAATAATTCCCTGTGCAAACCCCTTTACGCCATAAAAAAAGCTCCCGGCCATATGACTATGGTCCCGGGAGCTCTTCTTTTCTGCCTATTTATTTTTCCCTTGTATCATCATTCGCTTCTGATACTAGAATCATCTATTTAATAAGCTACTGCCAGCTTCGCAAAGCTTGGTCCTTCGGACACCTTTTGCGGCACTATGCAGCACACATTCGCTCGCTTTAGGCTTGAACGGCTACAGCGTAACCCACCCAAACTTAATGGAGTTGATAACGGCTTGCGTACGATCATCCACTTCCATTTTTTGCAAAATGCTGCTAACATGGTTTTTAACCGTTTTTTCGCTGATGAATAGAAATTCACCGATGAGCTTGTTACTTTTGCCCTCAGCCATCAGGCGCAATACTTCAGCCTCACGACGCGTTAATGGGTTGTCATCGCCAGCGACAAATTTCACACCTGGCTCTTTCGCTGCTGCCGCGCCAGACACGACACCCATTTCATCCAAATACGTCATGCGACGCAGCTGGTTGATCAGCTTGCCTGTGACTTTAGGATGTATGTAAGCATGTCCGTTAACTACGGAGCGTATAGCATTAATGAGGGCCTCTGCCTCCATATCTTTCAGCAGGTAGCCAGTCGCTCCTTTGCGAAGCGTCTCGAACACATAACTTTCATCATCATGAATCGACAAAATGATAACCTTCACATCTGGGAAAATCGTCTTAAGCCTCTCGGTCGTTACGACCCCATTTTCAATCGGCATATTGATGTCCATCAGGACGATTTCTGGAATCGTATGATTGCAAAATTCGAGCACCTGAATACCGTCACCGCATTCGCCAATGACCTCCAGGTCCTCCTCCATATTCAAGATACGTTTCAATCCTTCACGAAAAAGCTGATGATCGTCAGCAAGCAAAATTTTAATTTTACGTTTATGATTAGGTGCGCTTTGGTTCATTCGTCATCTTACTCCTTTCTATTCTCCGCTGTAATAGGGATTTTAAATATAATCTTCGTGCCTTTTCCTAAATTTGAGTCTATATCCATCTTCCCTTCCAAGAGATCAATCCTTTCCTGCATGCCAACTAACCCAAAATGCGAGTTGTCTCCGTTATGCACCTGGATAAGCTCTTGTTGGAATCCACTACCATTGTCGAATACGGTGATTGTAACTGAATCTGAGGTATAAACCATGTCTAGAGTAACGTAAGAGGCATTAGCATGCTTAAGCGCATTGGAGTAGGCTTCTTGGACCAAACGGTAAATAGCAGCTTCCATGGCGGAAGGCATCCGTATCTCTCTGCCCGTAAGATCAAATACAGTATGTATTTTTGTTTTCTCTTCAAAGTCCTGTACAAATTTGCGCAGCGTGGGTACAAGTCCCAAATCATCAAGCGCCATTGGACGCAGATTAAAAATAATTTTGCGAATTTCCTCGAGTCCTAGACGAACCTGACCCTTTAAATCTACTAATTCGTCCTGTACTAGCTGAAATTCCTTCTTTAGAAACATTCTTTCTGCAATTTCCGTACGCATGACAATATTTGCAAGGGACTGCGCCGGTCCGTCATGGATCTCACGGGCTATACGCTTGCGCTCTTCCTCTTGGGCTAAAATAATCTTCAGGCCAATCAGCTGCCTTGTTTTAGCAGATTCTAAAATACGCGTGACCTGATTGAGGTCACCCGACAAATATTCCAATACGACATTAATTTGTGAAGCGATCATCTCTGCACGCTCAATCGAGGATTCTACATTGCGCACGCGCTTTTGCAAATCATCGCGTCTCGATTTTAAATACGTTTCCTTCTCGCGGCAAACCATTAAATCGAGCTGAATCTGCGTCGCTTTCTCATACGCCGATTTAATATCCTCTTCCTTATATCTGACGAAATCACGGCTAACTTCCGTTAGACGGATTCTCGCCTGCCGATAATCCAGCTCAAGCTGATCGACTCTTTCAATCGTCTTTACCGTTTCCTGAATAACCACTTCGAGCTCCTGCTCAAGTGATTCCAATTCAGCGCGTGCAGCCTCGCAAATTTCAAAAATCTGAAATTTGCTGTCCTCCATGACCTGCGTCGCATTCGTAATGACACGGTTAATATCTAAAATATGTTGATCCATAAAAATTCGGCAACCTTTCCAATAGAAGGTTCTTTTAGACTATCATAACACAATTGCATAGTCCGCCGCCTCCTTGGCCTTGAACTCTAGCTGCCAGATGCTGCGGGAACGTGAGGGAATAGAGGTGAAATTACCCATTATATCCGGGCAAAACCTCCTATATTATCCGCTCTCGCTCCTGCAATCCCGGTTTAGAACTCTTCCCTAGTTAATGGTGATTTTCTTCGTGCTATTATCAAAGCCTACTTTAAGTCCCAGCTGCTCCGAAAATAGTCGAATAGGAATGAGCGTCCGATTGTTCCGCACAATAGGCGCAACCTCTGTCGTGGAACGCTTGCCATTCGCCACGATTTCTTTTTTACCAATAACCATCTCAAGCAAATGGGCGCCATCAAATACCGTCACCCGGTTCAGCTTATTGTCCCATTGCAGATTGGCTCCAAGCGCTTCAGATACAAAACGGATTGGAACGTAGGTTGTTCCCTTTAGCGTAATTGGCGTCACGTCGAGCGTTGTCGCCTTGCCTCCGATGGAAGCCGCTTTGCTGCCAATCGTCATGACAATGTTTTTCGCTTGAGAAGATACGGCTTCACCTGGATATTGCAGCTTCATATTGTCAATGCCAATCGTGCCGGTTGCCGCACGCTCATCTGCGCCCTCCGCGATTGTAACGACGTAGACCCGCTTCAGCTTGATCGGATATTTCATGCCATACGACGACAAATCAGCCTTCACCGTCTTCCAGCCGCTCCAATTGAGCTGCTTCGCCACGTCTACCAGATGCGATTTGCCATCGGCATCGGTGAACTCCGCCCGCAGCCAGTTGAGGCTCTTATCGCTATAAACATCAAGCGTCATGGCAGTAGGCGAGCCTTCAATCGCTTTACCGGAAGTACCGTTAAACACAGCATAGACGGCCTTCGTCCCTGTTCCTGCGCTAAAATCATACGTTAGCTGCAAAGCTTTAGCTGATGTCTGGCCTGCCAGATCGCTAGTCAGCTTGACGCTGCCCTTAGTCGTCGCAGACGGAGTTAGCTGCGTCGAAATGCCATAGTTCACATTTTCAAAATCCTCAAGCGCCTTCTCCGAGCCTCCCTGCGTAAGCGGGAGCATCGTTGGATAGCCGTCATATCGACCGATGGCATAGCCTGTCGTTGCGCCCTCATTGACCGATTGCACGGTAAGCGTATCGCCCGATACTT
Source organism: Paenibacillus sp. JT22N7 (assembly GCF_059383875.1). Lineage (NCBI taxonomy): Bacteria > Bacillati > Bacillota > Bacilli > Caryophanales > Paenibacillaceae > Paenibacillus > Paenibacillus sp. JT22N7. Next base: position 118,249 of record NZ_JBXENY010000004.1, read on the forward strand.
TGCCGGTAAAGCCAACAAACTCCCATTTAAGCGAATCGCCGCTCAGCTTATAGCTTTTGCCGTTTTTCAAGGTCATTGTAAGGGGTACCGAAACGGTTGCTCCTTTGGAAAGCATGCCCGCTGCGCTATCAATCGTCATCGACGCAATTTGATCCTGTCCGACAACATCTACCTTGTATGTAGCACTCGCCGAGCCCGATTTGACGCTAATGGTCGTGGAGCCTGCTTTTGTCGCCGTAAAGTCCGCGCCCTTAAATGTTCCAACCGATGAGGAGCTGCTCCATTTGGCATTGGTACCATCAACTGCTACCGGGTTGTAATACGTATCGTACCCTTTTACCGTAAAAGTCGCCTGCTGCCCAATCAGCAATACATTCGTGCCGCCTACTGTAATGCCCTTGACATCACCTTTAGGCGCGGTCGTAAATACGCCAATTCCGCTCGCAACGCTGCGCATCGTCGTCCCATACGTCGTGGAATGAGCCGATTGCAGAGCAAACTGCCCAAGCGGGCGCTCGATCATCGTTGTTGAACCGCCGCCATCCAGATTCATGCCTTTGTAGACTCCGAGCTTCACCATAATCTGCTGCAGCTCCGCCAAATTCACGCCCTTGCTGTCACCGTACTGTTCGCTGGTAATCAGATATACCTTCGTACCGTCCTTCGAATAGCCTACGGCTGAACGGGAAAGGTATGCCGCTCCGCTAACACCTGTGATGCTGCGCGAGAATGCCGATGCTGCCCCATTATTAACCAGAATCGTATGCCCGCTAACCATCATTTCGAATTGATTCGGATCTACTTTGCTCCCAGTCGTTTGGGAAACTAACGAGTAGTCCGATTTCAGCTTGTCTCCGACCTTGATCTCGGCGCGGATGAATTTAGCTGCTGTACCGTTGGCACGTAAAATATATCCGTCTTTAGGCGCAGCCATCGTAAGTGCAGTTCCGTCGGAAATCTGCTCGACAACGCCATTGCGAACAAGCACTTCGGTCGGCAATGCAGCGGAATTTTTCGGACGCTCCGAGCCAGCCCACGCACTTGTGTAGATATACATCGTGTTGGCGTGGCTGTAAGTAGAGTCTCCGCTCTCCGGCGTATAAGACGACTGGTTAATGCCTGAAAGGGTGAAAGTCGCTCCACTTGCAGACGTAACCGTTCCGCTGAAGCTGTAGCTGTCGATTTTCGGCTGACGGTCCTTCGTAACTCCAAAAGCATACATGCCCTTAATTTGCATTGGCGTCGTCATGAGCGTTCCGCTAGTAATCTGCGATCCCATCGGCGAGCCTTCGCCCGTTGTCACATAGACGTCGCCGTTAATGCCAGCTACCGCTCCACTTGTTTTCGCCATATTCAAAATCGTATCGCGATCGCCAATCGTATTGTTTTTGCCGCTCAGCGCATTCAATTGCACATATTTATTCGTGAGATCCACTTCAATGACATGGACGTTCGCTTGCGCCGTTTTGCCGCTGCGTGTTGTCGTCCAAAGATAATCGATTCGTTTGGCGCCTGATGTCACGTAGGACTGCTGCAGCTCTTTAAGCGTTCCGCTGCTCGCAGCTGCGGCCGTTTCTATTTTTATCATCTTCCAGCTTGCCGGGGCAAGCTCTGAAATTGGATGCAGGAGCAACGCTCCTCCGATTATAACAATAGCTACCTTTTTGCCTATTCCGCGGTTACCTTGGTCGTATCCTCTTACTAACTTGCGCATTATTTTTGCAACTCTCCCATCTCAGGCTCGCTCCATCCTTGTCGAAAATATGAAAAAGGGATGACAGCAGCAGCCTAATCTACTAAGCCTATTAAATATAGACTATAAAGAGGTGCAAAAAGTTCCGCTAATCTTCCGATTTTTGCGAATTTTGTCGTATGGCAACAGCGTTCGTCTCTGATCCTGCTTCTTGCTGTGAGCGCCTGTCGCTGCGGCATCAGTCCTCTCTCAAGCGAATGAAATTCCAAATTTGTAAGAGGTTATTAAAAAAAGCCCCGTACAACCTTTATGCAAGGTGTCCCGGGGCTGGTACCAATTTACTACGTGTTTAGAAATTGAATATGTTCTAACAAGCGCTTGATCATGACGACTGCTTCTGCCCGGGTTGCATTCGTCAAAGGACTAAAGGTTTTAGTCGTTTTACCGCCAATTACGCCGGTATAAATCGCTTTTGCCGCATCCGTACGCGCCCATGAGCTGATGCTGTTGCGATCAGTAAATGGCTGCAAATACGTAGAGGCTGAAGATGGCAGTTGAATGGTGGCGCCAGCTGCACTTGCTGCGCGCGTCATCATTGCCGACATCTCCTGGCGTTGAATATATTTATCTGCTTTGAATGTTCCGTCCGTATAGCCAAGCACGATGCCTGCTTCCGATGCTGCTCCAATGTAGGCGGCAAGCTCAGTGCCTATATTAACGTCCGAATATTTGGCCGCTGCTGCCTTATTGCCTGAAAGCCCTAGTCCCTTCGCAATATAAGTTGCGAACTCACCGCGGGTAATAGGCTTGTCTGGAACGAATTGGTTGCCTGTGCGCGCTGCAACAATATTTTTGTTGGCAAGCGACTGCGCCGTTGGCCCAGCCCAATGACTGCTAATATCAATAAGGCTGACAGAATTGCTAACTAATGCAAAAGCGCCGATGCTTTTACTTCTAAAAGTAGCAACCGTCTTGTTATTCAACGTGGAAAATATCGTCGGTACGTAGGTCAATGCACCCGCAACAGGGTCAACCCGCACGATTGCTGTATTTTTTCTCGTCACAGCCAACGATGTATCCACGCTTAAAGTCGCATAGCTGTTAAGCTCTGTAATCTCGCTTTTCATTGTACCACTAACTGCATAGAGCTGAAAATGAACAATTCCCGATAATAGTGAGATCGTTGATAGATTCAGCCTATTCGTCAATGCCGACGTTAGCGATGTGGTGCCAAGCTCAAGCTCAATTAGTAGCTCGCCCGTTGTTCCGACAGAGCTTGTAAGCTTGGAATAATTCAAGGCACCGAGCGGAATTTCATACGATGCGCCATTGTATTTTACAACAAAAAACGGATTCGTATTGATAGAACTCGCATTGAGCAGTGTGGACAGTGGCACTGCTACGACAGCCGCATTTTCAGAATTCGGAATCTCTACAATAATTCGCGATCTCGTAAGGCCGGCCGTTCTTGCCGCCTGATAAGCAGGAGCTAGTTTTTCCGCTGAAATGGAATATTTCACTGACGATCTGCCTGAAGCGGTCTGATACGACGTCTTTGTAAAAGCACCGCTTGTCATGAGAACACCGCCATCGGACGATTGGGTGAACTCTCCTGGAATCAAATCAATGATTGACGAGCTGTTCGTGACAGACTGGCTCAAAATGTTCTCAATGATTTTGCCCGATGAAGTACGAAGCGTCGTTCCTGAAGCATAATAGCTAAAGGTCACCGAACTCGTCGAAGCAATCGCCGTTGCGAGCGTAAGCGTAACTGTAGAACCGCTAATCGATACGCCTGTAACCGAAGCCGTCGAGCTGCCCGCCATAACGGAAAATTGCGTTGTATATGGCACGTAGGAGCTATTCATCGTTTCTCCAAATGTAAGCACAAGCGAATTTCCTTTAATGACTGCTGAGTAAAGCGAGCTATTTGCAGATCCCATGGATGCTTTTTGAGTCGAGAAGCTTGCTGCCGCATTTCCGGCCAGATCCACCACTCTTGGTGAAGACATATTATACGATACATAAATCGTATCGCTTGAACTGATAGCCGAGCTTAGTGTAAGCAGTACTTGGCTGCCGGACACCGATATTTGCACGATCGAACGGAGGCTGCCATTTACGCTGACTGTATAGCTGCTCACAGGCGGAATAGCGCTCGTGCTCAGCGTCTCGTTGTAGCTGAGCGTAATGATGCTGCCATTTGCATATACGCCTTGCAGCGTTGGAGCTGTTACATCAACCGTATTCGTAATGTAGTAGCTGCTAAAAGCGGCCACATTGGCTCCATCCGTACTTTTAAGCGGATAGCTGCCCGGTGTGTAAGAGACGTAAACGGACTGATTGGCGATCGTCGCATTTACACTCATCGTGACAACCGAGCCATTGATACTAATAGCCGTCGGTGTATAGGAGGCACCACCAATATTGACGCGGAATTGCTGATACGCCAAATTATTGACGGAAGCCAACGCTTTATTGAATGTGAGCGTTACAACGCTGCCTGTTGCCGTTCCGCTGGAAAGCGTTGGCGCTGTAGCATCTACTGCAAATGCCACGTCCTGATTCGCAATGCTTAGCGCTTGATTGCCAACGAGATCCTGTATACCCCCAGTTGTCGTTGTTGGCTTAGAATAGGAAAGCTTGACCGTCTGGATATTAACGAGCGTTCCCGCTAACGTCAGCGTAACGGTACTTCCAGATACAGCAGCCGACAGCAATTCACGCCGCTCGCCATTAACCGTAATATAGAAGCTGCTTAAGGCCGGGACAGAGCTTGCTTTAAGATCCTCGTTAAAGGTCATGACGATAGTAGAGCCTTTGACTTCCATCTTGCTAACAGCAGGAGGCGTCGTATCAATACCTATTGTTTTAAAAGCCCATTGATAAGCATTCTGGATTCCGAGAAACGCATTATCCGACAAATCATAGATTGCCGTTGGGCTAATTTCGATATAATAATTCGTGTTTGGAGCCATTGTTGTGCCTGTTGGGAGCGTGATAACTATTTCTCGGCTATTGTTTGGATTAATGTAGAAATTAGCCGGAATGTCGACTACGCCAGTCGCCGGAGTGACCGGTCTAATCGTGATAGTACCCGTGCCTTTTACAATTGTCTCGCTAAAAATAGCGGAGAAATACGCATCTGTCAGTACATTTTGCGTATTATTAACGGCATTTTGTGACTCAATCGTTGGCCTTACGGTATCTTGAGTTACCCGGAACGTCCAGTTGTTCGCTAAAAGTCCGGCGAAATAGTTCCCCGCGGCATCACGGAAAGCACTGCTCCCAATAACCACATAATACTGCGAATTGTTAATAAAGGTCTTATTCGGGTTAATCGTAATTTTGCTCGTTCCGCCACCCGTTACATAGCTTGAGGTCACGGGAATAGTGGCAAAAATGGTATTGTTCGAGTTGCGAATTTCTATATTGCCTGCGCTCGGATAAACCGGCTCCGTAAAGTTTATTTCAATGCTGGAGTTAAGCGTTCCGATTGCTGCCGTGTGGGCAGGATAAGTACTCTGAATCCGTGGTGGATCAGTCTCGTCACCAGGACTCGTCGTAAAGCTCCACGTAGCAGCATTGGATATACCTTGGAACCAGTCCCCAGTCGTACTGTCTGCGAAGGCTCCTGCATCGATTAATATATAATAGCGGGTATTTGCGAGCAGCTTCGGAGGCGTAAAGGTAACGGTATTTCCGCTAACGCTGACACGGGACGTATCTGTAGCCTGATAGCGATCCGCATAATTATCATTTACGCGCACGAGACTTATGTATTTCCCAGCATTCGCTTTCACATTTTTATCAAAGCTCATGCTGAAAGAACTGCTTACTCCGACAGAAGTGGCGGAATTTCCAGGGGTTAAGCCGGTTGCATTAACTGGCGCTGGCGCAGTTGTAAAACGCCATGTCGTTCCGGCATAGCGATTGCCCGAGCTGTCTTGAATAACATGACTAGGAATCGTAATTGTATAGGTCGTATTCGGATAGAGCGCTTCAGAAGGTTTAATCGTCAGAGTGGAAGTGCCACTGCCCACTACCTGAGCGGAATTGACCGCTATTTCTCTAGAGTCATAAGCTGTTGCGCTTGGAGCAGATACCAGCGTAATCGCCCCATATGTCGTATATACATTTTCATTAAATGGGATCGTTATTGTAGTTGTAATGAGCGCCCCGCCCGATTCAGGAGCGGGCGACACCGCAGACCGCAAGTCTGGAGGTGTACTGTCAACCTGACTTACTGTTCTGAAATTCCAATCCGCAGCATTGGAAATGCCGCTAAAATTCGCACCATTGGATGCATTTACAAATGCGCCCTGGTCAATGAATACATAATATTCGGTGCCTACAGCAAAAGAAGTACTTGGCTGTATCGTAACCGTTCTACCGGTAGCATCAATGGCAACTCGATTACTTGTCGCAACATTAAACGTCTCAAATTGAGTATTATTCGAATAATTGTAGATCGTAATTGAAGCAGGTCCTGTTCCTTTTACTACACTTTCATCAAAAGTAAAGGAAAGAGGCGCACCGAGTCCGACATTTCCAAAAGTATTAGCTGGTGATTTGCTTGTAATAATAGGACCGTTGACTGCCGCATACACTTCGTTGGTCAAAAGGCTGCTACTTGGCGGCAATGCAATTTGTAGCAAGAGTACGAATACTAGAAGAATACTAATTTTGTAACGACTCATTTCATTCACTCCCCAAAAATTTACACTCGTACCTTATTTGTCGGCTTCTGAGTGCCAAAAATGTAGGTTTTCCGGATAATTTCCAATGAATTAAATATCATCTGCTGCCTTTTTCACCATAAAATAAAAAGACGCTACGATCTCTCGTAACGTCCCCTACATTTTAGATTTAATTTTAATCCTGCAAAAAAACTTATTTCTATTATGGATTCAGAGCAATCAGATTGTTAAATCTTGCTGTAACAAAGCTGCCCTGCTGCGTTGATAATTGACGAACAAAAGCAGTCACAACTAAATCGTTGCCCTCCCAATAAATAAATTGCATATAATCCAAAGCAAAATATGAGTTGAGGTTGCCAACTACTGGATTAGGAATACTATAAGAAGTAATTACTATATTTTGAAGGTTTCTTATCTCAATTGTTTTGTTATTTAAAATGGAAAGCTTATACAACTTGCCATCAGGCCCAGTAATATTTTTGCCACGTACTTGCACTGTGGTTAGATTATAAGATCCGTTAGCTACGGTTTGACCAGTTGTAATTGAATCAACCCTTACATTGATCTTCACATTATGGTCTACGCTAAAGCCACCTAGCCTTTGCGGCCCATTTATTCCAATTGAAATTTTCTCAATTTTGTTCCAAGCTCCTTGATCCCCTAGTTGATAATAATATTCAAATCTTGAAATATTCCCAATCTCCGGAACACTAATATATGCTAAAGCACGTGCTGAATCCAAAAATTCTGCTTGTATGACTACACGATCAGGAATGGATGGTACATTGTTAAAAGTTGAAGTATACAATGTGGATATACCTGACCATCTAACTGTCGCCACTATATTATTCCCATTAAAGCTGGCACCAACTAAATAGCCATCCCTATAATCATACCCTGATGGCTTTTGTGGTGTTGCTTGTTGAATCCAAGTCGTAGATCCATCTCTTAGAAGCCATAAATGCTCATTTACGAATGCTACAACATAACTCAAACCATCAGGACCCTGTAAGGTTATTCTTTCTCCATGCGCCGCGATTTTGGCCGTGTTAAAGTCGCCCTTAATTACATTAGGCAAAGTGACACCTGATAAAAACATTGTTGATGCTAAAGCAGCCACTACTAATTTCTTGCCTATTCCACTTGTTTTCAAGTTAATTCCACTCCCTAGTCAAATTCACAATCCAAATAAGGAAATATATAAATATTATCCTCTATTAAAGTATGTAATTGAATAGTATACGATTTTATATTAATTAGTCAAGAAGTTTAAACCATATTATATAACCTTATCAAGGGCTTTTTTGGAATCAAAAAGGAATAATGTTTCATGAATTACTTATCATTTGAATCGAAAAGCACTATTCCATATAAAAACACCCCTTGAATAAATTGAGCCGCTCATAGGCTTCCCAATTATTATTCAAGGGGTGTTCATTTCTTAAACTATATCATTACAGTATCATAATCGCATCAAAATTGGCTATTAAGCCAAAGCATCTGCTTTCAGCTTATCCGCTTTGTCAACGCGTTCCCAAGGAAGATCCACATCTGTACGGCCGAAGTGACCATAAGCAGCTGTTTGACGGTAGATTGGGCGACGCAGATCAAGCATTTTAATAATGCCTGCAGGACGAAGGTCAAAGTTGTTGCTGATAACTTCAACCAGCTTCTCTTCATCCACTTTACCTGTTCCGTATGTGTCTACACTGATAGAAACCGGATTTGCCACGCCAATAGCGTAAGCAAGCTGAATTTCACATTTATCAGCTAGTCCAGCTGCAACAATGTTTTTAGCTACATAACGTGCTGCATACGCCGCAGAACGGTCAACTTTTGTAGGATCCTTACCGGAGAATGCGCCGCCGCCGTGACGTGCGTAACCGCCGTACGTATCAACGATAATTTTGCGGCCAGTAAGACCCGCATCACCTTGAGGACCACCAATAACGAAACGGCCTGTCGGGTTAATGTAGTATTTTGTTTCAGCGTCCAGCCACTCAACGGGCACAACTGGTTTAATAACGTGCTCAAGAATATCGCTTTGAATTTGCTCTAGGCTAATTTCCTCAGCATGCTGTGTAGATACAACAATTGCATCAACACGTACCGGCTTACCATCGACATACTCGATTGTAACTTGAGTTTTGCCATCAGGACGAAGATATTCAAGCGTACCGTTTTTACGCACTTCAGACAAGCGACGTGCAATACGGTGCGATAGCGCGATCGGAAGAGGCATAAGCTCTGGTGTCTCGTTGGTTGCAAAACCAAACATCAAGCCTTGGTCACCAGCACCAATATCTTCGTTCTCTTGTTGAATATCTTTGCCATCACGTGTTTCAAGGGCAGCATTAACACCTTGAGCAATATCAGCAGACTGCTCATTGAGCGAAGTCAGAACTGCACAAGTGCTGGAATCGAAACCAAACTTAGCTCTAGTGTACCCAATTTCTTTAATTGTACGACGTGCGATAGCCGAAATATCGACATAGTCCGCACGGCTGCTAATTTCACCAATAACGAGAACAAGCCCTGTCGCTACAGATACTTCACACGCTACACGCGCATAAGGATCTGACTCCAGGAATGCATCCAATACTGCATCGGAAATTTGGTCACAAATCTTATCGGGATGACCTTCCGTTACTGATTCTGATGTAAACAAATGACGACCTTTAATTGACACCCGTATCAACCTCCTACAGCTTTTAATATAAATAAGTTCAGAACTTATAAACAAAAAACGAACCTTTTCCTTATGGAAAAGGCTGTTTTACAACTCTCTAATAAAGTATGTTACCGAAAATGTCGCTTCCTGTCAATGGATACTATCCCGATAAGAATTAATTTTCAGTAAAGGTAAAGGTGAAACGGCTGTCGCCGTCCTCTGGCGGCGTGGCGCGTTTCAGTCCGAGAAATATAGAGAATGGATGGCTAAATCATATCCTTTCCTATATTTTAAATATAACCGTTTAAAACGGACTCTGCTTGCGCTACAAGGCGTTTGGTCATTTCCCCACCAACGGAGCCAGCTTGTCTTGTCGATAGCTGTGACCAATGGACTGAGCCAGTAGTTTGTGGTACTGATCCCAGTTCACCCGCAAACTCCGTATCATCACCGTTTGACTGGGAATGATAGGAGTATAGCCCAAATTCTTCAGCGATTTCATATTTCATTTGCTGAAGAGCTGCTTTACTAAGTGGAACGGCTACTTTATTAGAACGACTCATAATAAGAACACCTCACTGTTGGATGATGGGAGCATGCTCTTATTTTAACCTCAACAAATTTGTTCAAGCGTATAATCTATTGTCAACTTACACAAATTATACTAACTCAGTTAACGGATTGCAGCTTATATCCACCACGAACTATTACCGTTAATGATTTAGTGTAACCTGCCGCAGCCGTAATTCCCCTGCCTGAGCGAGGCATCAGTAAAAGATGATTGCTGGCTATGGAATTCCCTTTAACCAGATCCTTGCCATCTGTTATATCCACAATACCACTGCTATCTGAGCTGTAAGCTACTGCTTTGCCTACACGAAGAATGATTTCTGTTCCTTCATCACCAAGCAGCACTTTGCCACTAGGTACACTAACGACTTGCAGGGAAGCCTGAGCGTTGGATGTACCAGTTGAGCCAGTACCCGCGCCGCTGCTGCCACCAGATACTTTAGCAAGCTGCTCATCTAAATAACTCTTTGTAATAACAGGATCGTCAATAGAGCCTGGAGTTGTTGATACGCCATCTGCTTCGATTGCTTTCGGATTGAGAATGCCAATACCGAAACCTACCAATAGGAGTGCTGCACCAATAGCCACTTTCATTGTCGTTTTCTTCAACTCTATTACTCCTCTCAGAAAAAAAATCAGGTATCCTATTAAGATACCTGATTTTTTAAAAATTAACTACAAAATTTTAATAATCTAATTCAAAATTAAAATTCCTTATTATTTGGGTCAGCCCAGTTCAAGTATGGCGACCATTTAATATTTTTCGATACCAGCTTTGTTTTGTATCCATTAATTTCCTCATAGATATTGAGCTGAATCGTTTTAGCAACTAGTTTATCTGTTACGCTTTGGACAATGTTTGTGTAGTTATTGCCAACTTTCCAAACATATTGACCTGCAGTTCCAGCCGCACCTTCGAGTTCAAATGGAGCATTAATCATGGAAAGATTAGTAGATTGATCCTCAAGGGCAAAAGTGAATTTTTTAGCGCTAAAGCCTTCATAGCTAAGATCCTTTGTTACTTGACCAGAGAAATCCACATCAATTTTATCATCTGTCAAATAAGTGATAATGTTATCCATATTAATCGTATAAGGACCGACCTGAACCTTATTAAACTCGGATGTAACGGTTTGGCCATACTGTGGCAATGCATAGCTCACTGGATTAACAAAACCTGAAATTTCAGCATCATCTTTCTTAACAATGCCCTGAGCATTAAAAGCACTACCCAGTACAACCGTTGCGCCAGTTAAATCAAGCTGTTTTGGCACTTCTGTAGTAACAATGATTTGCTCCTTCTTGCCAGGATTAATCAAATTGCTTGTTTTCAACAATTTAATATCATATTTATCCCCATCGGCTGTTTTCAGGTAGCCTACTAGCTTGGAAGTTGCAATTGCACGTGATTGCTTATTCGTAATATCCATGTAAACTGCATAAAGATTGTTAGAATTACCTTCAAGCAACTGTGTTTTCATCACATTTACTGTGAAGTTTTCACCGATATCATTAACATTATTTTCACTGCCAATAGCAACAGATTTCGGTACGATAGCAGCCGGTGTTTTTAATGCGGCCAATTCTGTTTGTGATTCACCGGACTTCTCAAATAGCTTGAGCTTTAGATCAGTTAACGATGTAGTTGTAGGAACCGTACCTGTATAATATATCGTTATTGAACTTTTCGCCGGAATAGCTACAGGGTTTGTGAATGGAATAATTGTTGTTTTCACAGCTGCATTATCCCCAAGATACAATGAACCTTCGACTGCTGGGATTGGAGCTGTTTTTGAGCTAGTGTTTGTAATAACTAGCTTTCCGATCAGGCTGTCTTCACCGCCCCATGTATTTCTTTGAATAGAAGCAACATTCATTTTATAAGTGTAATCATCTTTAATATATTCATAATTTGTTGCTGTTGTGGTATTAGCTGTTTTCAGGTTATACCCTATTTTAGAAACAGGCAAAGATAAGGTTGATGCCCCTTCTCCTGAGCCTGAGCTAATACCTTGTGTAATAACAAGCTTCTGTCCTTTAGTAGAAACAGATTTAGGAAGGGTAATGCTTAATTTAATCGTTTCAAGAATCTTTGGACGCAAGACGATAGCATCTGCTGTACCTGAGGTAGTCGAAGTGACTTTCATCTTGTACATGCCTCCAGCTGCCGACTGAGCTAGAAACTGCAGGTTAGCAAGCGATAGCTCAGAACTGCTGGTATTGCGCATAGCGAGCTCAATATTAACTGTATTATTATCTGTGCTTGTGGACATGGTAGATTTGCTGATTCTAATATTTACAGGAGTGCTATTCAACTTCACAGAAGTATAGCCACCTGCTTTAACATCTGTAGAATAATCTGCTGGAAACTTAAATTGTCCCAATGTCTTCTCATAACCGGCGACACTGAAATCAAACTTTACGACTTTGAAAATGAGTTTAGGCAAAGTCATGCTTGATGGCAGCTCGCTATAAAAAGTCAAAGTAACATTCGAATTTGCTTGAACGGTTTTTTTCGTTTTATCGCTATCCAGCATATACAATGTATATTTAGTACCGCTAGTAGAAGCTAAACGGAACCAATAGTCTTGGAGGTTAATAGCCTTGCTGCCTCCATTATAAAGCGTGATTGTAAAGCTCGCTGTTTTCCCTTTGCTTGTCGACAGTATATCCGCACTATCCAGCTTCACATATGAGTTACTGTTTATGTACACAGGTTTAATGCTACTCGCATTAGAGGCCGCCTCACTACTGCTTGGCAATGCAGGAAAGAGCAATGCTGCAACCAACAACATGGCTACATAAAAACGCCATTTCAATCTTGAGCTTCCAGAAACAACTGTCTGCATTAAAATATCACTCCACATCTTTTTTTATATAGACGTTCATACCCAACAAAAAGTTTCGCTGTAATGCCGAGCAATTCACCCCTTCAGAGCATTTTTTTCTACTTTAATTATAACAAACTTTTATGAATCAAGTGTGAACGCAAAAAAAGAAACCGATGAGAAGATCTCATCGGTTTCCTTGTGTTAAAGAGAAATTATTTCAATTTAACAACTACGATTGCTTTAGCAAGTGTAAACGATCCATAGTTAGCATCGCCAACTACAGCAACACCATACTTAGCACCAACTTCGCCATAAGCAGCTTCGCCCAGGTGAGCAGTTACGTCAGCAAAGATACCATCAGTTACAAGGGAATCAGATGCTTGATCGTAAACGTAGATTGCAGTTGCACTGTTTACATAGTACTGAGTACCAGCAACAGTAATTGTGGAATCGGAGTTGCTTACAGCTGTAAGCTTACCAGTTGCGTTAAGGAACTCTACAGTGTCATAAGCGTTGCTTGCTTTAGCAAGTTCGCCAGAAGCACCATTAGTTACGTCTTTAACAGCAACTAGAGTTCTGGAAGACTCTTTGTAAGTCGAGTTACCAGCAGACAGACCATTTACAACAGTGTTGTAGATAGCAGCGCCCTCATCGGAAGTCAAAGCGATTGTTTCGTTAGTACCCTTAACATTGATTGTTACAGAGTAGTCATCGCCAGACTTAGAAGCACCAACGAACAAGCCGTATTTAGCTTCTTTTGCACTGTCAGCAGTTTTCTCAGTGATGATTACATACTTAGCAAAAGTAGATGTACCATCAGGGATTACAGTTACTTTGTTACCTACTACAAGGTTAGCAAGAGTGCTAGCTTTAACTTCACGGTCACCAGCATCAGCAATGCCTTTGTTGTAAGTATTAGCATCAAGAACTACAGTGTTAGCATTGATTTCGTAGTTAACTACTGTACCAGCATTGTTATTTACTTTCAATGCTGTGTCTGATTTTTCTTTAACAGCCCAAGTAGTTGTAAGTGGAGTCAGGCTGTCAATTCCGTTAACACTGCTATCGGAATTTTTCAGTTTCCAAGTAACAAATACCGCTTGGGAGTTATCGAACGAAGCAGAACCATAAGGAGCTGCATCACCCAGACGTACAGCTGTACCATTCCAAGTAGCTTTATCCAAGCTTACTTCGATGTTTTTGTTTTCTTTAATCGAATAGTACTTGAATACGTCTTTATCTTCGTTAAATGCGCTTGTTGCTGGTTGATCGTTAGCAGCATTCAGGATAACGCCATACTTAGCGTCTACGCTTCCGCCAGTCAACAATTCAGCACCAGCAACTTTACCGTCAACATTCAAGAACAGTTTGTAAGTTGCATCTTTAGTAACTTCTTTCGAACCAGTCAGGTTAGCTTCTTTTGTAGTTGTGTATGTTTTACCATCTACAGTGTATACAGAAGTACCATCAGCTTGAACAGTTACATTTGTTACTTTACCTTCAACAACGTTACGAGTCGCAACAACTTTAACTGCTACTCTGTCTTTGTTATAAACAATGTCAAGAACATCGTTTTTAGCAAGATCAGTTGCAGCTTTAGCTTCACCGTTCAGAACGATGGAAGTGGAATCGTTAAGCGATACAGAAAGGTTGTCTTGAGTTAGAAGACGAGCTTTTGCGGATGTAGTTGCAGCGATATAAGAATCAAGCAACTTGTTAGCACCGTTAGCTTTGGAAACAACTACTGCGCGAACTTTACCAACTACTCCAGCGTTAACGTTAGTAGTATTGTTATCGAACAGGTAAACAGACACATCAGCATCTTTTTTCAGGTTCGAGTCAGTACCAGCAACAGAATCACTGTTGAAGTAGTAAACCGAGTTTCCTACAGTGTTGTACTTAGTAACAGCAGTACCGTTTTTAACTTCAACTTGTTGTGCAGTTCCAAGATCAACATTCAGTTTACCTGTTACTACGTTGTTCTCGTTTTGGTTGTCAGTGATAGCGCGAACGCGACCATCAGTATCAGCCAGAACAGTTACGTTGTGAGCAAGCAGGTCAACCAGTTTCACTCCACCAGTGATAATGAAGTTAGGTGCCAAAGTTTTGGAAAGACCGTTCAACGAAAGACGACCATTGTCATCAAGAACTGCAGAAGTAACAACTTCTTCAGTTGTTGTTCCCAGACGGGAGATCAATTTTTTGCCAGTGCTGCTGTAAACTTTAGCATCAGCAATCCATTGAACCAGGTCAGTACCAAGTGCGTTGCTAACTTGTTGAGCTACAACACCACGAGTTGCTGCAGTACCAAGAGCTAGATCAACTTTTTTGAATACGCCAACTTCTTCAGCTTTCAAAGTGACGTTATAAGGCCACGAACCAGTCAGGTTAGCATCTTGGTAACCAAGAGCACGAACCACGATTGCAGCAACTTCTTCGAACTTGATGTTAGCGTTCGGGCGGAAGTTTTTAGTACCTTTGTCACCAAGCAGCAAACCTTTACCAGTCGCTACGTTGATGTAACCAGTGTACCATTCGTTTGTTTTAACATCTTTGAACTGGGATTTAACGTTTTGCAGAGCAGTAGCAGCTTGCTCGCTACCAGTTGCGATAACGATAATTTTAGCAAGCTCAGCACGAGTAATGCTGTTGCCTGGTTTGAATGTACCGTCAGTATAACCATTGATAATTCCAAGAGCTACAAGCTCCTCAATTGCACTTTGTTCTTTCACGCCTGCTACATCAGTAGGGGTTGCAGCAAATGCTGGAACTGCTACGGCCATAGCAAGGGAGAGAGATAGCACGGATGCCAATAAACTTTTCTTCATAACCTTTTTTTCTCCTCCTCTAAATTGCTTCGGTTGTTGAGAGTTTTGTTTAGAAAATGAATTGCTCGTTTCCCTCATGTGTGTGTCACCCCCTTCCCAGAGTTGAGCAGTATTTAGTATAAATAATGTCTGTCGCCATGTTTAACCCTATGTAATAACATGTCGCAGAAACTCGTAAACACGCAGAAAATTGCTAGACCTTTATACCACTATAACATTATACAATGGCATACCCTTATCGTAAAGAGAAAGTTGAGAATTCATTCCAACTAACTCTGATATTAGGCAAGTCTAAAGAATGATTTTTTTGGCGATTGATGTAACACCACTTAATTAGACGCACGTGCTTCAAAAAAGTTGCGCTCACCGAAAAATAATTTCAAAAAAGTTTTACCCTCGCTATGTAGCATCGAAACAACTGCACGCGATCTTCAAGAAAACGGTCGCTCTGGTTCTAAATGCCCTTCTATGTTTGAATACTTGTTTAGTATAGCTTGGCTTCCTGCATTGCGTCGATGCAAAAGATTTTCCATGGATAATCTTACGCATTTTCAAGGTATAGAAAGGGCTAGCCGCTGGCCAACCCTTCTAACCTTTAATAAATCAGCCTTATAGCAGTTTGTTCTTACGCATTACACGTTCTGCAATGATTGAAGCATCCGCACGGTTTAGATTAGCCTTTGGATCAAAACGATACGTAGCTTTTCCTGTTCCTGAAGTTGTGTTAGGCAAGCCTTCCAGGAATTTAGCCTTCACGACAGCAAGGATGGAGCTTAATGCATAGCCATCCATCGAGCTTGCATCGGTGAATGACTTCTGGAGAGCTGCACGATCCTTCACCTGATCTTCCTTGCCATCCTTGACTAGGTTAGCTGCGCGAGCAATCATTACAGCTGCTTCCTCACGCGTCAAAGCCTCATTCGGAAGGAATTGTCTTGGTCCTTTGCCTCTAATAATACCTTTACGTACAGCTGTTTCAATATAACGATAGTCCCATAGCTCGCTGATTCCCAGTATAGGCACAACGTCATCAAAGGTCATGTCATTAGGGTTATAGTCGAGCGGGATTTGGAACATTTTCACCAAAAGTTGGGCAAACTCACCGCGACTAATATTGTCATATACACCAAATTCGTTGTTGCTTTTAGGATTCATGACCCCACGGGAGAACATAAGCTCAAGTGAGTTGCGTGCATACGCATGGCCAATCATATCACTATAGCTATAACGCATTTGCATGACCACATAATAACCAAAACCATTAATTGGAGCTGTAATGGTCTTGCTTCCTGTATTCACTTTTCCACCAATATTGGTCCATTTACCATCATAGTAGCGCCATATACTTAACGTATTCGCTACAGTGTTCCTTATTTGAGAATCATATTTAATTGTAATACTGCCATAGTTAGTTGTTTCCAACCATTTATCTAATGTTCTTTGATAAAATTCTTGACCTTCTAAATAAGGATGCTGTCCTTGCGTAAACGTATATTCTGTATTTATAAATCCACTAACGTAACCCGCATCAAGCCAAAACAGATTGGATGCAAAACCAAAATGAGAATTAGGGCGCAACCTTGCTACAGCATTATCATTAGTAGGTATATCTAATATAGTACCATCTTGAGCGACTATCGGAGTTGAACTAGTATATTTCCCGACTGGATTGTAGAACTTCAATGTTCTACCATCTGTCCGATCTGCGATCCCAAACAAGATTTGCTGGGAGTCAAACATATCAATTGTTTTGACATCACTGCCGGGGGTCTGATTAGCCGGGCGTAAAAATGTGTTTTTAGGAAAATTCAGTACTAATTCATTTTTAAACGCACTAGCTTTACCTGCTTTTGTAATTACGGTTTTGTATTGCGCACCAATGGAGTTATCTGCTGCATAATTGACTGAGAATTCACCATTAAGCTTCTCACTGCCTCTATAAACTGTAAATTTAATTTTATTTGTACCCGCTTTGAGACCCTTTTGCTCATAGCGGAAAATATCATCTACAGCGCTTTTGTTCATATCTACTTTGCCAATTACTACTCGATCAGCGCCTTCTGCAAGGATACTGACATTAATGAAATTCTGATTAATAACAGCTTCCTCAGGCAATTTTGGAGACAGTATCTCATAAGCAGGCAGTTCACGTGTAATTGTAATAGTCTGGCTTACACTCTCCGTACCAACCTGTGAAATTACGGTAATACTCTTCGAACCAGTAACGGGAAGTTCTACTCCAAATAAGCGAAGGGAGTAAAAGCGTCCTGTAATATTTGTAGTAGGTTCAAAAAATAGTTTATTATCATCGATTGTCATAACACCAGTCGCGCTATCGACTGAAGCCGTTGTATACAATTGTCCGTCTACATTAATAATAAGATTTGCGAGATTCGTTACATTGAATAGTAAGTCTGCTTGTCTCAAGGTTGTTGTATAAGCGTTAGCTGTTGTGCCAGCAACAAATCTTTTATCTGTGTCAGAATCATAGCGCTGACCAGCAGGATTTGTTTTAGGACTAGTTGTAAAAGGTACCGGGATAATCTTCGTTACTTGTGGACGTTTATCCGAAAAACGATAGATTGTGAACGTCGTAGCAACCGAAACTCCATTTGCACGCCCTGCCAATTCAATGACGTTGCTTCCATAAACCAAACTATTAGCAGTGAGTGGGATTTCGAACTCACCAGTGCTATCGGTGACATACCCAGCTGCAAACGTTGTTGTAACACCATTAAGTGTATAAGTAAGGGTAGGCTTATCTGCTGGCAGCTTGAAGTTCAAAAGTTTACCCTTCAAAGCCAGTAACGGAGCATCGTCATAATAGATGGCACCATTAAATGTGTTCGTAACCTGAATCGATGATATCGGATTATAAGTAAACTTTCTGGTTACCGTATCATTACCGAAAGCGTTGCTGACTTTAAAAGTCAGTTCAATATCACCTTGAGGTAATGCATTGATTTTAAAGACACGCTGTTTGGAATCCGCTGTTCTATAAATCGAGTAATCAAATGTTGAACTGTTAACTGCCGCTCCATTCACCTTTGCTGTAAGGGTAGCTGTACCCCCAGCACCTAAATCGAATTGGCCAGCATCAATCGCAAGCCATAAAGGAAGCTGGCTTACGGAACTATTATCAACAAAATTAGTTTGGGCCCCAGCAGTAACAGCAGAATCAATTGCCGGGCTAGTAGGTGTGATCTCATAATATTGCTTAATTGCCGTAATATACGGTGTGCTAGCATTCCGCACTGTAAATGGCATTGGGAAATTCGCCGTCAGACCATTGTATGGCGTACTTTTAACGTAAAGTGTATACTTTCCATTCGTTCCCGTACTAAATGTTCCTGTAGACTGGAAAGAAAATTGCGTAAAATCAGTACTAGTTGATTCTTTTGTAACCGTGGTAGTGAGTGTATTTTCCAAAACACCAGCTTCATTATAAAGCTCTAACGTAACGGTAGGATCAGCAATCGTCGTTGTAGGTGTTTTGAACAATATCTTACCGCTAATTGTATTGGCAGAGATTTGTGCAATAACAGGATTGCCATCAAGCAAAGTATTAGACGGTGAAGCTACTACATTAAAGGGGGTAGCTGTGTTGGCTGGAAAATAAACAACCTGGCGTTCAAGCGTAAAGCTTTTATCACCATTTTTAGAGACAATAGTAAGATAATTCAAACCTGCCTGCATGGTAAGCGAAGACATTACAAATGTACCTGCGCCACCATTAAACATGGCAACACCATTGATCAATACATCAGTAGCATTACTAGCTTTTACAGTAAAAGAAGTATTAGCATTTGTAACGATAACAGGCTGTCCTTCTAAAAGAGCAGTACCATTGCCAAGCTGAACGCTAGTAATGACAGGAACGTTGCCATAAGTAACATAGCTTGTTCCTTCAACTACACTGCCGCTAGTGCCGGTGCTCGTACCCATAACTGTAATTTTGTTAAGTCCATCATAAAGCTGTACCCCTGCGAATAAGAAGGTATTGCCGATAATGGATGGGGTAAGCGCGCCGTTTGAAGAGGCTACAACCGAACCATTCACCAATCGCTCTACTTTAAACGTAATGGAGTTTGGCGATACATCCGCAAATGAACCGCGCAGGTTAACCGTGTTTGTATTTACAATAGTCGGGCTTGACTCAATTGTACTAAAGTCAGTGAACTGGAAATACAATGACGCAGCTTTCGCCGGTTGGAGCGGAGCCAACGTTACAATCAAAGCAATTGATAAAAATAAGCTTAACATTTGTTTCCACTTTCTCATCACACTGGTTCCTCCTTATATGCATTGCTTTTGAACAAATATCTCAATAGCCGATACCTGTTCGTCATAAAAATGGTTTATGATCTTGCTGTATAGACAAACGTTGATATCGTACAAAAGAGCTTATCATTCTCTATTCTATAAACTTTCCTCCTTCTCCCTCTTGAGTGAATGTTTGCCATTGATTGTTACAATTAGACGCAAAGACCCAAGAAAAGTTCCGTACTGTTGTTATCGGTTATTCCGGCCTATATTTTTAGTCTATTTGGGAAAGTTACGCAAAAAAAGCTCCACAGCCTTTGCAAAGGCTGTGGAGCTTCGTCATAAAATCCTATTAATAAATAATAGCGGGAATCCGAAATTATTTCGAACGCGATTGCGCATCTACCTTTGTCCGCAGCAGCACGCGATTAAAGAAGTTAATTACTGGGCGGCGCGTCTTGTCAACGATACCAATAAGTTCGGCGCCAATTTGCAGGCTGAACATCAGCAAACAAATGACGGAGAACGTAACCCAATTCGCTGCGGTAGACTGTATGACAGTAGATTGCAAAATCGCAAACCCTCCGAATATCGCCGCTACACCCCAGATAATCAGAACGGTACGGCGATGGCTAAACCCAAGCTCCTGCAAGCAATGATGCAAGTGCCCTTTATCCGGCGCGAAAATCGGGCGCTTATTCACCCAGCGGCGGACGATCGCAAAGAAGGTATCCGAAAGCGGAACGCCAATAATCAGCAACGGTGTAACGAACGAAACAATCGTAACCTGCTTAAAGCCAATCATGGACAATGTGGCAAGGCTGAATCCAAGGAACAGCGAGCCTGAGTCGCCCATAAAAATTTTCGCAGGATGAAAGTTGAAGAATAAAAATCCGACGATGCCGCCGAGCAGCAAGCTGCAGAGCAGAATAATGGGGATATTGCCCATAATAATCGCCATGATCAAAATAGTAGAGATCGCGATGCCAGAAACACCAGCCGCGAGCCCATCCAAGCCATCAATCAAATTAATTGCATTGGTCACGCCAACAATCCAGAGAATCGTAATCGGAACAGCGATCCAGCCTGCAATCGGCTGCATAGCATCTCCAAACGGAATGTTAACCAGATCGATTTTAATGCCAAAGCCAAATACGACTACGCTTGCCGCAGCCAGCTGGCCCAGCAGCTTCACTTTGGCGGACAGCTCAAAACGGTCATCCAAGGCGCCTATTAAAATAATAATCGTGCCGCCTACAAGCAGCGCTTTAATCATATTCATATTTGCATCTGTCAGCATTCCATCAGGAATGAACGGGAAAAGCAATAAAAAACCTGCAACAAATGCAGCATAAATTGCCAAACCACCCATGCGTGGCATAATGCGGGTATGAACCTTCCGATGATTCGGCTTATCAATAGCACCGACGAAAAAAGCGAATTTCTTTACAAGCGGTGTCATGACAAGCGCTAACGTCAGAGCAAGAATAAAACCAATCGAATACAATAAGCCTTCTGGCATGTAATGCAGCTCCCCTTTTGTTTCTACCGAAGTGAATTATACTCCGATCGAAAAAGAAACTCCAATCCCGTTTTCATTCAATTTCAACGGTTTTCACGAGTTTTTACGATAATGGCCCAGGTTTTGTAACGTTTTCTTTGTCGCGCATCACTTTCACAACGAATTTCGGCAAAACGAGCATTCTTGGCAGTCTTTTTGGCTCCTGAAGCAGGCGGTAAAACCACTCTAAACGCAGTTTTTGAAAAATCATCGGCGCACGCTTGAGCTTGCCCGCAATAATATCGAAGCTGCCGCCAATGCCCATAATATAAGGGACGCCCAGCTGATGCTTATACTTCGCAATCCAAGGCTCCTGCGTTTCGGCTCCCCTGGCAACGAGCAAAATATGCGGAGCTGCCTGGCGAATTGCTTCCACAACTTCCTGATCCTGATCGGGACCAAAATATCCGTTGCGGTATCCAACAATTCGTACCTGCGGATATTGGAGCTGCAGCTTTTCGGCTGCCGATTCAATAACCTCCTGAGATGTTCCGAGCAGGTAAGCCGTCCATTTGCGCTGTTCGCCTTCGCGCATTAAACGGTGCATCAGGTCAAAGCCGGCAACTCGCTCGGCTACAGGCGTGCCCACATAATTGGCGGCCCATACAACGCCTGCGCCGTCAGGAACAATAAGCTCTGCCTTCGTCATCATCCGGTAATAATCAGGACTCTCCAGAGCAGACATCACCATAATCGGATTAGCTGTAATGACATGCGTTTGACGCTTCTCCTCAATTGCTTTCACTAAGTAGCTGACCGTCTCATCCATTGTCATTTTAGAGAAGGGTATGCCGTAAATAGATACGGTTGGAACATGGTTCGACAAACGAATATCACCTCGATATGGGATGGAGCAGCAGCTTTATAATTTGCTCAGCAGGCTGCTGCGCTTGTTGCTTCAACTTTGAAATAGCTTCCTGATGCGATCTGCGCCAGCTGTCGCCGTTCTCCAGCATCCGCTCCGCCTCATCGGCGAAAGCTTCTGCATCAAGCAGCTCCGTTGAGCCAATTGGCTGCAAATGGATTCGCTTTAGAAATTGATCGATTTTCGGATCGTAGGATAAGCCAAGCATGGGCACCATCTGATTTGCTGCATAAATTAACGCATGCAGCCGCATTCCAAACAAAATATCACAATGGCTCACTTCCAGCAGCATTTGCTGCGGGTCGTCGCCCGGCGACGCCAGCTCAGCGATGCTTCCGCTGGCGAGCTGCCCTTGCAGCCGTTCCATGACCTGCTTCGATGTTTCCACATCATCCGGGGTATGGAACGGGAGAAAGCGCAGCCGCACCTGGCGGCGGCGCGTCAGCGCGATTAGCGCATCGGCGGCGCGCGCAAGATCCGCGCCGTCTTCGCGCCAGCGGCGCAGGGACACGCCGACGACCGGCATAGCTTCGCTGCCGGCCTTCGCGGTCCCCGCACCGCCTGGCGCCCCGGCCGCCGCTGCGCCTAGCGGCAGCGGCAAGCCCATCACCGGATCGGGTACAACCTCGATCCGGTCATGCGGCACGCCCATCCGCCCCAGCAAAGCGGCGGATTGATCGTCCCGCACTGAAACATAAGCGCTCCGCCGCATAACGTGGCGGATCATCGGGTCCATCCACCGGCGGTTCACCGGCCCGATGCCCTGCGAATAAATGAATGTCGGCTTGCCCAGCAATTGGGCAAGCTTCACGATTCCGGTATAATACGGAATCGTCTTCGTGCCTGTGGCATCCTGCAGCAGGCTTCCGCCGCCGCTGATCAGCCCATCGCAGCTGCGCAGCGCGCCCCACACGTCCGCGGGGCGCATCCGATGCACGGCCTCTACGCCGTACATCGCCTTCGTCCAAACCGGGTCGGCCGACAGCACGACCGGCTGCAGCTCCAGCCCATGCGCCTTGCTCTGCTCGGCAAGCGCCAGCAAAATAGAACGCAGCACAGCCTCGTCGCCGCTATTCTGAAAGCCGTAGTAGCCAGAAATCGCTATTCGGCGAATATGCGTTTGAGGGCCGGCGACCATTTAGACCAGACTCCTTCCAGCAGCTGCCACACTCCGATGAGTATAAATCCGACTGCCGCACCAAGACCAAGGCCAAGGAATACGCGGATGATGGAAATATGCAGCGGCGTATGAATGTGCGCAAATGTGTCGACCATCGAAAGCTGGCCAATGGAGCCAATAATTACGAACAGCCAAGCTGCGCGGTAACGCAGCGCGGCGAACAATCCCACTAGCAGCAGCGGATGCGCCAGCAAAAACTCTTTATTTCTCGGACGGACGCCAAACGTGCCTTCCAGCCATTCGCGGAAAGGACGCTCAAATGGCAGCGTCTGCCCCTCATTACCTGTACGTGATAAATAATACATACCCGCAGCTACCACAATTAAACCAACGACAACCATGAGCACGTTAATCGGTGTTGACAGCATTTTGCGAATGCGGGCAATTGGAGCATGTCCTGTGTAAAACACAACGTAGATCGCAACAAGCGCAATCGGCGCGAGATGCAGCAGGCTAACTCCACGGAATTGTTGAAGCACAAGCATATACGTTATATTGTTCAGCAGACCGAACACATAAGGCACTGCAATAAGCGACATAAGCGCTACTACAATAAACCAGCTAATAGCAAGTCCCAGACGGCGGCGTGCCGGCAAGCCTTCAAATACCCACTTGCTTCCCGCGTCACCAGAGCTGCTCAGCGGAATAACGACGCCTTGTCCTTTTTCTTTGCTGCGGAAAGTCCAATCCGCTCCACCAACAAAACGCTGGTTCCCTTCCGTCCTGCTATAAATCCGGTTCATAACCCAGATTAGCGCAAGCGTTGGCGCACTAATGCCCGCCCCAAGCGCAAGAGCCTGCTCTAACACGGAGCTGCTCAGCACATACAAGCCGGCACTTCCGGCAATACCGAGCAGGAATACCGCAATAAGCGTACCTGGCAGAAAAGCATTAATTAACAGCGCAATCAAGGCGATAGCGCCAATGACGACGATTCCTTTCAGCATTTTAACCCATGAAGGATATTCCCGATCAAAGGGCTCCGCTGTACCCGGAGCAAATCCGGCATCAGCCAAACGCTGAATCGTGCCTTTGTTTCCATCCTCCCCTTTAAGGGACAGGTAGAGATTGTCCAGCGGATTAATAACCGCCGATTTCTCCTGGCTCGATGCAGGCGCACCATTCAGGAAAAACATCCGAATGTTGCGATCCTTTGCTGCAAGCAGGAAGCGGTCAGCAATATCTTCCGGCTTCATTCTCATCGCGTCCGTAGGGGACAACGAATAAAGACGTACAATATTATAGTCTGTCAGGTAGGCGAGTGTCGTCATGCCTGATTGCTCTTTTTTCAAATTCTCGATGGTCGTTACACCGATTTGATATTTGTTAAGCAGCTCGGCAAATGCGCGCAAGCTCTTCTCCTCGGCGTTGTCGGTGTAGCCTTTTACTTTATCTCCGTCGAACAAAATCCGTGTAACGCCATAATTCTTCAACTGAGCAAGAGTCGCCTCTGCTTCCTCCTGTGAATACGGAAGAACCCGGTCGGTCAAACGAGGCAAAACACGGAAGCCTGCTGCTTTGATCCTTTCGAGTGACATCGGATCAAAGCCAAGCGGTTGAAGCAGCGAATTTTGCAGCGGCAGCTCCACCACAAGGCCATCGCGGCCATCGAAGGACCAGTCCCGATAGACGATGCCCGCCCGGTCAAATGCTGCGCGAACAATCGGTCCAATCTGCTCCTTCTCAGCACTGCCGGAATACAAAATGTAAGTGAAATTTTGACCTGGCGTCTCCAGCTTGCCTTGGAGCAAAGCCGCCTCCTTGGAGTTGTAGTAGGTCAATCTGCCTGCCTGCATCAGCTCGCGAAGCGAGCTTTCATAGACAGCCATGGTCGAAATGCCGGATTCTTTCATAAAAATAAGATGCTGCGATATAAAATCCTGCGGCTTTGCCGAATATTCCGCAATTTCGATCAAGTCGCGATAATCAAACACATATTCCACTTGCTTAGACGTCGACTCCGTATTCATACGGTTATAACCAATAGGAAGTGCCGCCATCACGCCAATGAGCGTAATGATCCAGAGCCACTGTTTAGCTCTGCGATTCCATTGCAGCCAGTTTTGAAGCACGAAAATCCTCCGTTCATCGATCCTTGTCATTCCGCTTCCTACTGCTCTATTGCCGAGCGGTTGCCCACGGTTAAAGCCAAATATTCCTTATCCGTCTACTCTTGCCATAACCGTCTGACGCAAAGCATTCAGCGCTTCTTCAGCTTGCGCAGTCGATTCGCCGCGAACCGCAAAATAAACTTTAATCTTCGGCTCGGTACCCGATGGACGAAGACAGAACCATGAGCCATCAGCAAGCATATATTTCAGCACGTTTTCCGGGCGGAGACCGTCCAATCCGAGCTTGTAATCGAGCACTTGCTCTACCTTCACGCCGTTAATATCAACGGGCGGCTGATTGCGCCAGCTATCCATAATGCCAGCAATTTTCTGTACGCCGTCAAGACCCTTCAGCGTCCGAGACTCCAAACCTTCCAAATAAACGCCATGCTTCTCATACAGCTCCAGCAATACATCATATAGTGTTTTACCTAAGCTTCTATAATATGCTGCTGCTTCACAAATCAGCAAAGCCGCTACAATAGCGTCCTTATCCCGTGCGTAAGTTCCAGTCAAATACCCGTAGCTTTCTTCATAGCCAAAAAGGAACGAGCGCTCGCCCGTTTTTTCATAGCCTGTCATTTTCTCGCCGATATATTTAAAGCCAGTGAGCGTATTCTCAACAGCTACACCGTAAGAGCGGGCAATATCCGCACCCATCTCGCTCGTAACAATCGTTTTGATAACAACGCCGTTATCCGGCAATTGTCCGCGCTCCGTGAGCTGGCTGAGCACATAATTCACCATCAAGGCGCCCGATTGGTTGCCGGTCAGCACGACATATTCGCCGTTATTGTTTTTCACAACTGCGCCCATCCGGTCTGCATCTGGGTCTGTTCCGATAATAATATCGGCATTGACCTGCTGCGCCAGCTTGATCGCTAGCGTAAACGCCTCGCGTTCTTCCGGGTTAGGAGATTTGACCGTGCTAAAGTAGCCATCCGGTTGCTCCTGCTCCGCGACAATATGTACATTGCTAAATCCGACTTTCGCAAGCACCTCGCGAACCGGCAAATTGCCTGTTCCATGAAGAGGGGTGAATACAACGCTGAACTGCTCGCCAACACCGCTGCGAAGAAGCTCCACATTCAAGCTTTGCGCGACCACCGTATTAATGTAGGATTCATCGGCATCCTCGCCCAGCCAGACGAGCAGGCCTTGCGCCTCTGCTTCTTCACGGCTCAGACGCTTCACCTGATCAAAACCCGTCACCTGCTGAATGGAAGCGATAACCTGCTCCGCATCCTCAGGAATGAGCTGGCAGCCGTCAGCCCCATACGCCTTATAGCCATTATATTCAGGCGGATTATGGCTTGCCGTAATCACAATACCGCTGGAAGCTTTAAGCGAGCGTACAGCATACGACAGCTGTGGCGTTGCGCGCAGCGATTGGAACAAATAAGTTTTCACGCCGTTTGCCGCCAGCACAAGCGCTGAATCCAGCGCAAATTCCGGTGAATAGTTGCGGGAGTCGTGAGCAATAACCATTGAAGGCGCATCGCCCGAAGCTTGTCCCAGCAGCCAGTTCGCCAGCCCTTGCGTCGCTTTGCCGACGGTATACGTATTAAGACGGTTCGTGCCCGCGCCCATAACGCCGCGCAGTCCGCCTGTACCGAATTCCAGATCGCGATAGAAACGGTCTGTAATCTCCTTCTCATCGCCCGCGATGCCGCGAAGCTCCTCTTTGGTCGCTTCATCAATCAATGGATC
Source organism: Paenibacillus sp. JT22N7 (assembly GCF_059383875.1). Lineage (NCBI taxonomy): Bacteria > Bacillati > Bacillota > Bacilli > Caryophanales > Paenibacillaceae > Paenibacillus > Paenibacillus sp. JT22N7. Next base: position 145,232 of record NZ_JBXENY010000004.1, read on the forward strand.
ATTTAACCAAGCATTGTAACGCTGCATTGCCACTTCATTTTGACTCATACGGATCTCTCCCTTATATATAAATGAAACTAGCGTAAACGGCTGTCACCGCCCTATGGCGGCAAAGCTACCGTTTCGCGTGTGAAATATAAGCCGTTTGATAAAGATCAAACTTATAAATTCTTATATTTTAATAAATTTAAGACGGATCGGACAGGGCAAACATAAGCTCGCCTTCGGCAACAACTTGATCTCCCACTTTTGCAGTAGCTTGTCCTTTGCCGATGCTGCCTTTCAATCTGGTAATGACGACCTCCAGCGTAAGCGTATCGCCAGGCTTCACCTGACCACGGAACCGAACGCCATCAATGCCTGCAAAAAAGCCTAATTTGCCTTTGTTGGCCTCCAGCATAAGCATCGCTACAGTGCCGACCTGCGCCAGTGCCTCAACGATAAGCACGCCAGGCATAACAGGATAAGCCGGAAAATGTCCTACAAAATAAGGTTCGTTCATCGTTACATTTTTCAGGCCAACCGCTCGGACGCCCGGCTCTACCTCCAAAATACGGTCAATGAGCAAAAAAGGCGGGCGATGAGGGATAATTTCCTGAATTTGATTAATATCGAGCATGAATTAAGCTCCTTCCTTGTTGTCGAGGGTATAAAAAATGCAATTTTTACTGAAACTATAGATATCCTTCATGAAGCTGCAGTTTGTGAAGGTTGAGATAGAGGGCTTGGCTGTGCGGACCCGAAGCGTCTGCGGCCAAGCTTCTTTCATTTTACCGCGAATCCCTATGGACTCCCTGGTGGCACGCAAGTGCAGAATGGCAAGCATTCTACCCCTTGGCGGGCGCGGCATTAAGGCTCCAAACCATTATACAACTACCGTATCAAAAATAAAACTGCCATAGCCCTCGTATGGCTAAACTTGGGACTTGCAGGTACAATTGCGGCGGCAAATGATTTTTTTCAAACAAAATACGACATCTTTATTCATTTCCTCTATATGTAAACCGTTATATAGAATAGAGAGTTTTTTTATTCTATAGACGAAGGGATAGGATGTAGTGAATTTAAGTGTAAACGGGAACAAGTCGCTCAGGGAAATCAGGAGATGGCTCGCCGCCGTTCTATCTGTCATGCTCATCGCTACCACATTCAGCAGCATCGCGAGTGCTGCAGACGAAACAGTAACAGGCATTGAACTAAGCTATGATTCTTGGGATTACAATACCAGCACATCATCACTGGAAGTATTTATTGATGACGATGCCGTTATCGTCTCCTTGCTGGCTGCCACTTCAAGCTCTTCCACCAAGAAGGACGTTAGCGCCTCCGCTACTTGGAAATCGTCCAACACCTCCTACGTCAAAGTGGACAAGGGCGTCCTGACGGCTGTAGGCAAAGGAACGGCTACGATTAGCGCTACTTACGGCGGATACACGCAAAATATTAAAGTTACATCCGATTACGTATATGATTCTGTACAAATTTTGAAAAATGGCAGCAACGCCGCAGAAAGCTATGATGTAAGTCTTGGCGCAGAGCAAGTATTTACGCTAAGCGGGATTAAGAGCGGCGCCTCCAATGAAAACATTACTACCAATGCAACATGGACATCCTCCAGCTCTTCCGTCGCGACAGTTGATGATGGTACAGTCACGCTGGTAGGCGTAGGAACAACAACCATTACAGCCAAATATAAAGGAAAGTCCGACACTGTAAAGCTCGTCGTCACTTCCCCTTATAAATCATTGGCTTTGTCGCCAAAGACGCTGCTTGAAATCGATATGGGCGACGATGACCAGACGATTCAAGCAATAGCTACAACGACGAGCGGCTCGACAGAAACGGTAACGGCAAAGGCTACTTGGACAACTAGCAGCGCTGCTGTTGCAACCGTCGAGGATGGAGTTGTAACTCCAGTTGCGACTGGCCAAACTAAGATTACCGCAACTTATTTAGGAGTAAGCTCGACCATTGATGTTGTCGTTCGTACGCCATACCAATCGATCAAGCTGTCGCCAGCCAAAGAATATCAAATGATGCTGAACAGCCCTGGCTTGCAAATTACGGCTGAAGTTCAGGAGCTTTCCGGCAATGATGAGAACGTTACTACGCAAGCGGAATGGACATCCTCCAACCTATTGGTCGCTACAGTAACGAATGGACTTGTAACGCCGAAAGCGGTTGGAACAACTAAAATTACAGCTTCTATCAAAGGCATCAGCCGGAGCATTGACATTACGGTTTTCCCTAGCGTCACCGAGCTGACAATCGATAAAGAGTCTATCGATACATTCCCGGAAAAAAGCGAGACGCTGCCTAAAGTGAGCGGCAATACTTTCGGCGGAGATACAGCTGACGTTTCCAAAATTGTGAAATGGACGGTAGCCGACGAAAAAATTGCTACTATTAAAGATGGCAAATGGACAGCAGATGCTGTAGGCAAAACGGTCGTAACAGCCGAGCTTAATGGCCTGAAAGCGACATTTGAGCTCAATGTACACCTTACACCTGTGAAGCTCGTCCCAAGCACCAAAGAACTTAGCGTAGTAATCGGCAAGGATTTGGCGCTGCCTACGATTACGGTTGTAAATCAAGATGGATCGGAAGAGGATGTTTCCTCCAAAGCAACGTGGAAAGCATCATCGGATAATGCAATTGTCGTTAATGGCAAAGTAAAGGGGCTTGAAGCCTCCAAAGTGACATTAACAGCAACCTATTTAAATAAAACAACTACCGTCAAAGCTTACGTTGAAGAAGAGATCGAGAAGCTGGTAGCAGAACCATCCAGCCTTGAGCTCTACCCAGGCAAAAGCAAGTCGGTTAAAGTAACAGGCTACTATGTGAGCGGCAAGAAAGTGGTTCTGAGCTCCAAAATGAACTGGACCGTTTCTTCCAGCACCTTAGCAACGGTTAATGGCAGCACCGTCAAAGCACTGGCTGTAGGCAGCGGCAAGCTGACTGGCTCTTATCAAGGAAAAACGCTGGAAATTCCGATTACGGTTTCACCTAAGCTTAAATCGCTAACCCTTTCGGATAAATCGCTTAAGCTTAGCCCAGGCGCTTCTTATTCGCTGAAGCTGCAAGCCAATTATACAACTGGCAATCCAGTAGATGTAACAACGAGCGCAACTTGGGTAACAAACAAAGCAAGCGTAGCTACTGTGTCGAATGGCAAAATTATCGCTCTGAGCAAAGGTTCCGCTACCATTAAAGCTACCTTTGACGGCAAAACAGTATCGATGCGTGTAACTGTTAAATAAGCCTATGATTATTATGAAAAAGAACACCTTCCGCTTGTATTTTAAACAAACGGATCGGTGTTCTTTTTTTATCTGCTTATACCTCTCCCGCAGACGAAGCAAAAAAGCGGCATCCGCAAAAAGCTGCGAATACCGCCTTCAACCAATCGTACGGTGCGAACTACGAATCCGAGAATACAAGATCATAGACATGCTGCCAAGTTGACCACTCAAACACGTCATCTCCCGATTGCTTGCCCAGCACCGTATAACCGATATAGAGGCCCGCAATCAGCATAATGACCATGATACAAGGCACAATGCTGCGGCGCAAAATCCATAATATGATTCTCAGTACCAGGGGCCGCTTCTTCTTCTCTGGAGCGGAGCCTTGCCCCTTCCTGCGCGAGCTGCTGCGGGTCTGTTCTGCTTGTTCATCTTCCAGCCTGTCATCCGCAAAGTCAGCTCGTTCATTCGTCGTACTCATTACCACCATCACCCTATCTATCTGCGCAAGCCGTTCGCCAACCCCATCATCGAATCGCTTGATGTTAATGCCCTAGCTACCAGTTGGTAAGCACGTTGTACATTAATCAGCTCAGTCATCTCGCTGCTCATATCCACATTGGATTGCTCAAGAGAGCCTTGGCGCAGCGCGATCGCATTATCCGCGTCAGGAGTAACCTCTTGGATTACATCACCCACATTCAGCCCTTCAGCTACGGCAAACAAATTGTCATCCAGCTGAGTAAGAGCAGAAGGTCGGGTTGCTTGCATCAATTTAATTGTGCCTAAATTAATGGTTGTACCGTCAGCAGCAACACCTTGCGCACTGCCATCAGCGCCAATAACCAGCTTATAGCCATCTGGAACAGTTACTGGCTGCTCAACTACTACATTTCCTGGCTGGGTCACCACTGTCGAAACAATAGGATAGCCTTCAGCCGTTGCCAAAATGTTATCACCGTTTGCATTAACCGTCAACTGAAACGCACCGTTGCGCGTATAAGCACGGTCGCCATTAGCGTTCACAATGACCTCGAACAACGCATTTCCTTCAATTGCAAAGTCCGTGTCCTTACCTGTCGTTGCGATCGTTCCTTGCTCCAGATTCGGCTTAATCATCGTCAGCTGGGAGCCCCAGCCTTGGTTAAAATCAAGCGGCGTCATACGGCCCGGCTGTTTAAAATCATTTGGCTGCTTGCTGACATTCGTCAACAAATCCTCAAAGGTTGCTTCCTTCCGCTTATAACCTACTGTATTCACGTTGGCGATATTATCAGCGATCATATCAAGCTTCTGCTGGAGTCCACCCATCGAGACTACCGCATTAATCATTGAGCCGTTCATCGTCTGCCTCCTTCACGTTCCGTTGCTGACTTCGTCTTAAACGCGGCCTACTTCCGTTACAGCCTTCTCCAGACTTTGATCATAAAATTGTACAACCTTCTGGTTGGCTTCATAAGCGCGAAGCGCCGCCATTAAATCAACGGAGGATTGTGCCGCATCTACGTTGGAACGCTCCACATAGCCTTGTTGCACCTCCACCTGATCCGTTTCCTGAAGCGCTACGGCTTGCGCGGCGTCTCCATTAAAACGGAACTGGCCGTCTCCGGCGCGTACGAGTTGGTTCGGCTCGTTTATTCGCGTCACCAGAAGCGGCTGTACGCCACTATCCACACCGGTTTGCGTATTAACAAAACGCAAATCCTTCGTCAGCGACAGCTGCTCAAGCCCAATGCCTGCTGCGAATTGAATAGGATTCCCATCAGCTCCCAGCACATTGGCGCCGTCTCCGTTAACGAGAAAACCGTCCGCTGTCAGCGTAAAGGAGCCGCCCCGCGTATAGCGAAGATCCCCTTGCGCATCCTGCAGCGTAAAGAATGCTTGCGGCTGGAACGTCACCGTACCGTCATCAGCGACGTATTTGCCGGACTCGTCAAACGCCGCACCCTCCACCGCAATGTTGGACACGAGTGCGAAGTCAGTAGGCTTGTCCGTCTGGGACAAGTCCCCTTGAACATGCAGCGACAAGCTCTCCTCTGCAAATACCCCCATGCCGAGACGACCGATGGACTTGCTTGACTCGCCCTGTACCCCTGTCATGGAAAGCAGCGTATCCGGGAACGAACGCGTGACCGCATTCGTCTGCTTATAGCCCGGTGTATTTATATTTGAAATATTATTCGTTACGGTATCATGTCTGCGCTGCTGGGCCGTCAAGCCTGCAGCTGCTGTGTAAAGCCCTCTAAGCATTGCAATTGCCTCCTCGAAGATCGTATAAGGCTGTTCCCTCTCGCTGTATATGCCACTATTTATATATCGGTTATAGGCATGACTTCAGTTATAGCTTCCTATGCGACCTTTGACTCAATTTAACGCCTCGGCGCGTCCCCTTTTAAACGCCCTACCCGCGCAAACGGCTATGCAAGCGCTGCTTCTGCCTAACTTCTTAGAAGCGAGGCTTCTTGCCAAGCTTGTCCAAGTTATCAAGCAGAATGCCGGTACCTTTAACGACGCAATGCATCGGATCTTCCGCAATCAGCACCGGAACCTTGAGTTCTTCCGCAAGCAGCGTATCCAGGCCATTCAGCAATGCACCGCCACCGGTCAAAATAACGCCCCTGTCAATAATATCTGCCGACAGCTCAGGCGGCGTTTTTTCCAGTACGGACTTCGCCGTAGCCACGATTGACATGACCGAATCCCAAAGCGCTTCTTGAATCTCTTCCGAATGAATCGTCATGGTCAGCGGCAAGCCCGTTACCATATCGCGTCCACGGATATCCATTTCCGAGCGTTGTCCGTCCTCGTAAACTTTACCGATTTTGATCTTGATATCCTCGCTTGTCCGCTCGCCGATCAGCAGCTTGTACTTATCTTTAATATACTTCATGATCGCAGCATCGAATTTGTCTCCTGCGATTTTAATAGAAGAGGCGGTCACGACGTCGCCCATGGACAGGACCGCTACATCCGTCGTGCCTCCGCCAATATCTACAACCATGTTGCCGCTAGGCTGGAAGATGTCCATTCCAGCCCCAATAGCGGCAGCTTTAGCTTCCTCTTCCAAAAATACTTCCTTGGCTCCGCTGCGTTCCGCTGCTTCACGAATCGCCTTCTGCTCAACGGATGTAATATTCGTTGGCGCGCAAATCAAGATGCGCGGACGGCTCAGCCATTTACGCCCTTCTACCCGATCAATAAACGCTTTCAGCATAATTTCCGTTATTTCGAAGTCAGCAATAACCCCATCCCTTAACGGGCGGATTGCAATAATGTTTCCTGGCGTACGGCCGACCATCCGGTGAGCTTCCTCACCAACGGCAAGCACCTTCTTCGTGTCGCTCTCAATCGCGACGACAGACGGCTCATCGAGCACAACGCCTCTCCCTTTTACATGAATAGATACGTTAGCCGTTCCCAAATCAATTCCAATGTCCTTGCTTAGCATAAGGCGTAAGTCCTCCAACGAATAGTGTAAACGCTACGGTCAATTAGTTCCCACGACGTAGAAACCCCTAACGTACATTATTCGCCAAAAAACTATAAAATCCTCTACCCTTTTGTAATAATTTGCGAATAAATTATGTTTTCCCGGCTGCCAGAACTTCCCTCTTCTTCGTGCTCGTTTTCTTATATTTGATTTTCGTTGCTTCTCCCCCGCGCAGATGGCGGATTGACTTGTGATACTCCAAAATGTGCTTCACCTGATCCGCCAGGTCGGGGTTAATTTCCGGCAGCCGTTCGGTTAAATCCTTATGGACCGTACTCTTAGATACGCCGAACTCCTTGGCGATCGTTCGTACCGTGTGCTTCGTCTCCACGATGCAACGGCCTATTTTAATGGTTCGCTCTTTGATGTAATCGTGCACGTTCCCGCCTCCCTACTCGAGATAGTTTGGTACATTATATGAGGGGCGCGGGTATATATTCTTTATGGCCAAGCCTGACAAGCCAGTTTGTCATAAAATTTTCATAAAAATACAAAACAGGCAGGGGATATTCCCCTGCCTGCAAGGCCTGAAGACCTATTTTGCCAGCGTTTATTGCGCGCCGACTACGGTGCTTGGATTGACGGCTTTTCCGTTTTCACGCACTTCAAAGTGCAGATGGACGCCCAAATCCTTTTCCTGCTCGTTGCGAGCCGCTTTGGCAATAATCGTTCCCTGCTTCACTTCATCGCCTACCGCCACGTTCACGTCGCTAAGGCTTTGGTAAGTGGTCACAAGACCGTCGCCATGGTTGATTTCGATAATGCTGCCATTCGTCGGATGATTGAGCACGAGGCTCACTTTGCCCGACATAGCGGCTACCACATCAAACGGCTGGTCATTCGGGTCTACAAGATCGATACCCATGTGCGGCGAGAAAGTATTTCCCATCTGCACCATAGCTGCCTGCCGCTCATCGCTGCTGGCGTTAGCATCATAGAAAGGTGTCTCGATTTGCAGCGCGTCCTTGTTCACAACCGGCCATTGCAATTGCTCGCCTTCGCGAATGACTTCATCAACTGCGCCCTCCGGTTGTGTTACCGTACCCTCGCCTACTGTGGCTTCCGTTTGGTCCGGATGTTCTGAGGCTGTCGTTTGCTTGCTGTCATCCGCTCCCTGGTAGACCCACATTAAGGTTACGATAATTGCTGCCGCGGCCATAAATATTGCTGGCGATACCCATTTGCGTGCCAGCAGCCTTTTAAATCCATTGCCTGAACCCGCGGCAGATGATGCTCCCAGTCCATTTTTGGGAGTTTCCTCTGAGCCTTGCTTTGGTTTGTTTTGATTGTTCATTTCTATCACCTCACTAGCCATTGTTGCCAGATTCGCTAGGTTTATACGTGAGGGTAGATGGAATGATGGATAAAAATATAGAGACTTTAAGATTTCGAAAAAGCCTGTGTTTACCTGCGCTAGGAGTGCCCAAGCAGCGCTGCCGAGAACTTGGAAGCCTGCTCTACCTTTGCACCCGTATAGTAATAGGTTAATATATCTTTCGCCGAATAGCCTAGCTTTGCCATTCCGTTCGCTCCCCATTGGCTCATGCCGACGCCATGTCCATACCCATAAGTTGTAATGGAAATGGCCTTATCGTTCATTTGCCATGTAAAAGCGGCTGAGGCTAGTCCCAATCGTTCGCGCACCTCGCGGCCAGTAAATACCGTTCCGGCGATTTCGATTTTGCTGATGCTTTTTCCTGCTGTTGCAGCTAATACCCGAATGGAAGGCTGAACCCTGCTCTCCCCCTGAAGGCCAAGCTTCTCATAAAATTGCGCCAGCGTCAGCTCCACGCTTTCTTTGTATCGCGGCGACAGCTCGATGTCCCATGGACTCGCGACGCTGCGCAAATAAGGAATCTCACCCGACCAATAGTCTTCGGAATTTTCCGTATATCCGCTGCTTGTGGAAAAGAAAGCGGCTTGGATCGGCTCGCCATTATACGTGACGATTAGTCCCTCCGTCTGCTTCACCGCTTCATTCAGCTTTTTCATATTAGCCGTCTGCTTGGCTCCTTGCCAATGCTGCTTCAGCTGCGCGAGCGGCAAATAGGCTTGATGGGCAATCGTATCCGTTACATCTGCCTCTATATTTTCCACGCCGCTGTCATCCCCGGAAGCGAGGCGGCGTACGATATAGGTGCGTGCAGCTATCGCCTGCGCCTTGAGCGCTTCCAGCTCAAAATCGGCTGGCATTTCCGCCGCGATAACGCCGCGCACATATTCCTCCAGCGGCAAGCTTTCCGTACGCTGTTCCTTCATCATATAAGTGCGTACGATGAGCCCGTTAAGCGCGCCTGTCGTTTTGGGCAACAGCCCGCCCATATGCTGCGCGATAACAGCGCTGCCCGCTTCGACTTTATTCGCCCCGCTGCCGCTGCCCGTGCCGGGCTGCTCTAAGACTGTCTCCACTGCCCCTCCCGGCTGTGCATTCGCTAGAGTCGCGGGCATGCGGGCCGGTATACCTCCAAGGGAAACTTTCATTAAAGCTACGGTAATGCCAAGCAATAGGCCTATTGAAAAAATAGGCACCCAGCGGCTGCTCTTCAAGCGCTGCAGCGCTTCTGACACTCTGCGTTCGATTCTCCTTCGTCTCATCCCTGCTCCTTCCGCTACCTTTTTATAGCAATGCCATCCTGCTTAACTGGATAGTCCATTCTATGAGCGGATTTAATAGGGTAGAACAGAAAGGAGAGCTAATCGTGGCGCAGCGCGTCGACTGGCTTCAGCCTCGAAGCTTTATTGGCCGGGAAAATGCCGAACACGATTCCGACAAAAGCAGAGAAGGCAAACGACAAAATGACCGTATTAAACGGAACCGAAGTATCCGTCCCATTCACCACCCCAATGACATAGGAGCCCAAATAACCGAACCCGATGCCAAGCGCGCCGCCCATGCCGCTAATGACAACGGCCTCCACAAGAAACTGGAACAAAATATCTCTGCGCTTTGCACCCAGCGACTTGCGAATGCCGATTTCCCGCGTCCGCTCCGTAACGGACACCAGCATAATATTCATGACTCCAATGCCGCCGACAAGCAGCGTAATAGCTGCCACATAAAGCAGCATCGTATTCATCGTCTCGTTGACCGAATTAAGCGTCTCTACCGCATCCTGCTGGTTGAACACCCGGTAGCTGCTGTCATCGCCCCTGAATTTTTCCAGCAGCTTGGCCTCAAGCGCTGCAACGGTTATATCCATCAGATCAAGATCGGTCACCTTGAGAGCGACTGTACGAACGCCGACACTATCAAAAAGCTTTTGCGCCGTCGTAATTGGAATCGCAATTTTTTCATCGTTGGAGCCGGTGAGCGAGCTGCCTTTCGCCTCCAAAAGCCCGACGATCGTAAAGCGGCTGCCGTTCACTTGAATCGTTTTGCCAATCGGGTCCTCTTCTTCAAATAGCTCCGTGGCCGTATCAACCCCAATTAATGCAACCTTTTGGGTGTTTTTCACATCCATCGAAGCGATGTATCTGCCGGACTGCACGCTGAAATCGCTCACCTGCTCGTAATCCGGCGTAATGCCCTCTACCGTCACGCTCGTACTATTTTTCGCATATTTCACCGTTGCACTGCCACTGACCGTCGGAGATACGCCCTCTACATTCGGAATATCAGCCAAAGCCATGGCATCGTCGAGTGAAAGGGAGGTTGCCGTTCCGCGGCCTGTTATGGTCACCGACAAGGAGTTGGTGCCAAGGCTGGCAACCTGCTCCTCCACTTGCTTCGTCGAGCCTTGCCCCATACCGACCAGCGCAATAACTGTAGCTACGCCGATCAGTATGCCCAGCATGGAGAGGGCTGTTCTAAGCTTGCTTGACAAGACGCTCTTGATCGCCATCCTGAACCCTTGCGTCAGCTTCATCCCTTTCCCTCCTTTCCTCGGTCAGCACGCCGTCCCGCATAATAACCGTACGGCTTGCCCGATGAGCGACCTCCATATCATGCGTAATGAGCACAATCGTGTGGCCCTGCCGATTCAAGTCTTCCATGAGCTGCAGCACTTCCTGCCCCGTCTTCATATCGAGTGCTCCAGTCGGCTCATCCGCCAGCAAAATCGGCGGGTTTGTCGCCAGCGCCCGGGCGATGGCAACCCGCTGCTGCTGTCCGCCTGACAGCTCGCTCGGACGGTGATGCACCCGCTCTCCAAGGCCGACCTGCTCCAGCGCCTTCATCGCCATAGCTCGGCGCTGCTTCGCAGGCAGCCCTCGATAAATGAGCGGCAGCTCGCAATTTTCAAGTGCGGTAAGCCGTGGCAGCAAGTGAAAGCCCTGAAAAATAAACCCGATCTTCTTGTTGCGAATATCCGCCAGCTTATTCTCGCTCATCCCTCTTACCTCGATGCCGTCCAGCTTATAGCTGCCATCGGTCGGCGTATCCAGACAGCCGATGACATTCATCATCGTTGATTTTCCCGAGCCGGAAGGCCCGACAATGGCGACAAAATCGCCTTTTTCCACCTGAAAGGATACGCCTTTAAGAATCGTCACAGTTTCCCGGCCCATCACGTAATTTTTGACGAGATGGTTAATGTCGATTAGAATGCCGCTGCCCTCGTTCCTCATGGGCGACCACCGCCTGCTCCGCCGCCGCCAGTGAATCCGCCTCCACCGCCGCCGAATCCGCCACCTCCACCGCCGAAGCCACCTTGCATCATGCCGCCTCCCATAGTCGCTTGATTTTGCTGGGTCGTCGTTGTTGTCATGCCCACTGTGCCCTGCGGCGTTGGAATGAGCACGGAGTCGCCTTCATTCAGCCCCGAAATAATTTCCACATACGTTTCATCGCTGATTCCCGCTTCTACTTCGACTAACTGCCCTTCCATCTGAGCGCCGCCACGCTGCATGTTTGTTGTGCCTTGCGCCGTTCCGCCCGTACCTGCTGCTCCCTGTGCTGCTGCTCCAGTACCTTGAGTACCCGCTGCGCCTTGTGTTCCACGTGTTCCCTGGGTGCCAGCTGTACCTTGGACAGCTCCGCCCGCAGCTTGGCCACCGATTCCACCTTGTGCTCCGCGTGTTCCTTGTGCACTCGTGCCGCCTTGAGCATCGTTTGTACCTTGAGCGCCTGCCGCTCCCTGTGCACCACTCGTACCTTGAGCACCGGCAGCGCCTTGTGTCTCGCCGGCACCTTGAGCTCCTGGTGCGCCTTGACCTTGTGTGCCCGTAGCACCTTGCGCACCGTTCGAGCCTTGAGCGCCTGCAGCTCCATCCGTGCCTTGTCCACCTGACGCTCCAGCATTTCCTTGTGCCCCTGCTGCCCCGCTTGTACCTTGTGTCCCGCTCGCACTTTGCGTGCCCGTTGGCACGCGAACGAAGGATTTGCCGCCACGTTCAATAACAGCGTCTACCGGTACAACGACGACATCATTTCTGGACTCCAAAATAATGTCCGCTTCCCCCGACATGCCCGTCATCACGCCATCAATCGTATCCAGCGAAATCGTCACCTCATAGGCGGATACGCCATTCGATGCCGTGCCCTCCCGAGCTAAGCTGGCTACTTTGCCTTCGATCGTCTTGTCCGTCAGGGCGCTCAAATAAACTTGCACCACTTGGCCAACTTTGACCGACGGAATATCCAGCTCATCGACCTGCACGACAAAATCAAGCAAATCGTAATTGACGATAGACGCAATAACCGTATTCGCTACAACCTCGTCACCAACGGAAACCTCGCTTTCCGTCACCTCGCCATCAATCGTCGCCACAACCTCAGTCACCTTCAGTTGATCTTCCCTCATCGTGGTCAGGCTGTCTTGGTTTTGCTTGATTTCAAGCGCCAGCATTTCCATATCCGTTTTGATGCTTTGCTGGGTCGCCAGTTCATCCTCCGTGCCCGCAGCTTCCTTATATTTGGTCTGATATTGCTCCATCTGCACTTGCTGCTTCTTAATCGAAAGCTCCGTCTGCTCAATCTGGCTATCGTAGTCCTTCTCGGATTCAAACGTTGCCAGCACTTGGCCTGCCTTCACCTTATCGCCGACTTTGAAGCTCAGCTTTGCAATCGTACCGGATACGCCGGACGTTACGGTTTCGCGAGAGTTGGCTTCTACACTGCCTGTCGCGCTTATTTTCAGCTCAATATTGCCCCGCGTCGCTTTCACCGTTTGCGAGGTTGCTGCCTGCACCGTCGCCGGCTGCCCCATCTTCAAATAATAATAGGCACCGCCTCCACCGGCCGCGCCTACTACAAGGATAATACCAAGCCATAGCTTCCACTTTTTCATCGACTGTATTCCACCCTCCGACTGACATATTCGTGACGAATATAGCATGAAAAAATGAACGGAGAATGAACAAGCCTGACCGAGGATCAGCCCTAGCTAGTACCGCGCTGCAAGAACATTCATCGTTTCTGCTGCTGAAAATAAAAAAGAGAACAGGACACAACCTCTGTCCTGTTCTCAAACCTGGCATGCGCCAGTCACGCTCACGTTTCCAGCGCCGCTCTAAACTAGCCGCGATGTTACCCTCGCTTATAAGGAAGCGGCATTGAAGCCGCATTAAAGCTGGCGTTCAATATCCCATTTTTTAAATGAAACGAGTGTACCCGTTCCGCCCGAGGCGAAGGCGGCAATGCCTGTCGAGGCTTCGCCCGGGTAAATACGTCCGGTCATCACTTTTTCCCCGCCTTGGAGAAACACCTCCACCGACGACTGATCGACGAAAATGCGCAGCGAAAGCTCGCCGCCTTCCGCAAGTGCAATGGCCGTCCTTCTTTCGCCGCCTTGCCCGATACCGGAACAATCCCGATTGAAGCGGAACAGCCCTTCTTCCGCATGATAAGCAAGTACAGTCTCTTCTCCCGCCCCATTCGTCCGCAGCTTCAAGCCAAGCTCACGGGCGCTGCCGATACGGAGCACCACTTCAAGCTCATAGCAATCTCCCCGGACAGCGAGCAGCTGCTCCCCCGCAAGCTCCAACTCCCTCAGCTCAAAACCGTCACGGCGGTACGCCTTCAGCTCTTCCAGCGGCTGAAACAGCAGCTTTCTATCGCTGCTGCGCAGCACAGCTTCACGCGGCAGCGTCATCGCCCCGGCCCAATAATGTCCGAGCTGGGTCGGAATTTCCTGCTCCCACGTTTCCATCCAGCCGATGACAATGCGCCGTCCTTGCGAGTCCAGCGCTGTCTGCGGCGCATAAAAATCAAAGCCGTAATCAATCGGCTCATAGCCGTCATACGAGAATAACCCTGTCTCCGTATTTAATTTTCCTACCATATAAGTGGTGGAATGCAAATTACGATAGTTGTCGCCTTGTGCTGGCATCCGCTGCGGCGACATCATCAGTACATCATAGTCCCCTAGCGGGAACAAATCCGGGCATTCCCAATTGTCGCCCATCTGTCCATCGCTGCGCGCCATCTCGCCAACAAAGGTCCAATTCACGAGATTCTGTGAACGATAGAGCAAAATCAAGCCATGCCCTGCACCATCATTCGAGCCGATGACTGTATAATAGGAGCCGTCACGCTCAAACACCTTCGGATCGCGAAAATCTTTGCGGCTCGCTCCAGCCGGAATTTGCTCCAGCCCCAGCACCGGATTGCTCGCCAGCTTAGCGAATGCCCGGCCATCATCTGATACCGCTATATTTTGCGTCTGATAATAGTCCGTATCCCCATTCGGGCCTGTCACGACATGCCCCGTATACATAAGATGAAGCTTGCCTTCATGGACAATCGCGCTTCCAGAGAAGCAGCCCCCACTGTCATACGGCTGATCTGGCGCGAGCGCAACCGGCGCATACTCCCATGAAACCAAATCGCGGCTGATCGCATGGCCCCAATGCATCGGTCCCCATACCGGCTGGTACGGATAATATTGATAAAATAAATGATAATGCCCATTGTGAAAAATAAAGCCGTTCGGATCGTTCATCCAGCCAAACTCCGCCATCAAATGATAGCCAAGACGGTACTGCGGCCGCAGCAGATGCTTTCTTTCCGCCACAAACTGCTCGGCATTGTCGAGCGTATACAACATGATCAATCATCCTATTCTTACGCGTTTATTTAATGGAGCCTTGCATGACGCCTTGAATAATAAATTTCTGTGCGAACAAATAGACGACGAGTATCGGTAAAATAGTTAGCAGCAGTCCTGCCATCAGCGGCCCGTAATCGACGGTATAAGTGCCATAGAAATAAAAGGTCGAGAGCGGCAGCGTACGCTGCTCCGAAGAGGTCAGCACAAGCGATGGAAGCAGGAAGTCGTTCCAGATCCATAATACATTCAAAATCGCAATTGTCACCGACGTTGGTGCGAGTACAGGGAACACAATGCGGAAAAACGTCTGTGTCCGCGTGCAGCCATCAATCATTGCGGCCTCCTCCAGCTCCGCCGGAATGCTTTTCACAAAACCATGATAAATGAACACCGCAAGCGGGCTTCCAAAGCCGAGATACATATAAATCAGCGTCCACTTGTTATCCAGCAAATGCAGATTGCCATACACCTTCACAAGCGGAATCATAATCGCCTGGAACGGGATAATCATCGCTGCTACCATCAGGAAAAACGTATATTGATTAAATTTGCTTTGGTTTCGCACAAAGAAATGGGCTGTCATGGCCGCAAGCACCGAGATAAGCAATACGCTCAGCACCGTAATGATAACCGTGTTCGTAAACGCGGATACATAATTCATTTTCGTAAACGCCGACTCGTAATTCGCCAGATTGAAGCTGTCAGGCAGAGAAAGCGGCGAAGCGGTGATCGCTTTATTTTCCTTAAAGGAATTGACGATTAGCAAAATAAATGGAAAGACGAAGGCCACAAGGCCAACCAGCAAAACAATAAACTTGCTCCATTCCATAGAGGCTTTCCAGCGCTTCATCAGGCCTCCACCTCCAGCTTCTTGCTGAAATACACTTGCAATAGCGTAATGCCCGCTACGAGCAGGAACAGTACAAGCGCTTCCGCCTGCCCTACCCCATAATCTCTTGAGAGGAACGCTTTCTCATACACATGCATCGAGACCATTTCCGTGCTTTTGAACGGTCCGCCCTTCGTCAGCGTCAGGTTCAAATCGTAAACCATAAACGTGCGCTGCAGCGATAAAAATACACATACGATAAAAGATGGCACCATCAGCGGCAAAATCATCGTCCGCAGCTTGCGGAATGCCGTTGCCCCATCAATGCTGGCCGCCTCCATAATATCCTTCGGCACATTCATGAGACCCGCCACATAAATAACCATCATATAACCAGCATATTGCCACACCGTTACAATTATAAGCGCCAAAAATGCTTTATCCGGATCAGCGAGCCAGGACGTGCCGAATACGGAGATGCCTGCTTTTTGTCCAATCGATACGAGTACGTTCGAGAAAATAAATTGCCATACAAATCCAAGCACAATGCCGCCGACCAAATTTGGAATGAAAAATCCGGCCCGAAAAAAGCTCTGGCCCTTCAAGCCGCTTGATAAAAAATAGGCTAGCAAAAAGGCCACCACATTGACGAGCGCCACACTTATAAACACATATTTAAGCGTCAAATAAAATGACTTCCAAAATACCGCGTCTTTCCATACGTAGGCATAGTTTTCGAAACCGACCATCGTACTCGTCGTGGAAATGCCATCCCAATTCGTAAAGGTTAAATAAATCCCGTACAAAAACGGTACTATCATGACGGTGGCAAAAGCAAACAGAGTAGGCCCGGTGAACAATAGCCGCAGCCGAAGACGGCTCCAAAGTCCTTTTTCCGATATCATCGTAATCCCTCACTAACGTTTCATGGAAGCGAAGCGATGGACAAGTCATGCAGGCCTGTCCATCGCATCCTCTTCTAAGCTGTTGTTTGTCGTCTAGTTCACGCTACTTTACAGTTGTCCAGTATTCCTGAATTTCCTTGGCAAGCGTGGCGCGGTCAGCTGCTCCAGCCAAATATTTTTGCATCGAAGCGCCTACCTTGCTCCAGTGATCTGCCGGGAGCGCACTCATCGATTCCTCGATTTTACCTCCAGTGATATAGGCCCCAATCGACTTAGCGAGCGGGTCTTGCGGCTCCAGTGTAATGTTTTTGAACGCAGGCACGATGTTCGCTTTATTGATCAGGAAGTCTTGGCCTTTCTCTTTGTAGACCATCCACTCCAGGAACGTTTTTGCTGCCGACTGCTGCTCTGGCGTGCTTTTCTCTTTGTCTAGAACAAGGCGTTTCGAGACAGCTGCGGAAATTTGCGTATTGCCGAAATCATCCGGGTTATTGCTGATCGGCACTGGCAGGAAGCCATATGCGCCGCTCGCCGTATCAAAGCTGCTGATTTGCGGCCAAGCCCAGTTGCCCTGGAACCAGATGCCAACCTCGCCTTTGCCCAGCACCTCAGGACCCTTCTCATAGGTGCCTGCGAGCGGCGAAGCTTTATCGATGTTATGCTCCTTCATGATGTCGAACGTATCCATGAGGCCGTTAAATACGCTGTTGGACGAAAGATCTACGCTGCCAGCCTTCAGATCAGTAATAAACTGGTTTACCACCGCTTTATCTGCTGATTGTCCAGCATAAGCGAGCGGAAGGTAGTGGGCTGCAAGCGACCAATCCATTGGCGAGACGATGAGCGCGCCAGTACCGGAGGCTTCGATCTTTTTAAACAAATCTTCCAGTGCCTGTGTCGTCGTAATGGTTGCCGGATCGAAGCTGCCACCAACCGCTTTGTCTACGACCGCTTTGTTGTAAATAAAACCGTAGCCTTCAATTGAAAGCGGGAACGCATAGTTTTTGCCATCGAAGGTTGTCAGATCCGTGCTGCCGTCGACCTTGTCGGACATCCATTTTTCCCCGCTCAGATCGAGGAGGCGATCTTTGAACTTCTCGACATCCCCTGTATCCAGCATCGTAATCGTCGACGGGCTGTTCGCCGCATACAGCGCGGATGCTTTCTCGAATGGCGACTGTCCTGCCGGAACCGGAATGATTTCCAGCGTAATATTCGGATAATCCTCTTTAAACGCTTTCGCTGCATCTTCAAGCTGCGTTTGAATTTCCCCTTTGGAATTCAGCAGCGTAATTTTCACCTCTCCTGAAGCACTTCCACTATTTGCGCTGCCTTCAGCTGTGGATGAATCTGCAGGTGTTGAGCCGGCATTTCCTCCGCACGCTGTTACGACCATAACCATCACTAAAGATACGAGCAGAGCCTGCAAGCTTTTCCAAGATTTCATTCGTTCGTCCCCCGATTCTAAATGATAAATATTCTATGCTGGAACCGATTTATAAACCGCTTTCATAACGTATTATAGTCGGTGTCAAAAAATATGTCAATCGTTTGACATGTCAAACGATTGACATTCAATAATAAAAATAAAAATCCCTTGCTGTATAAGGGATTTCAGCTGTTCCTAAGTCGTCAGGCGCTCCACCAGCTCGACATCCAAAACATACCGGTGCTCCAGCGGCTCATCGTTCATTTGCCGGATGATTGAATCAACCGCGATCCGCCCGATTTCGGCAATCGGCTGGCGAATCGTCGTTAGCGCCGGCGTTATCCAATTGGCCGCGCTCACATCATCATAGCCTACTATTTTGATCTGCTCCGGAATAGACTTGTCCGCCTTGCGGCATTCCTTCACCGCGAAGGAAGCGATAATATCGCTTGTCGCAAACAAACCATCGATATCAGGATGCTCCGCGAACAGACGGCTCATAATCTGCTCGTACTGCTGCTCGTCGAATACGTTCATATCCGTCTGGATGATAATTGGCTCAATCTCATTTTCCGCCATCACGTCACGAAAGGCAGCCGTTCGCTGGTTCGCCAGCAGCTGAAGCTCTAAATTCCCGCAAATATGCGCAATTTTTCTGCACCCTTTGTCTACAAGCAGCTGTGCCGCGAGCCTGCCACCCTCGTAATTGTCCGATGAAATAAACGGGATTTCCTCGCTAATCTGCCGGTCTATCGTCACAATCGGGGAATGCAGCTCCTTGTACTCCTTAACCTCAAGCGTATGGCTGCCCATAATAATGCCGTCTACCCGGTTGCGCTTGAGCATATCGATGTATTCCTTCTCCTTCACAGGATCAAGATGCGAGTTGCAGAGCATAATTTTATAGCCGTTCTCGTAGGCATAACGTTCAACATAGCTGGCCAGCTCAGCGAAGAAAGGATGCGCCACATTTGGAATAATGAGCCCGATCACATTGGACTGCTTGCGCAGCAAAGAACGCGCCAGCTCGTTCGGCTGATAATTCAGCTCCTTCATCGTCTGGAACACCTTATTGCGAGTCGTCTCGCTAATATACCCCCTGTTGTTTAATACGCGGGAGACCGTCGTAACCGATACTTTCGCCTTCTTCGCGACATCATGAATAGTAGCCATAAAATCTCCTTCTCATTATCCAGAAAGTTATACGCTTACAAATTATGCTTTCATCATACCACACGAAAACAATCTTTATATTTAAAATGCAAACGGCGCTGCCCGTTATGGATGGCAACGCTCGTATAACGGAGAAAATAGAAACGCGGGTACAAAAGAGCAGCTTATAAGGCTTTAATTTCAAAAAAAGAGCCGTTCACATCGCCCCATCCGGCGCGTCTGCAAACAGCTCTGCTCTTATGCTTATTAAAATGGTTACGCCCAAGTAGGCTGAACCTTCAAAACCGTTGCTTCCTTCTCACGCTTGAAGCTTGAAGCCGAATCCAGCTCAACTGCTGCGATAACAGCGGCCGTTTCCTTCGCTTGTTCTACAGCAGCGACCACTTTAGCTTGAAGTACATTTTCCACAACAGCCGCCTGCTTCTCTTCCTCCTCCGCTTCAACGCGGTGAATAAGCGCTCCAAGCGAAGCCAGTTTGCCTGTAATATCTACATAACCGCGATCTACGTGGTGGATACCCGTTACTTCCGTCTCGCCATCAGCACGCAATGCTGCACAGATCAAGGCTGCTCCTGCACGCAGGTCCGTCGCACATACTTTCGCGCCAGTTAGCGGCATATTTCCGCTAACGATAGCGGAACGGCCTTCGATCTTAATATGTGCATTCATCTTCTGGAATTCTTCCACATGCATGAAGCGATTCTCAAATACCGTTTCGGTTACGACCGACGTACCCTCGGATACGAGCAGCAGCGCCATCATTTGCGATTGCATATCCGTCGGGAAGCCCGGGTGCGGCAACGTCTTCACGTCTACCGATTTCAGCGGATGGTCCGCTTTAACCCGAATGCCGTTATCCGACTCCAGCACCTCCACGCCCATCTCTTGCAGCTTGGAAATGACCGGTGTCAAATGATCGCCAATTGCTCCTTCTACAAACACGTCGCCGCCTGTAATCGCTGCAGCAATCATATAAGTGCCCGCTTCTACACGGTCAGGAATAACATGATGCGTCACACCGTGCAAGCTTTCAACGCCTTCGATGCGAATGAGGCCTGTGCCTGCGCCGCGAACCTTCGCGCCCATCGCATTCAAATAATTAGCGAGGTCGACGATTTCCGGTTCCTTTGCAGCATTTTCAAGCAGTGTTGTGCCTTCTGCGAGTGCAGCAGCCATCATAATGTTCTCAGTAGCGCCTACGCTTGCTACATCGAGATATATTTTTGCGCCCTTGAGACGCGTGCTTGTGCTTGCTTCAATGAAGCCGTGTCCGAGCGTAATTTCCGCTCCCATCGCTTCGAAGCCTTTCAAATGCTGATCAATCGGACGTGTTCCAATCGCGCAGCCGCCCGGAAGCGAAATACGCACCTTGCCAATCCGTGCAAGCAGTGGTCCCATAACAAGGAAGGAAGCACGCATTTTGCGAATCAGCTCATAAGGCGCCTCGTAAGAAGCAATCGTTCCCGCCGAAATTCTCATTGTTGTATCTTGATACGATATCGTTGCGCCTAATGATGCCAATACCTTCTGTATAGTCATGACATCGTCGAGGAGGGGAACGTCACAGATGACGCTGTCTCCTTCCGTCGCAAGTAAAGAGGCTGCTAGAATGGGGAGTACTGCATTTTTTGCACCGCTGACACGTACCGTTCCCGATAAACGCTTGCCTCCGCGGACGATAATTTTGGTCATCTTATGGTTCCCTCCGCGAACTGAATTTCTGTCTCTCGCTTTAAAATTATTGTTTAAAAGTGAAAAATTCCCGTCTTAATCCAAACTCCATATTAACACTTATCTACACTAATCGACAAGCTTTAAATTTCCATGTAACCGCAGCATTTAAAGCAGCCCGATCCTGACCCTAACATCCTATGCTGAACGATGCTTTTAGGTGTTGCCCTGCCTGATACTGGAACAAAATTCCCGCACTTGTATAGCGTTCGGAAACAGGCGGGATTTTAAGTCCGTCATGTACTACCCATTGTTAACATATTCCGCTCTCGTTATTCGACAAAACTCTTCAACATTGTCGTCCAAGACCAGTAATCCAAAATGAAGCTGGCAAAAGCGTGCCCCAATATGATCGCAATAACCGCCTGAAACATGCGAGCCTTGGGGCTGCGGGGAAACGCAAAAAACGCTTCCCATTTTATCTCCTGCATAATAAACCATATAAGTACAATGCTTACGAGCGTTACAACGATGGAGAACAGTCCCGTTACTCCTGTGGCTGTCTGCATGTTGTTCAACATATCCTGAGTCAAACCCATCTGTGCTCCAGCTGCCTCCTTTTTTTCGCCTTAAGTTCCGGTATGCCGCTTGATTGCTCATTTACTCAGCTATTGCACGAGCAGCCGCTCTTTTGCAAATGGCTCTCCACTGCTTTCCACGGCAGGGTCCTCCACTTTAAACATGCGGCGTGCTTCATTGCCTCCCGCTTCGCTGGCCGGAAGCTGTTGCTCTGCAATCCCAGGAGCGCTGGCAAAGGCCGTTTTGACCGTTACCTTGAAACGGTAATATTGCTTGTCGAAGGGCTCATTGGCTGTCAGTTTAAAATAATAAACACCCGCAGGAAGCCGCTTGTTTTTCACATCCAGCTTGCCTGTGCTGCCTGTTTTCTGTGAAAAAAGCTGCTGCTGCTTTTTATCGTATGCTATGACTTGCATTACCTTTCCTGAAGGAACATTAAACACTTGCAAATCAATTTGGCTCGCTCGGGTGAGGCGCAGCTGGAACCAATCGACATCGGTGCTGCTGTCAATGACCCCTACATATTCTGTGCCGCTGCGTATGCTCAAGCCTTCGTAATATTGATTATTCGGCTCATTGGGATCATCGTATTTCGGCACATAATTGATTTTCAGCGTATATTGCCCAATGACGGGGCTGGCCTCAGACGAAATAGCATTATGCACACGAATATAATATTTCCCGGGTGTTACTGTCAATGTTGGCGATATTTCTGCCTGGCCCTCCGACTCCTCATCATAGGTTCGAAGCGACTGTCCGGCCCGCTGAACGGCAAGGCCCGGGTCGATTCGCGCCGTATTCCCCTCCAAGGCAAGCCGCAGCGTGCCGCTTTGCTTGAAGGTAATCGCATACCAGTCGCGATCCGCCTTCTGATGGAAATTGCCCACTACCGTCTGGCTGCGCGGCGACAAAGCGAACGCTTCGTATGTCTGGTTATTCGATTCATAAGCATCAGGTTTCATAATAAAAGAGGAGTCCAGCAAATAGGGCTGACGGGTCCCGTTATCGCTGTTCATGAACTGGACGCCTATTTTTTGCGTCCCTTTCTTTACCGTGAACTCGGCATTGCCGCTGGCAAGCTTCGTCGTATAAGTATTTTTCTGGACACCGTTCACATAATGCAGCAGCCGAATAGGGGGAATTGCAGCCCCTGATTCAGTCAGTGATTGGTACTTCATCGTGAGCTTGCCGTCATATGGCGCCTCCACGGTATACCAGTCGATATCCTTGCCCGTATTGAGTACGGCAGATATTTGCTTATTCAAGGGGAGAAAGGCAGCTGTGCCCCTCGTATCATTCGGCTCAAAACCATCTGCTATAAGAGGTGTGCTCAGCGCTTTATCGATTTGCAGCAGCCCATAGCCTGTGCGATTATCGAAGCCCGACTCGCCAATGTTGCGCGTCGTTTGGCGCAGCAGCTCCCTTACTTGATACGTTTTGAGCTTCGGATAACGGGCCCAGATGAGTGCCGCCGCTGCTGCTACCTGAGGTGCGGCCATCGACGTGCCCTCTTCCTTCTTGTAGCTACCGCCTAGCGCTGTCGTATAAACGTTCCAAGCTGCTGACAAATCCAGCTCCGTACCGGGATTCGAACGCAAATCTGGCGAACTGTCCGCTTTTACGCCGCCAACTGCCAGCACCGTCGAATAGGCGGCGGGGTATTTTACAGCTGCCATACTTCCGAGCGTCTGTCCATCATTGCCCGCTGCTGCTACCAGCAGCACCCCTTTGCTCTCTGCATAATTTACAATGTCCTGCATATAAGGAGAATAACGATATAATCCCACAGAGAGCACGACGATCTTGGCCTGCTTGCGCACCGCGTACAAAATCGCTTCGCCCAAATCCTGCTCTGTCCCATCGCCATTATGATCAAGCGCTTTAATCGGCATCAGCTTCGCCTTCCACAAAATGCCGGATACGCCAATGCCATTGTTGCCGGAAGCGGCAATTACTCCGGCCACGCTTGTCCCGTGGCCGTTATTGTCCTCAGGCGGCGTATCCGTGTCGATTAAGTTGATGCCGGGGACTAGATTTTTTTTGAGATCGGGATGGTCGAGATCGATGCCCGTATCGACAATCGCGATCGTCAGCGCGGTTTGCTCGCGCACGGTTTTCCAAGCGGCTAGCGCGCCGATCTGCTTGAGATAGCTTTGCTTCGCAAGCTCGGGATCGCTGGCCGCCGCTGCCTTCGCGGCGGCGGCTGTGAGGGCTGAGGCCTCGCCGTAGGCAGCCTCGGCTGGAGGGCTGTCGTCCGCCTGCTGTGCGGCGGACAGCTCTAAGGCGTGTACCCGTCCATTCGGGTACACGTATTCGACGCCCGGCGTGCTTCGCAGCCGGCGCAGCCATGCTTCGACGTCCGCCGATGCTTCGGCCGGACGTACGACATCGACCGCCGCCTCAGCCTGGCGGCGGATCACGAGCGTCCCGCGCAGCTCAGCTGCTTGCGCGGGGTCGCTCCATTTGAGGAGCCAGCTTTGCGGCGGCTCCTCTTTTGCACTTGAGGCGGCGTCAATACGCTCCGCCGCCCAAGGCTCTGCGGCGGATACAACGCCGCAAAGCAACATAACCGCCAGCAGCGCAGCAAGCTGGCGGCGCAAACTGCGGAACCTACCATGATTAAACTTCATGTTATTTATTCTGCCTTTGCATTCGTATTTTTCTAGCGCTTTTTATTCTTGCTTTACATTCGTACTTAACATTTGTACCTTATCATCTGCACTTGGCATTCGTACTTAACATTTGTACCTTATCATCTGCACTTAGCATTCGTACTTATCATTCGTACCTTATCATCTGCACTTGGCATTCGTAATTACCATTCGTGTAATTCTCGCATTTACATCCGCACTTAACTTCCGCACTTACATTCGTACTTAATTCCGTTTACTTATCCCTACCTACATCATCACTTGGCTTCATATTCCCTTGTACCTTAACCTGTCGCTTGCCATTGTATCTGCTAACTCTCTCATTCGCATACTGTTGTATCTGCTATCTCTCCCATTAACTTTCGCGCTTGGAGCAGGCTTGTCCTTGTTCCGGCTTAAGATAGCGACCAAAGGCCCAGCTTTCTGATTCCATATTGTTTTCTTACCCTATTGGATTCCTTCCAATCAGGGGCTGTTTACTTCATCAGCAAGCCTGGGAACAAGCCCAGCAAGACAAGAGCGACGGCGCAGATGGCAATGCCCGCAGATGCGGCAAGCGGAAGCGAAAGCGGACGCTCGTCGCTGCCCGTTCTCATGAACATTTGCCGGATGAAGCCGAAATAAGCATACGCGGCAACGAGGCTGCATGCGGCCATGACGCCCAGCAGCCAATAGGCCTCTGCCGCAGCGCTGCCCAGCCATATATACACTTTGGCAAAAAAGCCACCCGTAAGCGGCAAGCCTGCAAGCGACAGCACGAAAACAGCCATCGCTGCCGCAAGCCAAGGCGACCGATGGTATAAACCAGCCAGACCGCTGAGCTTTCCATGCCCTGTCGCTTCCCGAACAGCTGCCAAAATAACTGCAGCTCCAAACATCGCCAGCATATACACAGCAAATTGATAGCCGAGCGGCGCGAATAAGCTGCTATGAGCGGGCGCAAGACTAAGGGCGACCGGAACAAGCAAATAGCCGCTGCTGATGACGCTCGCCCAGCCTAATAGGTTAGCAGCCTGCTTTTGCCTCAGCATCGCGACTGTGCCCCAAGCAATTTGGCAGGCCGCAATCGCCTGCAAGCCGATATAGGCGCTGTTTAAACCCAATAGCTGGACAATCTCCGTTTCATGGAGCAGATGAAATAATGCAGCTGCGGCTGCACCTTGGCCTGCTACCGCCAGAAACATCGCGCCAGCTGTATAAGGAAAGCCCGTGTTTTTTCCATTCTCGTTAGACATCCAAATACTAAATGGCAGGGCCGCCACTTTCACACCCAAACCGCATGCCATTAGCAAAATGGCCAAGTATACAAGCGAAGCATAAGACTGCATATCAGAAATGGATGCCCGAATCGCAGCTAAGTCCATCTCGCCAGTCAAGCCATAAAGATAAGACATGCCGAACAGCAGCAGGGCAGTTCCAACGCCAGAACGGGCCGAGAAGCGCACTGCCGGGCGCTCAGGCCGAGACAAGTGCTCAAGCCGCTTGTTCAACGTAGCCAAAATCAGGCTCAACGCCGCCAAACTAAATAGCTCAAGTCCAATATAGAGCGTAATGAGATTGGCAGGCGAAAGCAGCAAACGTATGCCAAGCAGAGCAGCAGGAATATATAAATAATTGTTAATACGCTGCTCCTGCTCTTCTCCCAGACTGAGCAGCACCACTACGATTGCGCCCGCAATAACCAGCAAAAACATGAAGCTTTCCGCATTTAAGCCAAGATAGGTGATTCCGGCGACTCCGCCAGACTGTCCGCCCTCGGCAATCGCTATCGCCGCTTCTGTGCCGTTCGCTACTATCCGCCATAAGGCTGCTGCAAACACGACGACCAGCCAAGGCAGTGTCAACCAGCCTGATGCCGATCCCGCTTTGTACCACAAGCGAAACCGGAGGCCTACAGCAAGTGTAATCAGCAGCAAAAGGAGGAGCAGCTCAGGAATAAGCTGCACCGTACCCAACCAAAACTGCGATCCCAGCGCTTCACTATTTGTCATGAGCTTATCCCTCCATCCTGCCTGCCAGCAATTGACTATAAAGCCCCGTAATGCTTTGCTGCACCGTATCGGTCAAAAATGACGGGAAGCAGCCGAGCAGCACGATAAAAGCAAGCAATATAATCATCGGTGCCGCCTCAATAAGGCGGGCATCCTTGAAAGCCGAATGCCGCTCATCCATCGGTCCGAAACTTATCTTCAGCAGGCCTCTCAGCATATAAGCGGCAGTGAGCACGATTCCCGGTATTGCGGCAGCAGTGAGCCATGGCATCGAATCGAATAAGCCGAGCAGCGACAGTAAAACCCCGGGAAAGCCAGCCAAGCCGGGAATGCCGATAAGCGACAGACCCGCGGCCATGAGTATGCCGCAAATAAACGGAAGCGAGCGGGCCAAGCCGCCAAGCTCGGAAATTGCCGTTGTTTTTGCCCTCTCCTGCAAGCTGCCGACAACGAGCCATAACAGGGCAAAGCATAAGCTGCCCGCCATAAGCTGAAAGATCGTCCCTTGCAGCCCCGTCTCATTAAAGGCGGCAATGCCAAGCAAAATGAATCCCATCTGGCTAAGCGTGGCATAAGCAAGCAGCTGCCTCATATCCGTCTGGCGCAGAGCCAGCAAAGCCCCGTACAGAAGCTGAATAATGCCGATTACAGCGAGAGCCGGGGCCATTTTCTCCGCTTGCTCTGGAAACAAAAATACACCATAGCGCAGCAGTCCATACGCCCCGGCAGCCGGCAGCAGACCCGAAATAATCATCGCGACCGGTATTGGTGCGCTGGCCTGCGCTTTCATTAGCCATGTATGAAATGGCAGAAGCGGCATAAACAACCCGAAGCCGATGAGCTGCAAAATAAACAGCGCCATCTTCACACCTTCGGACAATGGCGCTGCGGCAGCCGCTCTCACATCCGGCACCTCTTGGCTCATTGCCATCTCTCCTGCAAGCAGTCCACGGGCGATTCCGCCGTATCCTCCGCTGTATACCGCCTGGAGCTGCTCGCCAGCCTTTTCAACACGAAGGCCCGCCGTACAGGTCAAAATGAGAAATACGACAAGCAACAGCATAGAACCTAGCCCTGCCCCAGCCAATAGCCGATTCGCCGTCCGCTCACCGTCCGGATTGCCCCATATGCCCAGCAGAAAATAAAGCGCGACCAGCGCGGCCTGTAAAAATACGATAAACAGCAAAACATCCCTGGCGATAAAAAGCCCCAGCAGTGAAGCTTCCAGCCACAGCAGCCAAAAATAAAACGCTTTGCGCCGCTTCCTAAGCTGAACAGCAGTTACAGCAGCGAGCCCCGTCACCAGCGCGGCGGCAAGCAGCAACGGCAGCGAGAGCCCGTCTACCGCAACCGTGTAGGAAAAGGATAATTTTGCTTCGCTATATACTTGTCCCACAGTTGAAGCAAAAGGGAGCGGGACCTCAATCCACGGATACTGCTCCGTATAAGCGCCGCCCCCTTGCTGTTGATTAAATGTCGCATATAAAAAAGCGGCGAAAAGCAGCGGAAGCAGTGCCGCAAGCACGGCAAGCGTCTGCATCGCTCTTCCTTGACCGGATGGCGTGAGCAGGATAAGCAGCATGCCGGCAGCAGGGGCCAGCCACATTAAAGACAAAAGCGGCAGCTCTGTCAAAAATGCCATTTTACCACTCCCCCTTTGCAGCCATGATGATGATCGTGATGACCAGTCCAAAAATGATCGCTAGTCCCATTCCTCGAATCGTACTGCGAAGGCTCCAGCTAACAGCCAGCCTCCCCATCGCATACAACAGTCGAGCCGCCAGCTGGAGCGGCATGCCCATCGCATGTTCAATCGCCGCTAATGCCTCACCAGCAGCGGCAAACGGCTGCTTGATCGCACTCGCTTTGCCTGCTGCCCATCCAGCAGAAGCATCCTTCAGCTGATTTGGGTCAGAGCGCATCGCGCTCGCCTCACGTTTGTTTTTCAGCCATCCGAGCCAAGCGCCGCCTATAAGGATTGCAGTAGCGGCCAGCATTAATCCTAAGGACATATTGCCTTGCGCGCCAACCGCTTCCCCATCGAGCCATCGTTCAGGCAAGCTGCCCCAGACCAATTGAAAGAAGCTTGAAAGGACAACGATCGCGGCAAGCGCAATTACCGAATAGCTCATAAGGCGCGAACGCTTATGGCCTTGATCAAGCACGGCCGTTGCAGTTGAACGCGGCTTCCCTTCAAATATAAGAAAATACATGCGGGACATGTAAGCCGCGGTCAAAAGCAGTACAAGCATCATCGCAGCCAGCCACAATAGATGCCGCTCTGATGCTTCCGCCCAAATCGACTGCTGCAGCCAAAAGCCCGTGAGCGGGGGAATGCCGCATAAAGCCAGGCCGCCAATGAAAAACGTCCACGCTGCAAGCGGCATTTGCTTGCGCAAACCACCCATGCTCCCTATATCCGCTGTTCCAACTGCCTTCAATAGTTGACCTGCTGCCAGTACAAGCAGCGTTTTGCAAATTGCATGGACCAGCACATAAAGCATGCTGCTTGTGGCGGCCCCTAGGGCGAGCGAAAGCTGAACGATACCTAGCTGGCTGATCGTCGAATAGATCAATATTTTCTTCACATTCCGCTCCATTAGCGCCCTTGCAGCAGCATAGAGCGCTGTCGCAGCGCCAATATAGAGCGCTGCGTCCGTTACGGCTGGAGCCGATTGGAAGATTTCTGTCGTTTTGGACAGAAGCAGCGCTCCTGTCATCATGCCTGCTCCTTGCAGCAGCGCGCTCGCTGGAGCAGGAGCCTGCTCAGCACTGCTCAGCCAAGCGTAGAGCGGAAACTGCGCAGCCATTCCTGCCGCCGCAAGCAGCAGCAAGCTTGCGATCAATGCCGTTATATTTTTCGCAATCGCACCAGATTGCCCTTCAAATACGTTATGTATAGCAGCAAAATCAAGCGCATGCTCCGGCATAAACCAGAACAGCATCAGCGTTGCAAGCAGCAATCCCGCACTCGCTAAACGCATCATTATAAAAGCTTTCTTGGCAGCCGCACGCGCCGCGCTCTTCGCGTACCAGAAACCAAACAATAAAAATAGACTAACGGAGGCAAGCTCCCAGAACAAATAAAACGCCAGTACGTTATCTGCGAGAGTTAGTGCCAGCAGCGAGAAGGTGAATAAGGACATATAACTGTAGAACACCGTCAAGCGTTCATCCTTCTTCATATAACCAGCGGCATAAATATGAACCAATACGCTCAGCAAGCTGACACCTACCAGCAGCAGTGCGCTCATACTGGTAACCTCAAATCCAATTCGCAGCGTAAGGCGATCTATCGAAATCCAGTTAAAGCTATCATTATAATCGACTGCCCTATAGCGGAATCGCTCAATCCATACCAGAAGCGACAACAGCAGCGAGGCAGCAGCGCCTCCTGTTCCAACCCAGGCGCCAGCAGAATGAGACCCTCGGCCAAGCGCCAGCAGGATCAAAAAAGAAGCTAGCGGCAGCAGCGGAATAAGAAAAGCAGCCTCAGCATACATTTGCATCTGCTACGATCACCTCCTGTTTAACTATTATTCATGATTAGAGGTGGTGGAGTCTCGTTTGTATAATACAATTAATACGGCCGCTCCAATTGAAGCCTGCGCGAAAAAAACTACCAAAGGAAGCGTTCGAAGCCCTTCTGCTATTCCTTGCACATATAAGCTTAAAGCAGCAATGTTCAACTGGGCTCCGCATAAAATGATACTTACACACAACAAGGCCACCAATGAATTTCTTTTGACAATTGCCCCGTACACACCAATAGCCATCAGCGTCGCCGCCGTCATCAAATGGGCAGGGAGCAGCGGCATTTCTTCGCCAGAATAGGGCATCTTAACAATGACACACATCAGAATAGCGAGCAAAAACGGAATGCCTGCAGCAGCTGCCATTTCCCGGGAAGCGATTCCAATCGACCGGTTATGCCGGCCTATTTCCGAATGCCTCCTAATTTCTGACCCTAGCAAAATTCCCATTGTTCCCACATATAGAAGTGCCTGAAAAAGCGCAATCAGACCGGCATCCAGCCGGACGAGCAGCCCTGAATTTCCAATAATCGTCAACACTACGCCCAGAGCCAGCCTAGGCAGCATTCTGGCATGAATCATAATGATAGAGCCCGTCACAACAAGGGCCGAATAAAGGAAGAACGCGGTTGTTTCTGCCGTAAACCATCCATTAAACAATGAACCGCACTCTCCCTCTCCTAAGTTTAACACAAAAGGACCGAGCTAATCATAAGCGTCGGTCCTTGTAAAAAAAGGGATTTGCCTCGCCAATGCATGCCTGCTTAACCTGGCGTTATCGTCCCTTTGGCGTCACCTTCAACTATCCGATGAAAAAGGGTTGAATTTTGCTGCTTTTCTAATCTAATAATAGTTACAATTATAACAAATGCTCCCACTACCGTCTATGATGGAGTTTTAGGTGCACCCCTAGCAAAAAGGCCTGCCAAACCGCTGGAAACCGCGATTCGCAAGCCTTTTTCCACTCTACTATTCTGTTATTGGGACGCTCTGGGCCACTATCTGACTCTAGACTCTGTTAATTTGAATTGGCCCACGAGCTGTTGAAGCAGCATTGTAATAGATTCGACATTCGTTGAGGTATGGCGAACGTTGTCCATCTCCACAATCAACTCCTGCACTTGTCCTTCCACATCAGAGGAAACCGAGCGGTTTTGCAAGCTGACTTCGGCAATTTGCTCCATCAGTTTTACCACTTCCTCTACAACCTGCGTTTTGCGCTGATCGTCCGCCTGCGCCGATTGAAGTGTGCGGGCTGCTGCAGCAACGAGATCAGTACCCTCTTCTACAACCTTCGTACCCTCGTCCATTGAATGATAAGCCTGCTCGGCTTCTGAATAAATTTGCCGCGTAATGCCGTGCACTTCCTCTGTCGATTTCTTCGTCAACTCCGCCAGCTTGCGGATTTCGGAAGCAACGACCGCGAAGCCTCGGCCCTGCTCACCAACACGCGCCGCTTCAATAGAAGCATTAAGTGCCAGCAAATTGGTTTGCGACGATATCTCCTCAATCACTTGAAGCACATCGCGAATTTCTTCAACCGTCTTCATGAACTTGCGAATCGTACCGTTCGTATCTTCTACCTTGGTGGAAATATGCTGCATCTTCTCCCCAATGCGGCCAACCTCGCTTTGCGCCACCGCAATTTGCTCGGCCGCTTGGCGCTCCAGTACAGATAGCGTATCGCGCATTTCACCCGCAGCATTTTTTGCCTTGTCGATATCCTTCAACTGGTGACGAATGCTGCCAATCATATGGCCCACCTTGCTGCCTACACGCTCCGTTGACAAGGCGGTATGGGCAGACGACTCATTCATGACGGACTGGCTGCTCAGCACCTCGGCAGCGGTGAGCTTCACCTGCAGCATAATGCCTTCGAGTGAATCGATCATATTGTTAATCCATTTTGCCAGCTCCTGCGTCTCGTCGCAATCGAACTCTTTCGTCGACAGCCGCTGGGTCAAATCACCTTTCCCCTCGGCATTAATGCGAATAAATCGGTTGATCCGCTCTAGATGCCCAGTTACCCGCTGCGATTCCTTGCGCTGCACCGACATCGCAAACAAAACACCGAACAGCAAATTAAATCCGCCAAGCACAGCTGCTGCTCCCCATAGCGGCATATAACCGATGACTAGAGAAGCAAGCAGAAACGTTAGAACGCTTTGCAGCAGCGCTGCATACATTTGCAGCTTGCGCTGCCGCCAGCCAATACTGCGCAGCCGATACACCTCTTCCAGATCGCCCTCGCACATCATCCCCCATAGATCAGGGCAATGCGGCATTCGGAAGGTGACGCCTTTGCCGATGACGGCAATATGGCGATAGTCCGAGTAGCCAGGAAACTGAACGAACAAATTGCTGCCATTGCGAATGGTTCCTGCGACGCCAGGATGCAGCTCTCCCGTTGCTGGATCGGTAAAAACAATTTCCAACTCGGTATGCGCCTTAATCGACACGGTACCCCAGTCTGTCGTTACGCCATCCTTTAAATTTTCGCCATGGGTGAACGTACGGTCCTCAAAGCGGCTTCGGGATAACGCTGTACCGGGTACGATATTACGCTGCAAACTAGGCTCGGCCATAAACAAATAATTATCGCCCGAATCTGGATATACATGTCCTGACTCGCGCTGGATCAAATCGCCCAGCACATCATTAGGCACTCTCCCGCATAACGTTCCGACCCGTCTGCCATTCACAAGCAGCGGCTGCATAAACATAATCGTCATTTTGTCGTGAAAAGAGGAGGTTCGGGCCCCTAGCTTGAGTGTAATTCCGTCTTCGTAAGGACCAAAAAAACAGCGTTTGCCTGCTGAATCGCCTTTTTGGGAAAACTGCATGCCCGGAGACAGCGCGCTGCCCTCTCCATAATGTGTGCCTATATGTGTGGGATAGGTGGAGTGAGCTACATGATTGTGGTTGTCTAGGAGGAACAGCTCCGTAAAATCCATACCCCTCGCATAGGATCGTTCGAGCAAAGGAGCTATCCACTTCTGCTGTTCCTTAGAGAATGCAGCAGCTTGCAATGCGGATAGGCCATCCGATAATTGATTCGACAGGCGCTCCATATGCCCCCAATACTCATCCGCCCATTGCAGCAGCAGCTCTTTGCGAGTATCTGCAACACCTTCGAAAATGTGCTCGACATCTTCCTTAATGCCAGAATTGAGCTTCCATGATACCCACAGTGGAAACCCCGTCCTTGTACCTAGCCAATCAAACATACGCACTCCCCCTATGCCCTTCCTTAATTTTCTTGTATGTAAAGTATATTAACATACATTTGAACCGTTTTCCTAGGAGAATGTTAGCTTTTATAACCAAAAATGTTGATTTAAATGTGATATGAGTGAAAAAAAACCAATCATCTGTACGAATTCCGTACAATTGATTGGTTTACTCATTAAATTGAATGATTAGTTCAAAAGGCTCATTTGATATGGATAAACGAAAATCCGCTTATTTCTTGAAAAAAGCTTTCAAAGCTTGCCAGCGGTTTGCCACTGCCCCGCCTTGCCACTCTGGTGCATCAGCAAGAGCATCGCCCCTTAACAGCGAAGCAGCATTTTGCTGAAAATAGTCCGACCACTCCGTGCCCATAACTTTCTGTATCCGGTCATAAGCTTCCTTCAACCTAAATCCTCTGCGCTCCACATGATGCGCATCAGAGGACACAAGATGAATGAGGCCCGCTTCACACAGCTTCCATGAAGCCCGCTCTACCGTCTTGCCGAAAGCGCCAAGCAAGGAATGGCTCGTCACTTGGCCAAATGCCCCCAAACGAACAAGCTCTGCCAGCCGCTCAGGCTGCTGAATGATGGCTGCGTTCCGCTCTGGATGAGCGATAACCACATGAATGCCAAGCAGTCCAAGCTCATAGACGGTCTGCTCCGTATTTTTCGGAATATGGGAGGATGGCAGCTCCAGCAGCATGTAGGATGAACCCGCTAGCGTCAGCAAGCTTCCTTCCTGAAAGTGGTCGAGCAGCTCCCGGTGCAGCCGAACCTCCTGACCGGCATGTACGACAATCGGAATATTCAGCTCCTGAAGTTGCTTATTGAGCGTACGGGTCAGCTCTTCTACAACTTGAGCCGGATTCACATAACGACCGTTATGGTGATGGGGGGTTGCGATAATCGTTCTGATTCCCTCGGCAGCAGCCGCTCTTGCCAGCGCAAGCGAATCCTCCAGGCGGGCCGCACCATCATCAATACCGGGAAGAATATGTGTATGAATATCAATCATAGTGGGGGGCTCCTCTCCTGCTGTTTTATTTACAAAAAACACCGCTAACGCCTCTTACAGGACATTAACGGTGTTTGGGTATCAAATATTATTTATGCGCTATGCCGATACGGTTCATTGCACGCTGCAAAGCAAGCTCCGCACGGCGGAAATCGATCTCATCGCGTTTGGCAGACAGAAGCTGCTCCGCGCGTGCTTTCGCTGCCTTCGCACGATCAACATCAATATCGGTCGCAAGCTCGGCACTTTCCGCCAAAATAACGATTTTATCTTTACGAACCTCGATAAAACCACCATTTACAGCAATTACATCAACTTTTCCATCGCGCTTGATTACAACTGGTGCAATACGAAGCTGTGTTACGAGTGGAATGTGGTTTGGCAATATGCCAAGCTCACCTTCAACACCTTTTACACTAATCATATTCGCATTCTCCGCGTACACTTTACGCTCAGGAGTAACGACTTCTACCAAAAAGGTACTCATGTGGATTCCTCCCGCCTTTCGCTACTACAGCGTTTTGGCTTTCTCCACGGCCTCTTCAATCACACCTACATACCGGAAAGCTTCTTCCGGAAGGTCGTCATGTTTGCCCTCGAGAATTTCTTTGAAGCTGCGCACGGATTCTTTAACTGGTACATATTTACCTTTAATGCCTGTGAAAGGCTCGGCAACGTGGAACGGCTGGGACAAGAAGAGTTGAATTTTACGTGCGCGAGCAACGGTCAATTTATCTTCCTCGGACAGCTCATCCATACCAAGAATCGCGATAATATCTTGAAGCTCTTTATAACGCTGAAGAATTTTCTTAACGCCTTGAGCTACATTGTAATGCTCTTCGCCAAGAATATCCGGGCTAAGGATACGGGAAGATGAAGCAAGTGGATCTACCGCTGGGAAAATACCCATCTCGGAAATTTTACGCTCAAGGTTAGTCGTTGCATCCAAGTGGGCAAACGTCGTAGCTGGAGCTGGATCCGTATAGTCATCGGCAGGTACGTAGATCGCTTGGATCGATGTAACCGAGCCTTTTTTCGTTGAAGTAATACGCTCTTGCAGTTGACCCATTTCAGTTGCCAGCGTTGGCTGGTAACCTACTGCGGAAGGCATACGGCCTAGAAGGGCCGAAACCTCGGAGCCTGCTTGTGTGAAACGGAAGATGTTATCGACGAACAGAAGCACGTCTTTGCCTTCCTCATCACGGAAATATTCAGCCATTGTCAGACCCGTTAGAGCTACACGCTGACGTGCGCCTGGCGGCTCGTTCATTTGTCCGAATACCATTGCTGTTTTGCTAAGTACGCCGGAGTCTTTCATCTCGTGGTACAAGTCATTACCCTCACGCGTACGCTCACCAACACCTGCGAATACGGAAATACCGCCGTGCTCTTGTGCGATGTTGTTGATCAGCTCTTGAATCGTTACCGTTTTACCTACGCCCGCGCCGCCGAAGAGACCGATTTTACCGCCTTTTGCGTATGGTGCCAGCAAGTCGATAACTTTAATTCCTGTTTCGAGAATTTCCGATTGTGTCGACAATTCGTCGAAAGCAGGAGCTTCACGGTGAATAGGAAGATTGATTGAAGAAGTAGCATCGCCAGCTTCATCGATCGGTTGTCCTAGTACGTTAAATACACGGCCGAGTGTTGGAGCGCCAACTGGAATCGTGATTGGAGCGCCAGTATCAATGGCTTCAGTACCGCGTACAAGACCGTCCGTTGTGCTCATTGCTACAGCACGAACTTTATTGTCACCGAGGTGAACAGCGACTTCAAGCGTCAGATTAATATCTACACCGCCATTTTCGCCCTTCTTCTCGATTTTGACAGCGTTCAAAATTTCCGGCAGGTTGCCGCGTTCGAACTCTAGATCGACGACCGGACCCATGACGGATACAACGCGTCCTTTTTTCATGGTATTCCCTCCTGGTTCCTTCTTGTTACTAGCCGGCAGAGCAGCCTCTCTCAGGCTTCTGGCGGCGTAGTGTGTTACCTAAGATTGAGCATTTGCTCCTGCAACGATCTCGGAAATTTCCTGTGTGATTGCCGCTTGACGAGCACGGTTGTACGTAAGCGTCAAATTGCTGATCATCTTCGTCGCATTTTTCGTCGCACTGCCCATAGCCGTCATCCGGGCGCCGAACTCACTTGCCTTGCCGTCCAGCAATGCGCTGTAAATAAGCGTCTCCGCATATTTAGGCAGCAATGCCTCCAGCACGCCTTCCGGCGATGGCTCGTATTCGTACGCTGCTGTTGAAGCTGCGCTTCCGTCTACCGATTCAAGCGGCAGCAGGCGCATTTCCGTAGGAATTTGGGTAATGGCATTAACGAATTTATTGTAATACACATACAGCTCGTCAAAAGTGCCGTCGGCAAATTTCTGAACTGCTGTTGAAGCTACGATCTTGATATCTGCAAACGTAGGAGCATCCGGAAGACCCGTTACTTCTTCTACGATCGGCATATTGCGACGGCGGAAATAATCCCGGCCCTTCTTGCCGATGACGAACAATACGAAATCATCGTTCGACTTATGCTTGCTGCGAATCGTGTCCGTTACCTTACGAAGCACGTTGGCGTTGTAGCCGCCTGCCAGACCGCGATCAGACGTGATGACAAGATAACCTGTCTTTTTGATCGGACGGGTTTCCAGCATCGGGTGTTTAACGTCTTTCGTGCCAGCAGCGATGCTTGCCACAACTTCCTTCAGCTTTTCTGAATACGGGCGGGATGCCTGTGCAGCTTCCTGCGCTCTTCTCAGCCTGGAAGCCGCGACCATTTCCATCGCCTTCGTAATCTGCTTCGTATTTTGTTTGCTCTTGATTTCGCGTTTAATATCGCGCATACCTTTAGCCATTTGGTTTCACCCGCCTTTGTTGCCTCGCAGCTCTCCTGTACGCAAGCCCGGATAGAGCCGCACAAGCTATAAGGGATGGCTGCGAAGCCTAATGATTGGTACGAGCGGCATATATAAGAACTTAGAGGAACCTATCGTTCCTCTCAAGCTCCAAAATTAAGCCGATACGGCAAAGCTTTTCTTAAATTTGTTGATCGCATCAACAAGGGCTTTCTCGTTATCAGCAACCAGATCCTTCGTATCGCGGATCGAATTGCCGATTTCCGGGTGATTGGAATCGAGGAACGCCAGGAATTCTTTCTCAAAGCGCAAAATGTCGGCAACCGGAATTTCATCCAGATGACCTTTAACCGCAGAGTAGATCGAGATTACTTGCTTCTCAACCGGCATCGGCTGGTTAACGCCTTGTTTCAGAATTTCCATTGTGCGAGCACCACGGTTTAGACGGGCAAGCGTTGATTTATCAAGGTCGGAACCGAATTGCGAGAACGCTTGAAGCTCACGGTAAGCCGCAAGGTCAAGACGGAGCGTACCGGCAACTTTTTTCATCGCTTTAATTTGTGCAGAACCGCCGACACGGGATACCGAGATACCAACGTTAACCGCTGGACGTTGACCGGAGTAGAACAGGTCTGCTTCCAGGAAGATTTGACCGTCAGTAATCGAAATAACGTTCGTCGGGATGTAAGCCGATACGTCAGAAGCTTGAGTCTCGATGAAAGGCAGGGCAGTCAAGGAACCGCCGCCTCTTGCATCGCTCAGCTTAGCTGCGCGCTCAAGCAAACGGGAGTGAAGATAGAATACGTCACCTGGGTAAGCTTCCCGACCCGGTGGACGGCGAAGCAGCAAGGAAAGCTCACGGTATGCTGCCGCTTGTTTCGACAAGTCATCGTAAATAACGAGTACATGCTCGCCTTTGTACATGAAGTATTCGCCCATCGAGCAGCCTGCATAAGGAGCCAGGAACAAGAGTGGAGCTGGCTCGGAAGCGCCCGCAGTTACAACGATTGTATATTCCAAAGCGCCATGACGGCGAAGCGTTTCTACAACGTTAGCAACAGTGGATTGCTTTTGTCCGACAGCGACATAAATACATTTTACGCCATTGCCTTTTTGGTTGATGATCGCATCAATTGCGATAGCTGTTTTACCTGTTTGACGGTCGCCGATAATAAGCTCACGTTGGCCACGGCCAACTGGAACCATTGCGTCGATCGCTTTAATACCTGTTTGCATAGGCTCATGAACCGATTTACGGTCGATAACGCCTGGAGCTGGAGATTCAACCGGACGGGAATGCTTCGTGTTGATTGGACCCTTGCCGTCAAGCGGCTGTCCAAGCGGGTTCACGACGCGGCCCAGCAGCTCTTCGCCAACTGGAACTTCCATGATACGGCCTGTACGTTTTACTTGATCGCCTTCACGAATGTCCTTGTAAGGACCGAGAATAACGACACCGACGTTGCTTTCTTCAAGGTTCAATGCCATGCCGACAACACCGTTGGAGAATTCGAGCAATTCGCCTTGCATCGCATTTTCCAAACCGTGAACGCGAGCGATACCGTCACCGATGCTAATAACGGTGCCAACATCCACGACTTGAATTTCGGATTTATATTGTTCGATCTGCTGCTTAATCAGCGTGCTGATTTCATCAGGTCTGATACTCAATTCGCTCACCCCTATCTACAGTGCTTTAGATTTTAACTGTTTTTCTAACCGTTCAAGCTTGCCAGACAAGCTTCCATCGTAAAGGCGGTCGCCAATGCGGACCTTCACTCCACCCAGTAGGGCAGGCTCTACGACTTGCTCAGCAATAATAGTTTTGCCTGTCAATCCGCCAAACTGTGCTGCAACCTCTGCCAGTTCCGCGTCATTCAAAAGACGAGCTGTATATACCGTCGCATGCGCTTGCTTAAGCACATCGCCTGCGATTTTTGTAAATGCTTCGTAGATTTCCACAATTAGCTCCTGACGCCCGCGCACAAAAACCAGCTCCAGCGTATTCAGCAGCAATTCGGAAATGCTTCCGCCGAAAGCGGCTTTAAGAACAGCCAGCTTCTTCGAAGCATCAATATTCGGATAGCTTAGAAATTTACGGATTTCCAAATCTTCTCCAAGCGTTTGTGCAATAGCTTGCAGCTGCTGCTCTACCTCAGAAATAATGCCGCCTTGCTGTGCAAGCTCGAACAACGCTTTGGCGTAGCGCTTCGCTACCGCTGCGTCCCGGCTCATTTGCCGCTTACTTCTTTCAGGTATTGATTAACAAGCTGCTCTTGCGATTTCTCGTCAACTTGCTTCTCAATGATTTTCGAAGCGATTTGAACGGAAATACCGCCAACTTCAGAACGAAGTGCTGCAATTGCCTTGTTTTTCTCACTTTCGATGTCTTTAAGAGCATCATCTTTCAAGCGCGACGCTTCTGTCTTAGCAGTGTTCACGATCTCATCGGCTTGCTTGCTGCTTGTAACTCTTGATTGCTCAATAATTTCATAAGCCTCTTTACGAGCCTGCTCAAGAGCCGCTTTCTGCTCAACCATTTGCTGCTCAGCTTGCTTACGGCTGGATTCAGCTGTATTCATCTGTTCAAGCACGAGTTGTCTCCGTTTCTCCATAACGCTGAGCAGCGGACCGAATGCGTACTTGTTCAGCAACCAGTACAATACTAGAAAAGCTACTATCGCATATACTGTCGATTCCCAATGCCATCCCATTAAAGACACTCCTTTCCTACCACAAAATTGTCTAAATCACAACGAAGGCGAAGAGGGCTAGGCCTTCCCCGCCAGATGCGTGTTTTGAATTATTTAAAGAATGCAAGGAAGCCGATAACTACGCCGATAATCGGCACAACTTCGACGATACCTACACCGATAAACATTGTTGTTTGCAATTTGCCTTGAAGCTCAGGCTGACGAGCGATACCTTCAACTGTTTTGCTGACGATCATACCGTTACCTACACCTGCGCCAATTGCGGCCAAACCAACTGCCAATGCTGCTGCCAATACTTCCATTTTAAAAATCCTCCTCAATAATATCTCGTTTTGGTTTTGTATTGCTGACCTAGGGGGTAATTAAATCCTAGGCATAAAGCTTAAATTAATGGTCTTCCTCGTGAATTGCAGCCTGTGAAATGTACACCATCGTAAGCATAGTGAACAAGAAAGCCTGAATCGCACCGACAAAGATACTAAATGCTTGCCAAGCAGCGAGGAACGGAGTTCCGATAACTCCCAGCATCAATATGGTCGAGATCAGCACTTCGCCCGCATAAATGTTGGCGAATAGCCGTAGTGCCAAAGTTACTGGCTTCGAGATTGTCTCGATCAAGTTGATCGGCAGAAAAATTGGGAACGGATGGAAATAGTGTTTCACGTAATGCTTGCTGTTCAATCTCACGCCCAGATAATGCACGAGGATGAATACGATCAGCGCCAGACCAGCCGTTACGGAAAGGTCAGCCGTTGGCGATTTCCACCAAGCCAGCTCCAAATGTCCACCCTTCTCCTGAAGCAGCTCCTCTGTAATACCTAGTGCCGGGTAAGCGTGATGGACATCCGTCACGATACCGAAAGGCAAACCAAGCAGGTTGGAGATGAAAATAAACATAATCAACGTCATACCCAAGGAAATGAAAGGCTTGACGCGGTTAAGCGGCATTGCGCTGGAAATCAGATTGTGAACAAATTCGACGACCCATTCCAAAAAGTTTTGCATCTTGGAAGGGTTGTCCACCGATAAATTGCGCACAGCAAGTCTCGCCACAACAAAGGTGATGATGGCGGAAACCGTTATCGCAATAAACGTTGAAATGTCGATCTGTAGCGATCCGAGCTGCCACACCGGAAATTCATGCATGTAAAATTCTCACCCCTTTCCACTAAAGTTTATTTCTATTATGAATATAAGCTGCTACCAGAAGAATAAAAGGCATAACCATACAGCCAATTAATGCGGCTGGCATGCTGAAGTCTTCCGGAAAGCGATAAGCAACCATGGCAACCAGCAGCACCATAGCGATGCGGCTTCCAAGTCCCATACCCATTCTGCGAGAGGTTCCTCCTGCTGCTTTAAGCGTAATCATTTCCACTCTGCGCCTCAGTAAAAACGCATTCATGAAACTCGCTGCAAGACCCAGTAGAAGACCGAGTGCGGCTGTTCGCAAGTTCGGCATAAACGCCCAGACAAGCAGACATACACCCATCACGAAGAGCAGTGACCTTACTGCAGTGTTCATTATTTTATCCATCGGCATCCTCCATTACCTTCTTCACAAGCAGAATGCCTGAGAGAAGACCGACAGCCAGACCGACCAGTATGCCTCCAACCGTCCAACCCGAACCTCCGCCAAAGCGTTTACCGAGCGACGATCCGAGAAAGTACCCTAAAAAGATACAAATAGCGACTTGCAGTCCGAGTCCGCCGACAAGACCTGCGGCAAACAGCGGATTGTCTCTTCTGTTCTTTTTATCCATGGCCCATACCCCTGTCAATCCTCATTTATTTTATCCAAGCGGCGCAAGGTTTGTCAATTGATAATCCTGTATAGTTTTACTGTACAGATTGCCCAAAAGCCAGTCAAATCAAGCCCTCAGAGCCGACAAAACCATACAGTACAACTGTATGCTGTGCATTGCGCCGCTATTTATAAGACCATGTGTAAACTATGAACGTTGTGTGAACGGATCGGGACGCTCAGAATTTCTTCCAAAATGATGCAGCAAAGCTTGCACGATACGTGTCGAAGCTTGTCCATCACCGTATGGATTTGCCGCATGGCTCATCTTTTCATACAAGGAAGCATCGTTCAGCAAGGCGCTGGCCCGGCTGTAAACAACCTCTTCATCCGTACCTACAAGCTCAAGTGTACCCGCCTCAATGCCCTCAGGACGCTCTGTTGTATCGCGCAGCACCAGCGTTGGCACTCCAAACGAAGGAGCTTCCTCCTGCAGGCCGCCGGAATCGGTCAAAATCATGTAGGCATGTGGATAAAAATTGTGGAATTCGAACACATCCAGCGGATCGATAAGCTGAATACGCGGATGTCCGCCGAGAATTTCGGTTGCCGGTTCTTTGACGGCTGGATTCGGGTGAACGGCATACACAATGGCAATATCTTCATGCTCATCGGCAATGCGTTTTACCGCACGGAAAATATTGCGATGAGGCTCGCCCAGCGACTCGCGGCGATGCGCCGTCATCAAAATCATCCGTTTGCCTTTCGCCCAGTCGATAACCGGATGAGCAAAGGAAGGATCAACCGTGTACTGGAATACGTCCGTTGCCGTATTGCCCGTAACATAAATGGTCGATTCCGACTTGTTCTCCTTGAGCAAATTGCTTGCCGACCAAGAGGTTGGAGCAAAATGCACATCGGACAACACGCCTGCAAGCTGGCGGTTCATCTCTTCCGGGTACGGGGACAGCTTATTCCAAGTCCGAAGGCCCGCTTCCACATGGCCAACCTGAATTTGCTTCAGGAAAGCCGCGTAGCTGGCAAGGAACGTCGTCTGCGTGTCGCCATGGACAAGCACGATATCCGGCTTCGCTTCCGTCAAAATCGGATCAAGGCCCTCCAAAACGCGCACAGTCGTTTCCGTTAGCGTCTGGCGGTCCTTCATCACATTCAAATCATAATTTGGCTGGATTTCAAAAAAATCTAGCACCTGATCGAGCATATGACGGTGCTGCGCAGTTACGCAGACGATGGATTCAATATCGTCCGAGTGCTTGTTCAGTTCGAGAACAAGCGGCGCCATCTTAACTGCCTCCGGGCGCGTACCGAAAATAGTCATTACTTTTAATTTGGACAAAACAATTCACTCCTATAATCTGCTTGCGCCAGGCAGGCGCTAATTGGTGCCGAACATGCGGTCGCCCGCGTCGCCAAGACCTGGAACAATATAGCCCTTCTCGTTCAGACACTCATCAAGCGCAGCAATATAAATATCGATGTCCGGGTGCGCTTCCTGTACTGCCTTCACGCCTTCAGGCGCGGCAATTAGACACATCAGCTTAATATGCTCGCAGTCGCGTTTTTTGAGCGCAGTAATAGCCGCGATTGCGGAGCCGCCAGTTGCCAGCATCGGGTCTACAACAACGAGCAGACGATTCGGAGCATCCGTTGGCAGGTTGATATAATATTCCGTTGGCTGGAGCGTTTCATGATCGCGGAACAAGCCGATATGGCCAACCTTCGCAGCAGGAATCAGCTTCAAAATGCCTTCTACCATGCCAAGGCCGGCGCGCAAAATGGGAACAAGCCCCAGCATGCGTCCCGATACGACCTTCGATGGCGTCTCAGCAACCGGCGTCTGTACGGTAATCGTTTCAAGCGGGATGTCCCTTGTAATCTCATATGCCATTAATGTTGCTACTTCATCAACCAGTTCCCGAAAATCTTTCGTATTCGTATCTTTATTCCGAATAAAGGTCAGCTTATGCTGGATTAACGGATGGTCGCAGATGACCAATTTGCTCATGGAGCGTTATTCCTCCTGTGTGATAACTTATTTCTGTATCAGTAGACACAATCCCGTATATTATAGCATTGTAAAAGGCCTGTTGCATCCTGTGATTTTTCTCTTTGAAAAATCGTCCGTTTTTAGCTGCTGCAGCCACCGCCACAGCCTCCACCGCCGTCTCCTCCACTGGAGCCTCCGCAGGAGCTGGATGAATCGCTGCCACTATCATGGCCACCGCTATCATGACCCCCGTCAGAATCATGACGGTCATGTGTGGAGCCCAAGCCGTCACAGCCGTATGTCGAGGACCCGCTGCCATTCGCTTCTCTCTGGGCCTTTGTCTGCGCTGCATTCATCTGCTCGGCAAAATCATTAGGAGATGAAGCGGAGATGGAGTGGAAAATGAGCATGCCGGACAGCATGCCCGTCGCTCCGATTACAGGATCATAGCCGCCCTTCCAGGAGGAAGAGGCGCCTACCGGATAAGGCTTAACTTGCTCATCATCGCTATTATGAAGCTGCGATTTCAAGCGCCACAGCAAATAATCGATCGTCTTCTGCATATCGGGATAGGCCCCAGCGGATTTGGCATTAAACCATTTTTCCGTCAATGCCTGCTCGGATTGCCCGGCAAACTCATCCGCCCAATCGCGAGGAAGCGGCGTCTTGAAAAATGCGCCCCACACCCGTCCGCTTGCCGGCGTTTGCTGGAAAAGCTCGCCGTATACCCAGTCAAACCAGGCCCGGCCATCGACATTTGGGCGCTCATTTTCGGCATGCGGAGCATGATGAATCAGCCCGCCGCAGAAGGCAGTGCAAAACTGCTCGTACTCCCGTGTAAACATGAGCATTTCATGCCAAATGACATCGGCCCTGCTGCTATACATCGGCACGCCGCGCAGCAGGCCGCACATTAGGAAGAAGCGCTTCAGCTCGAAGAAGGTCCATTTCCATTCCTTATCGGACAGACTCGGCAGCTGCTTGAGCACGCGATCCTTAATCCGGCTTTCAAAGTCACTCGTAAGGGCGGCCTCAAGACGTTCAGCAGCTGGACGGGCAGGATGCTCGTAAGGCACGCCTAATGCAAGCGGCGGCTCCTCAGACGGCCATGAAGCTAACGACAAGCTTCGCTTGCCCGGCGAATGGCCAGTATCATTTCTTTTTCGCGAACGATTGGATTGAGTTATGCTTATGATTACCAGGAATACAACAAAAATCAGAACGACAAGAATCGTATTGCTCATGGTTGTACCATCACCCTCCAATTAGCATAGTCTGTACTATTGTAGCATGCCGAATGGATTTTCTGCATATTATATCTACCATAAATGAATAAAAATTCCTTTTAATAACGTGACGACAGCCCTCAAACGCTTGTTTACACGCAAAAATACCGCATAGAGGCCGAGGCCCCATGCGGCATTTTTCAAAAGTTAAAAATTAGTATTTCAATTCTGGATAAAGCGGATATTGCGCAGTCAGATCGCGAACGATTTGACGGGATTTTTCAAGCGTCGCCTCATCCTTTGGATTTTTCAGCGTTACAGCGATCACTTCGCCGATCACTTTCATCGCTTTCTCATCCATGCCGCGCGATGTCGCTGCAGGTGTTCCAAGACGGATACCGCTAGTAATGAACGGGCTAGTTGGATCGAAAGGAATCGCGTTTTTGTTAGCTGTAATACCGATTGAATCCAGTACGTGCTCCGCCTCTTTGCCTGTGATGTTCAGGGAACGCGTGTCGATCAGCATCAGGTGGTTGTCTGTGCCGCCGGATACGATGTTAATGCCTGCTGCAACGAGTGTATCGGAAAGAACCGCCGCATTTTTCACAACATTTTGCGCATACGTCTTGAAC
Organism: Paenibacillus sp. JT22N7; assembly: GCF_059383875.1. Classification (NCBI taxonomy): domain Bacteria; kingdom Bacillati; phylum Bacillota; class Bacilli; order Caryophanales; family Paenibacillaceae; genus Paenibacillus; species Paenibacillus sp. JT22N7. Next base: position 190,145 of record NZ_JBXENY010000004.1, read on the forward strand.
GATGGCTGCAAAGCTTCGCCCAGTGCCACTGCTTTAGCAGCAATAACGTGCATCAAAGGACCGCCTTGTGTGCCTGGGAATACCGCTTTGTCGATCGCAGCTGCCCACTCTTTACGGCAAAGGATCAAGCCGCCGCGAGGACCGCGAAGCGTTTTGTGCGTTGTCGTTGTAACGAAATGCGCATGAGGCACTGGGCTCGGGTGAAGACCAGCAGCTACAAGACCTGCAATATGAGCCATATCTACGAAAAATAGGGCGCCTACATCGTTGGCGATTTTAGCCATTTTTTCGAAATCAATAATGCGCGGGTACGCAGATGCACCAGCTACGATCATGCGAGGGCGGTGCTTGAAGGCCGCTTTGCGAACTTCTTCATAATCAATCGTGAAGGAATCTTCATTTACGCCGTAAGCTACAAAATTGTAAAGCAAGCCGGAAGCGTTAACCGGGCTGCCGTGCGTCAAGTGGCCGCCATGAGCCAAATTCATGCCCAGTACCGTGTCGCCAGGCTTAAGCGCCGCCAAATAAACAGCCATGTTCGCTTGTGCGCCGGAATGCGGTTGTACGTTGGCATGGTCTGCGCCAAACAGTTCTTTTGCACGATCGCGTGCGATATCTTCCACGATGTCGACATGCTCACAGCCGCCGTAGAAACGCTTGCCTGGGTAGCCTTCTGCATATTTGTTCGTCAAAGCAGAACCCAATGCTTCAAGCACAGCTTCGCTTACGATATTTTCCGATGCGATTAGCTCGATGTTATCGCGTTGACGCTGCAATTCCAGTCCCATTGCTTTCAAAACTTCCGGATCTTGTTTACGTAGATTTTCCATTATAAATGCCTCCTTAGTTGTGTGTGCTTGTTATATAGATAAGGATTAAGCATGATAGACTCGTCAGATATTTGTTCTACGGGTTACATGCTCCATCCGCCAATAATAAAATCTTTATAGAATGCTTGCGATTAATCGCATGTCCCAGCTGATTGCTTCGGAGACAAGACAACAGCATCACGGCTGTCTGCCACACCGTCCAGCTCATACACCGCTCGTACACCGCCAATAAGCTTTGGCCGCGTAACCGCCATCGTGACATGCGCCTCGCCAATGCTGCGAATCGAAGGCCGCACCGGAACCGCCACTCTGCGCAAATGCATACCGATGAAAGTATCGCCGATATCTATTCCAGCATGCGCGGCTACCGTCTCAACGAGACAGGCATCGCTGATATGCCGATACGCATAAGCCGCCATAGAGCCGCCCGCCTTCGGAACGGGAATCGCCGCAACCTGCTCTAGTCCGTAACGTTCAGCCGCTGCACGCTCGATAACGAGCGCGCGGTTCAAATGCTCGCAGCATTGATACACCGGATAAAAACCAATATCGCGGCGCACAGCCTCCACTCCAGCGAAAATTTCCGCAGCAGCTTCCAGCGTGCCTGACGTCCCGATGCGATGGCCCAGCACCTCGCTCGTACTCGTGCCGATGACGAGAAGCTGTCCAGCCCGCAGGCTGCCCGCTGCCGCAAGCTCGCGAACGACCGTCTCTACTGCGCTTGCTATCGCTATCGTTTCCTCGTTTGCTTCCATAGCAGGCGGCCTCCTTGTCTAACTAACCGTATCCATGCAAGCATGGAACAAAGCCTTCTTACTTGTTGATTTAGCTTAAGCGTTATATTTTTGCTCGATTTGGCCTACTTTATGAATGCGTCCCGCATGACGCTCGCCGCCGGAGAATGGCGTGTCCAGCCAAATACGAAGAATTTCCTGTGCAACCCCCGGTCCAATGACCCGCTCGCCCAGTGCAATCACATTCGTATCATTATGCTCGCGCGTCGCTTTGGCGGAAAATAAATCGTGCACCAGCGCGCAGCGGATGCCTTTAACCTTATTAGCGGCAATCGACATGCCAATGCCTGTTCCACAAATGAGAATACCGCGATCCACTTCCCCGTTTGCCACCTTTTCTGCTACAGGCAGTGCATAATCCGGGTAATCGACCGATTGATTGCAGTCGCAACCGAAATCTTCAATTTCGTGACCAAGCGATAGCAGAAATGGTACAATTTCGTCCTTCAGCCGGTAGCCGGCATGATCGGCGCCAATGGCAATTTTCACGTATAAACCTCCTCCAAAGTATGACGATGCTGCACTTGCAATGATACTTGCGGCGCTCGGCACATGAACTCCGCTTCCGCAATTCGGCGCTTTTATTATACCTAAATTTGTCCTAAAAGACGAAAAAAGAGCATGACATGCTCTTCAGCATGCTGCTCTTTGCCCAGGCGACCGGCCGTATGTTCCGATGCTCCACCGTGGTTACCCACTTCCGTCGCCAGTCACATCGGAAACCGTATATCTGTACTCATCATAGCCGAATTTTTGTGAAAAATCAATCGGTTCCGCGCCTAAATTCGCGCTTTTACATTTGCGCTGCCACAACCATTCGCTTATTCCTGCTTTAACCGCAAGAGCAGCTGCTGCAAGCAGCTACGAATTTCCTCGGCGCAGCTTTTGTAATTACCGAGTGTTCCGCCAAACGGGTCTATAATATCAAAGCTTGGTATACGGCGCTCCAACTCCAGCAGACGATTGCGTTCGCCATCCGTCAGCTGCTGTCCCAGCGTCTGCTTCATGTGCAGCTCCGTATACAGCCGCTCCAGTTCCTTAATGTCTGCCAGTACGCCCGTATCTTGATTGACATACTCTTTGAGCGTGTGCGCTTTATCAACGGCTTCTGGGAACCATTGGAGCAGTCCTCTTTTGTGGCTGGCGGTCATCGTCAGTACGAGGTCAGCCCATTTTACCGCTTCTGCTGTCAGCGCGCACGAAGAGCTCTGATGTTCAATGCCATAACCGCGCAGCACCTCTGTCGCATGGCCGGAAACGGCCAAACCGTCAATGGTCGAGATGCCTGCCGAACGCACTTCTACTGCTACACCCTGCTGGCCCGCCATATTTTTGAGCATCGCCTCCGCCATCGGAGAACGACAAGTATTTCCCGTACAAATGAACAAAATGTGCTTCACGCCGCATGCCCCTTTCTATGTGTATCAAGCGTAAACGGCTGATGCCATCCTTTGATGGCAAAGCTTCCGTTTCGCGATGAAATATAAGCCTATTTATACATGTAAACTTATAAATTCTTATATTTTCAGAAAATAAACATTATACCGAACACCAGCAGCACCGCGCCGCCGCATGCTTCGCCATAGCCGCCTAGCCTATGGCTGACTCTTCTTCCAAGCAGCAATCCCATAATCGACATTAAGCTGCCAAAAAAACCGAACAGCAGCACCGTCAGCATCAAATCAGCTGCGAACATGCCGAGCGTAACGCCAACGGAAAAAGAATCAGCGCTGACGCCCAGCGCGAACAGCAGCGTTCCCCAAATGGTGCGGTAATCAAAGGCTTGCACATCTTCTCCCCGCAAGGAGCTATAAATCATATGCCCGCCGAGCAGCACCAGCAGTACGCCAGCAGACGCAGTCGCTACATGACCAAGCAAGCCGCTGACGAAGCTCCCAGCGTACATGCCCCCGAGCGGCATAATAATATGAAAAATACCGATAATAACACTTAATCTTATTATATGGAGCCAGCGAATACCGCGCAGCCCAATTCCAATTCCTAGCGAAAAAGCATCCATGCCAAGTGCAACCGCCATAAGCAGCAGTGTAATAAATTGCCCTCCAAGCATATGGCTACTCCACAAAATGATCTCCCCCCACGTCCGCAAACACTCTTAACCCAACATATGCGGCAATGGGGACAAACATACTATAGCTTGTTTAATCGGTCTTGGAGATATTCTTACCCTTGTAAAGCGCCAGGCAAACCGCAAAACTTGAGTCAAAAAATCGCATGACAGGCACGACCGGTATAACCGGCACGAGCTTAATTTTACTAGTGAAAAAATAGTTCGCCGGCTTAAGCTGGTCTTGTCTTATACCTGATGGGTGCGATGACCGGCTGCCTTGAGCAGCCGATTCATAAGTGCGGCTCCGATACCATCTGGCTCGCAGCCTTCTGCCCAAATTCGCTGAACGCCAGCAGCATCAAACTGCCGCAATGCTGCATACAGGCGGTGCGCAGCCTGCTCCAGCTGCTGCCCGCTCCCGTAGGTCAGCACGAGAGCGGAGCCGTCCTCCATAACAGCGGCCTGCTCATCGAATACAAGAACGCCTGCTTTCAGTCCGGCGTTCACAGCTTGCGACACCTGCTCCTGCATATAAGCAACACGCTTGGCGGCTGAGCTTCCTTGTACGACGCTTAGCTCGCCCTTCGGTGCATAATGCGTATATTTCATGCCTGGCGAACGTGGCGCAGATAGCTCCTCCACGGCCGACTCAGCTTCCGCAGGTGCGTCAATTTCCGCTTGCGGCGCCGCTTTGCACAGCTGCTCCACCGTTACGCCGCCTGGGCGCAAAATGCGAAGCGCCTGTTCGCCCGTCAGTTCAATGACGGTCGATTCAAGGCCGATGCCTGTAGCGCCGCCGTCGACAATGCCGCTGATCCGGCCGCTGAGGTCTTCAGCCACATGCTCGGCGAGCGTAGGGCTTGGCCTGCCCGAACGATTAGCGCTTGGCGCGGCAACCGGACAGCCCGCAGCTGCAAGGAGGCGCAGCGCCACCGGATGGGAAGGCATCCGAACGCCAACAGTGGATAAGCCAGCCGTTACAAGCGGCGACACCGCTCCCGGCTGAACGGGAAGCACAAGCGTAAGCGGTCCTGGCCACAGCTGCTCCATCAATTGCTTCGCAAGTGCCGAGTAAGGCAGCACCAGCTCATCAAGCTGCGAAATCGTTGCGATGTGAACAATAAGCGGATTATCGGAGGGGCGGCCTTTGGCCTGAAAAATCTGCGCCACCGCCTCCGAGCTGCGAGCATCGGCACCAAGCCCGTATACCGTCTCCGTCGGGAAAGCTACAAGCTCTCCACCGCGAAGCAGTTCTGCTGCTTCCGCGATAGACGCCTCCGCATATTCATCCGTCATGCGCCATACCTTCGTCGTAGTCATCTCTATCCTTCAATCCTTGCTCTGTTATAGTCATCCTTCTAGTCTGTATACTCCCGTAAGTATACCATACGCTTGGATAAAAACGGAGCCAGCAGCATAACCGCAGCCCGCGGATGCTCACTGGCCCAAATCTGGCTATTAGCTGTTGGATGCTAGGGTGTGTATGTAAATCTGAGCAGCTCTGCCACTCCTTGTTCAGAGCTTAATCGTGGCCAATCCCATCTGGCGATTCGAAGCCTGTGAACCGTGGACCTGAGAACCGAAGCATGCGATTGCTACTGAGCCCCCCTGTAGCTCTGTGACTCTTGTTGCTAAGACCTCATAGCTTGGGAGCTTGAGAGTTCGGGAGTTCGGGAGCTCGGGTGCTTGAGAGCTCGGGTGCTCGGGTGCTTGAGAGCTCGGGTGCTCGGGTGCTTGAGAGCTCGGGGCGGGGCGCTCATTTCTTTTTTGAGGACTGAGATTCCGCTATTTTGGCTTTTCAATCCATTTCAAGCCATAAGCGGACAGGAAATCCGCTATCGTCCTCATTTTGTCGTCAAAATGGCTAGTGGCATCGCATTAGCTGCTCCTGAGTCCGCAACCTATGCCTTAACCCGTAATTCTATTAAAATAGCGGCTGCTGTGTCCGCCAAGTCTAACTTTGTACAGGGATTAAAGCTCTGAAATGAAGAGTATCGAGCTGGCTTGTATACACGCCCTAAGCAAACAGGCTTTGCATCCAAGCAATCAGCTTTTGCAGCATTTCCCAAAGGAAAAACTTTGCTTCCGGCGCTTCGCCTTCCGCTTTGCTAGGAGCAGAATCCTGTTTGGCATGGACAACATCGCCAGCATTTTCTTTTTGTGCAGATGCCTTTTCTACAGAAGCTTTCGCTTCTTTCGATTCTGCCTTGCTTGCTGCATTTGCTGCTTCCACCTCGCCATCGGCGGCTACCGCTTCGCCGGAAGCTGCGTCGATGAAGCACAATGGCGGGAACAGCACGCACCACCAGTTTTGCCCCTTGCCTTCCCCTAGCGTAATGAGCAGCGCTTCGTAGTTGCCAGCAGGATATACTTCACTTCCGTACATTTTAGTAGGGAAAGGAACTTGGCCAAGCTCAATGTGAAACGCATAATCAAAACCCCGGCTGCTCAATACTTTGCCAACCAGAAGCTCCATCTCGCCCATATGCTCGCGCATCGTGGTACGAGCTTCTTCTATCGTCTGCGGTCCAGTTACCCAGCTGTTCATTGCCTCGACCACAGCATCACGAACGACACGTTTAACTGCCTGATCGGCAGGAGCGTCGGAATTAGCCAGTATACGGAGCCTGATCGACTCCTCCGGAATATGACTGCCAGCTACAGCGGCATCTACTTTTTGCAGCTCCCAGCTCATTACAAGTACAGCAAGCACCACCATAATAAGAACGACGGATCTACGATAAGAAATACGGGAATAATTGCGGGACATACACAAGCTCCTCTCGATGGCACCCGTCGGTACCTCTGCTTGCGTTCCGGAACGTATCTATCCGTAAGTATGTCCGCGATTCCCGTTCTATAAACCTCAAAACTATTAAATTTTAATAGACAAGCGTAATCGGCCATCGCCGCCCTTTGGCAGTGCTATTCAGTCCGAGAAATAAAAGAACAGTAAGGAAAATATACACTTTCTTATATTTCAAAAATAAACAGCCCTTGCGCTATTTTATTGTGATAGCCCTCTAGCAATTTTCGGAGCTGTTCGCTCCTGCAGGAGCGAACTTGCAGTATGCTGATGCACACTCGCGGCATGCAGAGCACTTGCAGTATACTGATGCACACTCGCGGCATGCAGAAGCAGCATGCCGCAGGTGTGCTTCACAAGGGAGATTATTCATCCTGCCTAGCCGTTGGTACGCACCGCAATAACATGGCGGTCAATGCCGCCATAATCTGTAATCGTCCGTACCTCGTCCCACATATCCGCTTTCCTTAATAGCTCCGCCACCGCTTCCGCTTGGCCCATGCCCAGCTCGAAAGCGACGATGCGCGGCATTTGCCTCAGCAGCGGCAGCTGCTCTACCATGCGGCGGTACGGGTCCAGCCCGTCCGCTCCGCCATCCAGCGCGAGGTGCGGCTCGTAATCCCGCACCTCGCGCTGCAAGCCCGGGAGGTCATCCGCCGGTATATACGGCGGATTAGATACCAGCACATCGACGCGGAGGTCTACCGCGCCGGGTGCCTGGGCTGCGGCGGCGCCGCCCGTTCCGATGAACGGCGCCAGCAGGTCGCCCTGCACGAACGCCATGCGGCCCGCCGCTCCATGGCGGGCCGCATTCGTGCGGGCGACAGCCAGCGCGTCCGGCGAAAGATCGGACGCGCATACGCGCCAGAGCGGACGCAGCGCAGCGAGCGTCACGCCGATGGCGCCGCTGCCCGTACCGACGTCAAGCACCGTCGGCCGCGCAGCCAAGCCCTTAGCCCGGTCAGCCGCTATCGCTGACCCTTCCTCCTGCTCCGCCTGCTCGCTGGCGCTATTGCTCGCAGCGGCAACCCCCGCCTCGGCCGCACCTTCCGCTGGCGCACCCTCTGCTTCCGCCTGTGCCGATTCCGGCCACAGGCGATCCGCCGCCTCAAGCACTGCCTCGACGAGCAGCTCCGTCTCGGGCCGCGGAATCAGCACGGCCGGCGTAACCGCAAACGGCCTGCTGTAGAACCACTGCTCGCCGATGATATATTGCACCGGCTCGCCACTTCCTTTTCGCCGAATGAGCTCGTCCCATGCTGGAGCAAGCTCGCTCGGAAAAGGATCGCCCCCGTCGCGCAGCAGCTCCATGCGCCCGATGCCCAGCAGATGCAGCAGCAGCAGCTCCGCATTATTGCGCGGCTCCTCGACGCCCTGCCCCGCCAAAAACGAAGAAGCCTGCAAGCAGGCTTCTCTATTGGTACAAGGCAGCAAAACCTGCCACTCCTTGCTATTGTCGCTCATGTATCCAACGTCCCTTTCTTTACTTCCCTAAATGCCCGCCAATAAAACGCATAGCCGCATAAAAGGCAGGGTCTCCAAGCACAGATGCTCGAAAATCCTGCCTCTTCACGCAGCATGCCTGATCTGGCAGCTTACTTGGGAAAGCACTTCAGTTAGTTCAGTTCTCTCTCCATAATGTCGGCTTGCTCAGCAATCGTAAGCGACGAAATAATTTCCGCCATGTCGCCGTTCATAACCGAATCCAGCTTATGCAGCGTAAGACCAATACGGTGATCCGTCACACGGCTCTGCGGGAAATTATACGTGCGAATCCGCTCACTGCGGTCGCCCGTTCCGACTTTGCTTTTACGCTCGCCGGCATATTTCGCTTCTTCCTCTTGACGCTGTACATCGACAATACGCGCACGCAATACTTGCAGCGCCTTGGCTTTGTTCTCATTTTGCGATTTGCCATCTTGGCAAGTTGCCATAATGCCCGTCGGTACGTGAAGCACCCGGACAGCGGATTTTGTCGTATTAACCGACTGACCGCCTGCGCCGCTGGAGCAGAATGTATCAACCCGGATATCCTTGTCGAAAATCTCAACTTCCACTTCCTCAACCTCCGGCATAACCGAAACGGTTGAAGTGGACGTATGAATACGGCCGCCTGACTCCGTTACCGGAATACGCTGTACCCGATGAGCGCCGCTCTCGAATTTCAGCTTGCTGTAGGCACCTTTGCCCGTAATCATGAAAATAACCTCTTTAAAGCCGCCCAAGTCATTTTCATTAAAATCCATCAGCTCTACACGCCAGCCTTGCGTATCCGCAAACTTCGTGTACATGCGGTACAGCTCATAAGCGAACAAAGCCGCTTCATCGCCGCCAGCCGCGCCGCGAATTTCCACGATAACGTTTTTGTCATCGTTCGGATCTTTCGGCAGAAGCAAAATTTTAATTTTTTCTTCCAGCTCTTCCTTGCGGTCAGACAGCTCATCAATCTCCATCTTGACCATCTCGCGCATTTCATCATCCAGCTTCTCGCCCTGCATAACCTTCGCATCGTCCAACTGCTCCGACACTTGTTTATATTCAGTATAAGCTTCATAAGATTGTTGCAGATCGGACTGCTCCTTGGAATATTCCCGCAGACGCTTCGGATCACTTGCTACATCTGGATCACACAGCAGCTCACTCAACTTCTCGTAACGATCAGCCAGTGCTTGTAAACGGTCCAACACCATCATTCACCTCTGTTATCACACTTTGATACTCCATTATAACATATGCGCAGCATTCTATCGACAAGCGAATTACTGCCGCCGCGCCCAGTTTTCTACTTTTCACTTATTAAGTTTGCATACCTAGACGAAGGAGCCTCCGAATCCGCTTAAACAGCAGATCGAAAGCTCCCTTTTTCGTGAAAAATCTAAACGTTAAAGCGGAAATGTATAACATCGCCGTCTTTTACGACATAATCTTTGCCTTCCAAGCGAACCTGGCCACGCTCTTTCGCCACGTTCATCGAACCGGCAGCTGATAAATCGTCAAACGATACGATCTCGGCGCGAATAAAGCCGCGCTCAAAATCCGTATGAATAACGCCAGCTGCCTGCGGCGCTTTCGTTCCGCTGCGAATCGTCCAAGCGCGAACTTCCTGCACGCCTGCCGTAAAATACGTATAAAGGCCAAGCAGCTTGTACGCCGCACGAATCAGACGGTTAAGTCCCGACTCCGCAAGGCCAAGCTCCTCAAGAAACATCGCCTTGTCTTCGCCTTCCAGCTCGGCAATTTCTTCCTCAACACGCGCGGAAATGGGCACCACTTCTGCATTTTCAGCAGCAGCGAACTCGCGAACTTTATTAACGAATTCGTTATTGTCCGTGTCAGCAACTTCAGCTTCGCTCACATTGGCTGCATAAAGTACAGGCTTCATTGTCAGCAAATGAAGATCGCGAATGAGCAGCTTCTCATCCTCGGACAGCTCCAGGCTGCGCGCTGGCATATCATTGTAGAGCGCCTCTTTTACACGCTCAAGCACTTCAACCTCTTGCACAACTTTTTTGTCGCCTCCCTTGAGATTTTTGCGGGAGCGCTCGATTTTTTTATCAACGGAATCAATATCCGCCAAAATCAGCTCTAGATTAATCGTCTGAATATCGTCGATCGGGTCGATTTTGCCCGCTACATGCGTAATATTCTCGTCTTGGAAGCAGCGAACGACATGAACAATCGCATCGACTTCACGAATATGTGCCAAAAACTTGTTGCCAAGTCCTTCGCCCTTGCTCGCGCCTGCTACCAGACCGGCAATATCAACAAACTCAAATGCTGTAGGCACGATGCTTTTCGGCACCACAAGCTCAACGAGCCTGTTCAGACGCGGATCCGGCACCTCTACAACACCAACGTTAGGATCAATTGTACAAAAAGGATAGTTAGCGGATTCAGCACCCGCTTGCGTAATTGCATTAAACAAAGTCGATTTGCCGACATTCGGCAAGCCTACGATACCAGCTTTTAAAGCCATGCGTAAAGACACCCCATTTTCCGAAGTAACAAGCTCTCGTCATTATACCCGATGCGTATAAACAATAAAAGGGCGAGTTCGCTTACCCGCTTAGCAAAAGGCTCCTGCTGTGGTGTTCATACACCCCGTTCCAGCCAGCGTTCGTGCAAGAGCTTTAAATTAGAATCCGTATTCAAATTCATATTTGCTGTTTATTTCTTCCCATAGCTTTTGTCTGATTTCCGCTGGTTGATCCCCATCCGTTTGCAGACCAGGATGCTTCGAGCCCTCTACTTCAAATTTCCCATTGTTCATATTAAGGATGGCATACTGCCCCATGCTGTTTTTCTTTAGAAAAATAATGTACTTCTGCTGGGATGCCATCTCATTGTAGCCTGCTGCCTTCACTTTAGTTTTTATGCCATCGGGTTCTGTAATGATGCTAACAGGTTCAACGATTTCCATCTGCTTCGCATCTGCCCATTCAGCAGGCTGTTTAATGATTTTAAAAATCCCCACTTGTGACAGGGTATAAAAATCCTGCAACGTTCCATCACTGTAGTAGGCGGAATTCTGGTCACGCTCATCAAAAGAATGTATAGGCGCTCCAATAATAATCAGATCTGCTGCTTGCTCCAAAGCCTTTAATGAGTCATATACCTCATATCGTACAGACATCTCCATTTCCCGCATTTGGGAGGTGGAGGTGTCCGAGAAAACCATGAGCTTTTCCAGTGGCTCCACTTCATTAATATTCGTTATTTGGTAGGAGCTTAGCTTATTTTGGGTTTTATTGGCATTATAGATCGTGACAAAATACCCTCTATAAATCGTAACGCCAAAAGCGCGGATGCCATCTAATTCAATAATCATCGAATACTGGTCCTTTTTGGCTCTGCTCAGATCAAGCTCATTGGATTTTTTAAATTTCATTTTCGCAAAAACAGCCATGATTTTATCGATTTCTTGCGGGTTCGTTATCCTTTTTTCTTCCCGCTCCGCTGTCGTAGCTGATGATCTGACTAGCTCAATGGCTGTAATATCTGCTTCACCGACTGAATCTAATACGGCTTTTTGAAACGTCGTATATTGCGACGCCATATAGAGCGCAGCTGCAATTACAACAACGATAACCGCAGCTACAAGCCTGATAAGCGTGTTCTTTTTCAAAATAGAAAGCTCCTTCCCTTAAAAATTTATTATGCTTGTACAATTCCGTTTCACAGCCTCCTCATGTCCTTTTTTCACGCATGCTTCAGAACGCTTCGGTCATACTATAGCTGGGGTTACCCGCAGTCAGGAGGTGAAGCGCCGTGGAAAACAACACTCACAAAGGCAATTACAAAGGCACAACGAAAATGCATGCGAAAAATCAGGACATGGCATTCGTAAACGATAACATTAAGGATACGAAATCCGTCTCCAACTTCACAGACAAGAAGAAAAAAACCGACTAACCACCCCTAAACCCATCTATTCTTCCCGTAAAAAAGCATACGGAAGAGCCTCCAGCCACTTAACTGCCTGGCCGAAGGCTCTTCCGTTGTTCATTGCTGCCCTTAGGCTATGCCTCGAATTGCTGAGCAAGGGATAGCCTTTCAGCTCTTAGTTGCGAATCGGTGCTTCCTTCAAATCGGCCCGCGTTTGCAGGTAACGGAAAAATGCCGTCGCCGCCTCGGCCCGCGTCACTTTACGTTCCGGAAGGAAGCTCCCGTCCGACAGAGACATAATGTTGAGGCCGACCACGATTGCCGCTTGGCCTTTTTTCTCTGTTTTGTCCGCATCTTTAAAATTAATATTGAACAGCTGGTCATAATCCGCCAGCGTATTGTAGCCCAATGCCCGCACGATCAGCTCGGCCATTTCCTCACGGTCAACCTCGCCCGCCGGATTAAAGGTGCCGTCGCCAATATCAATCAGATTTTGCTCAAGCGCGCTTTGGACATATACATAATAGCCTGAGCCCGCCGCTACATCGCTAAAAGCCGCACTACCCGATTCAGCATTCGCCATCACAATCGGCCCTCGGCCGCTGTTCATAGCAAGCACTAGCATTTTAATCAATTCGCCGCGTGTCACAATCGCATTTGGACGCACCTTGCCATCCTTCACATCCAGCGCCTTGTAGGCAACCATCAGTTCCAACTGCCGCTGCGCCCAGTGGCCTTCGACATCGAGCGCCTTAGGCTTCTCGAGCGCCGTAACCTCACCACTTTCGCGATTCCGCCATTGCCCGCTTTGGGCATCCAGGAATACGGATTCATCAATCGCAGCCGGCACAAGACGGTAAACAAGCTTCACATCCGTCTTGCTTTCCACCTGCTCGGAATCCAGCTCGCCGGCCGCCAGCATCAGGTTGTATTTATCAATAGGGATCGGCTGGCCTTGCAGGGAATATTCCCGCTCTACATAATAAGTCAGCTCTGTACGATAGTAGGTGAGCCATTTTTCAATCGCTTCCGTTTTTTCAATAACCTTTGGCGCTTGCGCCGGGTAGTTGAAGGAAGCGAGCTGGGCGTCATACATCGTCACTTCATTCGTCCGGGCATCCACATTGACGTTGACCCGATCATAGGACACCGTAGCTCCCTGAATTTTGCGGACAAAGGAAATATAATAGGAATTAATCGTGCCTGCTGGCGCCTCGCTGTACTGCTTTGGATCAGGCTTTACAACGTATAGCTGGTCAGCCGCCCAAGAAAGCTGCTTTTTCACCGTATCGGTTGCAATCTTCTCCGCCTGCTCGTAAGTTAATGAAGGCTTTACCGAAGTATCCCCGCCATCGTAAGAATAGGCATAATAACTGCGAATAATCCCCGTCTTGCTGTCCACAGTGGCCGATACAGAGCCGGTCTCTCTAGATCCGCTCTTCGTCGTCCAATTGAGGTTCCAATACGATTCGTTATGGCCTGTTGTATCGTCGTTGTACTCATTGTAGCTCGAATTAGACAGTACAGCGCCTGTTGGCAGCTTGAAAGACGACTCTACAAGCGCAATCGCCTGTTTGTCCGTCATATTGCCTGCTTTGGGCGCTTCGCCAAGCGCTGCTGGAGCAATTGGAGTAGCGGATACGCTGCTAGTCTGATCATTTAGCTTCTTAATAAGGGAGCCGTCCAGAGCATTCACCGCCAGACTGTTCATCTCGTAGCTAAGCTGAGGGGAACGCTGGCCTTGCGGGCTATAAGGCACAATGTATTGCAGCTCGGGCTGGGCAAGCTCACGGAGCTTGGCATTAGCCTCAGCTAGCGTAATGCGCGAGTCTGCTTTTGGAAATTGCAGCGTGTCATCCCATTGCAATTTATAATTAGTAATATGGCCTTCACTATCCACATCGAGTTCAATATAGTTGTCTACATAAGGAATATCATTAATGATTCGGTCATAGCGAATTTTGTGAACAACCTCTCCTGTCAGTGGGGGTAGCACCTGGGCCCCGTATTCGGGATTGTAGCGCACCTGGTCTGCGTAGGAAGCAGCAATTTGCTTCATGAAGGAAGCAGCAATATCCTGAGCAGCCGAACGCTCTACCTTGAGCGGATACGTCGGCTTGGAGCTGGCATTTTCTAAATAGGAGCTAAAAGCAAGCAACTGGCCGCCGTCAGCATCAATTTGCACATAAATGCTGCCCTTATGCTTGCCATTTACTTTCTTGACGAAATCAAGCCCCCACACATTGCGTTTGCCCTGCGCCAGCACAGTGACCGCCAAAGACGCGCCCTGCAGCGTATATTCCTTCGGAATGCTCACAAGCTCGCGCGCAAGCTTCTCAGCCTTATCCTTTGAAACCGATACATTCTCAGCAGCTTCCATGGAGCCCTCCCCGGAAATACGGTCTGCCAGATTAGTCTGGCGATCAATCGTCACGTTCGCTCCGTTTGCAAAAGCGGCGGTAGGCACACTGCTTGTTATCGCGACCAACGCAACAAATGCAATCAACCTTTTTTTGCTTCCCATCTCCTGCTTCCCCCTCCAATACATTCCTGAATATCCTATAGACGCCCAAGCTTTGAGGGAAGTTGCGTCTTTTGAAAGAATTTTTGCACAATAAAAAAAGAAGCCGCACACCGATGAACCATCGGCGATGCAGCTTCCCTTCATTGAATCAATGTGCGACCAAAGGTCTTACAGTTGATTGCTGATTTTTGCTTTCAAAGCATCTTTGCTTTGCAGACCTACCATTTTGTCAACGGGCTGTCCGTCTTTGAACAAAATAAGGGTTGGAATGCTCATTACGCCGAATTGCGAAGCCAGTTCAGGCTCTTCATCGACATTGATTTTTGCAATTGTAGCTTGGCCTGCAAGCTCAGTTGCCAATTCTTCAACGATTGGAAGCTGCATTTTGCAAGGTCCGCACCAAGGTGCCCAAAAATCTACCAGAGATACGCCGCTCTCTACGTTAGATGAAAAGTTGTCTTTCGTTAATGCTACTGCCATTTCAATCATCCTCTCCAGCTGTGTTGTATGATAAGGGAATACCCCTCACACCGTCTTTATAATCAGTTGCCTATTCACACGCATGAATCTGGCCAAGCACATCTTGAATTGTCGTGTGACTGAAATGAGCTTCAAGCTGCTTCTCCGCCTCACAAAAAATCCGGAACATCACTTGGTTCATATTGGAGCCAACGACGCACTCCATGCCCGGATCGCCCGAGCACCAGCTTGGAATAAGCGAACCTTGCGCCATCACTCGGTAAACATCGGCAAGCGTTACTACTCTCGGATCAATCGTCAGCCGATAGCCGCCTCCCGATCCTTCGCGCGTATCCACATAACCGCTGCGGCGCAAGCCGCTCATCACCTTGCGAACGCGGGCTGAATGAGTGCCTACGTTGACGGCAATCATCTCGCTGCTCGCCATGTTTTCCGGCAAATGAGCTAAATATACAAGACTGTGTACGGCAATTGTAAATTCGCTGTTCAATGTGAACGGCCTCCCTGTTTAGTACTGTAATTTTATCAATTACAGTTCAAACTGTCAATAGTCCGTTCCCGCTAATATTCATCATTAGGATGCGATGACTTTTCATCTATTATGCACGGGCCGTCCAGCCTACCTCTAAAAATTGAAATTCATCGGATTGGAGCCATAACGACGGCCTTCGTTTAACCCATCAATCGCCGCAACCTCCGCTTCCGTCAATTCAAAATCAAACACATCGCCATTTTCGACAATACGCTCTTTTCGAACGGATTTCGGAATTGTAATGACGCCTTTTTGCAGATCCCAGCGGATGACGACTTGCGCCGGGCTTTTGCCGTATTTGCCAGCCAGTTCCTGAAGCAGCGGCACGTCTAAATTCCCTTGCATGAGCGGGCTCCAAGCCTCAAGCTGGATGCCCTGCTCGCGGCAGAAGCTTTGCAGTTCCGGCTGTGTCAGCAGCGGATGGAATTCCACCTGATTGACCATCGGCTTAATTTCGCAGCCCGGCAGCAGCTCGTCGAAATGCGGCAGTAGAAAATTGCTCACGCCGATGGCCCGAACGTAGCCATCCTTATAAAGCTTTTCCAGCGCGCGGTACGTTTCTGTAAACTTGCCCGCCACTGGCCAATGTACTAAATACAAATCTATGATATCCAGCCCTAGACGCTTGCGGCTTGCTTCGAATGCTTGCAATGTCGTCTCATAGCCTTGGTCCCGGTTCCATACCTTCGTCGTAATGAACAGCTCGTCCCTCGCAATACCGCTATCGGCAATTGCACGCCCCACACCGGTTTCGTTGTTGTAAGCGCTTGCTGTATCGATGCTGCGATACCCCGCCTCTATTGCGTAACGTACAGCGTGCTCAACCTCATCGCCTTCTTTCGACAAGTATACGCCAAGCCCCAGCCGCGGCATTTGTACCCCGTTATTCAGCGTCGTTACTTCTGTGCTTATTGCAGCTTTAGTCATCTTTGTTCCTCCTGTTCTTTTTTAAAATATAAGCTTGTATAAGTTTCACACTTATCATTAGGCTTATATTTCTCGGAATGAAACGCGCCGCGCCGCCAAAGGACGGCGACAGCCTTTTCACCTTGAGAAAAGTGATGAACGATAGCAATAAAACTATTTTCCACAAAATAGTAACAACAAAAGACGGGTGGGTCAACCTATTCCTGTGATTGAAGGGACGATAATGTCTCTAGCCTGTCGCAACGTGATATAATAGATATTAACGTATCGAACGGAGTTGATTATTGATGGCGGAATTGCTTAATCCTCGAAATGACTTCTTGTTTAAACGCATTTTTGGTAGCGAAGAGAACCGGGATGTATTGCTTGCCTTCCTCAACCGGACCTTTACAGAAGCAGGAAAGCCACCATTAACGGAAATTACTCTTCTCAATCCCTATACAGAAAAAGATGCTCCACGAGACAAACAATCGATCTTAGATATTCGGGGCAAAACTGCCGAAGGTGAACTTATTAATGTTGAAATGCAACTGTTCAATAAATATGACACTGAGAAGCGCACTCTTTTTTATTGGAGTAAGCTCTACAATGGACAATTGCAAGAAGGTCAATCTTATAAGTTGCTCAAAAAATGTGTCACAATCAATATTCTTAATTACTCATTTTTGCCTAACGAACAGTATCATAACGTGTTTCATCTTCGAGAAGATCGCAGTGGCATTTCCCTAATCGATGATATAGAACTGCATTTTTTAGAATTGCCTAAGCTAGATGACCTCGCAGTACCTGTTGAAAATGGAGGATTGGTCAATTGGCTGCTGTTTCTAAAGAGTACGAATAAATCCAATTGGGAGGTGCTCACCATGAACGATCCTGTATTAAAGAAAGCTATGAATACACTTGAGTTTCTTAGTCAGGATACAGAAGCGCGTCGCTTGTATGAGGATAGGCAAAAGTATTTGCACGATGAGGCTTCCATGATTGAAGGTGCTTTAGCAGAAGGGGAAGCCCGTGGCGAGCGAAAAAAAGCAATCGAAATCGCTTCCGAGCTTATAGCTCTTGGAGTTGAAGCGCATATTATTGCTAAAGCATCCGGTCTTACTGAGTCCGAAATCTTAAACATGAAACAAAAACGCCACGAACGCTAATGTTACGATTACCAAAAAAAGCGGCAAGCCCATCCAAATAAATGGTGGGGCTTGCCGCTTTTTCATTTAAAACTATTACTCCGTAAAATTAACCCTTATTCGCCCCGCCGAAGCTAAAGCCTTGGGACATAAAGCGTTGGCCGAACACATAAAGCGCGACCGCAGGGATTGTGTAAATGATCGAGAAGGCAGCCAGCTTGCCATATTGCACGATGCCATTTTGCCCAAAATACTGGTAGATGGTAACGGCAGCAGGAAGCTTCTGCGGGCTTTGCAGCAAAATGAATGGCACGAGGAAGTTCCCCCAGCTGCCGGCAAAGGCGAAAATACCGACTGTGAAAATACCTGGCAGCATCAGTGGCGCAACAACTAGGCGAAGCGTCGTCCAAATGGACGCGCCATCCACCCAAGCAGCCTCCTCCAGCTCCAAAGGCACGGAATCCATGAAGTTTTTCATCATCCAGATGGAATATGGCAGCGCGGATGCGGCCAAGAACAAAATGGTGAAAAACAAGGAATCCTGAATTTGCATGTACAGGAAAAATTGATAAACCGGAACCATAACTGCCGTAATCGGCAAGCCTGTTGCGAACAGGATCACATACATGAACGGACGTTTATACCGCAGCTGATAACGTGACAGCGGATAAGAAGCTAGCCCTGCCGCCGCTACAACAAGCAGTGCTTGTCCAAGAGCCAGCAGCAAGCCATTGCCGAAAGAGCGCTGATTGTCAGAGCTCGCTAGTGTAGACGTATAATTGCTTAGCGTTACCTCATCCGGCACCTTCAAAGCAAGGGTAGCTGCTCCATCGAACGAAGCCAATACGAGCCACAGCATTGGAAGCAGGAACAATAAAGCGATAAAACTCAAAATAATATAAGGAAGCACCCGGCCGACCATAAACCGATTCATTCTGGGGCGCTTGCGTACGTTGCTGCTCATTTTCGCGTCCTCCTTTTAATAAACCATTATCCAAGCTTTGCGCATGGCTTACAGCTTCACTTTAAGAAGCTTCATATACAACAGACTGGCAACAATACCGATCAACAGCAGAACAAGCGAAATAGCTGTGCCGTAGCCAAGCTGATAGTTGACGAAGGCCTGATGATACATATAGATTGGCAGCGTCTCCGTTGCATTTCCCGGACCGCCACCTGTCAACGCATAAATAAGCGTGAAGGAGCCTAATGTTTGAAGCGTTACGAGTACCATATTCGTTACAACAGAACCGCTAATCATTGGAATGGTAATACGGATAAGTCTCTGCCAAGCCGAAGCGCCATCAATCATGGCTGCTTCCTCAACCTCTTTAGGCACGTCGCCTAGTGCAGCCTGGAATACCATCATCGAGAAGGCTGTTCCATGCCATACGTTTGCAATAATAACGGATACCATCGGGAATGTGTACAGCCAAGCAATAGGCTCAAAGCCTATGCCTTGAATGAATGCATTAGCCGTTCCCGTATCATTCAGAAAAGCAAACCATACAAATGCGCATACCACTTCTGGCGCGACCCAGCCCGAGATGACGATGGAGCCGACTACGCTGCGGAATACGCGGTTTCTACCATTCATTAGAAAGGCAATAAGAAAGCCCATAACTTGCTGGCCAATAACGGCCGAGAAAATGAGGAAGAGGATGGTGTTGCCTACAGAAGTGCGGAATGTCGCATCCTGAAACATATTCGTGAAGTTTTGGAACCCGACAAACTGCGTATTCGCTGCTGCGGCCCCTGTCAAAGCCATATTCGTAAACGCGAAATAAAAAGTTAATACTGCCGGCACGAAGAAAAAGAGTAAAAGCAGCAGCCAGCTAGGCGATAAGAATAGCGCTGCTCTCCACTGTTCACTGCCGTTCCCTTTCCTTTTCGCTTTGGGAAATCGCGAGTTTATCGCTTCCATCTGGTATCCTCCTGACTGAATTTGAAAAAGACAAGCCGATTGTCATTAAGCAACAATCGGCTTCCCAGCTGTGTGCTACTTCGTCGCTACTTTATCAGCGCCGACTGTTCTTTCTACGCTTTTTGCATATTCTTTCATGGCAGCTTCAGGCGCAAGAGATCCCGATGCCACTTTTTCAACCATTTCTTGAATGGAAGTCGATACTGCCGGGTAATTCGCATTAGTAGGACGAACATGTGTGTACGTAATAAATTCAGCAGCTACGCCATACAGCGTACCAGGCTGGCCCGTGTATTCAGTATCAGCCGCAACGTCGGTACGAGGCGTTAGAGCGCCGTCCAGCATAGCGAACTCTTTGTTGTGCTGTTCATTAGTTGCCATTTTAATAAATTCAAAGCCTAGCTCTTTTTCAGTGGATTTCGCACCAACGCTAAGCGTCCAGCCGCCAGACATCGAAGTGAAGCCAGGCTCTTGACCTTTCTCTGTCGGCATTTTCACGTAGCCATATACATCAAGCGCTTCCGGCCACGGCTTGCTGCCGCTTGCCGACCAGTTGCCTGTCAACCAGTTGCCATTCAAGACAATTGCGACCTTCTGATTCGGCATCAGATCGGTCTCCAGTACTTGACCTGCTTGTGCAGTCAGTACTTGCGACATTTTCGGCCCCATGCCCTCGGAGTAGATGGTGTGAATGAAATTCAGCGAGCTCAAAATGCCCGGGCTTTGCGTAACCCACTTGCCATCTTCATAAAGCGTGTCGTCTGTTCCATAAAGCAGCATTTCGAACGTTTGCATCGTCGTTGCTTCTTGGCCTGCTTTACCAGAGTTCATCCAGAAAGGAATAATGTCTGGCAGCTTGGATTTAATCGTGCGGGAAGCGCTCAGCACTTCGTCCCAGCTCTTAGGCTCCCAAGGCACAGGCAGTCCTGCTTTCTTGAACAGCTCTTTGTTGTAATACAAGCCGCGAACGTCAGTGGAGAAAGGTACGCCATACACTTTGCTGTCCGTGGCTGTTACAGCCGCTTTAATACCTTCGTTGAATTTGCCCCAATCTTCCCATGAATCCACAGCAAGCGGCTCAAGGTAGCCGGCCTCGCTGTCGGCATTAATCATGAAGGAATCTTCAGCAAGCACCTCAGGCGCCGTTTTCCCATCCATCATGAGCAGTGGAATTTTAGTTGCATATTGCGAGCCTTCAATTGGCTGCAGCTCAACGGTAACGCCAGGATTGGCTTTTTCAAAATCCGCCTTCACGCTAGTCAGCCACTTGCCCCAGTTGTCCGTCTCATTCCATTTGCCATAAGCGACTTTAACTGTCTTTGTCGCTCCTGCTGCGGAAGTTGCTTCTGCGCCCTCCGAGCCATTTGTGCCTGCATTTCCCGAACATGCTGCTGTGAATACAGTTAAAGCTGCAACCGTACCTGCCAGAATTGTTTTTTTACCTGCCATCTTGATCGCTCCCCTTATTGTCCGTCTGTTACGCTTATTATTTGTTCCTATATTGAACGAGCATTCATGCTCGATGGAACCTTAAAGCCGCAATACGTCAAAATCAATTCGCTAAACAAGGCATTGGCCCAAGAAAACCATTCGCGCGTATACTCGCTAGGATCATCTTTATGAAAGCCTTCATGCAGAAAATCAGTTCCGGCATCCGTGCTCTCCAGCACGTTCAGCAGCCGCTCAACCTCTGCCTCATCTTGTGAAGTCAGCGCTTGCATAGCCAGTGAAATGTGCCAAATATAGTTTTCCGGAGTATGAGGGCTGCCAATTCCTTGCGCCGCCGTACCTACGAAGTAATAAGGATTATCCTCGCTAAGAACGAAGCGTCTCGTATTCAAATAGATCGGATCATCCAGCTTGCAACAGCCGAGATAAGGCAACGACAGCAAGCTTGGCACATTCGCATCATCCATCAGGTTGTAGCTGCCAAGGCCATCTGTTTCGTAAGCGAAAATTTTGCCGAACTGCTCATGCTCGACTGTCGCATACTGCTCAATGCCGGATTGAATTTCATGGCGGAGAGCAGCCGCTTGCTTCGCCAGCTCTTGATGGCCAAGCACTTCCACCGCAATTTCAGCCATATAATCCAGCACAACAACAGCAAACATGTTCGATGGAATAAGATAGCCGTAGTCGCAAGCATCGTCACTTGGGCGGAAGCCTGACCAGGTCATGCCAGTGACTGCGCTTGGCGTGCCTTTGCCTTCATTCAGCAGCGTATCCGACTGCGGACAATCCGTTCTTTGGAAACGGTAGCTCGACTGCCCATCGTGATTCTGCTCCGTCCTCCACACCCGCAAAATGCTGAAGCATGCTTCACTGAATGCCTCATCCAAATGCGCCGTAGTTCCCGTTGTCTTCCACAGCAGATAAGCAAGCTGGATCGGATAGCAGAGCGAGTCAATTTCATATTTGCGCTCCCATAGCCAAGGACTCATTTCCGTTAAATCGTTTTGATGCCCCTTGCTATTGGCATGCTCATTAAACGCATTAGCATAAGGGTCCTGCAATATATGTTGAATTTGCCGTTTGACAACGCCTTCAATTAAACGTGCCATCTCTGCATCTTCATTCGCTAAAATTAAGTACGGACGAACCTGAGCTGCTGAATCTCGCAGCCACATCGCTGGAATATCGCCCGTAATGACGAAAATAGCACCGTCAGGCTGAGGCTTCAACGTCGTCGTTAACGTATTGGAGAAACAGTTTGCAAACATCCGGGCCAGCTTCGTACGCGAACCGAGCTTCCCTTCTACTTCCTGGATCAACGACTGCACCGATGTCGGCAGCGTTTCCATTACTTCAGTCATTTCAAGCATCCCTTTCTATATAAGCGCTTTCAAGTTGTTTATGTACCGATATTAATCTATATTTCATGGTATGTCAATATACTATGTTATATTATTTAAAAACAAATAGCATGTTAATTGTTTGCTAGGCAAACCCCCTATTCATGTCCTTAAATTATAATAAAAGATAAGCACAAAGCCCTTGCTGTCTCAATTGACAGAAGGGCTTTATCTCTATACTTGCATTCAGTTTCTCACGCGAGCTTAAAAAATATGCAAAGCACGCTTAAACCGCCCAGCAGCACGCTTGCTTATTGTGGGGCGGGCCCCGTCGATTTGCCTTGGACAAGCTTTACTTGCAGCGATATTTTGCTAGGGAGCGTAGCGCCCTGGATCAGTTCCAGCACATTATTGACAGCGAGGCGGCCAATTTCTTTCTCATTCTGCTCCAAATGCGTAAATGGATACAGCGCCGACGTGCTCTGCGGGCTGTCAAAGCAAATAATCGAAATTTGCTGCGGAATTTGCAGCCCCATCTTCTCTACCGCTTCCTTCGCTATGAGCGCCAGCTCATATTCCATCGCAAACAATGCGGTAATCCGCGGATGCTCGCGCAGCATCTGCTGAATGATTTTCACATATTTATCGATGAGGTGACTGCTGGAATTGTCATTGGACGTCCAGTTCATATCGGTCAGCCAAGACGAGCGATCCAGCAAAATGCCGCCTTCAGCATGCGCCTGCACAAACCCTTCAATCCGTTCCTCAATGGCCACATTGTCCGTCACCCGCGAAGCAAGCAGTCCAATATGGCGATGGCCGTAGTTAAACAAATGCTGTACACCCATTCGCGCCGCTTCTACGTTGTCTGAGCTGATGGCCGTTGTATCCGTCCATTTCAAATAACGGTCTACCAGCACATGCGGGAATTTGTCGATGACCAGCTTTAAAATTTCCGGGCTGAAGTTTTGACCGCGCGTCGGATATATGATCAGGCCATCTACGCCGTATTGGCGCAGCATCTGAATCGCCTTCTCTTCTACATCTGGCTGGGAAAAAGAGATGCGCAGCATCAAATAAACGCCGAGCGCCTGCGCCGTCCGCTCCATCTCCGACAGCATTTCCTTGCCGTAGCT
The DNA here is from genome assembly GCF_059383875.1 of Paenibacillus sp. JT22N7. Classification (NCBI taxonomy): domain Bacteria; kingdom Bacillati; phylum Bacillota; class Bacilli; order Caryophanales; family Paenibacillaceae; genus Paenibacillus; species Paenibacillus sp. JT22N7. The sequence continues at coordinate 213,473 of NZ_JBXENY010000004.1, forward strand.
ATCGCTGAAATCCTCCATGATGAGCCCTAATACAATCTGCTGTGTGCGCACAGAAGCAATTGCCTGAGCTGCCTGATCTTGCGCAGGCGGAGCTTCGCCCTGCTCCTGAATTGCATGCTCGATGACGAACGAGCCGCGGCCCGGCTGACGCATAATATAGCCGTCTTGAACGAGCATATCCAGTGCTTTCTTGGAGGTAATCCGGCTGACTGAAAATTCCTCCATCAGCTCCTTCTCCGAAGGGATGCGGTCACCGACCGTATAATCTCCGATTTGGATCTTTTCGCGCAGCATAAGATACATTTGTTCATATCTAGGCTTTAAAGCGTTCATGCCTTCCATTATACATTCACCTTCAGCATCTATTTGGTCGTACCGGGACGATGTCATGATTATACATATCCACCTAGTATACTATGTCATGTCATTTCTGGAAAGCTTATAATGCCGCTTCCGGCAAATGCGAGCTTATCCTCCAGCCCTTTGAATAAATCTGTCATGGCAGCGGGAGGACCCGGAATATATATAGCTTGAACGGATAATCTGTGCAGAACTCGGAGGTGCATAAGATGGGGCTGCTGTGGCGGCGGTGGGTTGCCATCAGAACCGAAAGCGGTTCTAGGGCGGATATCATTGACCGATTGGAGGCTCATTTGAAGGCAAGCGGCATTAAGGCAAAAATTACACTGGAAGGCAATTTGAAACGGCTTCATGTACTTAAGAAGGACGTTGAAGCCGCTCAGCAACAGCTGGACGCTTTCGACTCCGAACCTTAAGCACAGGCGCGGGCCGGGCACGCATTATCTATGCGGCTGCCCGGCCGCGCACAGCTATCTGGAGGAAGCACGCACCCAGCGATAGCCTTTGCGCACACCATTCATGACCCACTCAGGCACGGGCATAGAATGCTTGGATAGAAACGGCATATAAATCCGGTTGTACGCTTTTTTCAAATCATCCCACATCATGCAAGGCTCTTCTTTAAGAAAATCGGATACGTCTACGACAAGGCCGCGGTCATCGCTGGATACCATGACATTTTTGCCATGAACATCATGCGGAAACAGTCCCTGCTCCCGAGCGTAATCCAAAGCGGCATCAATTTCCGCAATAATGCGGTCCTCAATGATCACACCCTCAAGCACACACTTATACAGCGTCTTCCCTTCAAGCCTGCGCAGCATCAAATATTCCAGCCCATTGCTTGTGGAAGCATGGTAGCAGGTCGAATATGCAGGGTGATCGCCCAAACGGCGATAAACTTCCCGCTCCGCTTCCCAGCCTTCTCTGCCCGGCGCATACACCTTCACCGCTATATCCTGCGCATCCTGATGGACGAATACGCCAGCGTAATTGCCCGCTCCAAGCAGCTCCCAGCCTTCCGGCAATACATCCACTTGAATGGGCTCGCCATGGTTAATGCTTTGGAGCCTCACTCCTTCAAGCAGCGTTCGTTCTGTCATCTCAATCCATTTCTTCAGCCGTTTCTCTTCCATGCACTATGCCTGCCTCTCTCGCCATGTCTATACTCTATTCTATTATTTTAAATCGGAAACGGCGAAAAGAAAAGAAGAGCGACACAGGTTCGCCCTCCTTCTTTAGGTTTATTGTCTACTTTTATCCATATCGCAACTATTAACCTACCAGCTTGAGACCAATGACGCTTCCAATAATCATGAGGACGAAGAAGATTTTACGCCAGTCGCGCGATTCTTTGAAAAAAATCATCCCCAGAATAACGCTGCCGACTGAGCCGATTCCCGTCCAAATGCCGTAAGCGGTACTGATTGGAATGTCCTGAAGCGACCGCGACAGGAAGTAGAAGCTGATGAAGCCGAAAATAATGGCTCCAACCGTTCCTCTCCATCGTTTAAAGCCGTCCGACAGCTTCATGAATGTTACGCCGCCGACCTCGCCAAGGCCGGAAATAATTAAAAAGATCCATGCCATCTTATTTTCCGCCCCTTCCCTGCACGACCGGTGCTGCCTGTGCCGCTTGCGCACTCTGCTCGACCTCTGCATTCGCCGCCTGCTCTTCCTTAGGCTTCTCACTGGATACGAGCTTAAGCCCGATAATGCCGATGATCAGCGTACCGACCAGCAGCAGGCGTTTAATATCCGCAGACTCGCCTAATACCAAAATGCCGAATACGACCGTACCAGCCGTACCAATTCCGGTAAATACCGCATAAGCTGTGCCTATTTCCAGCAATTGCATCGAACGGGCGAACAGCACAAAGCTAATAACAATTAAAATAACAGTAATGACGCTTACTAGCGGGTCTGTAAATCCTTTCGAATATTTAAGACCGAAGGTCCAAAATACCTCAAATATGCCCCCGAATATGACATAAAGCCAAGCCTTCATCATAAAAACCCCTCTCTGTACCCTCCGTTAAATCCACCTTGCTTAATCTGTCGTCCAGCTCTTCATTAGCATTTCCCAAACGACTTGCTTGCGTGAAACAAACACCGACTGCTCATATATCTGGTTGGCGACCAGCAAGCCATCAAGCAGCGTATAAAAAACCGCAATCATATGATCCACTTCCTGCTTAGAAAAAATGCCCGATTGCTGCCCCTCCACGAGCAGCGCACCAACTACAGCATCCACCCGCTGCTCGTGCGCCAAAAAATCAACGCGGAACTGCTGCTGCAAATGTTTAGGCGGCACCATCATCATTCGTTTCAAAAACCACTGCCCGACCGTCAAATGCGGGAAATCCGTGAAAAAATCATACACCTCGCGCAGCCGCTCGATAACTGGCTTGCCTTGCGACTGCCCGATAAGCGCATCAAACTTCATGCCCTCTTCCGCCATCACGTCAGCGCAAAGCTCTAAAAACAGCTGCTCCTTTGACGCAAAATGAGCATATATAGAAGGTGTCTTAATCTGGACCGCCTTGGCGATATCAGACATGCACGTTCCTTCATAGCCATATTCCGTGAAAACCGTCAGAGCCGCCTGCTTCAGACGCTCTGCCGTAGCTCGCGGCACACGCTCTTGTTTTTCCGCCATCGCAATCTCCCCTTTTCAATCGGCAATGATTTTGCCTAACGAACGTTAGTTAGAATCATGTTATTGTAAAATGCCCTAGCTAAAAAGTCAAGACTCCTTCGGAAAGCCGAATTCCCGGGGGCCAATAAAAATAAACCACCTCTGCCGCATGGAAGCGACAAAGGTGGTTTATTTTTATTTGTAGGTGACACGGGATAATTACGACTTAGGTTAAGTTTACAGCTTCGCTACGCTAACTGCGATTTTCTCCATTTGCGCTTCAGTCAACGCTTTATCTGGGGAGCTAATCGTAATCGTGCGGTCATCGAGCTGGAAGCTCAGCATTGGCAGGTCGCTCGGCGTATACCATTTCGCTTTTACCCCGTTCGACAGCACGACCTCCTTGCTTTCATAACCATCCGAGTAGTCTCTTGGAGATACATTGACGTTCATATGCTTGAAAATCACACTAACGCCGTCGCCCCCGGCAAACGATTTGACAAAAGCATCTCCGGCTGCCATCTGCTTAGGCGCATATGCCGTTTCAAAGCCATCAAATGCAGCAAAATCCTTCTTAATGAGTTTGATTTGCGCATCGCTGTATTTGACCTCTACATATTGCTCCGATGCTTGCTGCCCTTTGCCAATTAGCACCTGATTATTTTTCGAATCATATTGAATCGGTGTATCAAGTGCTCCCGCTAGCGAGCGGACAGGCAAATACATTTTATTCTGATACATAATTGGCGAAAGCTTATGGCCGTTCTCGTCTTTGAGGGTATAAGCAGCTCCATCGACTTTAATACTAATATTGCCGTTCAAATATGCTGAGATTTTTTGGAGGCTCGCTCCAGCATATACGCCCGCTGCGCCCGTCAACGTCATTCCGACAACTACCAGCGATACGATTCCTTTTTTCATGTTGTTTTTCATTTTTATAATCTCCTTTTGAATACTCCGTTTTTTTGTTTTATCTCTATTTTTTATAATTTCAATAACTGGACGCTCTAGCTGGACGTTGCTGCTGTCCCTCCTTGTTTGCCGCTGCTGCGTCCTACCTGATGAATACAGTATATAAAGCGAATATCTCAAGACTATGTCCAGCTTGTATCTAACTTGTAAATAATATTCCCCAATTCCAACACGAATGAAAGCCTTAGCAGGCAGCAAAAAAACAGCATCGATTCATTACGACATTTTGGCGCCGTGAATCTCTGCTGTTTTCCATTTTTCATTATTCATTTAAAAAATCAACCGGTCACCCGGGCTCAGCGAATACACGCCCTTATAGCCCTCTTCCTCCAACACTTCAAGCAATTGATCGGTTCTTGGCTTAACGGCATGCGCCAGCACGACAGAGCGGCTAGGCACCCGCTTCATCATCTGCCTGACATCCGGCAAGCCTTGGTGCACCTTATAGCGGATATGCTGCACCTGAATTGGGAAGTCAGAGGCATGGCACCCGCTGCTGTCGCTGCTGCCAACACTGCTTCGCAGCGCCATTTCGCCATAAGAACCTGCGGCAAGATGTCCGGTCAGCAATACGGCATGGCGGGCGGCGCCCGAAAGCTGCTCATAATACCACCGTGCAACTTCGGACTGCATCATGCCATCATTCGTAAAAATCAGGGCGCTGCCCTTGCGAGCAAGCGTCTTTAGCCGCTCCTCTTCATTGGCGACAATCGTAAGCCTGCCATTCGCCAGCAGCGCCTCCATACGGGCCAGCGCTCCGTCGCCCAGCCATTCCGGCAGCGCAGCCAGCTGGTGGAGCGGCTCCATCAGCGCCCGCTCCACAATAAGCTGCGCCTCGGGGAAACGCTCGCTCGCCCATACCAACAGCTCCTGCCCTCTCCCGCTTGTCGGCACCGGATACAGCACCGAGCCCTGCGCCCGCAGCACTTCCTCGGTCGCCCGCTCCAGCTCCGCCAGCCGAACCGCCTGCGAATCCGGGTTCGCCCCGTAAGCCGCATCGATGATCGCAAGATCGGCGATGCGCCCTGTCTCAGAGATAGAGCGGCGGGCGGCATCCGCCTCATCGCCGCCCTCGCAAATCGCTCCCAGCAGCGGTTCGTCTGTCGCAAGCAGACCCGATTCAGCCGTATAATCGCCTGAAAAATAAACCAGCTTGCCATGCCAATCGAGCGCCAGCCAAACGGCGCCTGGCAAATGCCCGCTGCGGCCCCATTTTATGCGCAGCCCGGGGAACACGCTGCTCCATTCATCTGCGATGGATCGCTCCTCCAAATAGGCATAGCGGATAGCCGCAATATGCTCATCCCCATAAGGGAGCTCGGCGGCCTGCGAGCGGGCATAACGGCTCCACGCCTGATAATAACCCGGAAGCTGCTGCGCCGTCACGCGGCTCGTCCATACTTCACCTTCATAGCCGTGCTTATACAGCAGCGGCAGCGCCATGGAATGATCCTCATGCGCATGCGATAAAAATACCGCTTTAAGCTGCGGAATCACCTCTGGACTAATGAGCGGATATTGTCCTCCGCTTTCTTTTTTCCCGCCGCAATCCAGCAAAACCGCTTCGTCTTTATATTGCAGCAAATAGCTGGAGCGGCCGTGCTCGCCCGCTCCACCCCAAATGGTCAGTTGCATCATCAGCTATTCCACTTTCTGTTGTGAGCTAAAAACATTCATCGCCAGCAGCAGCACCGTCGTGACGCCAACCGAGATAACAGCCATCGCCATCCCCATCGACACCTCTCCCTGCTCAAACTGGGCAAAAATATACGTCGCCGACGTTTTCATCGACGGCGGCAGGACGAGCAGCGAAGCCACCAGCTCCCGATTGGATATCGTGAACGTCATCATCCAGCCCGCCAGCATGCCGGGCAGCAGCAGCGGCAGCAAAATCCGCCGCAGCACATAAAGCCTGCGTCCGCCAAACACTTGTCCCGCCTGCAGCAGCATCGGGTCGATTTGCCCGTAGCTCGCTTTCACATATTGCACGGTATAAGGCAGGAACAAAATAACATATGTCAGCACGACCATGCCGTACGTATTGTAAAGCGGAATCGGCATCCACTTCGCATTCCATAACAATATCAATCCTACAACGATGACGATGCCAGGTACCGTATTCGGCAGCAAGCTGAACAGATCGACCAGCTTCTGCCCCGGCGTACGCGAGCGCTGCACCGTCAAGGCAAACCACGTGCCCAGCACGACAGCAATCGTGGAGGCGACAATCGACAGGCCGAAGCTGTTAAGCAGCGCATCCAGACTGGAAGAGCCTGGCGTAAGCAGCTCCACATAATGCTGGAGCGTCAAATTGTCCCATGCGAGGCCTACGCCGCGCAGCTTCAAGAGCGATGCCGTAATAATCGAAAAATACGGAATACCGATAGAGGCAAGAAGCAGTACCCCAATGTACAGCGAGCACAATATCCGGCCCCAGCGGCTCATCTTCGCTGTCTGCTTGATAGCGCCCTTGCCGCCGACTAAACGATACGAGTAGCGGCTGCTAATCGTGCTTTGGATATACCACATTACAAGACAAGCCGCGAGCAGCACTGATGCAAGTGAAGTCGCCTTGCCAAAATCAATCGGCCAGCTGGAAATATATTTATGGATTTCCGAGGTCATAACGTAAAAGCCGATTTTGCGCCCGAAGGTGGCGGGCGTGCCGAATTCGGCAATCGTTTTTACAAAAATGAGCAGGCTGCCCATGACGTAGCTTGACAGCAGCAGTGGCAGAACGATGCGCCGCAAGCGGTACAGAAAGCCGCCGCCATGCACCGCCGCCGCTTCCTCCATGCTGCCGCCGATTTGCAGCAGCGCATTGCGCAGCAGCAAATACAAAAACGGAAATAAATGCAGGCTCATAATTGCCACCATGCCGCCAAAACTGAAGAAGGCAGGCGTGATTGCTGAGGATGCCGGGATGAACTGCTCCATATAGCCATTCGTCTGCATGAACAGCATCCAGCCCATCGACCCGATGTAGGGCGGCGTCATGAAGGGGATCAGCAGCACAATATCCAGCCACTTGTGGCGGCGCAGCGGCGTCTTCGCCATGATCCAAGCCAGCGGGAAAGCTAGCACCGTCGTAGCCGCGATGACGCATAGTCCGAGCCAAATCGAATTGAACAGCACCTCGCTAAGCTCGCTTTGCCTAATGATTTGCAGCGGAGCAAGCAAATCCAGCTTCTGGTCCGTATATAAGCTCGTGCCGAATACGATCAGCAGCGGCGCGAGCACCAGCATGCCGAGAAGCGCCAGCGCCAGTCCCATGCCGAGCCAAACATAGTTTTTGAATAAAGAGGATTGCATCGTCAGACCACCCGTCTATTACCTGTCTATTGCCAGCACCGCCCGATACCTAATGCCTTAAGGCAGCAGATATCAGGCGGCTGGTGTTCGCTTTATTTAAACAATTGGGTAAACTTCGTCGTTACGCTGTCGCTATTTTCGTTCATCCACTGCCAGTTCACGTTGAAGGTAGGAATTTCGTCCACACTTGCGCGATCCTTCGCTTCCACATCCGAGCGGCCTGGGAGCAAATACGCGCCAGTAACCATTTGCTGAGCATCATCGGAAAGCAGATAATCGATAAAAGCTTTGGCATTGTCGGCGTTTTTGGTCGTGCCGACAATAGCAGCCGGACGCGGGCTAATGACGCTGCCCTCTTTTGGATAAACAATATCCACCGGCTCGCCAGCCGCTTTCGCTTTGTACGCCATGTAATCGACGCCGGCAGCTACAACGGATTTCGCTCCTGTAATGACTGGATCAAGCGCCTCTTGATTCGCTCCTGCCATCGCTACGCCGTTTTGCTTGTAGCTTTCGAATAGCGACCAGCCGCTATCGCCCGATGCGCTCAAATAGCCGGAAATAAAATCAAGTGCGGAGCCAGACAAGGATGGATCTGGAATGTTGACCTTGCCCTTCCACTCCGGCTTAGCCAGATCCGCCCATGAAGCTGGTGGCGTCTGTACAAGCTTAGTATTATACACAATGCCAAGGGCAGAGGCGCTGTAGCTGAAATATTGTCCGTCTTTATCCGACCAGTCGGCAATTAGCTTGTCCGCATTAGCCGCTTCCGGGTAGCTCATCAGCATGCCTTCCTCTTTCAGTCCTTGCATCGCTGGAAGCGACGCCAGTACAAGCACATCAACCGCTGGATTCGATTTCTCCGCTTCCATGCGGGCCAGAATTTTGCCCGTTGTGCCTTGGAACATTTCAACCTTCACGCCGGTCTTCGCTTCAAAGCCTTCCTTAATTTTGTTCGCAAGCCCTTCTGGTCCTGCGCTGTATACAACTACGCTGCCGCTCAGTTTAACCTCTGTTTGCTGCGGCTGCTCTGCTGCTGCAGATGCGGCTGGTGCCGAAGGTGACGCAGACGCCTCACTGCTTGCTTGTCCATTGCTTGCTGCTGCTCCACAGCCTGCCAAGCTGACTCCCATAAATGCGGTTAAAGCAAGCATCATGCCTTTTTTAGCTAAATTCATTGGTAGGGCCTCCCGATTGTTCTCATTTTTTTATTTGTCAAAACATGTAACCCACTCGTTTAGGACACCACTTCATGCACATGCTCCGGCGAGGCGTAAACCTGCACCTTATCGCCAACGAGCAGCCTCGACGGAGAGTAGGCCGTCCAAATGCCCAGATTCTCCTGCATCTCAAGCTCTACCTCATAGCGGTCGCCCATGTAGCTGGCATGCCGCACCTCCGCCTCAAAGCGGTGGTCCTCCGCATCCGCCTCCCGAAAGCGCACATGCTCCGGCCGCAGCATCCACTTGTCCTTCATCAGCCAATTCGACTTGCCGATGAATCGGGCGACGAACGGATGCTCCGGGGCGCTGTATATTTGCTCCGGCGTCCCCTGCTGCAAAATTTCGCCGCCTTGCAGCACGACAACCTCATCCGACATGCTCATCGCCTCCGTCTGGTCATGTGTGACGTAAAGCGCCGTCACGCCAGCTTCCTTCACCAGATGGAGCAGCTCCGCCCGCATCTCATCGCGCAGCAGCGCATCCAGTGCGCTGAGCGGCTCGTCGAACAGCACGAGCTGCGGCTTCATAACGATCGCTCTCGCAAATGCGACGCGCTGCTGCTGTCCGCCCGACAGTTGATGCGGATAACGCTTCTCCATGCCCCCAAGACGGACGGTCTGGAGCGCGCCCAGCACCGCTTCCTGTAGTCCAGCCTTCATGCCGGCAGCACGGAGGCCGAAGGCGACATTTTCAAACACCGTCATATGCGGCCAAAGCGCAAAGTCTTGAAAAACCATTCCGAATTGCCTTTGATGAGCCGGCCTATTAATCCGCTTCACTTTGGAATAGTAGCACTCTCCATTCACATGAATCTCGCCGCCATCCGGCGTTTCAAGTCCTGCGAGCATTCGCAGCAGCGTCGTTTTGCCACAGCCTGACGGGCCGAGCAGCGTCGTAAAGCTGCCTTTGGCAATCGATAAGCTGGAAGGCCGCAGCGCGTGAACAGCGCCGAAAGACTTTTCCAAATGATTCATTACGATATGTCCCATATGCATTAACCTGCCTGTCTATTAAATGACTGGCGGAGCAGGCAGCCGAGGCTTCCTTGTCCGCTAGGCTTTAAGCTTGACCTCAGTATAGCCTCCGACTATTCGTTGTTTATTTGAGCTGTGTAAATGAAAGATTAACTTTTTAGTGGATTTGTTTTAACATTCATCGAATTTTTCTATGCTACTTTTATAAGTATCCGATAGTAGGAGGCAACCGCCTGTGAATTTATTGAAGCTGAAAATTATTGAGCTGCTCGACAAGCATAAGAAAATTACCCCTGTTGCCCACGAGCTGGATCTCAAGCAGCCGACCATTACCTATCATATGAAAAGCCTGGAGCAGGAAATGGGCGTCAAGCTGTTCGAGGCGCGGGCGGATAAAATGCTGCTGACCGCACCCGGCAAGGCGCTGCTTCATTATGCGGTGCGCATCAATAAGCTGGCGCAGGAAGCCGAGCGCGTCGTTATGGAATATGGCAGCCTGGCCCGCGGAAAGCTGACCATTGGAGCGAGCTACGTCCCGGCTACCTATGTGCTGCCGGAGGTGCTAAGCGATTTTTCCAAACACCATCCGGGCATTGAAATTTCCGTGCTGGTGAAGCCAGCGCCTATTATTAAGGAAAAGCTGTGGAGCCATGACATCCATCTTGGCCTCATCTCCTCCGAGCCGTTCGAGCAGCCCTCCTTGTCCACCCATAGCATTTGCGAAGATGAGCTGGTCGTTATTTTTGCTCCTAATCATCATCTCGCAGCTTATGAGACGCTTAATCCGGGTCTTATTGCTACGGCCAATTTTGTGCTTCATGGCGAGCAGTCCAGTACGCGGGAAATGACGACGAGATGGCTGAACAATCACCGCATTGACCTCATTGGGCCGATTGAGCTTGATTCGATTGAAGCCATCAAGCAGACGGTGCAGCAGGGCGGACATATTGCTTTTATTTCGGAGCTTTCCGTACAGGAGGAGGTTCGAAAGGGACAGCTGCTTATGCGGAAAATCCCCAATACCCGTTTTCAGCGCTCGATTTATTGCTGCTATAACAAGGATCGCTATGACTCCCGGCTGACCGAACAATTTATTGATACCCTCCATAGAAGCTTTAAAAATTCTCCGACACCATCCATTAATTATTGGAAAAATTAACATAATCCGTTTCCATGCTTGATTCCTCGCGAACAATGGCTCCCTAAAGTAAAGGTTGTAGGTCCATTATGAAGAGGAGATGAGATAATGAAACATTGGTTAACGAAAGCAGGAACGATGGTTTTGAGTGCGACGCTGCTGCTGTCGGCATTCCAGGCACCGGACACCGTACAGGCAAAAAAGCAGGAAGCGAATATGGTCCCATCCTATGAGGTCAAGCTGCTGCTGGATTCTACGCAGGTATTGAACAGCAATTTGACGCTGAGTTCCGCTGTTGCCTCCCAGTTCAATCTGACTACTTCGAGACAAACCAATGTGGAATATTTCGATACCAACAGTCTTGGTCTGGATGATGCAGGCTGGAACGCACGTTTTCGCAAAAAAGAGGATAAAAACAACTACGAGCTCACATACAAAAAACGCTATGCTGTGCAAAATGGCAATATTGACGCGGCGCTGACGCTTGCAAACACAGAAGGCTTTGACATTACGGATGACAATTACAAAGCGGAGATTGATTGGGGCTACAGCAAGCAGACGCTCAGCATGTCCGTCGATAAAAAGGTAAGCCAATCGCTAAACGGCGCGCTCGGACTTCCATCCGAGTCAGCCGCCCGCCAAATGCTGCTCGACGAGCTGCCAGGCAAGCTGAAAAACTGGGGGACAAGCAATTGGGGCAAGACGCAGCTGCAAAACTCGCGTGCATACGGCCCTATCCTCACAACGAAGCACACAGGCACTTGGAATGGCCTTGAGGTAGACGTTGAAATTTGGCCAATCCGCAATGCTGCCGGTACAGGCATTGAGCCAATCGTGGAAATTTCCTTCAAAACAGATGAATACAGCGTCGCTAATACGAACCGTACCGCACTCATTAACAGCTTGAACAACCTCGGCTGGCTCGTGCCGGCAGATGGACTGAAAACGCAGCTTGTATTGGAACGTTATTAAGACCGCAGCTCTAAAATGAACGCAAAGAAGACCGTATAGCCGCCTGATGAAACAGGCCGGTTATACGGTCTTCTTGTTCATGAATCTATTCAATGATCGGCTCACTAAGCAAAGTGAAGTGGACTGGTTAGGCGCCGATTATACTTCCATGATGATCGGAAGAATCATCGGCTTTCTTTTCGTTTGCTCATATAAGAATCGTCCGAGCGCGTCTTTTACATTAGATTTTAGCGTCGTCCATTGGTTGACATTATCGCTAATTGATTTAGTAATGGTGCGGGATACGATGCGGCCTGCTTCGTCGAGCAGACCTTCCGATTCACGTACATAGACGAAACCGCGCGAAATAATATCCGGACCTGATTTAATCGTTTTGTCCTGCTTGCTGATCGTTACTACGACAACGAGAATGCCGTCCTGCGACAAATGCTTGCGATCGCGCAATACAATATTGCCGACATCGCCAATACCTAGGCCATCGATATACGTATTGCCTGACGAAACTTTGCCCGCTTTGCGTGCTTGGCCATTCGCAATCTCGACCACCTCGCCGTTATCGACAAGGAAAATATTTTCCTTCGCAACGCCTACTGCTTCAGCAAGCTTCTTGTGGTGAAGCTGCATCCTGTATTCGCCGTGAATCGGAATAAAATATTTCGGAGCCATCAGGTGAAGCATCAGCTTCAGCTCTTCTTGGCTGGCATGGCCAGATACGTGCATGCCTGTAGCAGCGCCCTGACCGTAGATCACGTTCGCTCCAAGGCGGAACAGCTCGTCTACAGTACGGCCAATGCTCCGCTCGTTGCCTGGAATCGGCGTTGCGGAAATGATGACCGTATCTCCCTCCAGAATTTCGATCTGGCGGTGATTGGAACGCGCCATGCGCGTAAGCGCCGACATCGGCTCGCCTTGGCTGCCCGTGCACAAAATGACGACCTGATTGTCAGCATAACGGTTCACTTCATTCGTTTCAATAAGCATCCCGTCTGGAATATTCAAATAGCCTAGCTCAGAAGCAATCGTAATCATATTGACCATGCTGCGGCCAATAATCGCCAGCTTGCGGTTCGTTGCGACACCCGCGTCGATAACTTGCTGCAAACGGTATACGTTCGATGCGAACGTCGATACGATAACACGGCGCTCTGCTTTGCGGAAAGCGTCTATGAAGTTCGCTCCGACGTTTCTTTCCGAAGGCGTAAAGCCCGGACGCTCTGCATTTGTACTCTCCGATAGAAGCGCCAGCACGCCCTTGCGGCCAATTTCAGCCATGCGGTGAAGATCAGCATGGTGATCATTAACCGGCGTCTGATCAAACTTGAAGTCGCCTGTGTGTACAACGACACCTTCAGGCGTATCCAGTACAACACCGAGGGAATCTGGAATACTGTGGTTCGTACGGAAAAAGCTTGCAGTTAGCGTCCCGAATTTCAGCTCGGATTCCGCATGAATCAGATGTCTTTCCGTTGCGCCAAGCAGGCCAGCTTCCTTCAGCTTGCCTTCGATCAGTCCCATTGTCAGACGACTTGCGTAGACAGGCAGGCTAAGCTGCTTCAAAATATAAGGTAATCCACCGATGTGGTCTTCATGGCCGTGCGTAATAAGCAGCGCTCTGACCTTGTCCTTGTTCTCGATTAAATAAGAAATGTCCGGCACGATAATATCGATGCCCAGCAGCTCTTCATCGGGAAACTTGGAACCGCAATCAATGACAATAATATCGTTAGCGTATTGTACTGCGTACATATTTTTCCCAATTTCACCTACGCCGCCCAAGGCAAAAATGGATAGTTTGTTTTCTGTTCTGTTATTCAAAATAATCCTCCTATTTTATAAGACTGACGACGATTAATATACATCAAACTAAAAAGATCCGAACCAGTCACTTGTCACCATTATAGCACGAAAATTTAATAAAAAGGAAATAGGCTTATTCGCCTTTTATTCCTTGTTCATTCGACCCAAAATGTAAAGCAAGCCTTTAACAAACATTCCCATAAAAGCCGATGCGGCCACCGTGCATAAATTCAGCCCGTGAATATAAATAACGAGCAAACCTCTGGATGTCACTTCATCGGATAAAGGGAACAATAGCCCCAGCCCATACGTTAAAATGACCGTAACGGGTACCCAAAGCACCGGAATAAATAGCGGAAAATACCAATAGCGACCGCTAAAGCTTCGAACGATGGTTATCGTATAAAGTACGCCAATCAGGACCAGCAAGGTAATTACGCCATTCAAAACCGTCATGCTGTACGCTGTCGCATAATACAAAGTATTGCCGATTAACGAGAAAATTAAGCTAAGAAGTATTACCCTCCGCATAGCAGGGCCGAACGACGAGCGATTTTCCTCAGTCATTACGACTTTACAATATCAGCGATTACGTTAAGAAAAACATCCATTTCCTCATCCGTACCAATACTTACCCGCAAATATTGATCAATGCGAGGCTGCTTGAAATACCGAACGAGTACGCCCTGCTCGCGCAGCTTTTGAAAAAGGTGCTCCGCCGCTTGGTCAGGGTGAGAAATGAATAGAAAATTGGCTGTGGAATCGGTCACGACAAAGCCGAGTTCCCGCAGACGCACAGCCGTCTGATCTCTAGTCTGATTCACTTTGGCCGTAATCTCCTGGAAATAATCATCATCTTCTATAGCGGCAACAGCACCTGCAAGCGCTAAGCGGTCGATTGTATAGGAGTTGAATGAATTTTTCACACGATTAAGGCCGTCGATAAGCTCCTCGCTTCCGATTGCCCAGCCTACCCGCAAGCCGGCAAGCGAACGCGACTTCGATAACGTCTGAATGACGAGCACATTCGGATAATCACAAACTAGCTTAACGGCCGATTCGCCGCCGAAATCAATATAAGCTTCGTCAATGATGACGACTTGGTCGCGGTTATGCTCAAGTATCGAGCGGAACTCGTCAACTGGAACAAGCATCGCTGTCGGAGCATTCGGGTTCGGAATGACAATGCCGCCATTTTCACGCATATTAAATTGCTCCAGCGGCATACGGAACTGCTCATCCAGTTGAATTAAATCCGCCTGCAGCCCGTAAAACTCGGCATACACTTTATAGAAGCTGTATGTAATATCGGCAAACAGCACCGGCTTTGCAGGATCGAAGAATGCTGCGAAAGCAAACGCCAGCACCTCATCGGAGCCATTGCCTACAAAAACCTGGCTCGGGGAAACTTTAAAATAAGCAGCCAGCGACTGCACCAGCGCTCCGCTCGTCGGATCAGGGTATAAGCGCAAATCCTCATTAGCCGCCGCTTGGATCGCCTCGATCACCTTCGGTGAAGGCGGATATGGGTTTTCATTCGTGTTGAGTTTAATGTATTGCTTATCCTTTGGCTGTTCGCCCGGCACATAAGGTACTAGCGATGCCGCAAGTGGGCTCCAGAACTTACTCATGAGTCAAGCTCCCTTCTTTTCGATTAACGGCCCCTGCCGTTTGTCCGCTTTATTCATCCTCATTCAGCATAAAACATTTTGATGCCGAATGCATCCACTAATTTGCGATTATGCCAATGACTAAAAAAGGCAATACAAGAATCATTACAAGTACGATTATAGCTACCGTAATAATTAATGAAACGCCAAGTGCGCGCCAAGCCGAAAACTGATGGGCCTCGCCGACCGCATGCAGCATAATAATGAACACCCATATGCTCAAGACAATTTTGATAATAGCGAACAGCAGGCTAAGAGTCATCAGCACGCCGCCTGGAAGGTCAAGCCCTGAGGCCAGTCCACCCGAATATACAAGCGTATCGGTAAAGCTCCCTCTTCCTAATAGCACAAACTGCGGAATCCAAAGCAGTCCGATTAATACGGAAGGCGCCAAAACGCCACGGGCAAATGCAATGTACATCTGATGCCTGGTGGCAGTGCCGCCGAACCATGAGCCCACCCATTTATACAAAACGCCGGATAAAAATAATCCCCCGATTCCAAGCGGTGCGCCAACTAAAACCGCCAGCAGCAATATCAAGCCCAAATAAATATGATTACCCCACGAATTATCCGCGCCGGTATCCAAAAACTGAAAGATGCCGCTGAATAAAGCAATTACAACAAGCGGCCAGAATGGTCCCGGATGTTTGAGAAAATGCCTAACCGTCTGACGGGGATGAATCCATACGCGAAACCAATATTTCCAATTTCCTTGCTGCATCATTTTTCCCCTTTCGTCCTTTCTCCAACGCGGAGCCCCATAATAACCAAATCGCGCTCCACCCCATCCAGCTCCGCCACTTTCGGCATGTACGCCCATTGCTCAAAGCCGAACTTGCCGAGCAAGCCAAGGCTAGGAGCATTGTGGGCAAAAATAAAGCCGAGCAGCGTCCGAATATGCAGCGCCGGACATGCCTCAAGTGCATGCTTCAGCAGCATGCTTCCCAATCCGCGCGCACGATGCTGCTCCGCTATGTAGATGCTGATTTCGGCTGTCGCCTGATAAGCAGGACGGCCATAAAACGACTGAAAGCTGAACCAAGCCAGCAGCTCTCCGTCCTCTTCCACCACCCAAAGCGGCCGAGTATCCGGCGCATGCTCGTCAAACCAAGCCTGCTTCGCTTCTACCGTTGAAGGCTCCAAATCCGCTGTCACCTGGCGCGACGCAACCGTTGAATTATATATAGCTACAATGCCGGGCAAATCCTCTTGCACAGCATCGCGAATTCGATACGTTTCCTCTGCCATAAACCGCTCTCCTTAGCGTCATAATATCACCAGTTTAACACAATACGCGCAGCACATCGTCGATTTTTCGATGGTGGGACAGCACGCCATAATTCATCCACGACAAAAAATCGACCTCATGCACGCTGCCGTTGCGCACAGCGGGCAGCGACCGCCAGAGAGGCGAATGCAGCAGCTCGATCTGCCTGCCTGCAGTCGGATCAATTGTAATAAACAAATGGTCAGCGTCAAGCAGCGCCAGCTCCTCCATCGTCAGCTCAACGAACCGCAGCCCTTTAGCCAGTTTTTCTACGAGCGAATGCGGGCTCAGTCCTAAATCGCGGTAAAGCACCGGGCCGGTGTAGCCATGGTCAGGACCGCCATATAACTGCACTCTATCGGCTGACAAACGCAAACAGGCGACCGTCTGCCGCTTCACCACCCGCAGCAGCTTCGCCTTTGCGGCTGCTGCTTTATTTTCATAATCAGCAATAACAGGGCTTACTTCCTCAGCCTTCCCGAGCAAATCCGCAATGCTGTGCAGCGTTGTACGCCACTCCTCGCCTTTATAGGAAAGCTGAATGCTCGGAGCAAGGCTGGTGAGCTTGTCCATGCCCCAACGTTCAATGCCCGTATCCATCAAAATAAATTCCGGCGCAAAGCCAGATAATGTCGCTTCGTTATCGGTGACCACATTAAATTCTGGCACATCATCGAGGCCAAGATATTCCTGCCGCCCCCAATGATCGTGGGTGAATTGCATAATGGGCCTAACGCCAAGCGCCAGCAAATAATCCTCGATGAAAGGGGCAAAGACCCGAATATTTTCCCGCTGATGGCGGCGATATTGGCCCGGTGTAAGGCCAACCGACTGCTTGAAGCGGCGGCTAAAATAATATTCATTGCTGTAGCCGACGCTTTGCGCGATGCTGAACAGCCGTTCATCCGTGCTTGCCAGCAGCTTTTTCGCCTGCTCCACACGTACGCCATTCAAATAATGCAGCGGAATTTCGCCTGTCAGCTCCTTGAATAGACGGGAATAGCGCCAGCGCACGATGCCTGCATGGTCAGCAAGCTTGTCTACCGTCAGCTCTTCCCGGAAGTTTTGCCGAATATGGGCAATGGACTGTTCCATCGCTCGCCTTTCGCCGCTTTCTGTGCGCAGAGGCAAGTTTTGCTGCATGATGAACAATAAAAGCTGCTGAAATCGGATCGCATGACGGAAAGCCTCCAGCTCGTCCTCCACGTCCCGCTTATCATGGAGCGCCTGCAGCTCACTCATGCAGTAGGAGAAGGGCTTGCAGGATACCTCGCCCAGACATGGAAAGGAGGCTTCCCCCGGTTCCGCTCCAATTCCATCAAAGGCAATATAGTAGAACGACACCCCCTCTTCTCCGCCCTCAAAACCACCAGCTGCAAACTCCATCCTCGTACCCGGGCCAAAAATAAAACAGGCTCCATGGCCCAGAGCATGCTGCTCTCTATTCACGTACAGCGTTCCCGATCCACCCGTCACTATCATGATGATATGTTCATCAGCGGTGGGCAGCACCTGCTCCTGCCCATTTTTTACGTTCCTATATTGTATCGCAGCCAGCCTATAGAAAATTGCATGGCGCAGCTGCGGCTTATTCCCCTCGTTGCTCACTTCATATCCCCCTTAGGATGTTTTGGCAAACAGCACGCGTTATGCCCGCACATGCCAAAGTAAATGAGAATGATTTTCACAACTAGTATAAATGAAAAAAGAAAGCCCATCAATGCACCGATGGGCCTTCCCTCTTTATTTCTTGAATAGCGCACTTGCTAGAGCGCTGCTTATTTCACGAACATTTTCAAAATATCATCAATTTTCATCGAATTTGCTGTTATCGCACCAGATTGCCAATACGATCTTTCCACTCGGTGTACATGCCCTGCCTTCACTGCGGGAATAGCCTTCCACATACTGCTGTCCAGAAGCTTCAGCGCTTCCTGATTTTCAGGTGAATCCCAAGTTCCGTTGGACAGTAAAATAATAATGTGGTCGGCATCCAGATCCGGCAGGCTTTCCTCTGATAAAACCTGTTGAAATTCTTCCATTTCCTTCGACCATGTATTTGGCGTAAGACCCAACTGGGAGTATAGAGAGCCAATAAAACGGTTGTTCACACCGAACAGCGCGAACGTACTATCATCGACATTCAAACGTATGACCGCTACGGACTCATCGCCAAGCGCTGTATTGAGCTTGTCCTTGGCATCGGCTATTTTCTGCTCGTAAGCATTAATCACCGTTTCTCCCTGTTCCTTCATATTCATTACATCTGCAATGGTGGTCAAAATCGCTTTAGAATCAAACAAAATATTTTCTGGCAGCCGGTAGGTAGGCGCTATTTTAGAAAATAAATCGTATTTGGCCTTGTCTGCCCAGCCGTCCAATATAATCAAGTCCGGCTCCATATCAAGCAGCACTTCAATATCGCCCGTAATATCAAACGTCGGCAAATCCAGCTTCAAATATTCCTGCGTTCCCCAAAGCGGGTGATACCACTGGACAACTGGCGTTACGCCAAGCGCCGTCAAATAGTCCTCCAAATAAAGTGCCGCTACGCGCTTCGGATGCGCCGGAACTGTTACCTCGCCAAACTCGTCCTGGAGCACTCGCGTTTCCGCTTCCTGCTCCGCAGCTGCCGGCTCATCCGCTGCCGCAGGAGATGGGCTAACAGTGGCCGCTGCATCGCTAGCCCCCTTATTAACAGCTGTCTCGCCTTGCGAACCGCAACCCGCGAGCGCTATGATAACGGCTAACGCCACTAACATGAGCGCCGTCATTTTACTTTTAAACCTCTTTTTCCCCCATCGCAACATCTCTGTTCGACTCCCCTCTAAATCAGTGATTATCATTATCAAACAACTTGATCAAGTGTAGCCCATCGCCCGTCCTGCCTACAATGCACATACGCTACAATTTTCTTATACAAACGCTAACCGCTTACCCTATCCGTCCAGATACAGTCCACCTAATCCATTCCCTGCAAAATTTTTGTTAAAAACATGCATTTATGGGTATGCAGCCGCGCTTTCATATGACATATGTCATATAGCTGAACTGACGTTTATGACTTATGGCGCATGACGTTTCTCTTTACAATATAAATATAGCTAGCAGGATGCAGGCACCTTGAACAAAGGACGTACATCCCGTTATTGAAGGAGGAGCTTCATTATGGATCAGAAAGCCAAGCAAGCGAGCTTGAAAAAGAGCCTTGCCCCTTACGAAAAAGTGAATATGAAAACCAGCATACAACAATTAATCAATACTTTACTCCCACTCGGCTTTTTCTGGTACGCGGCGTATGCCGTCATGCCGATCTCCTATTTGCTCACGATCGTTTTTTCCTTAATTACTGCAGGCTTTGTCATTCGGACCTTTATTATTTGCCATGATTGCTGCCACGGTTCTTTCTTTAAGAGCAAACGGGCAAATGCTATCGTCGGCACGATTACAGGGATCATTACTCTCGTCCCTTTCCAACAGTGGAAATACAGCCACTCCATCCATCATGCAACGAGCAGCAATCTCGACAAGCGTGGTATTGGCGACATTTGGATTATGACCGTAGATGAATATATTGCAGCAACGCCTTTGCGCCGCCTTTTCTATCGGATTTACCGCCATCCGGTCGTCATGTTTGGCCTTGGCCCGATTGCCGTGTTTCTGATCCAATACCGTTTCAACCGTAAAGGCGCTAGACGTCAGGAACGCCTCAACACGTATTTGATCAATGCTTCAATTGTTGCTTTATATGCAGGTCTTAGCTGGCTTCTGGGCTGGCAGGCATTTGTCATGGTACAGCTGCCCGTTATGTTTCTCTCTGGACTGTTCGGCATTTGGCTGTTCTACGTCCAGCATCAGTTCGAGGATACGTATTTTGAAAATGAAGATGAGTGGAGCTACGTGAAAGCAGCCGTCGAAGGCAGCTCCTATTACAAGCTTCCCCGTCCATTGCAATGGATTACCGGCAACATTGGCTTCCATCATGTGCATCACCTGAGCCCGAAAGTGCCTAACTATTATTTGGAGGATGCGCACAACTCCTCCGTTCCCCTTCAGCAGGCAACGACAATTACTCTTAAAACAAGCTTGACTGCCTTGCGTTTTCGCCTGTGGGACGAAGAGAATAAAATGTTCGTCAGCTTTAAAGGCTTGAAGCACCGTCTGCGCAAGCCGCGTGCGGCAAGCACCAAGCTCGATACTCGGCGCGTAGGCTAGCAGGTACGAAGATACAAGCACGAAAGAGGCTGCGCGGAACCAAATGCGCGAGCCTCTTTTATGTTAAAATAGCTTCAAAGCAGCTCTCATTGCTGCAACAGCGATTTAAAAAGGCGGGACGCATATGCAAAAATGGCATCATATTTTTCATAAAAATACGGGAATCAGCCCTTACGTATGGGTTGTTTTCTACATCCTGCCCTTCTACTTTATATTCCGCAACTCATCGCCCTACCAAGCGACGTCCGGCATTGTGATGATCGTTTTATTTTTCATCTGTTATATGCTTTCCTTCGTATCCAAGGGCTGGCAGGTTTATTTCTGGACCAGCATCCAAATTATTATTTCCATTGCGATGACGCTCATGTTCGGTTATGTGTATTTCTCGATTTTTCTCGCTTATTTTATCGGCAATATCCAGAACCGCATCGGCTTCTTTACGCTGTATTCCATTCATATCGTCACGACCTTCCTGAGCATCAACTTTGGGCTGGCTGTGCAAAATCCGGTCTTTCTCGCCCAGTTCCCCTTCGTGCTCATTAGCTTGATCGGCGTTATTCTGCTTCCGGTCAATACGTACAACCGCAACAAGCGGGACAAGCTCGAAGGGGAGCTTGAGCATGCCAACAAGCGGATTTCAGAGCTCGTCAAGCTGGAGGAGCGGCAGCGGATCGCCCGCGACCTGCATGATACGATTGGACAGAAGCTGTCGCTTATAGGGCTGAAAAGCGATCTAGCGGGCAAGCTGATGCAGAAAAACCCCGCCAAGGCGCAGGAGGAAATCGATGATGTGCGCCAAACGGCGCGCACCGCGCTCAAGGAAGTGCGGGAGCTTGTCACCGAAATGCGTGGAACACGGCTTGAGGATGAGCTTTTTCGGGTAAAGCAAATTTTGAAGGCTGCCGATATTCAGCTTCTTGTAGAAGGCGATCCGGCGCATACCGACACTTCACTGCTTGCCGAAAATGTCGTCAGCATGTGCCTCAAGGAAGCTGTTACTAATATCGTCAAGCACAGCTCCGCCACCAAGTGCCTGGTCGAGATTGAACCGACCCGCACAGAGCTCATTGTCCGCGTTCAGGATAATGGCACGGGCATTGCTACAGGCGGCAAGGAGTCGCGCAGCTATTACCGGGGAAATGGCCTTAGGGGCATGAAGGAAAGACTGGAGTTTATTAATGGCAGCCTGGACATTATTTGCGGAGACGGCACGATGCTCGTCATTAAAGCGCCCAATGTCGTCCAGAAGCCGGAAAAGGAGCCCACGCTATGATCAGAATTGTTATCGCCGAAGACCAGCGGATGCTGCTGGGGGCACTTGCTTCCCTGCTTGATCTGGAGGATGATATGACCGTGGTTGGCAAAGCTGGCAACGGTGAAGAAGCGATCACGCTCGTCCAGCTTCACAAGCCGGACATTTGCATTATGGACATTGAAATGCCGGTCAAGAGCGGGCTGGAGGCAGCGGAAGAAATGCGCCAGTTAGGCTGTAAGGTCATCATTTTGACCACCTTCGCCAGAAGCGGCTATTTCGACCGTGCGCTCAAGGCCGGCGTGTGCGGCTATTTGCTCAAGGACAGCCCTAGCGAGGAGCTGGCGAGCTCCATACGCAGCGTCATGACAGGCCGCCGCATTTATGCGCCCGAGCTGGTGGACGACGCCTACGGGCAGGAAAACCCGCTCACCGAACGGGAGAAGGAAGTTCTCGGCCTCATCGCCGACGGCAAAAATACGAAGGAAATCGCCGACCAGCTTTATTTGACCAATGGCACCGTGCGCAATTATATTTCGGTCATTTTGGATAAGCTGGGCGTGAGCAATCGAATTGAGGCGATTACCCGTTTTAAGGAGAAGGGCTGGTTTAAATAAAAAAGCATGTTCTTTCCCGCAGCAGCGGTACGGAACATACTTTTCAAGGGTTCGCCGAGCTTATCTTGCCGTTTGGCCTCTTTTATTTTTAAAAAGCTGGCACAACCGCCACGCCGTATTTGTCCTGAATGAACTTTTTCACCTCGGGCGACACGAGCACCGCATCCAGCTTCTTAATTTCTTCGCGGTTCTCATCCCCGCTGCGGACGACGATAATGTTGGCGTAAGGCGATTCTGCATCCTCGCGGAACAGCGCATTGTTCGGATCAATGCCCGCCTCCAAAACCAGGTTCGTGTTGATAATGGCGCCATCTACGTCAGGCAATACCCTTGGCAAAGTTGCAGAATCCACTTCCTCAAACTTGAGATTTTTAGGATTGTCTACGATGTCCTTCGGCGTTGCCTCGTACGTATTTTCCAAGCCTTCCTTCAGCTTGATCAGCCCTTGCTGCTCGAGCAGCACCAGCGCCCTGTATTCATTCGATGGGTTGTTCGGAATCGCAATCGTTGCGCCATCCGCAATGTCATCCTTCGCTTTCAGCTTCTCGGAATAAAAGCCAATCGGCTCGACATGCACCTTCGCGGTTACCGCAAAATCATACCCCTTCTCCCCTTTAATCGAGTCCAGATACGGAACGTGCTGGAAGTAGTTCGCATCGATCTGCTTCTCAAACAGCGCCGGATTGAGCTGGCCTTCATCATCGAGCACAACGACTTCCAAATTAACGCCCTGCTCCTTCAGCAACGGCTTTACAAACTCCAATATCTCAGCATGCGGCACTGGCGCAGCACCTACTTTAAGCGTAACTGCCTCTTGCGGGGCAGCCGAAGCAGAAGCTTCCGGCGACTGGGTTTGCTCGGCAGGGCTTGCAGCTGCGCTCGCTTCCGGCGAGCTTGCCGGGGCATTATTTGCTGCGGTGCCGCAGCCTGAGATGATAAGGCTGAACATCAGAATAAGGGCGGATATAAAGGTCCATTTCGTTGTTTTCATGGTTATACTCCTGCTTTCTCTATTTAGGTTTGAGGGCCGCTATAGCTACCCTAGATGACGCTTTTTCAAAATCGCTTTAGCTACGCTATCGCCTGACAGCTGAATCGCCTGCACTAACAAAATAATGACGATAACAGTCGCAATTAAAATATCTTCGCGGAACCGCTGATAGCCGAAGCGGATCGCCAGACTGCCAAGTCCCCCTGCGCCAATCGCTCCTGCTACCGCTGTAAATTCCGTAATCGCAATGACAGCGATGGTCATCCCCCGAACAAGCGCCGGAAGCGCTTCGGGAATCAGCACGCGGAATATAATGGTTAGCGGCGTCGCTCCCATCGCTTTGGCCGCTTCTATTTTGCCCGCGCTCACCTCCTTTAAGGAGTTTTCAATAATGCGGCCTAGAAACGGCGAGGCCCCAATCGATAAAGCGACGATGGCTGCTGTCGGGCCAAGCGAGGTGCCTACAATTAGCCGGGACAACGGCAGCAGCAGCACGATTAAAATAATAAAGGGCAGCGAGCGCACGCCATTAATCGCCGTCCCAATGATTTTATTGATGATCGGCGCCTCCAAAATGCCGCCCTTCTCGCTGACGACTAGCGTAATGCCTAGCAAAATGCCAATGATTAAAGCAAATACCGAAGACCAAGCAACCATATACAGCGTCTTCAGCAGTCCCTCCCATAGCAGCTCGAACAGATCATCTCTCATATTCCTGCTCCCAGCCCCTCCATGATCGACCGTTTGTCACGATAATAATCGATGATGCTGACGAAACGCCGGGCGGTGTAGCTGACGGGGTTCATAAACAGCTTGTCGACCGTCCCTGTCTCGACGATAGAGCCATGCTCGATGACCGCCATATGGCGGCAAATATGCTGAAGCACATCCAGCTCGTGTGTAATTAAGACGATAGTCAGCTTCAGCTTGCGGTTAATATCCTGGAGCAGCTCCAGAATGGAGTAGGTCGTCTGCGGATCAAGCGCCGAGGTCGCCTCATCGCTGAGCAGCACATCCGGCTCATTCACAAGCGCCCGGGCAATGCCCACCCGCTGCTTCTGGCCGCCGCTGAGCTGGGACGGATACATATGCTCCTTGTCGGTCAGCCCGACCAGCTCCAGCATCTCCCGCACGCGCTCCCGAATGAACGGCTTTGGATAACCGGCCACTTGAAGCGGAAACGCGACATTTTGAAACACATTTTGTGAATCCAGCAAATTAAACTGTTGAAAAATCATTCCAATCTTCCGCCTAGCCAGCCGCAGCTCCTTGCCAGACAGATCCGTCAGCACCTTGCCGCCAATTTCGATCGAGCCCGAATCAGGCTCCTCGAGCCGGTTCAGACAGCGGATCAATGATGATTTGCCTGCCCCGCTAAAGCCGATAATGCCGAATATATCCCCCTTATCAATCGTCAGATTAATGTCATTCAAGGCGGTAATCGTGCTGCTTCCGCTTGTATAGGTTTTGTGCAAATCCTTTATGACGATCATGCGGAAAAACTCCTCTCCTCCCTGATAAGGTGAAACGGCTGTCACCTGTCACCGTCCTTTGGCGGCGCGGCGCGTTTCAGTCCGAGAAATATAGAGAAAGTATGGCGAAATCATATACTTTCCTATATTTAAATAAAAAAAACCAAACTTCAGCACCGTTCAATCTGCTCGGTGGAGAGTTTAGTTTCCAGTGTTCTGGTCAACTAGTTATGGGCTGATCGCCCAAAAACCAACTATTCCTATTTGATTTATAAATTTAAAGCAATTGCCTGGCGGTGTCAACTTCTTTTTTTGGCAATAATCGGGATTGACGCTAGAAAATGAAGGTGATAAATTAAAGCAAACTATTCCACCCTGTTCACTTATATTATACATATTTATCAAGGAGGAGCTTGACATGTCCCAACAAACTGCGGGAAAAAGCCGGCAAATAAAATTATCTGCTTATTTGGTTGGCACAGGCATGCATGTGGCGGGCTGGCGCCATCCCTATGCACAGCCGGATGCCAGCATCGATATCGACTATTACCGGAAGCTCGCCCAAACCGCTGAGCGCGGGAAATTCGACATCGCTTTTATCGCGGACAGCCTGGCGATTAATGAGCAGTCTCATCCAAACATACTAAACCGGTTCGAGCCGATCACACTGATTACAGCTTTAGCATGCGCCACGACGCATATCGGCGTAGTCGCCACCGCCTCAACCTCTTATATTGAGCCGTTCAATTTGGCTCGGCTGCTTCTGTCTGCCGATCAGATCAGCAAGGGGCGGGTTGGCTGGAACATCGTAACTACAAGGGATCTGTCAGGGAATACGGCGCGCAATTTTGGTCGGGATGAGCATTTCGAGCATAGTCTTCGCTACAAGCGGGCGGAGGAATTTCTCGAGGTTGTGCAAGGGTTATGGGATTCTTGGGAGGACGATGCCTTCGTCCGCGACAAGAAATCAGGGCAGTTTTTCCACAAGGAGAAGCTGCATCGGCTTCAGCATCAAGGCGAGTTTTTCTCGGTGGAAGGGCCGCTAAATATTAGCCGCTCGCGGCAGGGGCATCCTGTGCTCGTGCAGGCCGGAAGCTCTGAGGCCGGGCAGGACTTCGCCTCGCGAACGGCGGAAGTCATCTTCTCTATCAAGCACAGCAAGGAGGAAGCACAGGCATTCTATCAATCGTTTAAAGGGAAAGCTGCTAAATGGGGGCGCGCACCTGAGGATATATATATTTTGCAAGGCATATCGCCGATTATTGGCGATACCGAGGAGGAAGCGCGGGCGAAGCTTAAGGAGCTTGAAGCGTTGATTACAGAGGAGCAGGGCATCGGCTTTCTGGCGGATTATTTTCAGGCAATCGATTTCTCTGGCTATACGCTGGAATCACGCGCTCGCGAGGTCGGGCTCGACCGCATTAAGCTGAACAAAACGGACTACCTCAAGCACCAGCCAGTTATTGCAAGGGAAAACCCGACGCTGCGCGAGGTGTATTCCTTTCTCACAGGCTCGTTCAGCGGGGATCATCTCGTCGGCACCGCCGAGAAAATCGCGGACACTTTGGAGGAATGGTTCGCCGAGCAGGCGGCTGACGGCTTTATGCTCATGGCTCCGCTGCTGCCGGATGGGCTGGAGCTGTTTGTCGACCTTGTCGTGCCGATTTTGCAGCAGCGCGGCCTTTTCCGCACTGAATATGAAGGCGCTACCCTGCGGGAGCATTTTAACCTGCCGCTGCCGCGCAATCGCTTTACTAAAGCAACGAGCCATTGATACGCAAAACCGCCGCCCCCTAGGTAGAGCTAAGGAAATCGGCGGCGGTTATTTATATTTGGAGCTGGGGAAGCCTAGCCAGCCCCAAATAGCCCTATCGCTTCGGCTCTGCAAGCCCTTCGTTAAAGCTGTCGCATAGCTGAAATAGCTCATCCGCTCGCGCAAGCTGCTCCAGCCAATGCGAGGGAATGGACGACAGACCATAATAGATGCCTGCAAGACCGCCTGTTACCGCACCTGTCGTGTCCGTATCCTCACCCAAGTTAATAGCGCGAAGTACCGCTGCATCAAAGCTGTCGGTCGTCAGCAGGCTCCAGATGCTGGCTTCCAGCGTGTGCATGACATAGCCTGACGAAGCAATGCTGTCCTCCTTCAGGCTTGCCAACTGCCCGCTAAGCAGACGTTCAAAACGATCCAGATCGCTGTGGCCCGCATAAAACAGCTGGATTGTCCGATTCGTTGCCGCATAACTCTCCTGAGGGCTGTGGCCCTTCAACAATTGCACGGCATACTCCGTGTAATAGACACAGGCCATAATCGATATAGGATGCCTGTGGGTTAGCGATGAAACCCTGCCAACCGCAGCCGACCGTTCCTCTATGCTAGCATCATGCATCCAATAGGCCATCGGCAAAATACGCATCAATGAACCGTTGCCATTGCTGTATTCGCCGCTGCCGCCCGCCAATTCAGGCTCTGCCCCACGCGCAAGACGGTCGATCGCCTCGCTAGTCGCTATGCCAATATCAAATACCTCGCCATGCGGCGTCCAGCGCTCGCCCCGCTTCCATTCCACGAAGCGGCTCGCAATATCATGCACCTCTACGCTTTTGCAATAAGCAAGGCTCTCCACCAGACATAAGGTCAAGGAAGCATCATCCGACCAAGTGCCCGGCGGCTGCTGATGCGAGCCATAACCGACCATGTCCGTTAAAGGTGCTTTCTCTAGTGCCTTTCGATTGCAAAACTCCACAGGAACGCCTAATGCATCCCCAATACAAAGCCCTATTAACCCTGCTTGAATAGATAGATTCATTTCGTAAACCTCCTGCTGCTGCCAGCTTGGTCTAGCGGTTTCGTAAATCAGCTTCGCTTACTTCCCAACAAGACCATTATGCACAAGCCCGCGAAAAAAAGGCAAATGCTGCGGATGGCATGCAATGAGGTATGGCTCACTGCTCATGCCCGCGAATGGCCTGCCATCATAATCGGTAATGACGCCGCCAGCCTCGCGCACCATAAGCATCCCCGAATAAAGATCCTCGCCCTCCGAGTTGTACAAAATAATCGCATCCAAATCGCCCTTCGCCAGCATGCTCCATTGCAAGGTAGGCGCCCACAACCGCATCATTCGCTTCGTGTTTGCATCAATATGCTGGCGCAGCCTTACTGCCCGCTGCTCCTGCTGTACTTTATGCCCTTGAATCCAGCCGACCGTCGCTCTCTTGAAGGGACGCGGCTCGCCCATTCGAATGATTCGCCCATTGCAGCGAAAGCCGCCGCTTGCCACCGCCTCATACAAGCGGTCCGTCAGCGGCTCATAAATGACCGCCATAACCGCTTCGCGCTGATACATGAGCGTAATGGATACGGCAAATAACGGCATCCCGACCGCGAAATTATTCGTCCCATCCAACGGATCAACCAACCACAGCCAGTCACTGGCCAAGCGGTTGTCCCCCGCCTCCTCCGAAATCACTTGATGTCCCGGAAACGCCTGCTTAATTTTGCCCAAAATGATCGCTTCCGCCCTGTGGTCGGCTTCGGTCACCAAGTCGCCGGAGTCGTCTTTATGCTGAAAGGCACTGGAATCCAGCTTTTCAAAAAGCTTTTTCAGCAGCGCTCCTGCCTCCCTCGCCGCCAAAGCTGCCACTCGCTGTGCTTCTCTTACAATCGTTGTATCCAAATGTAATCCCCCTATTTTCGTTTATTGGTTGAACTGGACACCCAGCATCTAAGAGAACAAAACAAAATCCTTCTTGCAGATCAGAAGGATTTCATGGTTGAGATTATTTTCGGACTCCTATTTCGAATAGAGGCAATGAATCCAAACGGCACCTACGTATTGTTGTTTTGATCAGGGCCTGTAGGCAGATTGGGCAGTGGAGGCGGCGTCATATTGGATTGCGGGCTCGCGCTTCCAGAGTTGAACGGGCTGTTAATTGGGCTGCTGGACGGGCTAAAATTGGACTGCGGCCCCGGCGCATAGCCGTTTCCTGCTGGCCCCTTCGTTAAATCCAGCTCTGTCTTCTCTTCGACGATCAGCTCCAAGCCGCCGAATTTCTTGGCCAATACGCCGTACAAAAGAGCAACCAACATACTAATTGCACCATAAATTCCGATTAGAAAAACCGGCATCAGTATATACGGAACTCCTATTGCCAGTAAGGTAGGCTCTTGAGCGACTACTCCTATCAATGTAAAAATAATACCGAGTAAAAATAACAGCACAGAAGGAATAATCATCATATACGCCGTCGCTTTAAAAGCACTGACCGTACCTATCCCTTTAATTTCCAATTTTTTCATCATTTCAGCTCCTAGTTATGTTTTTGTGCTTTCTTTTTTTCGCAGCAGCCACTAGGTAAAATTCACCAAAAAGTGACAAATTCCTGCTTGCGGCTCAAAAAAAGCAAAAAGCCGCGAACACCACCCATAAGGCAGGCATTCACGGCTTATCCTATTGCTCGACCGCTGTTATTATGCTTTCGCTGGATCGAAAGAGCTTTTCAGCGAAACGATGCGGTTGAAAACAAGCTTCTCCGGCGTCGTATCCTTCGGATCCACATTGAAATAGCCGTGGCGGAAAAACTGGAACTTCGCCTGTCCTTCGGCATCCTTCATGTTCGGCTCTACGAAGCCTTGAAGCAGCTCCAGATTGTTCGGGTTGATGCATTCAAGGAATGGCTTGCCATCCTCTTCTGCTTCATTCGTAATCAGAGGCTCGAACAAGCGGAAGTCCGCAGGCACCGCCTGCGACGCTTCAACCCAGTGAATGGTTCCCTTCACCTTGCGGGCGTTAAAGCCCGAGCCGCTTTTCGTTGCCGGATCGTATGTGCAGCGAAGCTCAATAACGTCGCCGGCTTCATTTTTCACAACCTCTTGGCAAGTAATGAAATATGCATGCTTCAAACGCACCTCATTGCCAGGGAACAGGCGGAAATATTTATTTGGCGGATTTTCCATAAAATCGTCCTGCTCAATATAAATCTCGCGGCCAAACGGAATTTGGCGCATGCCCATTTCTTCGTTCTCGGCGTTATTTTCTGCATCCAGCAGCTCGGTTTGGCCTTCTGGATAGTTCGTAATGACGACTTTGAGCGGTCGCAATACAGCCATCGTACGAAGCGCCTTAAGCTTAAGATCCTCGCGGATAAAATGCTCCAGCATCCGCTCATCGACCGTGCTGTTCGCCTTGGCAACCCCGATTTCGCGGCAGAAGGCGCGAATCGCTTCCGCTGTAAAGCCTTTGCGGCGCAGACCGCTAATCGTCGGCATGCGCGGATCATCCCAGCCAGTTACAACTTCCTCATCCACAAGCTGCTTCAGCTTTCTTTTGCTCATCACGGTATTAGTAACGTTCAGACGAGCGAACTCGTATTGACGAGGCACCGCCGGCATCTCGCATTCAGCGACCGCCCAATCATAGAGCGGGCGGTGATCGGCGAACTCCAGCGTACAGATGGAATGGGTAATGCCTTCAATCGCATCGCTGATCGGATGCGCATAATCGTACATCGGATAAATGCACCACGCATCGCCAGTCCGATGATGGTGGGCATGAGCGATACGGTACAGCACCGGATCACGCAGATTAATATTCGGCGAAGCCATATCGATCTTTGCTCTCAGCACCTTGGAGCCGTCAGGAAATTCTCCGGCACGCATACGGGCAAACAGATCGAGATTTTCTTCTGCGCTGCGCTCACGGTAAGGGCTGTTTTGTCCCGGCTGCGTCAGCGTTCCACGAGTCTCGCGAATTTGCTCGGCGGACAAGTCGCATACGTATGCTTTGCCTTTGTTAATGAGCAGCACCGCCCGATTGTAAAGCTCTTCGAAATAGTCCGAGGCAAAACGAAGCTCGTCCCAATCAAAGCCCAGCCACTTCACGTCCTCTTGAATCGAATCGACGTATTCGGTATCTTCCTTGACCGGGTTCGTATCGTCAAAGCGCAGATTCGTTCTGCCTTTGAAATCGTCAGCCAGCTCAAAATTCAGACAAATCGACTTCGCATGTCCAATATGCAAATAGCCATTCGGCTCCGGCGGAAAGCGCGTCACGATTTCCTGGACATGGCCGGTCTTCAAATCTTCGCTCACAATATTTTTTATAAAGTTAGAGGATGACAGCTTTGTGTCCACGTTGTTTTCCATTGTGACCAACCTTTCCCACGAAAAATAGATATCTTTCTATAATACACAAAATCCCGCAAAATTATAAGATCATCGGACCGGATAATAAAATAGATGGCATGTGATCAACCTTTGTTTTCATAGGTTCTATTAATCATGTATTTGCTCGCGGCACGGCGTGCGCTGCCAGAGGCTGGGGCAACCTGAACGGATGGTGAAGACATCATGACTGGGAAGCCGATCGTTATTTTTCCCTACAGCCGTTTTGGAGCGTTCCCGGCGGCGGAGCGCGATTGGCTGGCTAAGCTCGGAAAGCAGCGCCAAATCTACATGGTCGCCGAGGATGCGCTCCCTGACTGGGCAATCGCCGCAGCAATTGCTCCCCTATCGCTCGCTCGTCTGCCTGAGCTGGATTGGGACAGCACTTGCGCGCTAGTGCTCCATCCTTGCTGGACGCATATTGCAGCACCGCTGGCAACGCGTTGCCTGATTGCCTACTTTCCCGATTCAGAGCCCCAGGAAGAAGAGCGATGGCGCTCCTACCGCAGTTGGCTGTGCGCGCGGGCGACGCTCGTCATTGCCTATACGGAGGCATATTATTTGGAGCAGGCCTTTTGCCGTGACGATGTTTTTCTGCTTGATGGCACCGACGAAACGTCCGATCTGCTGGCGAGACAAGCGATTGAATGGCATTTGGACGGCTATGCCTCGAAGACGCTCATACGGCTGCAGCAGCGCTACCGCGCGATTTGGCATGAGGAGCAAGCCGACAAGACGCGTGCGGCTGGCCCGTCTGCTGCAGGAAAAGAGCGGCTGGCGGATCAGCTTTTTTCCCATGCGTTATACCGTTACTTGATCGGCGAAAGCTTGCGAGCGCAGAGCGAGCTGCTCGCCGCCTTCGAGCAAGCAGTGCTGGATGGGCGCGAGCAGGCGCTGCAGCATATTTATCGGTTTCGTTCCGCCATGCAGCTCGAGCTGGGATTGACGGATGATGCGGTGCGCACCTATCTGTATACTGCGCTCACCGAAGAGGAGCAGCGGCAGGGCGAGCGGCTGCTCCGATGGCTGGATGGTGGCAAGCGCCTATTAGCCAAGGCGCTGCTGTACCGGCTCAACGATGATTATCGCTCCGCGATTGCCCTGCTTGAGCCACAGCAAGCCGAGCCGGAAGCCCGCAGGCTGCTTGCGGAGCTTTATTTGCAAAGCGGCAGACTGGAATGTGCCTACCTGCTGCTGGCGAAGGAACCGCTCGGCAGCATAGCTGAACGCGAGCAGTTTCAACTGATGACCAGCACGGTGCTGCTGCTGCAGGGCAAGCGCCATGAAGCGATTCACAGCTGCCTTATCGCGGCGGAGACTAACAACAAAGCACTTAGCAGCATCATTGAACTCGCCAAGCTCGATAGCATCGTAATGGAGCAGGCGCACCATCACGGCAGGGAGGTTCAGCCATGAGCGGCTTGGAGCCATTTCGTATTCCGCGCAAAATATCAGGCAATAAGCTCACCGCTATCATGCAGGTACGCAATGAGGAAGGCCGTTATTTGGAGACGCTGCTTGCCGACCTGTCCAGCTTCGTCGATGAAATTGTCATTGTGGACGATGCCAGCACCGATGCAACCGTCGCGATATGCAGCGCCAGCCGCAAAGTCGTGAAGCTGGTAGAAAACGAGGAGCGGTTGTTCGGCTGCGAATGGCGGCTGCGCCAAATGCTCTGGCGCGCAGCCGAAGAAACCGAGCCGGATTAGCTGCTTGCGGTCGATGCGGACGAATTTTATGAGGATGCTGCCAAGGCTGAGATGCGGAGCCTGATTAATCAGGGCGAGTACGACTGGTTTGCTTTTCGAAAGTATGATTTCTGGGGCTCAGCAACGCATTACCGGGAGGATGCCTTGTGGAATTTGCATCAACGTCCGACGGTGGCGCTCGCTCGCTACTTGCCAGGCTACCATTATGCCTACCCGCAATGGGCGCAGCATGCGCCTCGTCTTCCGCTTACCTGCTGCGCGCTTCCCGGAGCGCAGACCGAACTGCGCATCAAGCATTTCGGCTGGGCAGGATGCGCGGGGGAGCGCCTTCGCAAATATGAGCGGCATATGCAGCTTGACCCGGATGGCAAATGGCGCAGCCTTGCCCACTATGCCTCGATTCTTGATGCGAACCCCCGGCTTGTTCGCTGGGAGGAGCGAGGGATATCAAAGGGAGAATGACACGGGCAGCCTAGCTCCAAATCATTGACGATATAAAACCTTTTCAGAGGTCTTTCCCTGGCTTTAATAAGGAAGCGACCTCCGTCCGATGAAACTTAGGACGAAGGCCGCTTCCTTTTTTTATTGCAGCATTTTTATAGCAGCTTCTCAATATCTTCCTTCATGCTGAGCGGCTCCTCGGTCGATTCGAAACGCTTGACGACACGGCCTTCACGGTCAATGAGGAACTTGGTGAAGTTCCATTTGATCGAGTCTCCATCCATAAAATGCGGCAGCTTTTCGGTCAAAAATGCGCTTAGCATTTTGCCGCTTGCTTCCGTTGTATCAAACCCGTTAAACGGCGCCTCTGCCGTCAAATAGTTGAATAGCGGGTGTGCTGTTTCATCACGCACATCCGTCTTCGCGAACAGCGGGAAGGTTACGCCGTAGTTCAGCTGGCAAAAGCTTTGTACATCCGAGTTTTCGCCCGGCTCCTGCTCGCCAAATTGATTGCTCGGGAATCCGAGTATTTCCAGACCTTGATCCTTGTACTGCTCATAAAGCTTTTGCAAATCAGCATATTGTGGCGTAAAGCCGCATTTGCTTGCCGTATTAGCAATAATAACAACCTTGCCTTTATAATCCTCCAGGCTAACCGTCTTTCCTGTTATCGTATCCGCTTGATAAGTGTAAATAGACATGAATGCACACTCCTATTAGTAGGTTTATTTTTCTGTCTTCCAACCTGTTTTCCCGTCTGCCTCCACGCTTGGCAGCTGTTGCGGAGCACACTATCCGCTAGTCCGCATTGGACTTATTGCCCAGCCAATCTACAAACAGCCCATAATCCTGCTCCACTTGATCCGCATAGGACATCGCCCACTCTGCAATGAAGCGGCTAAAGGCCTCTTCGTCACTGCCCATCGCTTTAACGATTGCCTGCTCGCTGTGATAATCCAGAACGCCGCTTTGCACATCCCGATCTGCACGGGCATGCAGCTTCGCGGTCAGCTTGCCCATCGTCTCTGTCACGATTCGCATATCCTCAGCGGTCTCCAGCGATTCGAGCTTGAGCCGCTTCTTATAAGGGGAGCGCTCACGCACATAAAACTGCCTGTTGCCAATCGTCAGGTGACCGAGATACGGATCAGCCTCATGGTGCATCGCCTGCTGGGTCATCGTCACGCGTTTGCCCTGATGCTCAAACGCTGTCCAGAACGAATCATCATAGGGCAGAAAATAAGCCGGAACCGCAACGCGCACCTCTTTCACTTCCAGCACAATATCATCCTCGTGCCCTTGCTCGCTGCTGCCCGCTTCAATCAGTACATAAAAACGGTCCAGCCCGATCGAGGCTGTTCCAGAGCCATGCTTAACCGCTATATCTTTAATGTGATAATGGGCAGCCTCCTGCGCATCATCAGCATGCAGGCTTTCCACATATTGCGGCCAAGCCTCAAGAAGCGCAGCACGCTCTTTTTCCGTTGGAGCGACGATTTCTTCCGTATGGGCGAACTTGCGATGCTCCTGAACGAGCGCCGTAACCTTTTCCAAAAAATGCTGCTCCTGACGCTTCTGCAGCTTGCGAAGCAGCTTCCTGACCTTGCCGCTTGCCCGCCCTTCATCCATCGTGAACGAAGCCGGATCATCCTTGCCCTTAACGAATTTCCACATTTGTTTTACATAGGCGCGCAGATAAGCTTCCATTTGCTCCTTCTGGGCTTCCTCCGACTCGCCTTTCATGCGGCCCACAAGTGCGATGCTGACCGACATGCGCAGCAAATCATATAAATACGAGCCCAAATAGCCCTCGTCAAAATCATTCACATCATAGACAAGCGTCCCCTGCTCGTTACGGAAAGCCCCAAAATTTTCGAAATGCAAATCTCCCTGAATCCAGGTTGGACGCTCTGCCGGCGTGTGATAGGGAAACCATTCCCTTGTGACATCCATATAAAATAAATAGGCGCTGCCGCGAAAAAAGGAAAACGGGCTTAGCGACATTTTGCGGTACTTTTCCTCGCGCTTCTCGCTGCCCAGTCTCATGATTTTATGATCAAATTCAGTAAGAACGGCGGTAATCGTCCGTTTCCGAAGCCTCTTTTGCGTAAGCTTTACACGTTCTGTCAATGATCCGTCCATTTCGGTTCCCCCTTAGGCAGCTCTACCCTTTATCCGACTCCATCTATGAAGAAAGCTTGTACAATCTGAGATAATCATTGACCATCGCCAGCCGCCACGGAATAATCATGCCGAAGGCCACGAGATAGAACATCGCCCCCGTCTGCGGAATC
The DNA here is from genome assembly GCF_059383875.1 of Paenibacillus sp. JT22N7. NCBI lineage: Bacteria > Bacillati > Bacillota > Bacilli > Caryophanales > Paenibacillaceae > Paenibacillus > Paenibacillus sp. JT22N7. The sequence goes on from NZ_JBXENY010000004.1 coordinate 248,956, forward strand.
GACATATATTGCTCCACAACGCTGTGCAGTGCCATTCGAATAATGAATAAGGTCAGCATGATGAAAATAAAAGCTTTGGAACGCCTGACATAAATATCGGCATCAATACGCTCCAGCCGGGTCGATACGACCAGCGGAAAAGAAAATATCAATAGGCCTGTCCCGAATGCCGCGACCCCCCAGCCCCATGGAATATGAGTCATAGGTGCCAGGAACATCATAAAACCGGTCGACATGCCGACTGGCGGGATAATGATTTTACGAAGGGTAGTCGGCTGCTTGCCTGCCCGGATACGCAATAAGATGAGCATAAGCCCTGCGATAGCCGACATTATAATGAAGCCTACCTGAATCGTTTCAGTAGACAGCTGCACCGCCCTTTTCCCCCTTGCTCTTAAAAGAATGCCTTTTCTTTCTTTATCCTACTTCAAAAAACAGGCCGCTGCAAATATTGTCTAATCTCTTAAAACCGCTGGTTCTAGCGCGTTCTGAATGAAGCGGTCAACACCTCGGATGGCGTTCATTTGTGACAAGAGAAATAAGGAACCCAGGGCGGTTGTGAGACAAACGCCCCGCTTTGGCGCCAAAATCGTATTCGCGAACAGGCCAAATTCACAGCATCTATGCGCCTGCCGAGCATCCATACGGCACGGTTCACAAAACAGCAGACGATGCATACCGCGCCGAGCTGACCGAGCTGCTGGAGGATGATGATTAGATAGGGCCTTTATTTGTAACAACAGCATTGAAACCACAAATAATAGAAAAAGCTATGCAATCAACGCTCACTTATTCAACTGGTGCGCGTTCATTCAATCCGTTAAACCATGGCAATCATTTTTAATTAAAAGACAGAGTAATGCGCACATTGTATTCATAATGTACATAATATATAATACACTGTAAATAATATTAATAGAAAGAGGTGTTGAAAATGGCACAAACCAATATCAATATTCGTATGGATGAAGACCTCAAAAAAGAGGCGGAGTCTCTATTTTCGGATTTGGGGCTGAATATGACTACGGCGGTAAATATCTTTGTTCGTCAGTCCATACGCCAAGGTGGAATTCCTTTTGAAATCACAACCCAAACAGATCCTTTCTATAATCCGGCCAACCTGAGAAGGTTGAAGCAATCCATCCAACAAATGGAGCTATGAAGGGATTGGAAAGCCAGAGACGCTTCGCGGGGATCTATCCGGATATTGGAGTCGTCGCATTGATGATACCAATCGCTTAGTCTATCGGATTCAAAATGGCATGATTGAATTTTATGCTTTTCGCACACATTATGGGGATAAATAGTGCTTCAACAAATAATAGAAAAAGCTATCCCTGAAGCCGTTCAAAAACGGTGTAGGGGATAGCTTTTGTCATGGCCTGCCTTGTATTCAATGCTAGCTCTAGGCAGTATTTATACGAATCTAATTATAGTAATTAACGGTAGGCGCAGGCTCGATTCCATTTGCATAGTAGAAATTCAAGTCGCTGACAAAATCAATAACCTTGTTCGTATTCAAGTCATAAACTAAAATTTGGGGATTTCCGAGCATGTCCAGCAAGCCAAATCGTCTTGGCGTTGTATACCCTTTCGTATCAACAAAGGTTTGAAAATACTGCGTTGGAGGGCCAGAGGCGAAGGACGAATAGTGATACGTGAATAATGTATCTTCCTTCAATACTATAAGTACGGCATTGTTGGAGCTTGCATAAGTAGAATGATAGTCTACCGCCGTTGTAATATAATTCACTCGTGCATCTGAAATGCTATGAGTGCGTGATTGATAGTTGCCTCCATAAGAAAAATAATACTCTCTCTCCCAATCCAATTGCGGGTTCGTATTCGCAGCATAGGTCGTATTGGCAACCTGCTTATTGTTGAGATATAAATCATTATTCGAATACTTCCATACCACGGATTGCAAAAGATTTGAAACGCTATTATATGATATGGCGCCATTTGGAGCGGAAGCATTGGACTGGATAGTATAGGTGTCTCCTACTGTGCCCATAGAAGTAACTAATAGTCCAAAGTCGGCAGCCGGCAAATTGTTGGCAGCTGACAGATTGCCGCTTGTATTGCCGATGCCTGTCGGATAAGCCGTTCCCGTACTCCAATCAATCTGGTACAAATCTACACGGTAGCTGGCATTGGCAGATTGAGTCCGAAAAATGATGCTGCGTGCTGTCGCCAAACTAAAGAAATAAAAATTTTGCGGATTGCTCGCCGTTAATGAGCTGCTATGGAACAGGATATCTCCTTCCACATTATAATTTAAGCGGCTTGCCGCATTTGCTGGATTCGGTTTTTTCAAAAGATCGGACGCACTGAGCGCTACACCGCTTTCCCAATCGGTTTGAATGCTTTCTACTTCCCCGATTAAATCAGGTTCTGCTTGAACAGCGGGCAGCAATTCCGGTTGATTAAAAGTGACGGCTTCGGCTGAAATAGGAAGAGCCATTACGAAAAACAGCATGAGAACTAAAAAAGGCGTAGTCACGTACTTTCTTTTCATTGTCTTTTCCTCCATCTTTTTCGATTTTTCATTTCCGTAAAATTCCCATAAAACTACCATAACTGATTATTCCCCATTAAAAAAATATACCCCTCCCTTATCTGCCTATTAGGTTCCAATCAATTATGTTATAAAATAAGGAAATTATGTTAATCTCAATTCATATTTTAATATAGTTACCAATAACATTCAATACAAATTTATACAAAAATACTTTTTATAATACCACAATGATTACTAGGATTAGGCTGCATGACGCTAAGGATAAAGCTTGACGGCGGTTCCAGCCTCGTTTTAAAATATAGTTAGTCGACAAACTAATTTCTGCATGATGTTCAAAAAGAGAGGGGTGCCGCTATGCCATTTCGCAGAGGGCCTGACCATATTACGCGGATTTTCCGCCATTTAACCCGTCAGCATCAGAAGCAGCTGCATGCCCAGCTCCAGGATTATGATCTTTATCCGGGGCAGCCGCCGCTGATGTTCGCCTTGGAGCGTGGACCGGGACGAAGCCAGAACGAGCTGGCACAGGAGCTTGATATTAAAGCGGCAACGCTGACCGTGATGCTGAACCGGATGGAGAAGAACGGCATTGTCCGCAGGGAAGCCGATCAACGAGATCAGCGCGTATCGCGCATTTTTATGACCGACAAAGGAAAAGCGATGCTTGGCAAGCTGCGCGAGACGCTTCACCTTCTAGAGGAGCAGTCGCTGCAAGGCTTCAGCGAGGAAGAAAAACAAATCCTCAAAGGGATGCTGCACCGAATTGGCGATAATATAAACGCGATGAACCCTGCCGAGGGAAATCAGGATTAGAGGAAGTGGACGATGTTCAAGCTTGCGCGATATTTAAAACCTCACTGGGTCGCTGTATTGCTTGCCCCATTGCTGATGGTTTTGGAAGTATGCATGGACCTGCTCCAGCCTAAGCTGATGGCGAGCATTGTCGATGAAGGCATCATTAAAGGCGATTTAAGCCATATCAAAATAACAGGCTTATATATGCTTGCAGCCGCATTAGTTGGCCTGATTGGCGGGGTTGGCTGCACCGTATACTCCAGCATTGCCTCGCAAAAATTCGGAGCCGATCTGCGCGGCGATTTATTCCGCAAGGTACAGACGTTTTCCTTTCGAAACCTGGATGAGCTTAAGACCGGATCGTTGATTACGCGGCTTACGAGCGATATTGTCCAGCTACAGACAATGGTGCAAATGCTGCTGCGCATTTTTGTCAGGTCGCCAATGCTGGCCATTGGCAGCATTATTATGACGATTACTATTAGCCCGAAGCTGGCGCTCATTCTGGCCATTGTCGTTCCGCTGCTGTTCATCGTTATGTTTGCGCTGATTCGCTCTACTCTGCCGCTGTTTGCGAGCATGCAGTCGAAGCTGGATGCGGTAAATACGGTGCTGCAAGAAAACTTTACCGGCATCCGGGTCGCCAAAGCATTTGTCCGCTCCACCTATGAAAACGAGCGGTTTGGCCGTGCGAATCGGGATTATACGGGCTCGGCTATTAAGGCGATGCAATTGGTCGCCATTAATATGCCGATTCTCACTTTTATTTTGAATGCGGCGATTGCTGCCGTGCTCTGGTATGGCGGTCTTGATGTGCAAAAAGGTACGCTGCCCGTCGGCGATTTAATTGCTTTTATTAATTATGTGACACAGGTTATGATGTCGCTGTCGATGATTGGGATGATGCTCGTCCGCTTCTCGACGGCGAAGGTTTCTGCACAGCGCGTGCAGGAGGTGCTTGACACGTCATCGGAAATTCGCTCAGCCGAATCGGCTGCCCAACATAACGATACAACGGGAGAAGTGGCGTTCGAGCATGTTTCATTCGCTTATGCGGGCATAGCTGCGGCAGAGAAGGCGTATGAGCTGCGCGACATTAGCTTTACAGCTAAGCCGGGACAGAAGCTCGCTTTGATTGGAGCAACCGGATCAGGCAAGTCTACGCTGGTCAGCCTGATTCCTCGGTTGTACGAAGCCACACAAGGGCGCGTGCTTCTGGACGGTGTTGATGTGCGCGACATTGAGCTTAATAGCCTGCGCAGCCATATTGGCATCGTGCTTCAGGAGTCGATTTTGTTCACGGGCACCATTCGTGAAAATATTTGCTTCGGCAAGCCAGAGGCCACCGAAGCCGAAATGCTTGCCGCCGCCAAGGCAGCGGCGGCGCATGATTTTATTACCCGCCTTCCCGAAGGGTACGACACGCAGCTTGGCCAGCGCGGCGTCAATTTGTCCGGCGGGCAGAAGCAGCGGCTGTCGATCGCTCGTGCGCTGCTGCTCCAGCCATCGGTGCTCATTCTCGATGACAGCACGAGCGCCATCGATATGAGAACGGAGGCGCAGATCCAAGCGGCGCTAAGGCAGCTGATGAAAGGACGCACCAGCATTATGATTGCGCAGCGCATTTCCTCCGTCATCGACGCCGATCATATTATTGTGCTCGATGATGGGCAAATTGCCGCAGAGGGCACCCATAACGAGCTGCTGCGCACCTCTGAGCTTTATCAAGAAATTTACCAGTCGCAGGCTGGCAAGGAGGCGACCGTTCATGGCTGATTCTAAGCATTTCTCTCCTAGTGAGCGCCCGCCAGCGTCAGCGCCGGCTCTGCCGAACCTTGGGATGCGCGGCGGTCCTCCGGGCATTCCAACCGCAAAAGCCAAGCCCAAAAATACGCTCCAGACGCTGCGCCGTATTTGGAACTACTTGAGCCGCTACCGCACAACGTTAATAAGCGTGCTGCTTGCAACAATAGGCGCAACGCTACTGTCTCTCGCCGCGCCGTATCTCATTGGCCACGCCATCGACCAATACATCATTCCGCGCAGCTATGACGGACTGCTGTCGCTATGCTTCCTGCTGCTTGCTGTATATGCAGGCAGCTCTGTGCTGACCTGGCTTCAGCAGAAGCTGGTTGTGAGCGCATCCCAAAATACGGTGCTGGACATGCGCCGCGACCTGTTCGGCCGACTGCAGCTGCTGCCGCTTCGCTTCTTCGACGGCAAGACGAACGGCGAGCTGATGAGCCGGACAACGAACGATATTGAAAATGTGTCCAGTACGCTCAGCCAAAGCGTCACGCAGCTGTTGTCCAGCGTCATCATGCTTGCCGGATCACTCGCCATTATGCTGTCGCTCAATCTATGGCTGACCCTGCTTAGCATGGTAACGATACCGTTCGTGCTGTTGTTCACTAAGAAGGTGGCGGGCTTCACCCGCCGTTTCTTCTCCAAGCAGCAGCAGCATTTGGGCGAGCTGAATGGCTTTATTGAGGAAACGGTAGCCGGGCAAAAGGTGGTGCAGGTGTACCGCCGCGAGCAGCGGGCTGCGGAGCAATTCGATAAAATGAACGGCGAGCTGACGAATGCGAGCATTCAAGCGCAAATTTATTCAGGAACAATCGGCCCCTTCATGAACGTCATGAACAATCTCAGCTTTGCCCTTATCGCTGCCGTTGGCGGCTGGATGGCGCTGCATCACTGGACGACCGTCGGCATCATTGTCAGCTTCCTGAACTACTCGAAGCAATTCCAGCGCCCTTTGAACGAGCTTGCGAATCAGTTTAACTTGCTGCAATCTGCTGTGGCGAGCGCCGAGCGCGTATTTGAGCTGATCGATACCGATACGGAATACGAAGGCGATGGCACCAAGCAGCTTGCAGCATGCAGCGGCCATGTCCGCTTCGACGACGTATCGTTCAGCTACCGCGAAGGCCATCCGATCTTGAGCCATGTATCGCTCGAGGCCAAGCCTGGACAGATGATCGCTCTCGTTGGTCCGACCGGAGCCGGCAAAACAACGATCATTAATTTGCTAACGCGCTTTTATGATATTGACCATGGCAAAATTACAATCGATGATGCCAATATTCGCGAGCTGGACCGAAACAGCCTGCGCCGCCAGCTTGGCATTGTGCTCCAGGATGCCTATGTGTTCTCCGATACCGTTCGTGAAAATTTGCGTTACGGTCGGCTGGACGCCTCCGACGCGGAGATTGAGCAAGCAGCGCGGCTGGCGAACGCCCACAGCTTTATCAGCAAGCTGCCTCAGGGCTATGACACGCCGCTCACCGCTGGTGGCGGCAACCTCAGCCAAGGGCAGCGGCAGCTGCTGACCATCGCCCGCGCTGTGCTTGCCGATCCGTCCATCCTCATTCTGGATGAGGCGACAAGCAGCATTGATACGCGGACGGAAATGCATATACAGGCCGCCATGCGCAAGCTGATGGAAGGGCGCACCAGCTTTGTGATCGCCCACCGTCTCAGCACGATTCGCCAGGCGGATCAAATTCTCGTCATTGCGGACGGCGGCATTAAAGAGCGCGGCACGCATGACGAGCTATTAGAACAGCAAGGCTTCTACTATGAGCTGTATATGAGCCAGTTCCAGCGCAGCGGCTAGAGCCGCAAGCAAGGGCAAAGAAGGCGAGCGGAGATCACTCCGCTCGCCTTTGCTTTATTTTCAGCATGGTTTGCCTATTTGATAAAATCGTTCTCAGCTGCTTCTACTTTTTTAACCCGCCTGACAAAATGAGCAGCAGCTGCCGTTTGGGAAGGAACATATGCGCGGCCACATACAAGAGCAATGGCGGCAGGGCAATCCAATAGCCGTACAGCCCCCCAATTGTTCTCATGACTGCCTCTCCTGATTGGCTGAGTATCTCCGCGCTTCGTGTCATTTGCATAAACATCATTACAGGCGACCGATGAGTATCTGTAATGTACAGATAGGAAGGCACGAAGTTGCCGTAATTCAGTGCTGTTTGAAGCAGCAGCATGCCGCCTGCAGCGGACAGCAGCGTGAGAATAGACAGCTTGGCCTCCAGCCGCAGCACAGCGGCGACCGCCCAAACTGCCGCTGCCGAGAAGCTGGTGACTGTTACAACGGCAAACAACGTATTCAACATTCCCATCTCTCGAATGGTCATATAACTGGATATTTTAAACGGTTGAATGGTTAACAGGGTAATAATTGAAAGGGCAATAGAAGCTGACCACACGATTATTTTTTGCTTGGATCTAAAGGCCCCAGCCATCGCCATTGCAATCACGGCCGGCGGAATCGCTCCTGCCAGCGAAATGAGGAAATATAATAAAATAGAGGAGCCAAAAGACGGCCATCCCTGCTCTGGCAATGGCTCAAACGAGCCGCCTTCCACCCAATAAGGCAGAAAATAAATGATTGTAAATAGTGCAAAAACCACAGCTGCTGTAATGGCGCGTCCCGCATAACCAACCTTTTTCTCTAGCTCTCGTTCTCCGCAGAAAGTCGCCTTGTAAAGCAGGCGCAGCGGAATGAACAGGAGCAGCAAAGACACGGCTGACAGCAGCATTTGCAGTACATTGGCGGCGGCGCTGGAACTGAAGTTGGCCTGCATCAGTCCTGATCTTAATATATACATGTCCAACACATCCGTTGAGCCCATAGTCACCGGATTCGACAACAGAAAGGTCATGGAAAACAAACCGCTGCCTATAAAGGCAAGCGATGAGAGGGCAAACAGGCCTGCCCCTTTGACTGGCAGCCAAGCATCCCTGCGGCTCCGGCCCTCACCCGCAGCAAAGATGATAGCGATAGGTATACCCGCATATTTCAAAGCGCTGAGCAGCGGATGCAGAATGCTCATTACCGATTCCTGCAAAAATGGCTCGCTGCCAAGCACATACATCCACCAATGGCTGTAGACGCTAGCAGGTACAAAAACAATCAAGGCTCCCAGCATAACGACTCCCTGCCGCACCTTGGAAGGCAAGGCAAGCAGGGCATACCCCGCTAGAGCCCCAAGCACAAATACGAGGCCCGCAAACTTCAGGTTAAAGGTGACTGTGTTGCCTACGACATGCATAAACTCAGATGATTCCATTAAAGCTCGCAAATGTTGAAGCCCCACCCAAGCCGAGTCCGTCATGCCAGCAAACGGTTTATAATCCTTCATGCTCATCATGATTTCTTTTCCAAAGCCAACCAATGCCATCAATAAACCGATACCCAAAACAATCAAAGAAACTAGCGTATAAACCTTTGATCCTGTAGTCTCGCTATCATTATTGGTTGGAACTACATGCCCGGCATACGGGTTCTCAGTACTCATCGCTGTTCACATCCCGTTCTTTTATAATCGCCATTTCCGAAACAATATTAACCATAAAACGCATTTATTACAACACCTTTATAAAGTTTGTGAAAATAGGAATTTTGATTTCCGCCCCTTCGCGATGGAAGCATTGCTCCTTAGTGGAGTACTCATCAAAAAACCTGTCCACTCCAATAAATGAGCCTTTTCCCGATATTGATCAGGAGAAGGCTCGTTGATTTTTTGCTATAATCTATTGAGGGAAGCGCCTTTCGGCAGCTTCTGCGTTCAAATTCATCAGTGGGAGTGTTAACTCGGCATGATCATCAAATTCATTCGTTTGCGTTAATGAGAGGTACAGAAGGATGAGCCAAGCTTTTTTCGTGCAAAGGAGCTAGGTTTATTTATCTGTGCCTACTTTCATTTACTCAAATCAAATGAATGAGGTGCTTTTTGCAATGCGTGAAAATAGAAAAAAGCTCGCGGTGGCGTTAACCTCCCCCGCTTATTCCAATTTGCTCCGCTGCCCGATGTGCACAGGCTCCATGCAGCTGCGGGACGGCCGAAGCCTGGTGTGCAGCAGCAAGCATAGCTACGATCTTTCGAAGCATGGCTATGTCCATTTTCTAAGCCGCCCTGTGCGTACAAAATACGAAAAAACGCTATTCGAGGCGCGGAAAAAGGTGATGGACAGCGGCTTCTTCGCTCCCGTCCTCTCCCATATTTCCGAGAGCATAAACGGCTCATGGCAGGATCGGACTGGGCCTATCAGGCTGCTGGACGCTGGATGCGGGGAAGGCTCGCATTTGTCCGTGCTTCAGCAGCAGCTCAGCCGCAATTCAGATACTGCGGTGCTGGCGGCAGGCCTAGATATTTCCAAGGAGGCAATAGCGCTTGCTTCGAAAAATAACGGCGAAGCATTCTGGTGCGTCGCAGACTTGGCTTACAGCCCATTTGCCGACCACTCCTTTGATTTCATCGTCAATATCCTATCACCTTCCAATTATGCCGAGTTCCAGCGGCTGCTTGCTGATACAGGCAATGTCATTAAAGTTTTTCCTGGACCTGATTATTTAAAGGAGCTGCGCTCCTTGCTATACAACAGCACGGATAGCAGTCACAGCACGAATCTTAAGAGGAACGTTTACGATAATCTTGCGACTATAGAGCGTTTTAGCGAATATTTTGAAGTGCTGGGCAGCCGGCGGCTGCACTACCGCTTTCTTTTGCACCAGCCGCTGATTGAGCCTTTCATTGCTATGACGCCATTGTCCTGGAGAATGAAAGAATCGCTTGTAAAGCAAATAAAACAGAGGCCTACGCTTGAAGTAACAGTCGACTTGACGGTCATCATTGGGGGGAGAAAAACGGCTGTTTACTAGCAGCTGCAGCATAATTTCCCAACTGCTTGATGCAGGAGGAAAATAAATAAAAGCAAACAGGCGGAGCCCCCATTGATCAGGGTACCCGCCTGTTTTTCTTGCCTTTTTTCTGCCATTTGTCTGCTGCTTCATTCTTCTATTCCATATAAAAGCATCCTTTTCCGCTGTACCCTGAGTCTGCTTAACGCTGCGGCATATGCTTGCGAATATCTACGCCCAGCCCTTCAGACAGTCTCATCCCCAGCTCCACGTTGGCCCGGAAAAAGTTGCAAATGGCACGCAGCTGAATATCCGCGTTCGTCTGCCCCAAATCATTGATCAAATTTTTCACCAAGTTGTCCTGCTGTGGTTCCGCAAGGGAAAGATAACGTTCGCCTGCCTGCGTAAAATCATCGGTTTTATCGATTTTCTGGCGACCGGCAAAGCCGTGAACAGGAACAGCATGGTCGGCGTGGTCCTGCCCAGCTTCCTGCGGGCTTGTGCTCAAGCTGTTCGGCTCATAATTGACGCTGGAGGAATCGGCTTTCATCGTCATCGCTCCGTCACGCTGATGGTTGCGGGCAGGCGCATACGGGCAGTTGACTGGAATATGCAAATAATTCGCGCCCAGACGGTAACGCTGCGTATCCGGATAGGAGAATAAACGGCCTTGCAGCAATTTGTCCTCCGACGGCTCAATGCCCGGCACCAAAGCGCTCGGCGAGAATGCCGACTGCTCTACCTCGGCAAAATAATTTTCCGGGTTGCGATCAAGTGTCATCGTACCGACTTTATGCAGCGGGTACATATCCTCCGGCCACGTCTTGGTCGGATCGAGCGGATCAAAGGAGTAGCGCTCCATATGCTCAGGAGGCAGCAGCTGCACATGCAAATCCCATTCCGGGAAATCTCCTTTTGCAATGGAATCGTGCAAATCCCTTGTCGCATGGTTAAAATCGCGCCCTTGCATCTCCGAAGCCTCCTCAGCGGTGAAATTGCGCACCCCCTGCTTCGATTTCCAGTGGTATTTCACGTAGGTCAGCTTGCCTTCGGCATTAATCCACTTGAACGCATGCACGCCAAAGCCATCCATTTCCCGGTAGGTCGCAGGCGTGCCATCGTCGGAAAACAGCCATGTCAGCATATGCGTCGATTCCGGCGACAGCGTCATAAAATCCCAATAGCGGCCAGGCTCCTGCACATTCGTCTGCGGCGACGGCTTCAGTGAATGCACCATATCCGGAAATTTCATCGCATCGCGAATGAAGAATACCGGAAGATGGTTGCCCACAATGTCCATATTGCCCTCTTGCGTATAAAACTTCACCGCAAAGCCGCGCGGATCACGCGCCGTCTCAGGTGAACCCGTTCCATGAATGACGGTCGAAAACCGGACAAATACCGGCGTCTCCACTCCCGCCTCCTGCAAGAAATGAGCTTTCGTATGAGCAGCCATGCTGTTCTCTACGCGGAATACGCCGTGCGCGCCAGCGCCTCTGGCATGGACAACCCGCTCTGGAATACGCTCGCGGTCAAAATGCGCCAGCTTCTCCAGCAGATGATAGTCCTCCAGCAGCGTAGGGCCGCGCTGTCCGGCCGTGCGCGAATTTTGGTTATCGGCAACAGGCGCGCCTTGATTGGTCGTCATGTAGTTCGCATTAGATTGATGATTCGTATTCGTTACATTCGTCTTATTGGTCATCGTTATTACCTCCGAGTTGGATTTAGACTTGGTCTAAATATTTAACCTTATTATAGCGAGACCAAACGATGCCTGTCATGAATTTTAGATGAACGTATGATGAAGATCGGATGAACACCATTTCATATAAAAAATACCACTGAGGGCTGCTATACCCCCAGTGGTATTTTCATTAAGATGAAGCTGCCTCATCCGCCAGCCGATAGCCCGCGCCGCGCACCGTCACAATATATTTCGGCGCTACTGCGCTGTCCTTCAGCTTCTTGCGGAGCGACTTAATATGCACATCTACTACGTTGCTGCCGCCGAGAAACTGGCTGCCCCATACGGAATCGAACATCGTCTCGCGTGAGAGCACGGAGCCGTCGGACGTAATAAACATGAGCAGCAGATCGTATTCTGTCTTTGTCAGATCAATGCGCTGCTCGCCGCGGAAAACGGCCATTCTTTTCAGATCGACCGTCAGATCTTTATAATGGTAGCCGGATACGACCACTGGGCTCGATTGCGGCTGCTGCTCCATCATGCGGTTGATTTGGTTAACGGCCTCCTGCGGCACTGCCGGCCATTCAATCATAGCTGCGGCATCAGGCAGCAGATGGCGGATCACCCCTGCCGAAGCGCCTGCGAGGAACAAAATCGGCACTCCCTTAAGATGGGCCGTGTGCTGCAAAGCAGCCTGCAGCGCTTCTACCGCATCCGTGTGGCCTTGGACATACGGCGTCGCATCATAGATCAGCAGCTCGGGCTGCAAACTATGCACGAACGCTCTATTCAAATCGTGCAGCGTAAATAGATCAAAGCAATCTGCGGCAAGCAGCTGCAGAAGGCTATGCACCCGCTGCGGGAACGGACTGACAACCATAACCCGCTTCGTCATGGAGCAGACCGCACCTTCCAGCAGCATATCTGCGTCCGCCTGCTCCGTGAAACCCGGCTCAAAGCCGTCCTGATTCAGCCCGGCAAGCTTATTTCCATTTAAAGCTGTCTGTTTGTCCTCATTCGTTACGATTGGCTCGCGCATGACTCGCAAACCCCCTCTAACACAATATGTGAATGGTGAATAATGAACCTCGTTTCCTCCGCAACTCGGCGCGTCCATTCCTGCGGCACCTCAATCATCACTTCTTCAATACGCCCACATTTGCTGCACATGACATGCTGGTGCTCTTCCGTACGCCCATCGTAACGGCTAACCGCCTCACCAAGCTTGAGCTCGCGGATCACCCCTGCATCGGTTAAATAACGAAGCGAATTGTATACCGTTCCGTAAGCAAAGTTAAAGCCTTTGCTCCGCAAACGTTCAATAATATCAGCTGCTGCCGGATGGTCGTGAGATTGCTGGATCACGTCCAAAATCGCCTTGCGCTGAACCGTTAAGTTTAGTTTTGCCATAAGGCCTTCATTCCTTCAATTTTTGATTTAGACTAAGTATAATTATGTTGTCAAAATCAGTCAACCCCACCTCTATGCCCTTATGGCCTATTGCCAAAATCAAGCTGAATCCAAGTGCTCAAGACTTTGGAATCATTTTGCGAAAAATAAGGAATTGTAATATTCTGAATATTTACAAATTTCAAATAATAAGATATGATGTACCTATCCTAATCGAGAGGGGATAGCCCGTTGGAGTAGCGTAAGCGAAGCATGTCACCCATTTAAACGGAGAGGAGATTGCAAGGATCATCCGGACATGCGGGAACTCACCATAATGAGCAAGCGAGAAGGTTGCACCGTCACCCAGTCTAGCAATACCAATAATTCAAGCAATACTTAACTTTGATAGTTTGGTTTTCAATGAGAGTTCATTCGGTTATGGCAAGTGCAATAATGAATGGAAGTTGTACATGGAAATGCGAACTTTGGAATGGAGCGTTTGAATAAATTGAATAGAAGTGAGTCAGAAAGTTAAAGGGATTCCGGTTATCATCGATAAGCGGAATCCCTTTATGCTGCCTACAGAATCGGTGAGAGCAGCCGGCTGATCGACTCCTTGAAGCGTTCAAAGAGCGGACGCTTTGCAAACTCGTCTTTCTGTAGCTTGATACTATTTTCAATATCCACCTCGAAAATCTCCTTTAATTGTCCCGCTGTACTTTCCTCATAAATAAAAGCGTTCATCTCAAAATTCAGCTTAAAGCTGCGAATATCAATATTCGCTGTTCCCACCGAAGCGATCTTGCCATCGATGACAATTGTTTTGGCATGCAGGAAGCCTTTTTCATACAAATAGCATTCAATGCCGCCTGCCAGCAGCTCGGCAATATAAGCGCGGGTCGCCCAATAAACAAAGAAATGATCGCGTTTTTTCGGAATCATAACCTGCACCTTCACACCGGATTGGACGGCAATTTTCAGGGCGGTCATTAAGCTTTCGTCTGGCACAAAATAAGGCGTCTGCAAGCAAATCGACCGTTTTGCCGAATAAATCATTTTAATATAAGCATCTTTAATTTGCTGATCCTCGGAATCTGGGCCGCTGGCTACAACCTGCATCCCAATGCCGCCGCCTTCTTTGATTACCGGAAAATAGCTGCTATTCAGCTCCACCGTGCCTGACGACGCGAGATTCCAATCCATGAGAAACTGTGCCTGCATTTGATGCACCGCATGTCCATTCACCCGCAAATGCGTGTCCCTCCACTCGCCGAAATGCTTGTCCAAGCCCAAATATTCGTCTCCCACATTAAATCCGCCAATATAGCCGGTCATGCCGTCGATAATAGCCAGCTTGCGATGATTGCGATAGTTCAGCTTTAAATTTACATAAGGAATGCGCGAGGGGAAAAAGGCTTGCGCTTTGCCGCCTGCTTCCCGCAGCTTGTTGAAAAACGACCGCGGCAGTCCCGAGCTCCCGATGTGATCATAGAGAAACTTGACCTCTACGCCTTGCTGCGCTTTCGCTACCAACGCTCTGAGCAGCCTGTTGCCCAGCACATCATTACGCACAATGTAATACACCAGATGAATATGATGCTCTGCGGAGGAGATATCCGCAATCAGCGCGTCGAATTTTTCGTTGCCCTCGGTATAAATGCGAATGGCGTTATTTTGCGAGAACAAGGCGTAGCTGCTGACCAAATTCATAAAAATCATATCCCGGTAGTCGTTCGTCTCGGCATCATGAAAAACAGTATTGCGATCCTGAAGCTGAAGCTTCTGCCGATCCACGGTATCTTCTATGATGCGCTGGCTGTCTCCGAGCAGCTTGAACAATTTGCGCTTGCGCAGCTGCTGGCCGAGAATCAAATAAAGAATAAAACCGAATACAGGAATGAAAGATAATACCATAATCCAAGCCCAAGTAGAGCTGACGTTGCGTCTCTCCAAGAAGACAAGGGCGAAAGCGAGCAATATATTCAGCAAGGTGAAGATGAAATAAAAGTCTTGATACGTAGTCATCGCTAAAGCTCCCTCGTTATGCCATTTACAACATGCACATTTTTTTATAATTAATCAAATCATACTCTATGGGCGGTATATGTTCAAACATGAAAGTATGCTACAATTTTTCAAAAGAACTGCTGGAGCGGCATGGGAGGAACAACAATGGACTTACGCAAGCTACGATTGGACGAACCTGCGCTGGGAACTTTCAGTGAAGAACGAGACGAATATGAACGGGACTATGCCCGCTTGATTCAATCCCCCGCTTTTCGCAGGCTGCAGGGAAAATCACAGGTGTTCGGCGCTGGTTCTGGCGATTATTACCGCACGCGGCTGACGCACTCGCTTGAAGTTTCCCAAATCGCCCGTGAGGTTGCGCGGAGACTGGGCAAGCAATATGCCTTTTTAGCTAAAAAAGAACATCCCGGCCTGATGCTCGATCCCGCCGTCGTCGAAATTGCGGCGCTGGCCCATGATCTGGGCCATCCGCCATTCGGCCACAAAGGCGAAGAGGTGCTCGATCACCTGCTTCATGAAGAGCATGGCATGACCTATGAAGGTAATGCGCAAAACTTCCGCATCCTCATGTTTCTGGAGAAGCGCGCCGGCAGCGGCAGCGGGCTTGATCTGACCGCAGCCGTGCTGCTGGCTACGAATAAATACCCTTATTCGCTGGATGAGCCCGGACGTCTTAAAGGGCTGTACAGCTCCGAATGGGCAGATATTGAGCAGCTGCGCCATTCTTGGAAAATGCCCAAGGGCCGTTCCACCCTCGAAGCACAGCTGATGGATTTATGCGATGATATCGCTTATTCCACCCATGATATTGAGGATGGCATCCGTGCAGGCAAAATCCAGATGAATCGTACGTTTTTTGAAGATCAGCGCCTGATTGACCATCTGGTACAGGAAATTGTTGAGGACCAAGGCAATATGGAGGTTGGCTGGCATCAGGTGGACATTCCCGCGATGGTGAAGAAGGTGCTCGCCGCTTATTTGGAGCAATGGGAAGAGCTGTATGCGCTGTACGATCAGGAAACGTCGCGCACGCGCAGGGAGATGAAAGCGCGCTGGGTCAGCGTTTTTGCCGGAAAGGTCGGCATTATTGACTCCTCTACACCAGGCTGGAAGAAGGTTACCTTCGTCAAGGACGGACAGCAGGATCTGGAGCTGCTGCGGACGATGGAAATTCTCAAGAAGCTGGCATGGGTGACGCTGATTAAAGATTTCCGCGTCCAGCGTCTGCAAAAACGCAGCGAAATTATGATCCGCAGACTGTGGGAGAGCTTCCGCATCCCCGAGCACGGACGGCTCATCATTCCGCCAGACTGGATTGCCAATTATGAGCAGCATAAGCAAAACTGGACTTGGCCGCGCTTCGTCGCGGATTATATTTCCGGCATGACCGATGCTTATGCGGAGAAGGTCTACGCTGAGCTTTATGCTAGTAAATCGGGCTCGATCTATGAAATGGACTAGCGTTAATTTAAAGCGTCGTTCTAGCATTGGTGAAAAAAGAGGCTGCGCTGCATGAAAAGATTGGCTTCCGATCGTCATTGCCCTTGAATGTCATCGAATGAGCCACCACAGGTGGACATTCAAGGGCAAAAACGAACGTTAACGCTTCTACAGTCCAACCTTTTCATTCCGCTCCGCCTTTTTCACCATGCTTCTAGAAAAAACATTTTAAATATGCCGCTTAAGTGTGTTACTTAAGCAAAAAAGAGATGAAGCGCGTCAGCCTCATCTCTTTCTTTTTTCCAAAATGAATTCGGAAGCCTCTTCATATTAATAAACCGCACGACAAGTCTTGAAACGTTTTATTCACAGTCACTCTTACATTGTAAGATGCAGCAAAAACAATGCAGCAAAAGCAAACCAAGTATCCTTCCTGTTTCTAAAATTTCCGCTGGACAGCCTTCTTAAGCCGGATTAATCTCAGCGCTGCAAGCCAGCTCCGTTATATAGTCGAAGAAACGCTCCGGCTCCACATCGTACACGAGGCTGACCGGACGGCCATCCGCCGCTTCTATGGTGCGCCCTTGGCTGGGGCCATGCGCGATCGCCTTGCTGTGGACCGTCTTCATCGAGACGAGGCTTGAATCGCCCACCGTTGCCGTTGTTAGAACATCCCACAGGTAATACGTCGAATTCGTCTCCATATATACAAGCGGCGGACAGGCGGCGTAACATTGCCCGACAAAATCCATACCCTCATGACGGCGCAGCGAAGCCCAGCGATTGCGAATCGGCACCGTCAGCGGCACCTTATTCGTGCTTTCCAAAGCAACGAGGAAGATCGGAATTTCGCTGGCCCATACCCGCTCTACCGCTTCCGGGTCCCAGAACGCATTCCACTCTGCGGTACCATCATGCTCCGGCTCCTGCACATTGCCTTTCTCATTGAACGTTCCGCCCATCCAGACGAGCTTCTCGATTTTCGCTTCAATATCCGGGGCCTCATCTAATGCACGGGCTAAATCCGTCAGCGGTCCAGTGAACAGCAGCGTTGTTTTCTCATCCGAGGCGCGAATCGCTTCAATCATATTAAGATGGGCCGGCAGCTCCGCCTCACGCGTCTTAATCTGCTCCGGCTCGTTAAGGATCGGCAGCGCGTCGACGAAAAAGGTATGCATCCGCCATTCCGCAGGAAATGGATTGCGCCCGCGAGAATTGGATCTCGCTACCTCGACGCTTGCCGAGGCATCGCCGCGTCCAAAGCGGTCAATGATTTTGCGGCTGGCTTTCATGCCGGGCTCCAAATAGCCATCAGCCGGGATGACCGATACACCGACTAGCTCTACCTCTTTCATTTGCAAAACTAGAAATAAAGAAACGAGATCATCTACTCCCGCATCATGATTGTAATAAAGCCTGGTTCCCATCAGCATCCATTCCCTTCACTTGTATAAATTGATCCTTAATTTGTCCATCCTATAGCTGAGGAGGTGAGCTGTCAATGGCAAAGGACGTATTGTGCTTTCGTCAATTCCTGCAAGTTCTGAACCGCCGGCAACCACTGCGGAGCTGCTTCGATTTTTGTAGCAAGCAACCGCGGCAAGCGGGCGTCCGAATCTGCGGAAACAGACTGCCGCACATTCGAGGCAAAGATCTAGATATCGTTCTGAAGCGGATAGCAAAGCGGCAATATTTTCACAGAAAAAAGCAGCGTCTACCCGCCTGAGCTCATGCCCAGACTCGGTAAACGCTGCATTTCCGCTATTATTTGCTTACTGGAATGGCGTTGTAATATTCCTCCAGCGTCTCGTCGTTATCCGTCAATTCCTTCGCCAGCGCCTTGCCTACATAACGAAGATGCCACGGCTCGTATTTATAGCCGGTAATTTTATCTTTGCCTTCAGGATAACGGATTATAAAGCCATATTCATAGGCATGCTTGCCCAGCCATACCGCCTCATCCGTACCGCCAAAGCAGCTTTCGGCTGCACATTTGCCGTCGCTTCCAGACACGTCAATCGCAAGCCCAGTCTGATGCTCGCTCGTCCCCGGGATAGCGCTGTACGTTCTGGCTTTCTCCAGGCCATCCTTTTTCACATAACGATCGAACAGCGCCTTTTGGGTCGCTTGCGAACGGTAGGCCGACACACCAGCTAAATAAATTTTGTCCTTCTTCGCTCCTGCAAACAGCTCTTCCAAAGCGTCCGCCGCTACTTTGCGCATTTTGCGCTTATCGATTTTCTCGCTGAAAATAAATGCCACATCCGGATATACCAGCTCGGAAGGCTCGTAATCATCCGGCAGCTTGTTTTGCTTATTCACTAGCGCCGTGACGCTTTCCGGCTCCGCTACAACGGCTAAGCCTTCATCCAAATCGCCAGAAGAGCTGCCGCTGGAAGGCTTTGCTGTTGCCTTCGGCGTTGCTGTCGGCTCTGGGGTCGGCTTCACAGTCGGAGATGGTGTAGGAGCAGGCGTTGCCTCTTGCGTTTCTTCTGCTGTTGCCGTTTCTGTCGCCTCCGGCGTCGTACTTTCCTCGATCGGCGATACGGATGGCGAAGCGTCCACCTCGGCACTCGCTTCCACTGTTGGCGCAACAACTGCCGCTGTATCACCTGGCGCTTGAGCCGCCGTTTTATCAAACTTCACAATTACTATAACAGCCATCGCAATTAGGCATAAAGATAACAAAATAACGACCGCTCTTCTGCGTTTTCTCTTCATGATGCACTCCTTATATGGTTTAATTTACAGGAAAAAGGGTAATAAACGATTAGTCTGTTCTTTTTATACTATACCTAATAGACTTCAATCTGTCTTAAAAGGTTGCCGAAATTTCCTATGTAATTTTTGTGAGCCTCCTCCGCGAATATGCGGCATAGGGCTAATTTTGCATTTTGACATTCTACTATAGGAAGAGGCATAATAAGTATGAATTTATCGTAAATTTACGAGGGACTCGGCCTTAATTTGTCGAGGGAAGGTAGGCGATACTTTGACTTTATCTGCACCAAAACGTCTGTTCAGCACCAGACCGATTATTGTTTTCTCCATTATTGTTCTTTTCAAAAGCTTTCTTACTTGGATGGTTGTATTCGGAAGCCCGTCGTGGAGCACCTTGTTCAAGGAGGTTCCATTTGCGTTAATCGTCTTTTGCCTCATTGAGTGGTTCGCAACAAAACGCAAGCTGACGTATTATTTAACAGCGAATTTGCTAATAACAGCCATTCTCTTTGCTGTGCTGATGTACTATAAATATTACGGCGTCATCGTCACCACCTCTGCCCTAAAGCAGGTCAATCAGGTAACGGCGGTTAGCAACAGCGTATTTTCACTGATGGACCCGTATTATTTACTCGTCTTTATTGATGTAATCCTTATGTTTTATTTTCTCGTTCGCAAGCAGAAGGCGCAGTATTGGAAAACCGCCAGCCAGACTCGTGTGAGCAAAAGAATGCTAACGACCGTCTTCGCGGTATCGCTCGGCCTGTGCCTATTCAACATTTTGCCGAATAGCGCGAGCATGAATGAAATTGTGAAAGCCGAGCAAATGGGCATCCTGAATTATGAGGCCTATACGATTTTTGGCAAAAAAGAACCCGAGCTTGTTGATTCCTCTACCATTACGCAGGAGAAGATCAACAGCCTCAAGACGCTTGAGCCTGTCGCTGCGCCGCAGCTGCAAGGGGCTGCCAAAGGCAAAAACCTAATTATTATCCAGCTGGAATCATTCCAAAATTTCCTCATCGACCTCACCATTGACGGCAAGGAAATTACGCCGAATATGAATAAGCTGGCGAAGGACAACTATTATTTCAAGCATTTTTACCAAGGCGTGGGTCAGGGCAATACGTCTGATGCTGAATTCATTGTAAACACGTCCTATTATATTCCGCCTAATGGCGCAGCTACCCAAGTGTATGCTGGCAAGGTGCTGCCGAGCCTGCCGCGGGTTTTGACGGAAAACGGCTATGATACGGCGACGTTCCATACGAATGTCGTGGAGTTTTGGAACCGTGGCGAGCTGTATCAGGCGCTTGGCTTCAATCGCTATTATGATAAAGCCTTTTTCGGTGAGGACGATACGGTGTTTTTCGGCGCTTCCGATGAGGTGCTTTATAAGAAAACAGCGGCTGAGCTGGAGAAAATGGATAGCAAGGAACAGCCATTTTATGCTCAAGTCATTTCGATGACCGCTCACCACCCCTTCACCATACCGGATACGAAGTATAAAATGGAGCTGCCTGAGCGTTACGAGGGCACGTTCGTCGGCGACTACATTCGCGCCCAGAACTATGCGGATTACGTGCTTGGCCAATTTATTGACGATCTCAAGCAGCGCGGCCTCTGGGATGACAGCCTAATCGTGTTATACGGCGACCATCTGGGCTTGCCGATTTATTCGCTGGATCGCGATGATAAAGCGCTAATGGAAGAAATTTACGGTTATGAGTACAGCTATACCGATATGATTAATATTCCGCTTATTATTGCTTCTCCGGGCATTACCTCGCCGAAGGAGTTTGACCAGCTTGGCGGGCAGGTTGATTTGCTGCCGACGGTTTCGAACTTGCTTGGTGTTTCGCTGGATAAGCAAATTCATTTCGGCCAAGATCTGCTGAACAGCAGCTCGTATAACCTGCTGCCACAGCGCTATTATTTGCCGACAGGCTCCTTTGTCAGCAGCAAAGAGCTATTCCTGTCCGGCAGCGGCTACGACGATGGCACCCATCACCCGCTCGCAGGCGATGGCATGGAAAGCGCCAAGAAAGCAACCGAGGATGAATACAACCGCGCGCTGGAGCTGCTCCAGCTCTCCGACAGCTACGTTAGCCAGCTGCCAGACCGCGAACCGCAGAAATGACGCAAATAAGCGGCAGGCGGGATCAGAGCATAATGCTCTAATCCTGCCTGCCGCTTTATTTTTCACAAAATCGCTTGTCATCTATCATGCTGTTTGCCTGCCGCGCCTGTTAGGCCTGTTTCGCCGCCTCCAGCACTTCCTGCACATGGCCCTCAACGACGACACTGCGCCATTCTTTCGCCAGCTTGCCCTCCTCGTCGATCAGAAAGGTTGAACGCTCGATGCCCATAAATTCCTCGCCATTACGGCTGCGCAGCTTCCATACGCCAAACTGCTCGGCAACCTGATTTTCCGTATCCGAGAGCAGCAAGAAAGGCAGCTCATGAGCAGCAATGAACTGATCATGTGACGCCAGATCGTCAGGGCTGATGCCTATGACTTCGGTATTGAACGTCTTGAATTGTCCATTGTAATCTCTAAAGTCACACGATTCCGTCGTACAGCCCGGTGTCATATCCCGCGGATAAAAATAAATGACCAGCTTCTTGCCCTTATAGTCCTGCAGCGATACGTCCTTGCCATTCGAGGCTGGCAATGTAAAATTCTCAACCTGTTGTCCAATTTGCACTTGCGTCATGTTCAATCAGCTCCTTCGTATTGGATATTTCCACTTGCTTTGCTTACTCAAACAACGATAGCATGTCCATCAGCGAGATGCTACAAACTCATAGAAAAGCGGTGTGTTCATCACAAACTCGCGAATTTGCTGCTTATCGGCATAAAGGGAATAAGCAAGCGTCAGCTTCATAAGCGCCGCGTCCACCGACATATTTTCGATAAAGGCCACTCCCGCCTGCTGCAAAGCGACCGACGACGCGTATAGCGTCTCCGAGCTGTCCTTGAGCGGACACAAATACAAGTCTACGCTATGCTGGGCACAATACCCGGCGAATGCAAGCAGGGAATGGCGCTCGCTCGCACTCGTATTCGCCGTGCTGGAGTGGAACAGATCGTGAACGACAGCCTTCGGCGCTTTTTGCCCAAAATCAAAATAGTCATAGGTCATGCCCAAAAACGGCTTCACATACAGCAGGCCCGATTGCAGCTTATCCTTGCCAGCGGTGAACGGGCTCGGGGCAGGCTTGCGAGAACGCAGCTCCTGTGCAGATGGGTTGTAAGGATGCTCGTTGACGATCAGCTTGCCCTCGCTCATGATGCCGTAATGCACGTCATACGGGCATTCCAATTGGTCCGTGAACGACACCGCTTGCGTGACGCGTGTACCCAAATACACGATAGCCTCGCCTGCACTATTTTCATAGACGACGTAGACGCCCTTCAGCTTCTCGCCATCTATGAACTCAACGGCCGAGGCGAAGTTGCGCAGTCCATTGCTGCGCGGATCGCCAAGCGGATAGTTGCTGGCCACCAGCACAATCGGGATGGAACTATCACACAGAATATAGCTAAGCATTGCAGCCGAATAAGCAAGCGTATCCGAGCCATGGGTGACGATAATGCCGTCATATTGGGACAAGTCCGCGCTGCGGATCGTTTCAATCAACACATTCCAATCGTCTGGCACCAGATTTTCGCTGAGAATATTCAGCGGCTGCACACATTCCAGCTTTACAGACTCGCGGTAACGGGGGCCCGATTGATAGCCTTCAATAATCGCATAGGAGCCTGCTTCACGCACGCTAATCGCTCCTGCGCCAGATTTGCTGCCAATCGTCCCACCCGTGAAAATAACTAGAAGATTGCTCACTTGGTTTCCTCCATATCCAGCAGCTTTGAAGGTCGCCCTTCGCACCAGCCGCCTGTTCATACCAGTTCCCATTCATTCTACTATCTTCTCCGCAAGCTGTCTAAACCTATACGATCCTACAGGAAAAACAGGATAAGTTACCCGCTTTTTGCCGCGATACCCCGATTTTTCGCAGCGCCTGGCTTTTTCTTGACGGTCGCCCGTCCCAAAAACAAGCCTACAGTAACGATTAACGTCGCACCATACATGAACTGCACAAGGCCAAGCTGTGTATCCGTTCCAGCCAATATGCCGTGAAACAAAGCCAATAAATAGATCGGGTAGGCGAGCATATGGATAGCGAGCCACACTTTCCGCTTCAGCTTCGGACGCAGGTCCGAGGTCAAAATCAGCACGAGCATGCCATAAAGCGCAAGCGTACCTATGCCATATATCACCGGATGATCATGCGCGGTAAAAGGAATCAGCAGCTCGCCCCATGTAAATGGCGTGTACGTATCAATGACGAGCACCGCCATATGCAGCAGCGCCAGCAGCGTTCCCCCATTCGTGAAACGGATATGCCAATTGTACACGCGGGCTTTGCTGGGTCCTTTCACAAACGGATAGCTGTACAGCATGCCCAGCGACATGCCGACGAACAGCATCAAGTAAGAGCCAATGCCGAGCACCCGCGTCATTTGCCATGTCGGCCAGCTCAAAATCCATTCTGTCATGCTGACTCCTCCTTTTCGCATTCGATTTCGCTTCCGCTGCTGGCTCTACCCCTAGCCTCCGCGGTTCCCGCTCTATGCAGCGGCTCACGGATATTCCACTCCAAGCCGGACTTGCGGCTTTTACCATATTTCACAATCTCGCCGCCGCTCATGAAAATAACGGCTTCACAGTCACGCGCATGCTCGTCCATCAGCCGCAAGCCTTGATCGCGGCCGGCGATGCACAGCGTCTTCGCCCATATTTCACAAGCGACGGCATCGGGACCCGCAACCGTCGCCTGAACGACATCGCTGACGCTTGGCTGCATCGTCAGCGGATCGATCAAATGATGCGCGGCCGAGCTGCCCGTTCCCCACTGCCTGCCCAGCGTCCCTGAGGTCGCAACTGCGCCGTTAGCCAGCAGCAGTTCCCCAACCGTTGCTCCAGCTTCCCATGGATGCTGGAGATCAATAATGGCTGGCTGCGCCGCTGCGTCCCCGCTGTTCCACGCATACAGATCGCCTCCGGCATTGACGATGCCTGCCGGAATCCGCCTGCTGCGCCTCAGCCAATCGGCGAGCTTCTGCACGGCCCAGCCTTTGGCGATGCCGCCGGCGTCGATACTCGTTCCCTCGGCGAGCTTCACCGCCTTCATGCCATAGTCCAGCTCCAGCTCGCCAGCAGGGCTCAGCTTCCGCCGCTCAGCCCCGCCAGCTCCCGCCTGGAACTCCGCCGCGTGCTCGAAAGATTCCGTATAGCCGGACGCTTCCAGCCCCGGCAGTATCCGCAGGTCGAACACCCCTGCCGTCAGACGGCGATAGCCTTCCGCCGCTGCAATAACCTCAAACAGCCAGTCCGACACGACGACCCAGTTGCCTGCCGAGCGGCCAAGCCTGCACCACTCGCTATCCGGGCGGAAGCGGCTAAACCGCTGCTCCACTGCCTCAAACCAGTCGCGAGCGCGGTCTGCATAATAGGCCGTTGTGCGGCGCTCATCCGCTGCATAATCCAGTATAATCTCGACATTCGTATTCATCGCCCGAAACCGTATCGTCCCCCGCCCGCTCATCGTTAGGACCTGCCTGACTGCGAGCGCATGCCGCCCGAGCTGCTGGAGCTGCCGCTTCCACTGCTGCTCCGATTGTCCACGCTGCCGCGATTGCCTGAGCTGGAGCTATCCGATCCACTTTCGCTGGAGCTGTCTGACCAGCTGCTGCCGTTATTCCAATCCGAGCTGCCGCTGCCGCTGTCGCTAGATCCCGTGGACATCCACTGGTCCACCGTATCCTGCTGATCGCCCTGCTGCTCCGTTCCGGAGGTTGTGCTGCCTTCGGCCGCCGCTGTTTGCGCCGCCTGAAAAGCTGCTGTATTTTGCACCGTACTGAATAATATAAAAATGCCCGCCGCGCCTGCGGCTCCAAGCTGCCATTTTAACCATTTCGAATTTCCGCTCATCCTTCTCCACCTACCCTACTCGTTGTAGTTTAGCTAAGTATAGGAAGGCAAGATGAAAACAGCGTTAAATGAATCTGAAGAAATGCTAAAAGAAAATACTGCTGCTCTACGACACGAATTAAACCTGTATATAACAAAAAAAAGAATGCGGCCCCAAGACCGCATTCCTCACCTAGAAAGCAAAAACTTCTCCTGCCACTGCCTCGTCAAATCGCCGCGCCCCTACTTCTTCGCCACATACTTGCGAATATCAAATGCAACCGCAGCAACAATAATCATCCCTTTAATAATGAGCTGCCAGTACGGGCTTACGCCGACAAAGGTCAGACCGTAGTTGATGACGCTGAAAATGAGCACTCCGGCGAGTATGCCGCGCACGCGCCCGACACCGCCTGCGGTCGATACGCCGCCGACGACGCAGGCCGCAATCGCATCCAGCTCGTACATATTGCCGTAATTGTTCGTGGCTCCCCCCGTGCGGGCAGCCTCCAGCACGCCTGCCAGCCCATACAGCGCGCCAGCAATCGCATAAATATAAATCAAATTGCGCGATACATTAATGCCCGATACATTAGCCGCTTGGATATTGCCGCCGATGGCGTACATGTTTTTGCCCAGCCGCGTGTTGTTGAAGATGACCCAGACGATAAACGAGACAACAATCGCTATGATGACGATATACGGGATCGAATACGTGCCGTTCGGCCCGATATACCCGGTCCCCAGCTTGCTGAATTCCTTGCTTAAGCCTCCGATTGGCTGCGACTGGTTCGGCTTCATATCGAAGTAAAACGAGTTTACGCCATATACGATAACCATTGAGCCAAGCGTCGCAATAAACGGTGGAACATGAAATTTTGCGACAATAATGCCGTTGATCAAGCCAAAAATCAAACCGACGACAATCGCCAGTATAATCGGCACGATAATCGGCAGCTCCGGCAAATTTGGGAAAAACTTGCGCGGATAATCCGACATTTGCAGCATCGACGCAGAGACGACGGCGCTCAGGCCAACTATCCGCCCAGCAGACAAATCCGTTCCGCCCGTAATCAGCACAAACGCTACGCCTAGAGCGATTATGACCCGCGTCGACGATTGCAGCAAAATATCCCGCAGCGTCGTAATGCCGATAAAATTCGGGTCAGCAACTGCTATGCCAATAATAAGCAGAACCAATATAATATAAATCGCATTTTGGGAGAAAAAATGCTTAACTCCTTTTGCATCCAGTGCATTCATCGTATTCACTCCTCCAAGTTGTCCTGCCCGCTACTACTGTGCGGCAAGCCGCATAATTTCTTCTTCCGTCGCCGCTTTGCCGTCTACGATGCCGGATATGCGCCCCTCGCGCATGACGATGATGCGGTCGGACATGCCGATCAGCTCCGGCATTTCGGAGGAAATCATAATGATGCTTTTGCCCTGCTTGGCAAGCTCGATCATGAACGAATAAATTTCATATTTCGCTCCGATATCGATGCCGCGCGTCGGTTCGTCCAGCAGCAGCACCTCCGGGTCGGTCAGCAGCCATCTGGCGAGCAGCACCTTCTGCTGGTTGCCGCCGGACAAGTTGCGAATGAGCTGCTTGGTCGATGGCGTTTTGACCCGAAACTTCTCTACGCTCTGCTGCGACACTTCGCCTATCCGCGCATTGCTAATTAAACCATAGGGCGTCTTGAACCTGCCCAAGTTCGCAATGACTGTATTTTCCGCAATCGTCAGCACCGGAAAAATCCCCGTCACCCGCCGCTCCTCGGTGAGCAGCGCAATACCCTGGCGAATGGCGTCCGATGGCGCCTTCAGCTTTATTTTTTTGCCATGCAGATGAATGCTGCCCCGCTTAAGCGCCCGCATCCCGAACAGCGCTTCTATCACCTCGGTCCGCTGCGCTCCTACAAGCCCGCCGAGTCCCAAAATCTCGCCCTTGCGCAGCTCGAACGAAACATCCTTAAACGAATGCGGATGCACGGAGGTCAAGCCTTCTGCCCGCAGCAGCACCTCGCCCGGCACGTTCGTCCGCTCTGGATAACGATTCGATAAATCCCTGCCCACCATGCGGGTAATGATTTTATCAATCGTCAGCTCCTTCGCTTCCCATGTGCCGACATGCTTGCCATCTCGCATAATGGTTACATCATCTGAAATACGCAATATCTCTTCCATTTTGTGGGATATATAAATAATTGATACACCGCGCCGCCGCAGCTCATTAATGATGCGGAACAGCTGCTCCACTTCATTTCCGGTGAGCGAGGAGGTCGGTTCGTCCATGACGATGACCTTCGAGTGGAACGATACCGCTTTGGCGATTTCCAGCGATTGAATTTTCGATACGGACAAGTCGCCTACCTTTTGTTTCGGATGAATATCCATCTCCAGATCTTTGAGCAGCTTCACCGTATCCTCCTGCATTTTGCGGTGGTTGATGAATTGCAAAGGCCCTAGACCTCTGGTCGGGAATCGCCCGAGCCAGATATTTTCCATGACGTCGCGCTGCGGCACCGGGTTCAGCTCCTGATGGATCATCGACACCCCGAGAGCCAGCGCGTCCTTCGAGCTGTTGATGTGCACATGCTGCCCGGCAAGCATGATTTCGCCGCCATCGGGCTTGTAGATGCCGAACAGGCATTTCATCAGCGTCGATTTTCCTGCACCATTTTCACCCATCAAGGCATGTACCGTACCGGGGCGCAGCTTCAGCGTCACATCGTCGAGCGCCTTCACGCCGGGAAAAGATTTGGAGATGTTATTCATCTCTAGCACATAAGCCGGATGCTCTGGCATTTGTATAACACCCCTTTACAAACAATTAAGTTAAAGTTATCCAGTAAATAACCGTGTTTAAACGGCACTGCCAGCCTTTGGAGGCAATGCTCGTTTTGCTGCAAGCGTAAACGGCTGTCGCCCTCTGACGGCAAAGCTACGTTTCGCGATGAAATATAGAGAAAGGATGAAAAACCATATGCTTTCCTATATTTCAAGCGTAAACGGCTGTCGCCGTCCTCTGACGGCAAAGCTTCGTTTCGCGATGAAATATAGAGAAAGGATGAAAAACCATATGCTTTCCTATATTTCAAGCGTAAACGGCTGTCGCCGTCCTCTGGCGGCAAAGCTACCGTTTAAAAAAAGCAAGGGCAGCGCCAGCCTTATGCTTCCCTTGCTCCTTTCGTACCGCTTTATTCCGCTCGCCCTCTCAGGCGACTATTTCAGCACTTGATCCTTGTTCTCGCTCGTTACCTTCTGGTATGGAATCCACACGTATTTGCCATCGGTAATGTCGAAGCCGGTGTTATCCTTGCTCGGCGTTTCGCCAGCAGCCAGTACGCGGGACAACTCGACCGTCGCCTTGCCTTGGTTCACCGCATCGTTGAGCACTGTGCCGAGCAGCGTGCCTTCATCCAGCGCCTGAATCGCAGGAGCCGTAGCATCTACGCCGACAACCGGAATATATTTATCGCCTGTAAAATAGCCCGCCGCCTTCAGCGCTTCAATCGCACCGAGCGCCATATCATCGTTGTTGGCGAGGACGGCTTCGATTTTATCGCCATGGGAAGCGATGAACGCAGCCATTTTTTCCTGGCCTTTTACCCGGTCCCACATCGCTGTGTCCTCTGCCAGCTTCTCGACCTTGATGCCTGCATCCTCAATCGCCTGCACGGAAAACTTCGTCCGCAGCTCGGCATCCTGATGGCCCGGCTCGCCCTTGAGCATGACGTATTGCAGTACGCCGTCCCCATTCTTATCCGCTTCCGGATGTGCCTTCCAGTAATCAACGATGAGATCGCCGGACATCGTGCCCGACTCCTCCGCCTTCGCTCCGACAAAATACACCTTATCCCATTTCGCCATATCATCCGCAAGCGGCTCGCGGTTAACGAAGACGACCGGAATGTCCGCTGCTTTGCCTTTATCAATAATGACGCCCGCTGCTGTGCGGTCTACCGGGTTAATGATCATCGATTTGACCTTCTTCGTGATGAATAGGTCAACCTTGTCATTTTGCGTCGGCTGCGAGTTTTGGCTGTCTACGATATCCACCTGCACCTTGCCTGCCGCTGCTTCCGTAATCGCGTTGCGGACGCCTGTCATAAACGTATCGTCAAACTTGTAAATCGCGACCCCAACCTTCGGCTGGTCGCCCTCGCTTCCCCCTGCGTTGCCGTTTGATGCCGAGCAGCCTGCCGCTACCGTCAATGCGCCGATCAGCAGCGCAGCCGTTACCTTTTTCATTTCATCATGACCTCCCCATTTTTAGTTCATGCTGATGAGCGTGTGCAGCTCTGTTTCTCTTTCGTGTCCTCATTATGGCTGAAACGGGGCCGGAAACGAATGTAAAATCCTCATCATTTTTATTAAAATCCTCCTTACTTCTGGATAAAGGGAAACAGCACCCGCTGATTTTCAGGCCAAAACATCGTGTCGCTATTTACCAGCTTGGCTTCCATCGCTACATGCAGTGGCACTTCCTCGCCCCGCAAAGCGAGTACGGCGTTTTTGATGCCAAGATAGCCGATGCTGAACGGATTTTGCACCAGCACCGCTTGCAGCTGATCCTCCTGCAGCAGCTCAAGCAGCTCCATGGAGCTGTCAAAGGCGACAATTTTAATTTTGCCGCCGAGCCCCCGCTGCTTCACCTCAAGGGCAGCTGATACGGCGGCTTGGACATTAAGCGCCAATATGCCATCCACCTGCTGCTCGTCCAGCAAGCTGCTGACGACGCTTCGGCAGTTGCCGTCAGCCTCCAAGCAGGGCTCAATGCCGATAAGCGCCATGCCGCTTTCCTCGGCAAGCGCCTCCTTAATGCCCTCTTCGCGGCGCAGCTGGTTGTTGTCCCCAAGGCCGTCCGTCAGCAGGGCGACGCTGCCTTTGCCTGCCAGCAGCTCGCTCATTTTGAGGGCAACCGCTCGTCCCGCCTGATGATGATTAATCGTGATGCTCGAGCTGATGCCCGCTTCCTCCGTCTCCGTGTCAATCGCAATGAGCGGAATCCGTGCTGCCTTGCTAGCCTCGACAATGCCGGTCGTAACCGCTTCGTCTCCGGAGGCAAATACGACCGCATCAGGATGATGCACCAGCGCAAGCTTTGCCGTCTCCAAAAGCTGCTCCGGGCTGCCCTGCTTATCCGGTCCGGAAATATGCAGCGTCACATTAAACTCCTTCGATGCGGCTTCGGCGCCCATGACGACGGAGTTCCAGTAGTCGCCGTCCAGCCGCTTGAGCAGCAGGCTGATGTCGATATTTTCACGCTGAATGGCATTGTCCTCTGCCGTATGCGTCGTGCAGGAGCCCAGCAGCAGCGCACCCATAGCCACCATGCACAGCATAGTGATCCGTCCCAACCTGCGTTTTACGCTCATCCTTCCTCACTCCTCTCGTCGGCTTCAGCACCGGCTGGCTTGAACGGGAAACGTATCGTCACGGTCGTTCCCTCCTCCAGCTCGCTCTCAAACTGCAAGCCATACGGCTCGCCGTAAAACAGCCGAATCCGCTCATGCACATTGCGCACGCCTACGCCGGAGCCCGCGCCGGAAGCCGCACTGGATGCAGAACTCGATGCAAAATTGGCGGAGGTTGACCTTTTAGAAGCCTCTGGAGCAGCCCCTCCAATGAAGCCGTCACGATCAGCCTTACGGTCTCCAGCATATCCAGACGGCTTGGCGGTACTACCGCTGGTCTCTCCCGTGAGCAGCGCCGCCAGCTGCTCGCCGCTCATCCCGAGCCCATTATCGCTCACCTGCAAGTACACTTGCCCAGCCTCGATCCATGCCCGAACGGTAATCAACCCTTTATCGACAGACGGCTCAATGCCGTGCATAATGGCATTTTCCAGCAGCGGCTGCAAAATCAGCTTGAGCGACAAGCTGGGCAGCGCGGCCTCTTCGACGTCAAACACATAATCGAATTTATTTTTGAAACGGATATTTTGAATGATGAGATAGTTCCGCGCATGCTCCAGCTCGCTCGCCAGCGGAATCATCGGCTTGCCTTTGCTAAGGCTGATGCGGAACAGCTTCGACAAGGAGGTAATCGTCGTCACCACCTCCTCGTTGCGGTTCATGCCGACCATGCGCACGACCGTATTGAGCGTGTTGTATAAAAAATGCGGATTAATTTGCGATTGCAGCGCCTCAAACTCATATTTGCGCTTCGCCTCCTGCTCCACAACAATTTGCTGCATCAGCTCGCGGATTCGCGCTACCATCAAATTGAAGCGTCTGGACAGCTGCTCTACTTCCAGCGGCCCGCGAATGGTCGTCATCGTATGGAAATCGCCGCGCTCGACATTTTTCATCGACTTCTCCAGCTGCCGGATCGGACGGGCAATAATGCGCGAAATAAGCCACGACAGCGCAATGACGAATACAAGCAAAAGCAGCAGCAGATTCAGCAAATAATCGTTCAGCTCGCGCTTTGTCGTAATAATCTCATCGGTAAAGGACACTCCGACCACCTTCCAGCCGATGTTGCCGATCGTTTGCACCGTAATCATTTTATCCTCGTCTCCGGATTCGTCATGAAAGCTGCCGAACGTATATTTCAGCGCCTGCTCGACGTTTTCGCTTTTCAGCCCGGCGTAGATGAGCTGCTGCTGCGGATGGTACACCATATTGCCCGCACTTTCGTCCACAATGTAGACGTAGCCCTTCTTCCCGAGCACAACCCGCGAGGACAGCTGATTGATTTTGTTAAAATTGACGTCCAGCAGCAGCACGCCATGCTCCGTTTTCCCGCCCCTTACTACGGTAATGCCTTTGCTCAGCGAGACAACCCATTTGTACTGCATTTTGTACATGTTCTGCACATGCGGCAGCGAGTAGCTGAGATGGTTCGGCGTTTGAAGCGCGCTCTGGAACCAGCGCTGATTGTAAAGACTCAAATTTTCCTTGAGCGCAACGCCGGGAATGCTCATCATCACCTCGCCGTCATGCCCGATGACGGCCAGCGACACAATTTCTCCCCGAATGCCGATGATCGTATTCAGCTGGCTGCGCAGCTCTTCTTCGTTCACATCGCCGCTGCGGCTGATTGTATCGTGGAGAACGCCGTAAATTTCCGACATGCCCTGGATATAATCCTCCAAATTGTAGCTGACCTGATCGACGACCTGCTGGGTATTGCGCAGCGCATTCGTCTCTGCCGTCTGCGAAAACTTGTTGAACAGCAGCACGCTGACCATTATAATCGCCGCAGCCGCAAATACCGACAGCGCCACTGAAATGAGAAACTGGATGCTGCGCTTCCTCATGGCGCATCCGTATTCATCGCCTGATTGCGATAATCCTTGGCAGAGACGCCGACATTTTTCTTAAAGCACAGTGAAAAATAATTCGGGTCCGAGAAGCCGACCTTCTCGGCAATTTCGAACGTCTTCAGCTCCGTCGCCCGCAGCAGCTCCTTCGCCGCCTCCATCCGCAGCTGAAGCAAATAACCGCCGAAGGTAAGCTTCACCTCCTTCTTGAACAGGCTGCTGAAATATCCCGCGCTAATATGCAAATGGCTGCACAGCCGGGCAATCGACAGCTCACTGTCATGGAAGTTTGCTTTCGTGTAACGCACCGCTTCCTCGACCAGCTGCTTGTAGGAGCTTTGCCTGCGGCTGGCGATATGATGGCGAATTTTCTCGCAGAGCGACATGTACCAGCTTCTCGTCTCCGCCAGCCCGCTAAGCTGCTGCAGCTCCGCATAAATTTGCAGCTCGTATCCCACAATATCGTACAGGTTCAGCCCTGCCTCCCTCACCAGCTTCATGACCGCCGTCATCATCTCCAGCATGTAAAGCTGGTATTCCCGGTAAGCGGCATGGACGCCTTCAATCTCGTCAAAAAGCGCAGCCAGCAGCTGCTCCAGCTCCTCATGCGTGCCTACGCGCAGGCAGCGAATGAGCGCCTGCTCCTTGAGCTCGTCAAATTGCAGCTCCTCCACATAGCGCGTCTCTACATCGTCAATGCAGATGATCCGGTTGCTGCCCACCAAATTATGATAATCGAGCGCCTGCTGCGCCTCCTCATAGCCCTGCTTTAGCTGCGCGACATCCGCCAGCGTTGAGCTGACCCCAATCGTCACGGGAAAACGCAAGTATTTCTGAATATTTTGCAGCATTTCAGCAAGCCCGCCCAGCGTCCGCTCCATCAGCTCTTGCGCGCTTCCTCCCCGTCCAACTGCGAGCAGCGCCACCCGATCCTGATGCAGAAAAACTTTGCCCAGCCCGAGTCTGCCCCACACCTCTTCCGCCACATTGCGCAGGGCAAACAGCTTGAGGTCGAGATCGCTGGAGGCCGCAAGCGAGCTTTCCGCTGCGCGGAGCGGCAATCCGGGAAGCGCTTCCAATACATGCGTGTGCAGCACGGACACAATGTACGCCTCTCCCGCTAAATCCAGCTCATATTTCTCTAGCTTCTCCTCAATATGCCGCAGCGGAAGCTTGCGGGTGAGCAGCGACGACAGGAACAGCTCCTTTACGACCGGCAGGCTCGTACGGTAATGCTCCTGCAAAAGCTGCATATTTTCCCGCTTCTCGCGCTCATCGTTCAGCCGCTCCTTCACCTTGTCCATCACCTCAAGCAGCTGCTGCGCGGAAAATGGCTTTAAAATATACTCATCCACCTGCAAGCCGATCGCCTGCTTCGCATATTCAAATTCATCATAGCCGGAAAAAATAACGATGCGCGTCAGCGGATACGTCTTCCTCGTCCATTCCGCCAGCTCCAAGCCGTTCATATACGGCATGCTAATATCCGTCGCTACGATGTCCGGTTCCAGACGCTCAATCAGCTCCATCGCTTCCCTGCCGTTCGCCGCCGTATCTACAATTTCAAAGCCATGGCGCTCCCATGCAATTTCGTGCAGCAGCCCGCTGCGCGTCTCTTCTTCATCATCTACCAGCAGCACTTTATACATCGTTCATCCCCCCGCTATTTAAATACGCGGCCGAGCAGCCGCAAACACCTGATTCTGTCAGCATGCTATTTATCATATTCGTTTCCTTGTTTTCTGGAAAGAGGGGGTGCTTTGAGTAAACAAGCGTAAACGGCTGAAGCCGTCCTTTGGCGGCAAAGCTACCGTTTCGCGATGAAATATAGAGAAAGGAAGAAAAAAATCATATGCTTTCCTATATTTTAAAGAAATCGCGAGATAAATCGACCTTGCTAAAGATAAATCTCGTTGTAAGCGTTTAAAATCAAACTAATCCGCTGCATTCGCTCTCTTTTGCGGCGTAAGCTTCCTTTACAGCAATCGCGGCGGGGGAGTATGATTCATAGCATGCATGAACCTTTTTTTGAAATATAAGAATTTATAAGTTTTGCACTTATAAATAGGCTTATATTTCTCGGACTGAAACGCGCTGCGCCGCCAAAGGAAGGCGATAGCCGTTTCACCTTGAAATATAGGAAAGTATAGGTTTTCGTTATCCTTTCTCTATATTTCTAAGGGCAAAGCTCTTCGCTCGTCCCAGAAGGACGACGAAGTCGTTTTTGCTTGATCGCTGAGTCTTCGCCCAATAGGCGAAGAGCGGGGGAACCAAACGCACTGCAGCCATCCGATGTGAGAGTCGGAAGCTGGCAGCGCAGGGGTGAATCGTTTGCAGGAGTGTCATGAAACTTCAGGCAAATGTAGGGCGACTCTCACCGCCCGAATCCGACAGCTAACCTCGTAAGCGCAGGTGTAGAGAGGAATGGTGAACGATTGTGACCTTGTAAATCAGGCCACAGAGCGTCATACGCCTCTGTGGTTTTTTGTTGTCTTTTTTTCGAAAATAACACTCGCAACATCGGCAGGCATTTTGTTTCAAACGCTGAGTTCTGCACTGCCGCAGAAACGGGGGAACCATCGACGGCTCTCTGTCGTTGTCCAATGGACAATTGCAGGGAACGTCACGGGGTGAATCGCAAGGGCACGATAAGTGCCAAGCGTAGGGCGTCTCTCGCGCCCGAATCCGACAGCTAACCTCGCAAGCGTCAACGGGAGAGGCCACACTTACACTTATCGCAGGCGAATCAGGGGCGTATGATGCCCGGATGAAGGAAGCTGCGGGTGAAGAGTCCTCTTTGCCCAAGGCTTCTTTTTTGCTGCCTTTTTTTCCAAAATGACTAGGGATAAAACGAAATAAGGAGCGCTGCAGCTATGCTGGATATCGGAATGGCTTTGACCTTAATCGCAGCTTTCGGGCTGATTGCCGGATTTATACGCTGGTGCGATCGGTCCATTAGCGAAACGGAGGAACGGGGATGATTCTCATATTGCTCGTTACAGGAGCTTTGCTGGTGTATCTCGTCTACGCCTTGCTCCATCCGGAAAAATTTTAGCAAATAACGTTTCATCATTTATAGCAAGGGAGGAACAGCTGTGGACGTCTTGCAAATGGCGGTAGTCGTCGGCATGATCATGCTGATCGCAAAGCCGCTTGGGCATTATTTATATTCCGTGTTTTCAAACGTTCCAAACCGTACTGACAAGCTGTTTGGACGAATCGAAGCGCTCATATATGCAGTAATCGGGCTCAAAAATCGCCAAGGCATGAGCTGGAAAAGATATGCGCTCAGCTTTATTACACTCAATTTCGTGCTCGTAGCTGTCAGCTATGTACTGCTGAGGGTGCAAAGCGGTCTGCCGCTTAACCCGAATGGAATCGGCGGCATGGAGCCGACACTCGTCCTAAATACGGTCATCAGCTTTATGACCAATACGAATCTCCAGCATTACAGCGGCGAATCAGGGCTGACGTATTTTGCGCAAATGGCCGTCATTACGATGATGATGTTTACGTCCGCCGCTACCGGCTTTTCCGTTGCTGTCGCCTTCGTGCGCGGCATTACGAGCAAAGGCGGAACGCTCGGCAACTTTTTCGAGGATTTCGTCAAAGCACATACGCGGATTTTCTTCCCGCTCGCTATTATCATTACGCTGCTGCTTGTGGCGCTGCAAGTGCCGCAAACGCTTAGCCCTACCTTGACCGTTACGACACTCGAGGGCGCGGTTCAGCATATCGCCATCGGGCCAGTCGCCTCGCTGGAGTCGATTAAGCATCTTGGCACGAATGGCGGCGGTTTTTTCGGAGTCAACTCCGCCCATCCGTTCGAAAATCCCAACCCGCTGACGAATGTCATTGAGATTTTGTCCATGTGGGCACTGCCTGCCGCGCTGCCCTTCATGTATGGCCGGTTTGCGAAAAGCAGCAAGCAGGGCTGGGTTATTTTTTCGGCGATGATGGCGCTGTTTCTGATCTTTCTTACGATTTCCTATACGGCTGAAAAAAGCGGCAACCCGCTGATCGCCACACTCGGCATCGACGCTTCGCAAGGCAGCATGGAGGGCAAGGAGGTTCGCTTCGGCATCGCCCAGTCCGCGCTGTTCACGACGGTGACGACGGCGGCCACGACCGGCTCGGTCAATTCGATGCACGATACGCTCACTCCGCTTGGCGGGCTCGTTCCCCTTGCCCAAATGATGCTGAACGTCGTCTTCGGCGGCAAAGGCGTCGGGCTCGTCAATATGCTGATGTATGCGATGCTGACGGTGTTCATCTGCGGGCTGATGGTCGGACGGACACCAGAATTTCTCGGACGAAAAATAGAGCCGCGCGAAATGAAGCTCATTGCCATTGCCATTCTCGTGCATCCGTTTATTATTCTCGCGCCAACGGCAGCGGCTTTTCTAACCGACCTGGGGCAAGGCGCTATATCCAATTCGGGCTTTCATGGCATTACGCAGGTGCTTTATGAATATACGTCCTCGGCCGCCAACAACGGCTCCGGGTTTGAGGGGCTGGCCGACAATACGCCGTTCTGGAATATAACGACCGGGCTTGTGATGTTTTTCGGCCGATATATGTCGATGATTGCGCTGCTTGCTGTTGCCGGATCACTCAGCCGCAAGCAGTGGGTGCCGGAGACGATTGGCACGTTCCGAACGGACAATTCGCTGTTTGCGGTTATGCTAATGGGCGTCGTTATTTTGATCGGCGCGCTCACGTTTCTGCCCGTCATTGTCACAGGGCCAATTGCCGAGTTTTTAACGATCCGTTAAAGGGAAATGAGGGGTAAGCGTTATGAATGACCAACGTGCTAAAAAACTGTTCACCGGACCGCTCGTGACTGAGGCGCTAAAGATGAGCCTCCTCAAGCTGAATCCGGTCCATATGATGAAAAATCCGGTCATGTTCGTTGTCGAGATTGGAACGCTGATCGTTCTGCTCATGACCCTATTTCCAGGGTACTTCGACTCGCAGGATCGCATCGGCTTCAACTTGACTGTTTTTATTATTTTGCTCTTTACGGTGCTGTTCGCGAACTTTGCCGAAGCGTTAGCCGAAGGCCGCGGGAAAGCACAGGCTGGCTCGCTGAAAAAAACGAAGCAGGAAATTATGGCGAATAAGCTGCTGGGCGACAGCATTCAAATCGTCCCTTCTACGGAGCTGCGCAAAGGGGATATCGTTATCGTCTCGCAAGGGGAAATGATTCCCGGCGACGGCGAGGTCATTGAAGGCCTCGCTTCCGTCGATGAATCGGCTATTACCGGCGAATCGGCACCCGTCATCAAGGAGGCGGGCGGCGACTTCAACTCCGTGACGGGCGGAACGCGGGTCATCAGCGACCGCATCAAAATGCGAATCACGAGCGAGCCCGGTGAAACGTTCATCGACCGGATGATCGCGCTCGTCGAAGGCGCGAAGCGGCAGAAAACGCCGAATGAAATTGCCCTGAACACGCTGCTGATAAGCCTGACGATTATTTTCCTCATCGTCGTCGTCACGCTTGGCCCGATTGTCGCTTATGTGGACGTCAATTTGGAAATTCCCGTGCTCATCGCGCTGCTCGTCTGCCTCATTCCGACGACAATCGGCGGCCTGCTGTCCGCCATCGGCATCGCCGGCATGGACCGGGTCACCCAGTTCAATGTGCTGGCCATGTCCGGGAAGGCGGTCGAAGCAGCTGGCGACATTAATACGATGATTTTGGATAAAACCGGAACGATCACCTTCGGCAATCGGATGGCTAGCGAAATCAATCCGGTGGGCACTGCTGGGGCAGATGAGGCAGCGGCATGGGCCGCTATTTCCTCCCTGCAGGATGAAACGCCGGAAGGCCGCTCGGTGCTGGAATGGATGAAAAAGCATGATAAAACCTACGATGCCGCGCTTGGCGAAGGCGGTCAATTCGTTCCCTTTCAGGCCGAGACGCGGATGAGCGGCATCGATTTGGCCGATGGACGGCTCGTGCGCAAAGGAGCAGTTGAAGCGATTCGCAGCTGGGTGCTCGCCCAAGGAGGAGACATACCCGCTGATTTGGCTCAGGAGACGGAGCGGATTGCCAAGGAAGGCGGCACGCCGCTCGCTATCGCCGTCGATCAGCACATATTCGGCTTGATTTATTTGAAGGATACGGTCAAGCCTGGCATGAAGGAACGGTTCGACCAGCTGCGAGCGATGGGCATCAAAACGATTATGTGTACGGGCGATAATCCGTTTACGGCGGCAACTATCGCCAGAGAAGCGGGCGTCGACGATTTTATTGCCGAAAGCAAGCCGGAGGATAAAATCGCCGTCATCCGGCGCGAGCAGGCGGAAGGCAAGCTCGTCGCCATGACGGGGGACGGGACGAATGACGCGCCCGCACTCGCGCAGGCCGATGTCGGCCTGGCGATGAACAGCGGCACGACGGCGGCGAAGGAAGCTGCCAATATGGTGGATTTGGACTCCGATCCTTCCAAAATTATAGAGGTCGTTTCGATCGGCAAGCAGCTGCTTATGACGCGCGGCGCGCTCACGACCTTCAGCATTGCCAATGACGTAGCCAAATATTTCGCCATCATTCCCGCGATGTTTATGCTGGCGATTCCGCAAATGCAGGCGCTGAATGTGATGCAGCTTGGCTCTCCGCTGTCGGCGATTTTGTCCGCGCTCATCTTTAATGCGATCATTATTCCGCTGCTCATTCCGCTAGCGATGAAAGGCGTCGCCTATCGTCCGCTCAGCGCCGCCCGCCTGCTCAGCCGCAATTTGCTCATTTACGGGCTCGGCGGCATGATCGCGCCGTTCATCGGCATTAAGCTCATCGACATGATGGTTCATATTTGGATTTAACGCCGTCCAGATCGGCTGCGGCCTATTAATGAAACGAACCTTTAATTAGAAAGAAGGGAATTGTGCTATGCATGCTATTTTAAAAGGAAAACGTCCATCGTCACCTATGCCATCCGCTTCGTCTTCATCAGTGCCGCCCTCCCCATCTTCCGTAATCGGGATGTCGCTGCGCGCCAGCCTGCTGTTTCTGCTCCTTTGCGGTATCGTGTATCCGCTTGTGAGCACAGGCGCCGCGCAGCTGCTGTTCCCGGCCCAGGCCAATGGCAGCCTGCTCAAGGACAGCGCAGGCAACGTCGTTGGTTCGTCGCTGATCGGTCAGCCTTTCACCGATCAGCGCTATTTTCAGGGGCGGGTGTCGAGCATTGACTATAAGGCGGAAGCTTCCGGCTCTAACAACTATGCCCCTTCGAACCCGGAGCTGCTGGCTCGCATGAAAGCATCTATCGCCCAGTGGCAGCAGGATAATCCCGAGGTGCCGATTGCTCAGCTGCCGCTTGCATTAATAACGAACTCCGGCTCCGGGCTTGACCCGGATATTACGCCGCAGTCGGCTATCGTACAAATTGCAAGAATTAGCAAGCTGACAGGACTGCCGAAGGCAGAGCTTGAAGAACTTGTGCACGCGCATACGAAAGGACGCGAGCTCGGCCTATTCGGTGACAAGCGCGTAAATGTGCTGGAGCTGAATCTGGCTTTATCCACACGAATCGCCAAATAAAAAAGAAGGCGGGAGCAGAATGCCACCGTATCAACGCAAGACGCCAGAGGAGATATTGGCTTCTATCTCCCGGCTGCATAAGGGACGCCTGAAAATCATTATTGGCTCGGTCGCAGGCTCCGGGAAAACGTATCATCTGCTGCAGGAAGGCCAGCTGCTGAAGCAGCAGGGCATTGATGTCGTCATTTGCGCCTTAACGCCAGCTCCAAGTACAAATAGGAATCAAGCCGCGCTTGAGTCTGAGCTGGAGCATGTCCCGAGCATTAAGTGGCAGCGCGATGGCAAGGAGCAGCAGGATTTGCCGCTGGAGACGCTGCTCGCCCGCAACCCGGAGGTCGTGCTCGTCGATGGCCTCGCCCATCGCAACCGTACGTGCGCCCGTTTCCAGACGCGGCTGGAGGACATTCAATATTTGCTGGAGCATGGCATCAGCATCATTACGACGATTAATGTCTACGAGCTGGAGGGCGAGGACGGGGTTATTTTCAAAATGACGGGCATTCGCGCGGAGGAGACGGTTCCGGCGGACACGCTGGAATGGGCCGATGAGGTTCGCCTCATTGATGTCTCTCCTGAGACGATGCTGAGCCGGATGGAAGAGGGACTGCTCGGCAGCTCCCTCCATCCGGCTATGCGGCTGCCCGGCAATCTGGCTGTTCTGCGTGAAGTCGCTCTCTGCCTCATGGCAGAGGGTGTTCACGAAACGCTGGAAAAGCACCGCGAAGCGCTGGGCTTAAGCGGCCCATCAGGAGCAGCCGAGCGGATTGTCGTATCAGCGCAATATCACTTCAATGGCTCCCTATATGTGCGCCGGGGCCAGCAAATTGCCAAGCGGCTGCATGGCGAGCTCGCCGTTGTCACCTTTCTGCTGCCGGGCCGCAGCTTGTCGAAGGAGCAGCAAACGATCAAACGCTCGATGCAAAAGCTGGTGGCGAAGGTCGGCGGCGCATTCGAGGAGCTCCCTCTGGCGCATGCGCGCAAGCTGCCTGCCGCACTTGTGGCATATGCAACGCGGCAGCATGCGACGCGCATTGTGATGGGCCATTCCAAGAAGAAAGCATGGCAGGAGCGTCTGCAAGGCTCTATCGTCAACCGCGTGCTCCGCAAAATACGGAACATCGACGTGTTTGTGATGACGGATCGGGCGGAGCATGAGGGAGAGCGGATTTTGCCCGTTAAAACCCGCTGGGGCGGGCAGGAGGCGCTTTTTCATCGTCTGGACTCCCGCGAGATGGAGGAACAGGCCCAGCGCATGCGACGCGGCACGTTCAAAATTTATATCGGAGCCGCTCCTGGCGTCGGGAAAACGTACAAAATGCTCCAGGAGGGCAACATTCTTAAGCGTAAAGGCGTAGATGTCGTCATTGGCTGGCTGGAAACGCATGGACGCAAGGAAACGGCCGAGCAGGTCGGCGACTTGGCGATTTTGCCCCGGGCAGTTATTCCCTATGGGGCAGCGCGGCTTGAGGAAATGGATACAACGGCTGTTATCGCGCGCCGCCCCGAGGTTGTGCTGGTCGATGAGCTTGCCCATACGAATGTGCCGGGGAGTACGCTTAAGAAAAGGTACGAAGATATTTTGCTGCTGCTGGAAAACGGGATTTCCGTTATTTCCACCGTGAACGTGCAGCATGTGGAAAGCTTGAATGACGCGGTGGAGCAATTGACCGGTGTGCGGGTGAGAGAAACGGTGCCGGACGCGATTTTACAAATGGCGAATGAAATCGAGCTCATTGACGTTACGCCCCAAATGCTGGCGCAGCGCATGCGCGACGGCAAAATTTACAAGCAGGAAAAGGTGGAGCAGGCGCTGGGCTCTTTTTTCAAAATCGGCAATTTGATTGCCTTGCGAGAGCTGGCGCTGCGCGAAATTGCGGATGATGTCGATGAACGGCTGGAGTCGTGGGAACGCGGCCCTTCGCTTCGGGGACCTTGGCGCAAGCGCGAGGTGATTTTTGTATGCATCGATTTGGGTGATCAGGCGGAAAGGCTGATTCGCCGCGGCTTTCGCATCGCTCATCGCTTGAAGGCAGAATGGCATGTCCATTATGTGCACAGCCGTAAAATTCAGCAAACCGAGGTGCAGCAAAAGCGGCTTGATGCGCTGCGGCAGCTGTGCGAGCGGCTTGGCGGCCAGCTGGCGGTAAGTGCGGCAGATAGACGCCAGGAAATTAGCGGAATTTTGCTGAAACAGATGGCTGACCTGCAAGCGACCCAGCTCATTATTGGACAATCGAGCCGGCCGCCGTGGCAAATGCTCGTCCGCAAAACGATTGTGCAGGATTTGCTGCGCTCCGCCAGACATTTGGATATGCTCATTGTCGCCAAATGGGAAACAGAGCCCATGCCGCCTAATCTCGGCACAGGCCCTGTTGATGATTTATAAACAGGCTTACTTACGGGGGACGACTATCCTTCCAAACGCTAGGCTCTGCGGCTCAGGCTCAGGTTCAAGCTAAGGCTTAAGCTAAAGCTTAAGCGGCATTGCCGCGTCTTTTTTTGGAAGGATTGCCTAATAAGCCGTGTTTCCGGATTGACTGGTTTTGCCGGATGCAAAACCTTTGAACAGCGTCGGCACGCCAGAATAGCGCGTGTTTGTTATTTTGCCCGTTGTGGAGCTGCTGTCTGTACGCAAAATGGAATCCTTCACCTTGGAAATATCGCTATTTGAAACATTCATGGATACCGAATAAGAGGTGCCGCCATTTTGACGAACGAGCTTGCCGATGTCATTGGCCTTGAAATTTTT
The DNA here is from genome assembly GCF_059383875.1 of Paenibacillus sp. JT22N7. Classification (NCBI taxonomy): domain Bacteria; kingdom Bacillati; phylum Bacillota; class Bacilli; order Caryophanales; family Paenibacillaceae; genus Paenibacillus; species Paenibacillus sp. JT22N7. The sequence goes on from NZ_JBXENY010000004.1 coordinate 291,741, forward strand.
AATATTGATCGTGCCGGATGCATTCATTTGGAACACCTTGTCATAGGCTTTATATGCGCCGCCGCCTGTAATATTAACGGTACCGGAAGATTTTAGAGTCAAAGCGTCCTCGCCTACATCCTGCCAAGTCACATTCTCAATATTGCAGCTGCCATAGCAGTGAACGCCGTCGGCAGCAGGAGCGCCGATAATGACATTTTTCAGCGTTGCGCCTGCCTCCAGACGGAATACCGGCTTCTGATTCTCAGCCTGGCTGCCATCCCCTAACGTACTCGGGTTCGCGACAAAAACTTTGCCTTTGCCGTCATAGGTCGTATTTTTAGGAACAATAATGGTAGCGTTTACAACTTCTGCCGCTGATACAGGGGCAGGCTGCACACCAGCAATTGCAATAATAAGGGCCAAAGATAATAGAGCACCAATCCATTTTTTCATCGAATAAACTCTCCTTTATTCCATTTAATTTGGTTGTGGTGAAGCCTCATTCTTTAATGCCGCTATATTTATGCAAATAGATGTGCACCTCCGTTTGCATCTACAAGAAGACTACCTAATTTTTGCCATTACAGGAATAATCATTAGCTCAGTAGTTGTCCACTCCGCCGGGAATCCCTTATTTCTGTAACAATTTTCGCCTTTACCTGTGAGGAATGTCACAATCGACTGTGTCCCTCCTGTGTTATTCTAACCTCAGTAAGCAGCAAGAGGAGTGAATGCTCATGGAAACTGAACCGCTACGCAAGGTCGAGCAACTCGCACACAAGAAGCATATGATTTTTCAGCAAAGCCGCATCCGGTATATTTCCAGGTCCATGCTCGCCAGCATGTTCATTGGCTTTGGCGTTATAGTCGCCTTTAAGACGGGTAACTTTTTTTACGCCGAGCATTCTCCACTCGCTTATCCGATGGCCGCGCTAACGTTCGGAGCTGCGATTATTCTCATCGCATACGGCGGCGGCGACTTGTTTACCGGCAATACGTTTTATTATTCGTTTACCGCGCTCCGGCGCAAGCTCAAATGGACCGACGCCATCAAAATGTGGCTGACCAGCTACGCTGGCAACCTGCTTGGCGCAGCCGTGTTCGCCCTGCTCATTATGACAACCGGACTGTTCGACAGCGAGAAGGTCAATACGTTCCTGCTCAGTGTCGTCGAAGCGAAAATGCATACGTCGTCGATGGAGCTTTTTTTCCGGGCGATTTTATGTAACTGGCTAGTCTGTCTCGCCTTTTTCATCCCGATGGGCATGAAGCATGACGGGGCAAAAATGTTTTCCATGATGCTGTTCGTCTTCTGCTTCTTTATTTCGGGCTACGAGCATAGCATTGCCAACATGTGCACCTTTGCTATTGCACTAGTCGTCGACCATCCAGACACGATTACTTACGGCGGCGTCATTCACAATCTTGTGCCTGTCACACTGGGCAATCTGATTGGCGGCGGCGTATTAATGGGATATATGTATTATTTCGTGAACAAGCCTTATTTCGACAAAGAGGATCACGCGCAAGAGCAAGAACAGAAGGAATTGCAGAAGTAATTCAGGAGTAATGGCAAAAGCAAAACTAGAAGCAACTACACCATTAGACGGGGAGAGATCGGAAATGAAAAAATCAAGAATTGTTGTCATTGGCGCTGGGGCTGTAGGCTCAACAACCGCTTATACACTGCTGCTTCGCAATCGCATGGATGAGCTGGTGCTTATCGATGCCAATGAGAAGAAAGCGATCGGCGATGCGCTCGACATGAACCACGGCATGCCGTTCCTTGGCGGCACGAAGGTATGGGCAGGCACTTACGAGGACTGCAAAGGCGCGGACATCATTATTATTACGGCCGGTGTGGCCCAGCGTCCAGGCGAAGAGCGTATTCAGCTGCTGAAGCGCAACGTAGCGATTTTTGACCAAATTATTGATGAGGTCTTGAAATATAATGACGATGGCATTCTGCTGATCGCCTCGAACCCAGTGGACGTCATGAGCTACTTCTCCTTGCGAAAATCGCGCTGGCCCGTTAACCGCGTCATCGGTTCAGGCACGCTGCTCGACAGCGCACGCTTCCGCTATCTGATTGGCGAAGAGCTGAACATTGATCCGCGCAGCGTCCACGCCCCAATTATCGGGGAGCATGGCGATTCCGAGCTGCCGGTATGGAGCCTGTCGAACGTTGCGGGTACAGAGCTCGGACTGAACGACGAACAGAAAGAACGGATTTTCACCGGCACACGCGATGCCGCTTACCAAATTATCGAAGCAAAAGGCGCGACGTATTACGCCATCGCTCTGGCACTCGACCGCATCTGTACCGCGATTCTGCAAGATGAAGGCGCCGTGCTGAACGTATCGACCCTGCTCGACAACTACCTCGGCGTATCCGATGTATACATCGGCGTTCCATGCGTCGTTGATCGCAGCGGTATCCGCAACGTTCTGGAGCTGACACTGTCGGACGAAGAAACGGCGCTGTTCCAGAAGTCGGCGAACAAGCTGAAAGGCTTGATTGAGTCGATTCGGGATGAGATGGAATAGAACAGAATAAGAAATACAGAACAGTCTGCCGCTTAATATCGGCAGACTGTTCTTAATTACAATAGTTTTAATTAATTCGACATTTATCGATGCACGATCCGATCCAATCGTTCTGAAATCCCCTCTACGTATCGTGTATCGATATCGTCATTCATTTTTTCAATCATTTTCAAATATTGCCGATATTGCTCGTTAAGCTCTCTCATTCGCCGCTTGCTCCGAAGCATACACAAGCCTTGAAAAAACCAGTCGCGTTTCTTCCACTTCACCGGTTCAATCCGAAATAACTGATGTTTGTCCAAATACTCCTTCTGTATGTCGAATTGGGCATACGTCCGCAGCCTGTCTTCCATTTCCAGCTTAATCTCCTCCAGCCTAATTGCGAGCAGCTCGTAATCCGGGTTTGGGCGATACGCTCTGGCACTTAGAAGATGCCGCTTGGCAGATTGCGCTGCCTCCAGTATCTGCTGTCTGTTCGCATATCTGTGTTTCAGCAACACAGCCACCTTTCTTGCAATGAAATAACGCTGCCGTCTATTCCGATTTACATATAGACTAAACTTATCCCATAACCCTAGTTGTGGGTATTGAGCAATAAATGTAATCGCTGCAAACCGTTCGCTGCCCCCTTGACCGGAAAGCTGCTTGTCGTCAAGCTGCTGCTCCACCTCCGTAAAATAGGCATGTAAATGATGGAAATACCGCTCCAGCTCCTGCTCGGCATATACGCCTCTACCCTTCGCCCAACTAAGAAACGTATAAATAATAACATCGACTATTATAAATGTAGCAAAAACACTATTGATCTCGTTCATAATCTTAAATGAAGACTGAATCGTAAAAGCCAAAAAAGCAATTGTGTATACGACTATGCGCAAGTAATTGTAGCTGAAAATGGTGTTTAACCGCAGAAACTTTCGTACAATTCGATGGCCACCAATTTTTAAGAACAGTGGACTGTATACGAACTGTGTCATTATTTTAATGCAATAAGCAAATAAGATAACGAAAAACGTAATCGATTGATAGCCCAAAATATCTGACGCTTTCAGCTTAGCCGAATCCACCAGAAATGCAGAGGCATTAAATTCGAGAGCGAAAAAGGAAAACAACAACTCCATCGACCGTTGAAACAATATAGAAATTGCTGGAATCACACTGTAAAGCCCTATAACTAAAAGCACGGAGACTAGCAGCAGAATCGTACTGTTCATGCTGATAATCAATATGTAATAAATAAAATGAATCGCGTAAGTCAAAATATTAATAACAATTTTATGTACTGGTGCCCACCAGATAATAAATTTCTTATATGATTCGACGTGGTCTTCGGCCCATTTGGATAGCGTGGCCAGTATATACCAAAAACCAATTAACCAAATGACAAGCCCAGCCATACTTCGGAACATATGCCAAATGCCAAGCAGACGTTTCCCCGTCCCCAATTCTTTATTAAACATCTGCTTTATGAAGTCCGCATACACTTCCTGAATGCCAAACAACTGCTTCATAATTGGAATGCAGGATAATACGAGCAAGATGAACACGAGTATCGGCACTATTTTTTTAATGCTCCCATTCCATTTCATACGCGAGCCCCCTTTATAGAAATATCGCGACGCCGTCGTTCTCTCCTCAATTTCATTGTTAGTCTACGGCAAAAAGCTCCTGCGTTCCTTCACCATCCGAATTTCTAAATAACTGCCGATAAACCAAGCAACAGAGCCTGCGGCAACCCAAACAATAATAGACCAGGCCGAAAACGAGCAAATAACGAGCCAGAAAGCAAATACTATTTCGGATAAGAGAATAGCAAAGGCGTTGCCATGCTCGCGCAGATGCCTGTAAGATTCAATATATTCGCTCAAATGACGACTGCCCTGCCATTCATCGCTGATCTCTTTCTCTTTCCCTTTTCCTGTCACCTTCCTTTCTCTTTCGGAACGCAAACGGCTTAACTCCACATAGAAATAAAAGAGCTTGCTCAAAGCTTTGAATTTTCGCATTCCCGGATAAATAATCAGCCGTACTGCATGCAAAATCAAAATCAACATACTGGCGATATACATGTAGAGAAAGCCAAAAACAGCAATAATAATTGCGGCCAGCACCGTCAAACCATCCGTTTTCAAGCGAATTTCCCCTGATCCCGTTAATGCCTCAGCCTTTTGCAACTCCACTTTATTGCCACCGATGGTCAAATCAAGCTCATTAATGTCTATGTCCCTCGTTGTTTCAAACAAGAGGCTGTAAAAGTAGCTAAGATCGGGCTTGCTATCATCGTTGTGTGCTTTGGGAAAATAAGCCCGATTCATTTCGTTCTGATAATTCATAGCTAGAATAAATAAAATCAGTGCGCCAAATATAGTTCCTGCCAAATACCGAATCAGATAAAACTCCCAAAATCGATTTCCCATCGCCTATTATCCTCTTTCTGCCTGAAGCTGGTTTCTGCAAACAAATTTATTCATGACCGCGCGTTAAATATGGAAATTCTACATTTTATACCATAAACCCTTTTTCTTATAGTTCGAAAGGACGATGTTTCGGCAATATTTTGTCTATTACTGTCGGACTGATTTCCTATAAAAACCCTCTGCAAGCCAAAAAACGATACCTCTTTTTTAGAGATATCGTTTTGTATAGCTATTTTACGCTAAGCTTTATTCGTGATCTTCACCGTCGCAGTTGCCGCATCCCAAGCCGCATCCATATCCAGCCCTTCGGAAATGAATCTCACTGGCACGAGCGTCCGGCCGTTCACCACCGAAGCGGGAACATCCAGCGTCACCGCTGTTCCATTCACATAAGCCGTCGTGCTGCCAATCGTGAGCGTAACCGTGCGGTCGTCCTTGACCGCTGTAATTTTTTTCGTTGCTGCATCCCATTTCACTTCAGCGCCAAAGGCTTCGAAGATGCCGCGAAGCGGAACGAGCACCCGCCCTGATTGATTAACCGGCTCCTGTTTGTCGAAGCTCACTTTGCTGCCATTTAAAAGGACGGAAATAGCTCCCGCTGCTGTAACTGGAGTCGTTGTCGACGGCAGTGGCGTCACGGCCAGCCCCAGCTGCTCCTGCAAGTTAGCCAGTCTGTTGAGCGCAAAAGTCATCAGCGACCCAGCCGCCATCGAGCCCATTCCTTGACCGCCTTGCCCTTGGCCTGCTCCTTGACCTGGACCCTGTCCAGCAGCAGCTTGTCCAGTTGCTGTACCATTGCCTGCGGCAGCATCTGTCGCAGTCGTATTACTAGTGCTTCCTGTCGCGGTTCCCGCATTGTCCGGTCTAGCTGCAGTCGTGCCATCCGGCATCGTCGGCGGTGTCATACCAGCATCATCAGGAGGCGTCATGCCTTCCATTGCTCCACCGCCTGTAGCAGAATAAGCTACATTAGATTCAAACTGCTCTACCGTATAAAATTTAGTCGGATCAGCCGTTACGCTTGGCCGAATAATATCAGCCAGCTCGGTAATGCGATCCTCGATTCCGCCCAGATAGTCCACCAGCTCATTTACATAGGTCAAATATTTGGCCTTATACTCTGGCACTTCCAGCAAATTCCCTATCATGGGGACGCTGTCCATGCTGATGCCCAAGACAGGCACATCAACCGAGGCAGTTGTCGCATTTGTATTGGTAGCTGCCGTCGTTGTGGACGTCGTTGTTGCCGTGGATGTCGTAGTTGTGGTCGCAGTTCCCGCAGTTCCCGCTGCTGCCGCATTGCGACCGGCCCCGCCTCCGCCACCGGAATAGCCGTTAAATGACATATTGAAATCCCATGGCAGGACACTGAATTTTCCATCTGCATCGCCGTACAGCATATAGTTATGGCCCTTATCGCCATTATAGCTGTCGTAGTTGCCCAGTACAGCGTTGCCCGCAATGTATTTCAAGGCCGAGTCTACATCGAGTACGTCCTCGATATTCCCTTTCTCGCCAGCAGGCATATCATTCAGCACGCTAATAAAATTTTTCAACGATGCTTTATCATCCTCTGTGCCAAGCTCATACGTCAGCGTCTCATAGTCGCCGTCTTCCTCATATTGCAGATAGCTTTTCTCGTCCGTATCGTAGAGCACGCCATCGTTGTAATCTTCGCCATAATTTCTTTCCATATAGCTGTCATCAATAGCTTCAACACCTACATAGAAGCCATACAATTCACCATTGATATACAGGTTCGTAAACACTGTCAGCGGGGCATCCAGCCCGATCGAGCGCAAAGCTTCGTAATGCAAATATTCACGTAAAAAAGAAGGATCTGCGTAGCTGTTGTTCAGCACCATTTTATCCAGTCCGAGCAGCGTTTGTTCTTTATCGTATTTGTCGAATTTCAAGCGAAAGCTGTAGCGGTCGGAATCCGTCATGCTGGCAACGGCCTTCAAGGTCAAATTGCCTTTGGTCGAAAATCCTACGTTGCTCAGCACATTGCCGTCTACGTCTACCGTTACCTTTTTATACTCCTTATCCAAGGGGCTGGCCAAAATGCTTTCCCAATCGTCGTCCGCGATCGTCACGTTCACATTAATGATTTTGTCCCCTTCAAATAGAGACTCATATTTTTGCGCAATGCCCGTCTCTGCAGCATAAACCGCCGACTTGCTCCCGATTGCTCCAAAACCCGATACGGCAATCGTTAGCGACAGAGCGGTAACCGCAACCTTCTTCCACATCTTTTTCAAATTCATAATTTGGATGACTCCTCCTTCAAACCAGATTTCAATTCCAGTCTTAAGGCTAAAGTATGAAGATTAAGTAAATCTTAGGTGAAATTGAAGGTTTGCTGAAAGTTGCTGGTACGCGGCGAAAAAGGCAGGGGGAGCGGCGGCTGTACGCAAAAAAACTCAAGCAGCCGCTCTGCTTGAGTTTTTAGCAATGCCTAGCCTAAGCTTGTTAAGCTCAGGTCGGGTCGAACCAGGGCCTGCTGGGTCAAAAAAGCGGCGAGCCCGCTTTGACCGGATGCAGCAGCGGCTCAAAGCCGGCAACACGCGCCTCGATGACGTCGCCATCGCGAATGACGGCTGCGCCAGGCGTCCCTGTCAAAATCACATCGCCGGGCAGCAGCGTCATGACCTGCGAATGAAAGGCGACGAGGAACGCCGGCTGATAAATCATGTTAGCCAGCACATTGCGATGGGCAAGCTCGCCATTATGCCAGGTTTCCACTGCCAGCTGGGGCAAGTCCGCGATTTCATCTCGCGTAATCAGCTCCGAGCCGAAGCCAAAAAAGGTATCAAAGCTTTTGGCCCGCGTCAGGAAACGCTGATGCTTGGCATGAATATCCGCTGCCGTAACATCGACTGATACGGCAAAACCTGCTACGCAGTCCAGCGCCTCGGCTTCGGTTATATTTTTGCATGTACGCCCGATAATGATTGCCAGCTCAGCCTCCGCCGTCACATGCTCCGTCTGCTGGGCAGGCAGCTCAATTGCTGCATTTGGGCCGATAAGCGACGTATCCGGCTTCATAAAGCTGACCGGATCAGCTTCAGCGAATAGTATCTCGCGCTCGGCCGCTTCCTTCACATAATTCATGCCGATACCCCAAATTTTTCGGGGATGGCGGTATAATGGCGCAACTGCCAATGCTTCGCTTGGCACTGATTCCAGCTGCGCAAGCTTATTGCTGCCTCCATCGTTATACCATGCCGTCAACGCATCCAGCTGCCCCTCTTGCAGCAGATCAAACACGTTGATGGGCCAATGCGTATGCTCCAACTGATTAATCGTATGGAGCCGCACATAGCGACCGTCAATGTTGATGCACGCTTGCTCGACACCCTCGTAATGGATCGTCACCAGCTTCATCTATTTTGCCGCCTCCCCTTCGTTTCCGCTGCCTGGCTGTTCGCTTCGTTCCCATAATTCCGCATGCTGCGCTATCCATCGCAGCAGCTTCAAATCCTGTCCTGCCCCTGCAATAATGGATAAACCAATTGGCGCTCCATCCACCTCGCCAACCGGCAGCGTTACTTGCGGCAAGCCTGACAGCCCTGCTATACAGCACAGCTGCATCGTTAGAGCACGCTGCTTGTCTGCCGCTTCTCCACTAATGTCGCGGTCCGGCGCCGTTCCGGGAATGGTTGGGATAACAAGCAGGCTATCTGTTCCGAGCAGCTCTCGCAGCTTGGCACGAATGCTGCGCTGTTCCTCTACCTTTTGCTCGCCATCTTCCTTGCGCAAAGTGCTTGCCCATCGAAATCGCTGCGCTATCCCCGGGCCAAAAGCAGGCTGCTCGCGCGTAATCCAATCGCCATGTGTTTGCCAAATTTCCAAACCTTGAATCGTGCGGAACGCTTCAAGCCATTGCTCCAGCCCTTCAGGGGCAAGCGTCAGCCGCTCGGTATTTGCGATAACGGCCTCCAGTTCAGCAACGAGTGGTCTCAGCTGTAGTGCGCTAGCAGAATCCGCCTTGCTCCATGCATCTTCTGCGATCAGCAAGCGGCTGAACAGCTTTACATTCGCAGCGTCCGCTGCGTCTGTTGTTTCCGTTTTGTCCGCTGCCACCTCTGCACGCTCGCTCGCCACTCCTAATGCCGGCTCACCAGTCTCCACGGCATCCGATTCCGCAGCAGCAGCTGCACCGCCCTCCACTCGGGTGGCCGCCTCCGCAGCAAGCAGCAGCTCGCCAACCTTCAGCAGCAGCGTGCTGTCCCGTGCCATCCAGCCTACCGTATCAAAGCTCGGAGCCAGAGGAATGACGCCATCCATCGCAACTGCGCCATGCGTCGGCCTAAAACCATAGACGCCGCAATAGGCGGAGGGTACGCGAACCGAGCCGCCTGTATCCGTCCCGAGCGCAAAATTCACTGCCCCCGCTGCAACGGCTACGGCAGAACCGCTGGAAGAGCCCCCCGGTATGCGACCCGGCGCAAGCGGGTTAATCGGCGTGCCGTAATGGGCGTTTTGCCCATTGATGCTGTACATTAATTCATCGGTATGCGTTGCTCCGGTCAGTGCCGCTCCCGCGTCAAGCAGCCGTTCTATGGTTGAGGCGGTATGCTCTGCCGCTTCGTGCGTGCGCAGCCAGTCGGGGTTGCCCGCGCTGCTTATATGCCCTTTAATCGCGAACACATCCTTAACCGCAAAACGGAGGCCATCTAGTTTGCCTGTATGAGTTGCTGGAAGCGTGAGCTCCGGCTTAATAAAAGCATGGAATGTATCCATAATTTTATGCTGCATGATTGCTGTCTCTCCTGTCCAACCTGTTCCGCCTATATTCTAGCGATCAGGCCGATTTCGGTATCTTTGCCTACAACCAACTCCGCACTCGCGGCTGAAAAATGGGCTGCCCATTACAGCCGATCTGCTTTACTCTTTGCCATACGTTTTGCACACACTTCCGAGTCGAGCCGCTTACCAGCCAATTGCCGCGCCATCGCTGCGCGGATCAGCTCCGCCGCTAAGGACGCCGTCCTTGCTAATCGTGATCGCATGGGCGTGGCCCATAATGCCGTCAAACTCTTTCATGCGGCGAACATCATGCCCGGCTTTCTCAAGCTGCTCCGTAACCTCGTCTGCTAGGCGGCTCTCTACTTTCAGCTCCTGTGTTTGCGCTCCCCATGTGCGGCCCCACACCCAGCGCGGCTCATTCACCGCCTGCTGCGGATTCATGCCAAAATCAATCATCCGCGTAAGGATCGCCACCTGTGTCTGCGGCTGCCCTTCGCCGCCCTGCGTGCCGAACAGATGGCTTGGCTTGCCATTCAGGCACGCCATGGCGGGCATCAGCGTATGGAAAGTCCGCTTGCGCGGCTCCAAACGGTTCACGTGCTGGGGCTCCAACGAGAAGAAGGACCCTCTATTTTGCAGCAAAATGCCCGTATCCCCAGCTACAACGCCTGAGCCAAACTCAAAATACAAGCTCTGAATGAAGGAAACCGCGTTGCCCTCCTCATCCACGACCGCCGCATAGGCCGTATCATTGCCGACAGGCTTCGTATCGATGGAGCAGGCCTCATCCAGCTTAATAGAAGCTGCAAGCTCCGCCGCATAGGCAGAGCTCAGCAAGCGTTCGAGCGGAATTTCCGCAAAAGCAGGGTCCGTCAAAAATAAATTGCGGTCGCGGAAGCCGAGCTTAAGCGCCTCAATCATAAGATGATAATACGTGTATGAGCCATGCCCGTAGCTTTTCAGATCATAGTTCTCCAACATTTGCAGCGCCATCAGCGCCACAAAGCCTTGCGAGTTCGGCGGCACCTGGTACACGTCATGCCCACGGTAAGAGCCTTTAAGCGGCGCAACCCATTCGCCCGCATGCACGGCAAAATCTTCCTTGGTCAGCAGCCCGCCGCTGCTCTGCAAATAAGCAGCGATCCGCTCCGCAATATCGCCTTTATAGAAAGCATCGCGCCCCTGCTCCGCGATAGCGCGAAGACTCGCTGCGAGGTCGCGCTGCACAAAGCGCTCCCCCGCCTGAACAACGCGCCCTTGCGGCAGGTATACCGCCGCAGTAGCTGGAAATTGTGCCAGCATGTCCGCATGCTGCACCGTATTTTCATATTGATCCAGCGACATCGGAAAGCCGTCTTCCGCATATCCAATAGCCATATCTAACACCTGTGCAAAAGGCAGACGCCCATATTGGCTATGCACGGCATGCCAGCCGTCCACCATGCCCGGAACTGTAATAGCGCTGCGCGGCCCGCGTACCGGAATCGCAGCTTCGCCAGCATAAGCCTCGCGCGTTGCAAAACTGCCGGATCGCCCGCTAGCATTATAGGCTCTCACCTGCTGTTCCTTATGTTCGTATGTGAGCCAAAACGAGTCTCCGCCAAGTCCCGTCATATGCGGATAGACGACAGCTAGACAAGCGCTGACCGCAATTGCAGCATCAAAGGCGTTGCCGCCTTGCTCTAGTATTCGCGCCCCTGCTGCCGAAGCCAGATGGTGGGGGCTTACAACCATGGCCTTCGTGCCGATTATCGGCTTGTTCATGCTATTCCACCCTTTATAAGTCAAGTTATCTGACATGATCTATTGAGTATTAAAGTAACATGGCAGCTCGGCTAGTGGCAACTATAAAATTCTTTTTGCCCACGATTGACAAATTTCATATTGATAAGGAATGAATTTGGTTATATATTTATTCATATCGTAATCGAATCGAACTTATCACATACGTTTTGATATTCTCGCTCGAAGGAGTAAAAGGAGCTTTTCATATGCAATCCAAAATGCCGCCCGCCCAGGCGGAGCACGCCATTGACGATATTGATCGTAAAATCATCGCTGCCCTGCATGTTAATGGAAGGATATCTTACACCGACTTGGCCAAGGATATTGGTTTATCCCGCGTTGCTGTGCAAGCCAGAATCAACACCCTGCTGGAGCAAGGCGTTATAGAGCGCTTCACAGCCGTCATCAATCCGGAGAAAATTGGCGTGACGGTATCGGCTTTTTTCAATGTCGAGGTGGAGCCTAAATTTCTGCATGAAGTAGCCGATCGCTTATCCGAGGAGCCCGTCGTCACTAGTCTGTATCACATGACAGGCCCCAGCAAGCTGCATATGCATGGCCTGTTCACCAGCAATCAGGAAATGGAGCTATTTTTGAAAGAAAAACTGTACCCGCTGCCCGGCATCATGAGCGTTGATTGCCAGGTTTTAATCAATCGCTACAAAAGTAGAATGGGAATGAGGCTGTAAAAAATGGAGACGACAACAAGCGCCAAAGCATATGGACAGCTTTCCTTGGCGATGTTTAAAACGGGCATTTTCGGCTTTGGGGGCGGCCCTTCTGTTATTCCTTTAATTCGGCATGAGGCGGTTACCCGCTACGACTGGATTAATGATGAGGAATTTGCTGAAATTTTGGCACTGGCCAACGCATTGCCCGGACCCATAGCCACCAAGATGGCCGCTTATCTCGGCTACCGGCTGCAAGGCTGGCTGGGCGCGCTCGCCGCTGTACTTGCTCATATTTTGCCTTCGGCCATCGCGATGATCGCCTTGCTGTCCGCTGTACAAATTCTTAGCGGCTCGGCTGTTGTGCAGGGAATGATCGCCGCGGTTATTCCCGTTATCGCAGTCATGCTTGGCGTAATGGCATATGAGTTCGGCAACCGTGCGGTGAAGGGACTGGGCTGGGTAACTGGGCTCATCAGCTGTGCGCTCGCTTTTCTGCTGCTGCAGGTCGTGAATATTCAGGATGCGGTCGTTATTGCCGCCTTCCTTCTCTATGGGGCGATGCATTTCAAGGCTGCCGCATGGGTGAAGAAGTGGAGAAACAATCGGCGCGATAAAGACAACAATACGAGCGCGAGCGCATAAGGAGCAGTCACTATGGATTGGTTGGATTTAATTATTGGTTTTTTTCTCGCAAATATTTTAGGCTATGGCGGCGGTCCTGCCTCCATTCCGCTCATGTATCATGAGGTCGTGGACCGTTACCACTGGTCAACCGATGCTGAATTTTCAAACATACTCGCGCTTGGCAATGCCCTTCCGGGGCCGATTGCTACGAAAATCGCCGCGTTCGTCGGTTATGATGTATACGGCATTCCAGGCATGGCAATCGCGCTTGCAGCAACGATTGTACCTTCGGCTGTGGCGCTGATTTTTCTGCTTAAGCTGCTGCAAAAGCATCGCCAATCTCCCATCGTCAAAGGGATGACGCTGCTCGTGCAACCCGTTGTCGCCATCATGATGCTGCTGCTCACTTGGCAAATGGCAAGCACAGCCGTGCAATCCGCCGGCCTTTGGCAGACACTTGCCATTGCCGCCGTCGCCTACTGGGCGATGGAGCGCAAGAAGATCCATCCGGCGATCGTCATCTGCGTCGCCTTCGCTTACGGCGGCATCGTGCTATCGCAGACGATGGCATAAGGAAGCAGCATACAACCTTCTGCCATTCATCATGAAGAAGAAGCGGCCCTGCACATTCGCCAACGCGTTTGTGCAGGGCCGCTTATTTTTTATCCTATTCTCCGCTGCTGCTACTGAGCTTTAACCGGATACACGCCATCATCCAGGCAGATAATATAATTTATCGCCAAGTATGGCTGTATATTATTGTGTGCTTGAGACCCCCCGCTTGCAGTTATAGCATTCACATGCATGTTGGCATTCGGCTGTTCTTCATTATACACACTAACTGTAGTACCCCGCGGTGTAGTGGCCCAAATATTATTGATTGTATCCGTCGTATTTCCCAATGTCTGAGCGTTCAACTGATGTGTATGATTCGGCATTTCAAAGGTGGTAATCGTTTCTGTCATGCTGCCGCCCTTTTCATAGCACTTCCTCGGAGTCAGATCTACCCCGCTGCCTTGATGTATCGGCACTAGGCCCCGCAAATCAGGCAATGTAAAATACGTTTTATAGTCCGAGCCAAACGCACCTCCTATTATCGAGTACAATGGTTGATTGTACGGGAGAGAAACCTGCTGTCCATGACAAAAGGCCCAGCCCCGCGGAGCGAAGTTTCCTGTAAATAAGCGAATTTCTCCAATAAAAGCGTCCATGTCAAGCCTCGCTTTCTGATTCTAATTAATTTTTCGGTGGATAAGTCCCTGTCATTGCAATGCAAAAATTTGCGACCACGTAGGGCTGCATATTGGAATGGGCCTGTCCCGCGCCCGTCATCCCGATTGCCTGAGGCGACATGTACCCGTTCGCCGTCTTGCTGTAGGCCTTTGCGCTGCTTTCACTCCATACATTGGAGGCAGCCGCGCCCTTTGTACTTGTGGCTGAGCTGGCAGACAGCGAATGCGTGTGCTGGGGAATTTCATTTATCGTCAAGGCATGCGTTTCTGTTCCGCCGTTCGAATATACAGGGAATACTTCGTCTGTTGTTGGATTTAGGGCAGCCCTTCCCTGCAAATTTGGCAGTTGGAAAGTGGCTTGGCCATCCCCACCGAATTTATTGCCAATTATCGAGAATAAAGCTTGGTTCTCACTCACTTTAAGTATTTGTCCATTGCATTGGGCCCATCCTACAGGAGCGTAGTCGATTGCAAACAAACGTATTTCGCCAAGAAACCATTCTTCCATAAACGCCTTCCTCCTCTTGATTAGCTATTGTCTTATATGCTTAAAACTGCCTCATCGGATAGGTGCCTCGCATACAAATAATATAAGTTAGTGCCATGAAAGGCATCATATTGTTATGTGCCTGATTGCCGCCTACCGTGGACAAAGCAGTTTTGTTCATCGCGGCGTTAGGCGCTGCTGTTCCTTCAAAATATTGCTTGACCGTGCTCGCCGCCCAAAAATGGCCTGTCGGAGACGCCTCATCGCCTGCGGACTGCTGGGCTGCCGCCATATGCGTATGGGCCGGCAGCTGTGCCTGCGTCAACTGAACCGTCTCCTTACCGCCTTTATCTTTCAGAGAAAATTTGCTGCCCGTTGAGCTGGTCCCCATATGAATGGGAACCCGGCCCCGATAATCCGGTAGGGCGAACGTCGTTTGCCCGTCCACTCCGTAGGTTGCCCCGAGAAGGCCGAACAGCGCCTCATTATTCTTAATCGGCAGCACTTGCCCGTTGCATAGTTCCCAATCCTGCGGCGCGTACGTGCCGACAAACAGCCTGATTTCGCCTAAATATGAATCTGCCATTTTAATTTCCTCCTCGGATTATTTGTTCTGTGCCGATTGTTTAGCAGACTACCCGTTGATTAAATCAGCCTGCAGCAGAAGTCTGCGAATGAGTGCAGCAGCCTCCGCACGGGTAATGTCGTCCTGCGGATGCAACTGTCCGGAATTCCCCGTCACAATTTGAAGCTCAACCGCAGCGGCCATAGCATCTTTCGCCCAACTGCTGATTTCATTCTGGTCCACGAAAGCGGACAGCTTATCCATAGATCCCGAAGCACTCAGCTTCGTATAAGCTACAGCTCTTGCGATAATCGCAATTGCTTCCTCGCGTGTAATTGTCTTTAGGGGGCCAAATGTGCCGTCAGCATAGCCGGTAATAAGACCATAAGCCGCAGCTGTTTCCGTATAACCGGCATACCAGCTTCCGGCCTGTACATCTGAAAACTTACTTTGCCCTTGTAGAGCCGCTGGGCGCAAGCCTAAACCACGTACGATAATCGCCGCAAACTCAGCGCGGGTAATAGAAGCATCCGGAGAGAAGGCCGTCTCGCTCGTCCCTTGTACAACCATGCGGGAGGCCAGGTCGTTCACCTCATCGCGGCTCCAATGCTTCGCCAGATCCTGCATCTCCCGCGGGTGCCAAATGACGGAGTACGTACTGTTCGTCAGGCTGTTGATCACTGCATAATACTTCCCGTTCAGCTTCGTAATATTGGTTGGTACATGATAGAGCTGTCCATCGGAATGCAGCACGACTCCTGTCGTAATACGACTCGCATCAGCGCCCTCCGGCATTGGAATCATCATTTGCACATAGCCGCTGAAAGTGGAGACAGCCGTCTGCTTTCCGTTGTAAGAAGCTGAAATATGGAATTCCAGCGGCGAGGCGGCAATCTCCATACCTTGGCCGGATGCCGCAGCATATACTTGATCAGACTCCGATTTTGCCGATTTTGCTATTGTGATGCTGAAAATAATGTCCTTTAAGCTGTTCTGCGCTCCTAGCTCCTTGGCAATCGCATCCACAGGGATAAGCGAAGCCGGGAATACATAAGAGGCTGAGGCCGTTTGAATTTCAAGCGTCGCCGTTTTATCTGTCATTACCTTGAGCAGTTGACCATTCAATAAGCTGTTCACGCTATCTGCGGCTTCTGTATACGGAATCGTGACTTCGCGATTGGATTCGGACTCTAGCTTTTTAATGATTTTGTCGTTATCGAGCGTTACTGTCGCATAGCGCAGCTGATTGCTGGTGAACGTCTGCACCGTAGCCGTCTGCTCTTGCTTCACTCCGTCTACATATACTGAAATGCCGATTCCCGCTGCCACTGTCCCCGTTTGTACGGAAGTGCCTGTTGAAGGAGTTGAACCTGAGCTTTGCTGGGCGCGGGTCACTTTCACCAGGTAAGTACGGCTCGGCTTTGTTGAGTCAGCCGCCATAACCGTGACCGGAATTTCATTCAGACCGACACTTAACTGCACTGTAACCGGATTTTCTGCCGATTGGCCGTTTATCGTTACCGTCGCAAGCGGATCAAAGGCTTCAGCTGTAATCGTCGTTGCTTCAACTGCATAAGCTACATTTTGCTCGTAGCTCAGCGTATCCTTGTGGAAAGTAGGAGAAAGGCTGCCCGTGCTGGTCGAAAGCGCCCCTAATTCGCTAATTCCATAAGGTGTAATATTTACTGTAATAACGGCTGTATCAGAATCCTCCTGTCCGTCCGAAGCTACATATGTGAAGCTGTCTGCCCCTAGCTGACCAGGACTCGGCACATAAACAAACTCATCGCCGTTAATAATCGTCACGCTGGAGGACTTCGTACCGGTTGTGAGCAGGCGGAAGGTCAATGAATCTCCATCCACATCCGTTGCATGCAGCTTTTGGGTCAAAGATGTCAGACTTTCTACATCGTAGCTTGCATTCTCAGCTGCCGGCCGGTCATTCACCGGCGTGACCGTCACCTGGACCGTAACCGGATCGGATTCATCCACCCCGTCAAAGGCCTTTATTGTAAAGCTGTCGTCCCCGTTAAAATCCTGATTCGGCGTGTAGGTGAGTTGATTGCCATTGATAATAACCGCTTGCCCGTGCTCCGCCTGATCGTCGACTAGGAAGGTCAGCGCATCCTGATCCTCATCCGTACCCGACAGTGTCAAGCCCAATACATCGTCCTCATCCATTTGCTGAGGAGCAATCGTCGTCACAACAGGCTTGGTGTTCCCCACAGTCACCGTAAAGCTCGTTGTGCCTTCCGCCAGACTGCTGTCCAATACATGGATCGTAATGGCAGCTGAGCCTTGCATTCCTTGAGCAGGCTCCACGGTAACCGTGCGCTGCTTCCCGCTTCCCGCTAGTGTAATTCCGCTGAGCGGAACAAGAGCGGTATTGCTCGATTCTGCAGTTACTGTAAAATCGCTCGGCTCTGCGTCAGGATCTGTAATAGTAAAGCTTAGAGCCTGCGTAGCTGTATTTCTGCTTATGCTTTGATTGGCAATCGCACTTACCGTCGGGATGTCATTCACCGACGTCACAACCAAAGAAGTCTGACTGTCCACAACTGGCGCAGCTATCCCGTCATCCACCGTCACAGTTAAAACAACGGTCTCCGTCGTTCCCGGAGCAACCCGGTTCGCCTTCGGCGCAAATACCAATTGGCGAATGGCTATAGTCAGATCATCGGCTGTTCCGCTTGCCTCGTATTGACTGCCAACCAGACTGAAGCCGGATGCCTGAAGGGAGGCAGCGGTAAATTCGCCTTTTGCCGCAGTATCCAGTGCGATGCTGACCGTTAGCGTCTGATCGGGATCCGCATCCTCTATCGATACGCCAGTAAAGGGTTGCTCCGTATCCGTATCCAATAGCTCTAATGGAGTTGCGGCAATACCCGTCAATTCGGGAGCGTCATTTACCGGGGTAATCGTAACCGATATCGTACTAACCACCGTGCCTCCGTTGCCATCGCTTACTTCAATTTTAAATACATCCTGACCATAATAATTAGCGTCCGGAGTATATTCCCACGCTCCGCTCGTCGAATTAACCGTTGCGATTCCATGGGTAGCCTGCTGCAAAATGGAATAAGTCAGCGTGTCACCCTCCACATCGTTTGCCGATACTTGTCCGGTAACCGCTGTGTCCTCATCAGTCGTTACAGAATCATCCGCAGCTGTCGGCGGATCATTCACCGGCGTCACAGTTACGGTAATGGTGCTAGTCGCCGTACCTCCGTTGCCGTCGCTAACCAATATCTTGAATACGTCCTGGCCGTAATAATCCGCATTCGGAGCATACTCCCATGCTCCGGTCGACGGATTGACCGTTGCCGTTCCGCTTGCTGCCTGCTGCGATACCGAATACATCAACGTGTCGCCATCCGCATCCGTTGCGATTACCTGACCAGTCGTACTTGTATCCTCGTCAGTCGTGGCCGTATCGTCCGACGTTGTCGGAGCTACATTTATGTTTACAACCGTTACACTTATCGTACTCGTTGCTATGCCGCCGTTACCATCGCTAACCTCGATCTTGAATACATCCTGACCGTGATAACCCTCATCCGGGTTATATTCCCATGCTCCAGTCACCGGATCAACCGCTGCCGAACCATGAGCCGCCTGCTGCGAAATGGAATACGTCAGTGTATCGCCCTCAACATCGCTTGCCGTGGCCTGACCCGTCGTCTGCTCATTTTTATTGGTCGTCGCGGTGTCATCGCTCGTAACAGGAGGATCATTCACCGGCGTCACAGTTACGGTAATGGTGCTGGTTGCCGTGCCACCATTGCCATCGCTAACCTCAATCTTGAATACGTCCTGGCCATGATAATTCGCATTCGGACTATACTCCCATGCCCCCGATGACGCATCAACCGTTGCCGTCCCGTTCACTGCCTGCTGCGATACCGAATAGATCAGCATATCGCCATCCGTATCCATTGCCGTTACCTGACCAGTCATACTTGTATCCTCGTCGGTCGTGGCCGTATCGTCCGACGTTGTCGGAGCTACATTGACGTTCACAATCGTTACACTTATTGTGCTCGTTGCTATGCCGCCGTTGCCATCACTAACCTCGATCTCGAAAACGTCCTGGCCATAATAACCATCCATCGGAGTATATTCCCATGCTCCGGTCGCCGGATCGACCGCTGCCGAACCACGATCCCCCTGCTGCGAAATGGAATAGGTCAGCGTATCGCCGTCCACATCGCTTGCCGTCACCTGACCCGTCGTCTTCTCATTTTTATTGGTTGTCGCGGTGTCGTCGCTCGTAACAGGCGGATCATTCACCGGGTTGACGGTAATCGTAACCGTGCTTGTCGCCGTCCCCCCTTTGCCATCGCTAACCAACACCTTAAATACGTCCTGACCGTGATAATTCGCATTCGGATTATATTCCCATGCCCCCGTTGACGCATCGACCGTTGCCGTCCCATTCGCTGCCTGCTGCGACACCGAATAGGTCAGCATGTCGCCATCGTTATCGGAGCCAGCAATGTTACCAGTCACGAATTCGTCCTCATCTACCGATTCCGTATAGTCTGTCACGGTCGGAGCTTGATTCACAACGGTTTGTTCATAAACAATATACGGATCGGCATCAAACCGATACCGATCAACGTTGGTTCCATTCAAGCTTTCTGTGCCTGTCAGAAAGAATGTTAGCATTCCGTTCGAAGCATTATTGAAATAATTCGTGACATCGAAGGAAAGCAGCTTTCCAGCGACAATTCCACTCATCACACTATCCAATAGTTCGTACTTGCTGGGTGTATTCAGCACATCACTCATGCTAGGCCAGCCTGTATGCGCGTTCTCCACACTGGTTGGAAGGAGCGTCGTCTTGTATGCCCATACTTTGGCGATAGGCGTTCCACGAACGGCCAGACCTTCATCTCCACCACCAAGGTTATTGCCTACATTAATTCGCAAGTAAACCTTGTAACCGGCAGGTGCGCTCGCCGTTTTGTTGAATCGCACAAAAGCATGATACTCCTTCGTGCCTCCATCCTGAATACCAATATAATAAGGAGCCCCTACATAAGCGCCATACGTAAAATCATGCCCGGCTATAGCCGCCAGCGGCGGTCCGGCCAAGGAGCTTGCATGCACCGTTCCAGTTCCATATAGTCCGCCAAATATAAAATGGATTGCTATGATAGCGGTCAATAAACCTATGAATCCCTTCTTCTTCACGCTTTCCTCTCCTTATCCTTATGCTTTTTCCTATCCAAATCCAATTATTATCGCCCTAATTATACCAATTGCCTCTGAACGCATTCTGAACGAGGAGCCGCCCGCTGCATCTGCCAAAATAGCAATTTCACTGCCGCCCATACACAAAAAGCCTCCTTATCCAGTGGATAAGAAGGCTTAGTGAATGGTTCATATCTTAATCTTAGGAATGATGCGAAATATCCTTCGTCGTTGAATAACGAGCCTCGTGCTCGCTCTCATTCATAAACGGCCAGTAGTTGGCTTTGCCAAACATGCGCACCATGACTGGAATGAACAGCGGCAGCATAATGAGCGCGTACATGAACAATCCGCATAATACGAGTGTCGCGATTTGCAGCAAGGACATTACACCTGAAGGCAGCATCGCCGCAAAGGTACCACCCAGAATAATCGCAGCCGACATAATGACGCCGCCCATGCTCTTCATCGCTTTCAAAATCGCCTGGGTCGGCGAAAGATCGCGATATTCTCGGAAACGGTCCATTAGGAAAATGCTATAGTCGATGCCCAGCGCAACCAGCATAACGAAACCGAAGAACGGAACCGCCCAGCTGATGCCCGAGTTGCCGAGCAAGCGAACGAAAATCACTTCTGTTATCGCCATTGACGTATAGAAGGTCAACAAAAGCGATGCCATCAAATAAAGCGGCATAACTATGGAGCGGAACAACAAAATCAGAATAATCGTAATGCCGACCAGCATCAGCATCATCGTACGAGAGTAGTCCTCATTCGAAATATTGTTCAAATCATGGTTGGAGCTCGTCACTCCACCTACCGCATAATCAGCCTGCGCATAAGCTGTGCCTTGCAGCGCACGACCAACTGCGGCATTCAAATCTTCGATTTTCGCCATTGTCGCCATATCATACGGGTTGCCGCTAAAAATAACATCGAATTTAGCGCTCATCCGATCTTCGGACATATAAACATCAAGAGCCTGCTGAAATTCCGGCTTCTCAATCGCTTCCTCTGGAATAAACCAGCCCGTCATCTGCTTGTTTGGCGAGGAGCCGAGCTCGCTCAAATAGCTTTTCGCCGACCCAAGACCATCGCTTACCTGCGTGATGCCATCCACGCTTTGATCAAGTCCGTCCGTCAGCTGGCTGAGCTGACCGTTCAAATCGGCAAAGCCTGCTTGCAAATCGGATTGCCCGCTTGCCAGCTGGTCAGCACCCTTCGTTATGTCAGGAACCTTCGTTACAATTTGGCCCTGGCCAGCCGCGGCCTGAGCAATACCCTGCTGAAGCTGGGAAATGCCTTGTGCCAGCTTCTCCAAGCCTTTCGCAAGCTCGCCTTGGCCAGCTGAAGCTTGGGAAAGTCCCCCGTTCGCCTGCTTCAGGCCATCTGTAATGCCGCCCAGCTGTCCATTCATTTGCGTCAATTGCTCACTGAGCACTGTCGCCGTCTGTTCCATCTGGGAAGCTGCGCCTAGCACCTGCGCATAATCAGCATCGGCTGCCAGCTCAGGATACTTCTGACCCAAGCCGCTGATGCCTTTGTGAAGATCAGCGAGCCCTCCTGCCAGCTGCTGCTGCCCAGCCGCAATGCCGCCGTAGGCTTGTGATAGCTGGCCTACGCCTGCTTCCAGCTTTTCATAATTCGCCAACAGCTCTTTGCTGGCTGCTGCCAGTTGGTCGGCGCTCGTTTTCGCCTGCTTCAAGCCTTCAGCAAGCTCACCTGCTCCAGCAGAGCCATCATTCAGCCCTTGCTGAATGCGTTTCAAGCCATCTCCTAGCTGTACAATGCCGCTTTTCAAATCCTTCGTTCCCGCAGCAAGCTTGCCTGCGCCTTCCGCTGCTTCATTAAGCTTTGGCTCATTTTCGCTCAGCTTGGTGCTCGCTTCTGCAAGGCCACTGCTTATTTTTCCAAGGCCTTCCTCGCCTTTGTCGAGGCCGTCCTTCAGCGTGCCCACTTGATCAGATACCATGAGATCGTCAAGCTCTTCGCCTGTTGGGCGAGTCGCACTGCGTACAAGCGCCACGCCTTCCACCTTCGAAAGCTCACGGGTAATTTGTTCAATGGTAGCCAGCCCATCCGTTGTATCCATCGGTACAGCTGTTTTTACAACAACTGTCGAAGGCAGCGATTCACCAGGCCCGAAGCTTTCCGAAATGAGGTTAAAAGCTTTCACCGAATCGTATTTGTCTCCAATTTCATCGAGCGAGTTAAAGGAAACATTGCCTTTGTACGCCACTAGAAAAGGAACCGTCAGAACGATAACGACAACGAGCGCCCAAAGCGGCTTGCGCAGCGAGAAGCTGCCAACCGCTCCCCAGAGCCCGCTCTCCTTATGCTCAAGCGAGCCTTTCGACGGCCAGAACAGCTTGGCGCCAAGCACCGACATAAAGAACGGAACGATCGTAAACAACGCAATCAGCAAAATCGCAATGCCGATCGCTACCGCAACCGCCGAGCGGTACAGCACGAAGGTCGAAAAGCCAATAGAGGCAAAACCGACAAATACCGCAAGGCCAGAAAACAATACCGTTTTGCCCGCTGTCTTATAGGTTGCCAAAATCGATTCCTGAATATCTCCGCCCCGATGCGCCAGTTCTTCCTTAAAACGGCTGATCAGCAAAATGCAATAATCCGTACCGATCCCGAATAAGACAGCAACGAGGAAAATTTGCGTAAAATTCGAAAGCGGAAAATCAAAATATTCTACAAGAAAGGCAACGATGGATTGGGACAGCAAATAGGTAAAGCCCACCGTCAGCAAAGGTACAATCGGCGCCACGGCCGAACGGAATACGAGGAACAAAATAATCAAAATAAAGCCAACGGTAATAAACTCCGTCTTCTTCAAGCCCTCTTGTGCGCTCGACGCGACATCGTCACCGATAATCCAGCCGCCCGTGTAGTAGTGCGTTACTGGAACATCCGTAACGGCGCTGTACAGTCCGTCTCGTATCCCGGCCAAATCACCACTGGAAATATCCACCTTCACAAGCACCAGCAGTGTCTTGCCATCCTCGGACAGCATTTGCTTTTTAAGTTCTTCGGTATCAAAATGTGTCGTAACCGAGGTGATATGATACTGTTCCTTCCCAGCCTTCAGCTTCTCCACGCCTTGCTTGGCCGCCGCCAAGTCCGCATCGGATAAGCCCTCTGGATCATGGAAGACAAGCACGGTCGAAGAGCCATTACCCGCTTCTTTGCCGCCAATCTCCTCGATCATTTTCTCAGCAATCGTGGAAGAGTACCCTTGCGGGACAGACACTTGCCCCTTTTCACGAACGAGCCCTTCCATATTCGGCGCGCTCACCATTAATCCGACCGTGACAAGCAGCCATACGAGCATGAGTACCCATCTTAGCTTTATTACCGTCTTCATTGCTCTGTTTCTCCTCCTTCTATCCCGTACGTGCCAGACATAACTTTAGCCAGCTTCTCATAGGTAGTAATAAACTGCAGTGCTTCCTGCTCATCAAAATGCTGAATATGCAGAGCCAGCATCTCTTGAATTTTTATTTCGGATTGATCCGTCAATTGCTCGCCCGCAGGCGAAAGCTTCAAATAAGTAACCCTTCTGTCCTTCGAGTCCTGCTGCCGTTCAATGAGCTGTTTATCGAATAAACGTGTCGTTAGTGCCGTAATGGAGCTTCGTCCTACGCAAAACGTATCCGCAAGCTCGGAAGAGTTCGTCTTTCCCTGCTTCCGCAAATAACGAAGCACCGAATATTGCTCGACCGTAAGCCCCTCCGGCATCGCTTCCCGGAACAAGCTGTTTATTTGACGATTGACGGCAAAATAGGTCGCCTCATACCGCGCAATAATGTCCAGCAACAGTTTTTGATCTACCATCCCGCTTCCTCCTTTCCATTTATGCTTTCTCTCTAAAATGTTCGATGATGAAATAGTTCACCGATAGAACTATATCAAAATCAGCCTTACAACGTCAAGCGGCTATTTTCAAAAGAGGTATAGGGACTCGTCGCGTTTAAAGCAAACAAAAAAAGCCGCGAGGCGGCCAAAAATGACCGTCTCGCAGCTTCTTCCATCTTACATTTATGTTTTTCCACACCTTATGCTTTCCTATACCGTCAGCTTAAGCAGTTTGATCAGCAGCTGCATCCGTCGACTCAACTGCTGTATCACGCTTCCCATGCTTGCCTTGATGTCCCGCTTCGTCGCCTTCCGGCTTCTTGAACTCGCCGTTTACGAACTGGGTGACACGCGCGGTCAGCTCAGCGATTTTCGCATCATATTGCTCCTGTGTCAGCTTGCCATCAGCCAGTGCTTGATCCAGTCTAGCTGTTTCTTCGCTGACTTTCTGATCAATGACCTTCTGCACATCAACGCCTTTTGCAGCTGCGACGTCAGCGAGCGATTTTCCAGCTTTCAGTTCCGTTTTCAGCTCATCGACCGTCACGCCAAGAACGGCAGCCGTTTCCTCGCTTGCGAAGCCGCCTTTGCCGAATCCGCCTTTGCCACCGCCACGATGGCCGCCTTCACCGCCAAGACCAGCTTGGCCATTTGAATCTAATATTTTATCAGCTATTGCCGAGCTATCCCACTGCTTGTCTGCTTTTGTCGCATCGGACGCTTTGTCTGGATCTTCACTTTGAAGCTTTTCTTTGCGGGCAGCAGCCGCCGCATCCATCCATTCCACCAGCTTGGCCTTCAGCGTCTCGCGGTCTACGCCCTGAGCGGAGGCGACCTCGGCAAGCGTTTGCGTTTTGAGCTGCGTATCCAGCGTCGCTTCATCAAGCTTCAAATATTCAGCAAGCTGCGTTTTCCACTGTCCAAAGCCGAAAGATCCGCCCTTGTGCTTGCCTGCCTCACGCGTTGCTCCGCTTCCATCCGCGGCGCTTTGCGTGCTTGTATCCGTTGAAGCTGCATGGATGGCCGGTATAGCCAGCGCACCTCCGCCTACCACCAGCGATAATGCAATTGCGCTTGCGACGATCGTTTTCGTACCCTTCATGACTGTATTCCACCTTTCAGTTGAATTTGCCTTACATTTCCTATCATAGGCATCCATTATTAGCTCAGTTATAAACCTAGCTGAATATTACCTGAAAATCGTGAGGATTTATTCAGAAAACCAAGCGTAAACGGCTATAGCCGTCCTCTGGCGGCAAAGTAATTCTTATATTTCAACAAAAAAAGACGGAGCCTCATCAGCTCCGCCCTGCATTCTATACGATCCTGTTCCCTACTCTTGCTGAAAATAAAGCTTTCAGCCCTACGCCGTTACTGGCGCTCCCAGCTGCAATTGATACATCGCGAAGTATTTGCCGCTATGCTCCATCAATTGATCATGGTTGCCCCGCTCAACGATCTCGCCATGATCCAGCACCAAAATTTGATCGGCCTGGCGAATCGTCGATAGGCGATGGGCAATAACGAACGTCGTGCGCCCTTTTTTGAGCACATCCAGCGCCTTCTGAATAATCGCTTCCGTCTCCGTATCGATGCTCGCAGTCGCTTCATCCAAAATCAGAATCGCCGGGTCATACGCGAGCGCCCTTGCAAAAGAAATCAGCTGGCGCTGTCCCGCAGACAGCGTGCTGCCCTTCTCGATAACCGGCGCATCGATGCCGCCGGGAAACTGCATAAACATATCGTAGGCGCCTACATCGCGCAGCGCCTGCTCTACCCGCTCCCGGCTAATTTCCGGGTTGCCTAGGCTGACGTTCGACGCGATCGTTCCTGTGAACAGGAACGGGTCCTGCAGCACGATGCCCATATGCTGGCGCAGCTGCTGCTTCGGAATATCCCTTACATCGCGGCCATCAATTAAGATGCTGCCTTGTTTTAAGTCATAGAACCGGAACAGCAGGTTGAGAATCGAGCTTTTGCCGGAGCCGGTATGCCCCACGAGCGCTACCGTCTCGCCTTGACGAGCAACGAAGGAAATCTTCTTGAGCACATAATCTTCTTTTTTATAGGCGAAGGTGACGTCCTTGAACTGCACTTCGCCCTTGTAGCGCTCGATTTTGCCCGTTGCAACATCAATGCCTTCTTCATCCATCAGCTTGAAGACGCGCTCTGCCGATACGCGTGCCGTCTCCAGATTGGAGAGCTGGTTCACCACGCCGACGATCGGCTGGAACATCCGGTTCATGAGATCTATAAAAGCATACAGCGTACCGACGAGCAGCACTGTGCCGAACCAATTGCCCCAGAACATCCAGATGACCACAAGAAACATAATGTTGCGGATGACCTGAACCATATTATGCGAGGTGATGGAGTTTAAATGAAGCAGCTTGTTTTGAAATTTAAAATAATGATCATTCAGCTCATCAAACTCCTCCATCATCTCTTTCTGGCGGCGGAAAGCTTGAATGATCGGCATTCCTTGAATGGCCTCATTGATCATGCCGTTAATTTCGCTCAGCTTAGCTCGAATAACCTTATTGTAATGCGCCGCGTAACGGCGATACACCTTGATCCATACGAGCAGCAGCGGCACAAGCGGCAGCGCGAACAACGCCAGACGCCAGTCGAGCAGGAACAATGCCACATAAATCGCCGACATATAAATGATGGCCGAGAAAAAGTTCGCCAATACCGAAACATATAGCTCCCGTACCGCTTCGGTGTCATTCGTAATCCGTGATACGACTTGGCCTGCGGCCAGTGTATCGTAATAATTGACGGGCAGCCGCTGCGTATGCTCGAATACATCATTACGCATGCGGCGGACGATGCTGTTCGCTGACGTTTGCAGCAGCAGCCTTTGGCCATAAGTCAAAAATCCGCCTATGAGCAGCAGCACGCAATAAAGCGCCGCAAGCTTTATAATGCCAGGCGTCTCTGGCTTGTAGAAGGCGAACAGCTCTTTTGCGGACAATGCGGTTACAGGAAAAGCAACCACCTCTCCTGTCGCTTTGCTCGTGAAGGTCATCTGCTCCCCCTCTACCTTGCGCTTTCCATCCTCGAAGGGGAGCTGCCCTTCAAGCCAATAAAACGTTCTTCCAGACTGCAATATACGCACACTGTCACCCTTTGGCTCTCCAGCTGTAAGGTGATCCACGCGTTTGTACCATTTCCCATTATGCTCAACCGCGAAGCTATCCTGCTTCGCCGTCTCATACCATGTCTTCTCAATGCCAAGTATGTTCTGGTCGATCATGCGCTTGGCAATGAACGGTCCTGCGAGCTCTGCGGTTACCGCTAACAGCAGCAGCACAAGAGCTCCAATAATCGGCTTCTTATATAGCATGGCGTATTGAAACAATCGTTTACCTGTTAAGCCCATTGTCCCTAGCGCCCCCCATTTCCTTCACTTTTCGTCCGTTGCTTATTAGGACTCAATACTCGACTCCAGCTGCTGGCGATCATATTGCTCCCTGTACCAGCCGCCCGCTCGCAGCAGCTCCTCATGCGTGCCTTCCTGCACAATACGTCCTTCATCGAGCACGATAATCCAATCCGCATGCTGAATCGCAGACAAGCGGTGCGTCGTAATGAGCGTTGTTTTGCCCGCACGCTCTGTGCGGATGCCCTCAATAATTTCCGCCTCCGTCTTGCCGTCTACGGCAGACAGCGCATCATCGAGCATTAGAATTTCCGGATCGGCGATAAGCGCACGCGCAATACTCACACGCTGCTTCTGCCCGCCTGAAAGAGCAACTCCCTTCTCACCGACCATCGTTTCCAAGCCATCCGGCAAAAACTGAATATCCTTGGCAAAGGAAGCACGCTCCAGCGCACGCTGCAAATCCGCATCGCTGGCCTCACCCTTCTTCCCGAACCAAATATTGTGGCGAATCGAACGGGAGAACAGCACCGGCTGCTGCGGCACATAGCCGATCCAGCCGAGCAAGCGCTGAATTTCCAGCTTGTCGATGGGCACATTCGAGACGGAGATCTCTCCGCTGCCAATTGGATATTCCCTCAGAAGCTGCTTGAGCAGCGTCGTCTTGCCGCTGCCTGTGCGGCCAACAATGCCCAGCGTCTGGCCTTTGCGGATCGCGAAGGAAACATTGACCAAATTATCGACCTTCGACGAAGGATAGCGGAACGTCACCTTACGGAATGCAATCGTCTCCGGCTCATCCACTGCGACTAAATCTGCAGCATCCTTTACATCCGGTTTATAGTTCAGTGATTCGTTAACCCGATCAAGCGAAGCATTGCCCCGCTGCATAACGTTGATCAATTCTCCGATCGCAAGCATCGGCCAGATGAGCATCCCCAAGTAAATATTGAACGAAACCAGCTCGCCCAGCGTAATTTCACTCTTGAACACCATGTAGCCGCCATAGCATAGACCGATTAAATAGCTGAGGCCGATGAGAATTTTCATCGTTGGCTCGAACAGCGCATCGATGCGGGCAACCTCAATATTCTTCTCATACACTTCGTCTGTCTTGCGGCTGAACTGCTGCTGGCTCGCTTCCTCCTGTACGAAGGCGCGAATGACGCGCACGCCAGACACTGCCTCCAGCACCTGGTCATTCAGCTCGCCGAAGGAATCCTGCGCTTCCATGAAGCGGTGGTGGATTTTGCCGCCGAAATAGCTCATCGCCAGTGCCATAAGCGGCAGTGGCAGCAGCGCAGCCAGCGTCAGCTTGAAGCTGATTGTAGCGATCATAACCGCGAGAATGGTCACCATAAAGAAGGTCGAGTCAATGAGCGTCAATATGCCGAAGCCCGCTGTGTTCGACACCGCCTTCAAATCGTTCGTTGCCCGAGCCATCAAATCGCCAGTACGATTGCGCTCAAAGAAGGTCGGCGACATTTTCATAAAATGCTTCATCAGCTGGGAACGCATAATGCGCTCCAGAAGGAACGAGCCGCCAAACAATTGATAAAACCAAATATAGGACATGATGTAGCCTACAATGGTAATGGCAATCCAGCCGCCAATGATGAAATAAAACTCTTTGTCAGCAAGTGAGCCTTGCGAAATGCCATCGATGGCATAGCCCGTCATCCAAGGCGGAATAATATCCAATACGCCAACCAAAATCAGCAGCACGCCCGCTATCGCGTAGCGCTTCCAATCCATTTTGAAAAACCATCCAAGCTTCTTAAGTACGATAAACATAGCGCTGCTTTGATACCTCCCCATATCCATCCAAACGTTTATTTTTCCCATAAAAAAAAGGAAACGCATCGGTTACACGATACGCTTCCTTCACATGCATCACCGACCTCTAGCGGGTCGAAAAGCATTGAAAAAGGCGCACGGCTGCATCGAACGCAACCATACGCCTTTGATTTATGGGAAAGCTCCCTTATTCATCAAAGAGAATTAACGCACGGATGGATTACGCTCATTAAATTCATATTTACAAAATCAAATTTCTTTCCTAGATGTACAGTAAATTTACGCATGAGACATAATCCTCCTTTCCATTTGTTTAATCTTCTGCCACTTTATCACCGCTTGTAAATGCTGTCAATACCTTATACGTAAAATAGTTGTGCCCATTTTACGGGTTTTCAAGGTTCGTTTTACCTTAATAAACAATTTTCTACAGCAAACCTCTAAATTTCGCATGAATAAGTGTCGAATTTGCAGGATAGAAGGAATGGTCTGTCGAAGCTATTCAGCTAGCCATCTAACGGAGGCACCATTTTGGAAAAGAGGCAGATATGTTCAGTCTATCTTCATTACCCCGACATGATTCATCAAGCTGGTACCGCATTATGCTCAATGTGTATTGGGTGTTATGTATACTAGCGCTTACTTGTCAATACACGATATTTGCTCTCCAAAATACTTCAACGGAAGATACCTTTTTCACAAACCGACTATTTACTTATGACATCCTGGCGCAAAACATATTTCTGCTTGTCGTTATGGTATCCCTTGAAGTCATTATCCGCTATGCGAACCGCTTTATCGAAAAAGCACTCATTATCGGCGCTCATCTCATTACGATGAGCTTCTTATTTTTTTTAAATGCACAGCTTTTAACGGCACCCGCCTTGCTGCTGCTTCCGATGCTGATTACGATTTTATTTTTGCGGCCGTATTATTTATTTGTTTCGCTGCTCGTCTCGATGCTTTACCTGTTTTATATTTATTTTTCTTATTATTATGATGAAGGATTTACTGATCTCGATGCCTTCTTCTTCGCGGGTATTCTAATTACGACAGCGCTAGTAGGATTCGCCATTATTCAACGGGCAAGAGGCTTGCTTGTCACGCTCAACCGGACGCTGAAATCAGAGCAGGAGCTGCTGATCAAAAATATCGTGATGGATCGGATGTCGAAAATCGACCCGCTCACCGATCTTTATAACCATAAAACGTTTCACGAATATGCGGAAAAGCTCATTGAGTACCAAGAGGCTAATCCGTTCAACTTCCAGCTAGCGATTATAGACATCGACAACTTCAAGCATGTCAACGATACCTATGGGCATTGGGTTGGCGATATTACGCTGAAGCAGATGGCGGCGACGCTGCTGAAGCACTTGAAAACCGATGATTTTGCCGCCCGTTATGGCGGTGAGGAATTTATTCTCATCCTTCATGAAGAGAGTTTGGAGAAGGCGCTTGCGCTCGTGGAGGAAATTCGCGTTTCCATCTCTCAGACCAAAATCGCTGAAATGGATAACCATTCCGTCACCGTCAGCATCGGCCTGCATGAGCATCTCCCTGGCGAATCCAAAGGAACGAGCTTCCAGGAAGCGGATCAAGCCCTCTATGAATCGAAAAATAGCGGCAAAAATAAAACGACTATCCGATAACTTGCTCGGATAGTCGTTTTTGTGTGAGCTTCCAGCTAACTTGCGGTCCCCCTACGCGCCATAAACACATAGAACAGCACAGCAAGGATGCTCGATGCTGCAATAACAAGGCCCATCGGCAGCGCCGTGTGGCTGCCGCCCAGACCTACCATCGGCGCTGCAATTGCGCCGATGACGAAGGATAGCAAGCCGATCAGCGCCGAAGCGCTTCCGGCTGCTTTGCCTTGGCTTTGCATCGCCAGCGTAAAGCTCGCCGTCTGGATGACGCCGACGCTGGATACGACGAAGAATAGCGGAATGAGTACGGCAATCAGCCCGAGATCGGCTAATATGACGAGCAGCAGCGCTACACCGCCAATAGATGCCATGCTGAGCCCGACGATAAGCAGCTTCGTCTCGCTGACCTTGCCAGCAAGCCTGCCTGCGGTTTGGCTGGCCATAATGATGCCCAAACCATTGATTGCGAAGCATAAACTGAACATTTGCTGCGATACGCCAAAAATCTCCTGCAGGACAAACGGAGAGCCCGATATATAAGCAAACATCGCCGCGGTTACAAAGCCTTGAGAAAGCGCATAGCCCATAAATACGCGGTCCCGGATTAATGTGCCGAAAGTACGCAGCGTACTTTGAAGCCCGCCTTTCAATCGATTTTGCTCCTGCAGCGTCTCTCTAAGCCCGAGCCATGAAGCAAGCAGCATAACAAGTCCAATCGCACCGAGCACGAGGAAAACACCGCGCCATGACGTCCATTGCAGCAGCTGGCCGCCTGCTATGGGCGCAGCGATTGGAGCTACACCGTTCACCAGCATAAGCAGGGCGAAAAACTTCGTCATTTCGGGCCCCTCATACATATCCCGCACAATCGCTCTGGATAGCACAATTCCCGCTGCCCCGCCCAAGCCTTGAACGAGCCGCAGCAGCACGAAGGTCTCAATTGACGGCGCGACGATACATAGCACGGAGGCTATAACGTATACGATGAGTCCAATAATAAGCGGCTTTTTCCTGCCATAAACATCGCTAAGAGGGCCAATGATGAGCTGGCCTACAGCAATGCCGAGCAAGCAAGCCGTCAAACTCAGCTGCGCCATGGAGGTGCTCGCGCCAAAATAATTTGCCAGCTCCGGCAATGCCGGCAAATACATATCGATGGATAACGGAGCGAAGGCCGTTAAAGCGCCAAGCAGCAGCGCCATCCCTATTCGTGCCGAAGAAGCCGGTTTTTGCTGTGATGCCAGCACCTGTTGTTTCATCGAGCTATCTCTCCATTTCTATCGTCCATTTGCGTCCCTTCATGATGTAACAATTATAATTACAACTCGCGATAGGTGTCAATGCATGAACAGCAGCAGACGCTCTTCGGCGGTTTGCCCAAACAAAGGGCGCCCAATGGGCGCCCTTTGTTTGAATCCACCATTTATTCGGTTTATTCCGTAACGGGTATGCTGTTTTTCGCCCGATTTATATCATTGGAGTTGACGAGCTGTGGCAGCATCTTCTCCGATTCTTCCATAGGAGAATTACATTGCAGGCAAGTAGGCGACTGCTCGAACGAAAAGTTTGCACGCATCCAGCCATTGCAAACATCACTCGTACAAGCCCATATTTTCGTGCTGACCTCAGGGACTTCCTCTTGAAACTTTTTCCGACTATAGATCGTCAACGCCTCCTTTAATTGGACATGCTATTGCCATGATAATCCTGTTCCTGCTCCTAGCGTTTGATAATTCGCGAAATTCCATACATAGGAATTGGACGCAATTTATTACCAGCCGCCCGAGCCCAAGCAATGAATCGTTGTACAACTGATCGGTACGCCTGAATAAGTCAAGCCAAGGCACCCTGTCCTTCATTCGCATAAAGGATGTATATGCAGCAGCGAGCGATTTTATTAAAATATAAGAAAGTATAAGTTTTCTCTTTATACTTAGCTTATATTTCACCGCGAAACGTTAGCATTACCGCCAGAGGACGGCGACAGCCGTTTCACCTTGAATTCTAAGCATGTATAAGTTTGCTCGTTTGCCCCTTATATCCGCTTAGAATTCTAGGGCAAAGCTCTTCGCTCGTCACAGAAGGACGACGAGGTCGTTTTTGCTTGAAATATAAGAATTTATAAGTTTTACATCTATAAATACGCTTATATTTCTCGGACTGAAACGCGCTACGCCGCCAAAGGACGGCTTAAGCCGTTTCACCTTGGCCCTGCTTTACAGCTTGTAGCCGTAATTGTGTGGAATATATTCAATCAACGCCTTCGCCTTGAACGCAAGCTTGTGTTCATTAGCTTGAAAGCTGACGGATTGTTCCTGTACATAGAACCAAATTTTGACCGTTGGCTTATCCTCGTGCTCTTGGAAAAGAAAGACGTTCAGTTCTTCCTTCCACGCAAGCAGGTCAGCCAAATCAAGCTCCGGCGGCACAGTGACCGTGAACGCCCACAAATCAGCAGCCTGCTCAATGTGATAATGAACGCCATGCTTGCTGGAATCTACAAAGGTTCTTCCTCCAACCGCATGCTTGATTAATAACGTTTCCTTCATCGCTTTCTCCTCCTCGCGCAGAAACTTCCGTCCTTATGGCATATCAATGAGCATGACGAATGTATCTTCCTTCGCCTTGATTAGAATTTCCGGTTCAAACTCCGCACGAAGGCTGTCCTTCGCCACCATATTAAGATTGTTCACATCGGCAGCGCCCTCAATCAGCATGAGAAACACACGCCGGCCTGCCTTTTGGCTGTAATACAAACGTTTCCCTGCCTCAACGCGGCCCAGATGAATCGACATGTCCTGATGAATCATCGCTGTGCCATTCGTTCCTTCCGGCGTGACAATCGGCAGAAAAGCATTGACCAGCTTCTCCTGATCGTACCGATGCACCTCATAGGAAGGAGTCAGCCCGCGCTCGCGAGGCATAAACCACAGTTGAAGAAAATGTCCTTCTTCGGTATCCGAATCATTGTATTCTGCATGGACAATGCCGGAGCCCGCTGTCATTCGCTGGATTTCTCCCGCAGAGGTAACCTCCATATTGCCTAAATTATCCTCATGCTTGAGGCGGCCCTTCAACACAATGGTGACAATTTCCATGTCGCTATGAGGATGCGCTCCGAAGCCGCGGCCCGGCGCAATCTCATCTTCGTTGCATACACGCATGACGCCGAACTGAGCGTTATCGGGATCATAATAATCACCGAACGAGAAGCTGCGTGAGCCCCTCAACCAACCAATATCAAAAAAGTTCCGCTCGTTCGCAGGATAACGCTTAATCATCGTGCAAGGCCTCCTTTTTCCATTCCATTGTCCGCATGCCAAACTAAACCTTACACTTATTGTATCATAATAAAGTGCTTTATAGGATTTTCGACTTATAATCTTCTGCCTGCCGTTTTCTTATGCCTTAAAAAAATAAAAACAAACGCCCCGAGGGTTGAGAGCCCTCTGGAGCGTCTATTCCATAACCGGGTTAAGATTTGGCTGGCAGCTTCTTGTTTTTGGATTTCACTGGCGCTGGCTTCGCCGCCTCAACTGCCGAAGCGGCCGGCACTGTCGGCATTGGGTAAAGCCGCTTGGAAAGCATCGTCTGCAAAATCATAAACACGCCGCCTACAACCCAATACAACGGTACAGCAGCAGGCGCGGTAAAAGAGAAAATGCCCATCATGATCGGTGAAATGTAACCAAGCAGCGCCATCTGTTTTTGCTGGGCAGGGTCAATCCCGATTTGAGACACGCGGAACTGCACATAATAGATAGCAGCGGCGAGAAACGGCAGGATGTGATCCGGCGCGCCCAGTTGGAACCAGAGGAAGGAATGCTGCGCCAGCTCCGGCGTCATTTTGATCGCATAATACAGTCCTGACAAAATTGGCAGTTGAATGAGCATCGGAAGGCAGCCAATGGCAAGCGGATTAAACTTATGCTCGCCGTACAGCGCCATCGTTTCCTTCTGCATTTTCGACTGTGCTTCAGGCGATTTGTCGTTTTTGTATTTTTCCTTAATTTGGTTCAGCTGCGGCTGCATAACGCTCATCTTCTGCTTCATCACCTGCTGGCTCTTGGATTGGCGAAGCATAAGCGGAAGCAGGGCTAGACGGATAAGCAACGTAATCGCAATAATCGCCATGCCAAAACTGTCGTTAAAAAACTGCGCAATGTGTTGAATTAAATAAGAGATGGGGAAAACAACGTAATGGTTGAAAAATCCTGGCGTCGCTGAATCAATCGTTCCATTCGGCGCACCACAGCCGCTAATGATGAGCAGCAGCCCGATAATAAGGATAAAGCGGTATTTTTTAAGCATTTCCATTGTATATTTAGATAACATATATATCCTCCTCGTTTGTTTGGATGTTGCTTCACAAACGAGGAGCTGCAATCTGTGGGATCACCATCAGGCGCTTCTTTTCTTTTTACTTTTCGTACAAGCCAGAGCGCAACGGTATGAGCCCGTTGAACAGTTGGCAAAATACGTTCAGGTGCTGGCGTATGGACCTTGTCCTTCGACCAGCGGGACGGCTCGCTTGCAGCATGAAAAGTGAAATACGCTGCATAAGCGAACGTGCAGATAATGCTTACAGAGAAAAAATACGGTATAATATCATGCAGCTCGAGCAGCTTCTTCACCTCCAGACTCAAATCGGTTACTCTTGTAGTATAAAGCAACCATTCCTGATATTCCCTCGTCTAAAGTCTAGGTACTACCTGAACCAGAGACTGTTATAGCGAGGAGCTCGCAGGCGATAAAATATATCTAGTTATTATTATACTGGGAGGTAAGCTATTTTGTATATCACCTTGGTTCATCTTACGCTTGGTTGTTTATTCCTAGCGCTGCTGTTGTCTTGGATTGCCGGCAATAAGGCCTCCTCCCTGCTCTACAGCAAATCCGAGCAGCAGTTGCACCAGCGTGCCAAAAACTTGTTAATTTGGACAATTGTGCTGTCCATCCCAACAGCAGCCGCATTGGGCGGAGTCGTCACCATGGCCGTCAAGCTCCCTCCGGATTACGATTTGGGCATGCTCATCTGTGTACCGATCTTGACTCTGTCACTAGCGCTGCTGTGGGTCAGAAGCATGCCGAAGCTGCTCAGAATGCGGAAAAACACAGGACGGAAGTCCAGCGATCCATTGCCTGTGCGCATGCTGTATCGCGCTTCAGAGCCCGCATTCATTTTGCCCTACCAGCTGTTGTCGCTCTGTACGCTAACGATCTTTTACCTGACCTTATCAGTCGCCGTATCGCTGCATTCGATGCCGCTCACTATTCCGCTTTCCATGCTTGGCTTCGCCGCTGCCGTCCTCTGGATGATTCATGGCGAGCGCAGCAGCAGAGTGACCTTGCCGAAGGCGAAGCTCAATCGCCGCCCAAGCGAGCGGTTGGTGCGCAGACTCGCTATTGCCATTGCTATTGTGCTGCTTGCTGGAACTCCTTACTACAACGCCTTTGACAAAATCGATTTGCCGGAAGCGCTAACCATGACCAATAATGCGGACAACCTGCACTCATTCGGCTTTTACATTGAACAATAACAGATCCGCAGCAGCCGTCCTTCTATGGCGTACATCAGGACAAACCTGCGCATATGCATAAATAGCATCGCTCCAGTTAAAAATAACCCTCGCCTAATAAGGCGAGGGTTATTTTTTGCGAACAAAAAACCATCCAGCTGTTCTATTTATTAGCATGCGGCACTCTCCGAAGCAAAATCCCAAAGCGGGGAATGGGTAAAGCCTTCCTTAGCCCGTACAACATAAAACGGAGAAGCACCTTGCAATCCTGCACTAACGCTGCGGAAGCGGTCAGATACCTCCATAACGATCTTCTGTTCGCCAGAGGCATGATCGGCTCCTGCGGCAACAGCCGCCTCATAGCCAAAGCTGGTGGCGAAATGGATCGCACGTACCCGAATATCGGCTGCACAAAAGACTCGAAGCATATCTGCTGAGCGGTCGGTGCTGTTATCATTTACAAAAATCAATTCGTAATTCTCGCCAATAGGCGGAATAATTCGTTTTAGCCGCTTGTAGGTGTCGTAAAGCATTTGCTCATCATTATACACAGGAATGACTACGGAATAAGTGACTGGCTCACGCATAACAGGTCCCCTCCCGGCTTCGAATGCTGCCTAAACAGCTTGTACCTTTACTATACATGATTTATCTTAAGATTCCCTTAATTCTAACTAATCATTTTTCATAAAATTATGATGAATTTTGTCAGTTTGTTCCTTATTCACCCAAAGCAAACCAAGTTTCCACCGGCTTGAAATACAAATGACCATCGGGCCATGGCTGAAAATGCAAATCCATTCGCGATTCGCTCCAGTCCGCAGGCGTTCCGTTTGTCTTCAGCTTGCGCGGCAGCACCGGCTCCTCCACGATAGCTGGAAACTCCTGATAACCGAATAGCAAATTTTCGTGCAGCGCGATGATTTCATATTTGGGTCCATGAAATGCATGCTCCTCCTGCAGCTGGTAGTGATAATAAATGTAGCTCGCCACCATCTCCGGCTTCAAATGCGCCACGCGCCCGACACGCCGCTCCACCGCTTCCTTGCGCCGCCAATGCTCCGGGCTTGCTGGCGCATTGAAATGAAAAACATCAATCATCGGAATCCATAAGCGCTTCTCAGCCTGGCCCGGCCATGGCTCCAAGTAACAGCTCAAATCACGCATGAGCTCCTCGGGCGCTGGCGGTTCATCGATCAGACTCTCTACGTATAAGAAAAGATTACGCTCCCATTTAAATAAAGCAGCTGTCATAAACTTGCCCTGCTCAATCCAAGGAAGCAGCTGCTCTCTCAAGCGTTCTACAGAAGCGAGCGCTTTCATTTCTTCATCTGCAAGCAGCTGTGCCCGCGCTATCACTCTTTGCATCGTCGTCCCCCGCATTCTTATGCTATAGTGAAATAAAATCGTATTTTTAAAGAACTTATAAATTATTGTATTTAAAAAGATCGCCTTGGAGCAGCAGAAGAGCAAGCTACTGCCTAAAGGAACCAATTAAATGTTGAACGGAGTGACTTTAGCTTATGATCTATAAACGTCTTGGCACTAGTGGACTGAAAGCATCCTCTCTTGGCCTTGGAACTAATTCCTTCGGCTCGCGGGCGGATAAGCAAAGCTCTATTTCCATTATACATGCTGCGCTTGGCAGTGGGATAAACTTTCTGGATACTGCCAATATTTACTCGGGCACCGCATCCGAGACGATTATCGGCGAAGCGCTTAAAGGACGGAGGCATGAGGCCGTCATTGCCACCAAAGCCGGGCTGCCGCGCGGCAGCGGTGCGAATGAGCGCGGCTCGTCCCGCTATCATTTGCAGCTGGAGCTGGAGCAAAGCTTGCGACGGCTGCAGACGGATTATGTGGATTTATACCAAATCCACACCTTCGATCCGGAGACGCCGCTGGAAGAAACGCTGCGGGCGCTCGATGATATGGTGCGCGCCGGCAAAGTCCGGTACATCGGCGCATCGAACTATGCGGCCTGGGAGCTGATGAAGGCACTCGGCATCAGCGACCGCCTTGGCCTGAATCGCTATGTGTCGATTCAGACCAGCTATTCGCTCGCCGACCGGACGCCGGAGCGCGACATTACGCCGCTATGCCTCGACCAAGGCGTCGGCATTATCCCTTATTTTCCGCTTGCCGGCGGCCTGCTGACCGGAAAATACAGCGAGCAGCAAAGCGCGCCGGAAGGGTCGCGCTTGGACAAAAATCCGGACTTCGCCCGCTTCTTCACCGGCGAAGGCTTCACGCTCAGCCGCCAAGTCGGCGAGCTTGCGGCCGAAGCTGGCTGCACGCCAGCTGTGCTTGCCCTGCACTGGCTTATGCAGCAGCCCGCCGTGGCAAGCGTTATCGTCGGCGCGACGAGCACAGCGCAGCTGGAGGCCAATCTGGCTTCAGCCAGCCTTCAGCCTGAGCCGGCCGTCATGGAGCGGCTGGATGAAATCAGCCTGCGATTTAAGCATGGCGAGCCATTTGCGCTATACCGGCTAAGTTAGCCGATAAGCTTGAAGGGGAACATGCCATGGTGTGCGCTCAAGGCAGCGCAGCCGGTTATGGGCCGGGTGGCAGGGGCTATTTTTCATAAGAGGATGTTGCCCTATCGCTGCTGGACCCGGGTATTCCTAAGCCGGCTGCTGCGGCATGCCTTCGCGGGCACGTACCATTTCAATGAACAGCTCCGCCGCTTTCGTATGAAAAGCATCGCGCAGCGTAATAATCGAAAAATCTCGCTGAACAGGCTGGCCATCGATGGTCAGCCTGTTCAGCGTCCCGAGCGAAATTTCTTTGCGCACAGCCCACTCTGACAGCAAAGAGATGCCCAGACCCGCCTCCACAGACTCCTTAATAATTTGCGTGCTGCCAAACGCCATAGGGTTAAGCGGCCGAATATCGTATTGCTCGAACATTTTTTCCATTGCCGTCCGCGTTCCCGAGCCTTCCTCCCGCATAATCCAATGCTCGCCCAGCAGCGCCTCAGCCTCTATATCATGCTGCCGCGCGTAAGGATGCCTGACGCCAACAACGACATACATCGCATCTTTGGCAAAAGGCTCACATTGCAGCTTGTCCTGCTCCGGCACCGCACCCTCTACGATTCCAATATCCAGCTGGCGGGCTGCAACGAGCGCCGCAATGTCCTTCGTGTTGCCGATTGTAATTGTGGGCGTAATAAGCGGATACCGCACCCGCAAACAGGCTATCATATGCGGCAGCACATACTCGCCAAAGGTGAAGCTTGCGCCGATCGACAGCGCGCCGCTTGCCGTGTGAAGCAGGTCACCCAGCAGACTTTGCATTTTCGCATGCAATCCGCTGATTTCCTTCGCATGGCGATACACGATGTCACCCGCTTTATTCAATCGGACGTACTTGCTGCTGCGATCCAGCAGCTTGGTGCCTAAATCCGCCTCCAGCGACTGAATATGCTGACTGACTGCTGGCTGCGTCATATGCAGCGCTTCCGCTGCGCGAGTGAAGCTCCGTTCCTCAGCAACCGCAATAAAAACGAGCAGGGATTGATCCATCGTTTAAACACGCTCCTCTCTCTACATTTGCTGTATTTTCTATTTATGAAAATACCATAAGTATTTAGTTATGATTATAATCGTAACAATTTATTTTTCTTATCGTAAGCCATCCCTTATGCTTAATTTATAAAACAAGCAGGAAGCATGCACCCGCTATTGGCGGCATCGGCGTCGGAAGCAGTAGCAGCGGGCTTTTCGCTTACAGGATAAGGATGAGGTGACAGCTATGAAAGCAGAAATAAACGCGATGATGATGAGGCAGCCCTCTTCGGAAAAGACGGAGCCGCAGGGAGCGTTAAGCAGGCACGCCAAGGGGCATGCTGCGGCTTGGCTGGGCGGGGTTGCGCTGACAGCTGCTTTTGCCTCCGCTGCTTATGCGCTCGCCATGCTTCCCGGCTTCAGCCGCATAGGGCCTATGGCGATTGCCGTAATCGCTGCTGTGCTTTTTCGCCAAGTCGTTGGATATCCGGCTTTTCTCCGCGCTGGCATCCAATTTTCCTCCAAGCAGCTGCTGCGGCTTGCGATTATATTGTTTGGGCTCAAGCTGAATATGACCGTTTTGCTGGAGCAGGGGACCGGATTGCTGCTGCAAGCCGCAGCCACCATTCTCTTCTCCACCCTCTTCACCCTGCTTGTCGCCCGCAAGCTCAAAGCCGATATGCCGCTGTCGCTATTGCTCGGAATCGGCACAGGCATCTGCGGCGCGGCAGCCATTGCGGCTGTATCGCCGATTCTTAAAGCTCGCGGCGAGGACACAGCCGCAAGCGTCGGGCTCGTTGCGTTGGTCGGCACGATTGCCGCACTCGCTTACACCGCCCTCCAGCCGCTGCTGCCGCTGACTGCAGAGCAATACGGCATTTGGGCAGGCATCAGCCTGCATGAAATTGCCCATGTGGCGCTTGCCGCAGAGCCGGCCGGGCAAGATGCTGTCGCCCTGGCGCTGCTGGCGAAGCTGAGCCGCGTGTTTTTGC
Source organism: Paenibacillus sp. JT22N7 (assembly GCF_059383875.1). Classification (NCBI taxonomy): domain Bacteria; kingdom Bacillati; phylum Bacillota; class Bacilli; order Caryophanales; family Paenibacillaceae; genus Paenibacillus; species Paenibacillus sp. JT22N7. Next base: position 332,720 of record NZ_JBXENY010000004.1, read on the forward strand.
TCGTTCCCGTCAGCTTCATACTGATGGCAATCATGAACCGCCGCCACCGCGGGATGGGGGCTAGCGCCCAAGAGATGAAGGCTCGGCCTGAATTCCCATGGTTTTTGCTCGGCTTCATCGCCCTCAGCTTGTTCGGGAGTATGACTGCAGGCACAACGCTGGAACTTTCCGCTCGGACCTTAGGCAGCCTTCCCACGATTACAACCATCCTGTTGACGATGGCTATGGTCGGGCTAGGGCTGAACGTCAACTTGAGGGAGCTGCGCTCCCGCGCGCTTCGCCCGTTGCTCGCCATGACCATAACGTCGATTCTGCTGTCTATATTGTCTTTGCTGTTCATCATGTGGCGCTAGGGGGCGTGCGCAAACCAGATTCAGCCTGCCGCGCCTTGCTTTGCGCTTTTTCGATGCCAATATCATCAGACGATCATGGCTAGGTAGCCACAAGATGCAAATGCAGTTGAAAACACGTTTGCTTGGATCCCGCAGCTTGTATGCAGCCTGGCCGCCATTGGTACGTATTTGGTACCCAGTTGGTACGCAGCTTAGGATGCTCACTCCTTTTTTGGAGGACTGAGGTTCCGCTATTCTGGCTTATGATTGGATTTCTGTCCGTAAGAGGACAGGAAATCCGTTATTACCCTCTTCACCCCAGCAAAATGGCCATTTGCAGCGAATTAACGGCTCCTGAGTCCGCAGACTGTGCCATAGCCCTTGATTTAGATGAAATAGCTGCTGCTGTGTCCGCCAAATCTATCTTTGTGCAGGTGCATCCCTCTTAAACGAAGAGCAGAGAGCAGTCCATCGGCACGAATGGTCACATTCATGAGGTGTGATATACCCGGTAGTAGAAAAATTAGGTTTGACGCTGTTTTCTAACAGGGTCTGCCTCGTTTACGTTTGCATACACGCCCTAGCCCTAGTGCCGAACAATGAAAATCCCCGCCCCTTCTTTACATAAAGGGGTGAAGACTTTTTAGGTTATCCTTTTTTTCGGCTCCACAGAACCCTTAAGCAGAATCCTTAACCTGACTTCATAATCTGTCTTCTTAATCTCAACCTTTAATCTGAATTCTTAATCTGCATCTTTGATCTGAACCTTTAATCTGCATCTTCAATCTGATCCTTTAATCTGATCCTTTAATCTGATCCTTTAATCTGCATCTTCAATCTGATCCTTTAATCTGAACCTTTAATCTGAATCTTCAATCTGAATCCTTAATCTGAATCCTTAATCTGATCAGCTCTAGCGTATCTAATTTAGCAGCGCCTTGCGCACGCTCAAAATATATTTTGACTGATCCAACGGATTGACACCGCGCCGCTGGCGCTCGGCTTTCACATCAAGCGGGCAGGGCTCATAGCCAGCGAAAAAGGTGGCAATCGTCCCGCGTCCTTTCGTCAGCGAGCTGAGCTCCACCGCGTATTCCAGCGAAGTCGCTGCGGGTACGCGCCCTTCGATAATCATTCTGTCGCCATGCAGCACGGGTGCACCGAATGTGCCGCGCATTAACGACAGGTCGTTCATTACCCGGCCTCCCGCCTCCTCGGGCACGACGATGCGGAACTGGAGAATCGGCTCCAGCAGACGGGTGCCTACCGACGCGAGCCCACTCATAATGCCCATTGGCGTCGCCACCGCAAAATCCAGCGGATGCGTATGCCACACATGATGCTGCCCTTCAATCAGCGTCACTTTCAGGTCAACGACCTCCCAGCCGTACAGCCCTTGCTCCAATGCCTCCGGCACGCGCCGCGCCACCTCGCTCTGGTATTGCGGCAGCAAATCCTCGGAACGTACTACCGAAGTATATTGCAGCCCGCTTCCACGCTCGCCCGGCTCCATCCGAAACCGCAATACCGCCCAGCAAGGCTTGGGCATTAAATAGGAAATATACCCTTCCCCCACTTCCTCAAGCGTTTCCTTATAAATAACAGATGGCTGACCGAAGCGCACCGCAAGTCCATACCGCTGCTCGATAACACTCGTCAATATTTCCAGCTGTATCGGGCCCATTACTTTAACATGCAGTTCCCGCTCGTCCTGCAGCCACTGCACATTGAGCAGCGGGTCCTCATCGGACAGCTCCGTAAGCGCCTGTACCATTGCCGGATAATGCTGGGCATCGCCCCAATGGGCTTGAACGGTCAGCAGCGGAACAGCGAGCCGCGCCTCTTCGGGAACGGCATCCGGGCTGCCGATAATATCGCCGATCCGCACATGCGACATGCCGCATACGGCAGCAATGCCGCCAGCCGCAAGCTCTCCGGCGTCCTCGGAGCGGAAGCCGTCCATTTTGCGAATTTGCGTCACCTTCTCATCCATTTGCTGCGTAAAATTGCGAACGACATCGCGATTGCGGATTTTCCCTTGATATAGCCGGATGTAAGCCATCCTGCCCATCACCTTGTCACGCTCAATCTTAAAAACAATGCCTGAAGGCGGCGCCTCCGCCTCTCCGCCCGGCGCTGGCAAATATTCGATCATCGCGTCCAGCAGCGCTTGCACGCCAATGCCTTTGCTCGATGCGCCGTACAGCACCGGATAAACCTCCGCACGGCGCGCCTTCGCGGCGGCTGCCGCACGCCACTCCGCCAGCGGTACTTCCTCGCCGCTGACATACCGCTCCAGCAGGCGCTCATCCCGCTCCGCCAGCGCCTCAAGCAGCGCCGTGCGCGCATCTGCATCCGCGCCCTCCGCCCACAAATCCTCCGCGCCAGCGAACTGCTGCTCGCTGCCGAGCGGACGCTGCACCGCGAGCAGATCCGCCGTCAAATAGCTGCGGATATCAGCAAGCACCGCTTCGCAATCAGCGCCGACGCGGTCCATTTTATTGATATAAATCAGCGTAGGGATACGCAGCTTCCGCAGAGCATTCCAGATCAGCTCCGTCTGCGCCTGCACGCCCTCCACTGCGGACACGATCAGGACAGCGCCATCCATTACCCGCAGCGCACGCTCCACCTCCGAGAGAAAATCGACGTGTCCTGGGGTATCGACCAGCTGCACATGCGTACCGCGCCACTCCAATGCGGTCATCGCTGCCCGTACCGATATGCCCCTTGCCCGCTCAACCTCCATGGAATCCGTTATCGTCGTTCCTGTATCGACACTGCCTAGCGTCCGCGTGCGCCCGCTGACATACAGCATATGCTCCGTCGTCGTCGTTTTGCCTGCATCGACATGAGCGAAAATCCCGACATTGCGCCAATTCGCGCGGCTGTTTCCCATCCTTCTGCTCCCCTGTCCGCCTCAATCATCGCCGTACCGCATGGCGGCTTTATTTTGCTTTTAGCGTACCGCGATAGCGGTTTCACGTCAAATGCCGCGATGCCCCTCCATACGCAGCTTACCCACCAAAAAAAGTAAAAATAATAGGATGCTTTTCCCTTTCTATCGTTGTACAATCTTATTTGCAAGCGCTTACTTTCTTGTCACTCCTCTATCCACATAACCCGAGCAAAGCCTAAGCCGGGCTCCGAGCAGCTATGCGGTCCATGCTTACGCCGATGCTTGCGATGGGCTCATCACATTCCAAGGAGGTTTTTTATGATGAAAAGCAAGACCCGGCTTTTGCTCGCGTATGTGCTCACCGTCGCTTTGGCTCTTACCCTTATGACCGCTCCTGCGGCCGCTGCTCCTGTCACGTTCGACAATGGGATTCAGTTCAAAGACACCGCAGGCAATCCGATTCAAGCTCATGGAGGCGGAATTCTCAAGTCAGGCAGCTATTATTACTGGTTTGGCGAAAATCGCGATGGCGTCAATTACGTTTCCGTCTATCGCTCAGCAGATCTGAAAAACTGGGAGCTTCGTGCCAATGTCCTCAGCAAAACCTCGTCGCCCGAGCTGGCAACCGCCAACATTGAGCGCCCCAAAGTCATCTATAATGCGGCTACGAATAAATATGTGATGTGGATGCATAAGGAAAACGGCGTAGACTACGGCGATGCACAGGTCGCTGTCGCTTCCTCCACCAACATTGAAGGCCCCTATACGTATCACGGCAGCTTCCGTCCGCTGAACTACGATTCCCGTGATATGACGGTCTACAACGACAATGGCACCGCCTATCTCATCTCCGCTACCCGCGTCAACGCCGATTTAAATATTTATCGCCTGACCTCCGACTTCCTTGGCGTCGATTCGCTCGTCTCCACCCTGTGGGTCGGCCAATACCGGGAAGCGCCTGCCATGTTCAAGCGGGGCAGCACCTACTTCCTCGTCACCTCCGGGGCGACTGGCTGGGCGCCGAACCAAGCGAAATATGCGACGGCCAGCAGCATATCCGGTACATGGAGCGGCCTGACGAACGTCGGCAATGGCAACACCTACAACTCGCAATCTACGTATGTGCTGCCTATTGAGGGCTCGTCCACTACTTCGTTTCTATACATGGGCGACCGTTGGGCTGGAGCTTGGGGCGGAGCGGTCAACACCTCAGAGTATGTGTGGCTGCCAATAACCTTTCCTTCTTCTACTACCATGACGCTGGACTGGGCTGACCAGCTTACGATTGACGCGGCGACAGGCAGCGCCACCGGCACTGTAGCTCCGCCAGTCAATACGACGTCCTGGTACAAAATCGCGAACCGCGCCAGCAGCAAGCTACTTGGCGTCACTAGCGGCGGCACGACGGACGGCGTGCAGATCGAACAATACACCGATGGCGGTTGGACAAGCCAGCACTGGCAGTTCACCGACGTTGGAGGACGCTATTACACGATCAAAAACCGCAACAGCGGCAAAGTCATGGATATTACCAGCAGCTCGGTTGCAGATGGCGCTACTGTCATTCAATATACGAGCAACGGCGGGCTCAATCAGCAATTCCGCATTTTAAGCGCCGGAAGCGGCTATTTCAAAATCATGAACGTCAAAAGCCGTAAAGTGCTTTATATTACGGGAGGCTCCTCCGACAACGGTGCCGACGCCATCCAGTGGACGGACGATAACAACACGAATAAGCATTTTTCATTCACAACGACGAGCTAGCCCATACATTATAGATATAAAAAGCAGATGCTCCTCTAGATTGATAGGATCATCTGCTTTTTCCACTTCCTTAGTATTGAGACATGACTTATGCAGTTCATCCCAACTGATAGAAAATCTCCAAAAGTCAGTATATCGTTGAATAAATCAAGAAAACCCTCTTGACTTTTCTGAATCACCCAAATAATCACAAAGGATACCCTTTCAACCGGGTATATCTTAGAGGATTTTAGGTGATTTTTTTGAAAGAAACACTTGAGCAGCCACGGTTTCGCAAGCTAGATCATGATCATGTTGCGGGTGCTCCCATTTTACGAGAGTTATGGGATCGCTTCGACTTGTCTTTACTTCTCATGCAGTCAGGAATCTCTAAACGTAGTGGTGTTCCACCATGGTTACTTTGTTTTATGTATGTCATTGGGCTGGTTTCGAATTGTCCTTCCGTTAATCAGATGGCGTCTCTAGCTTCGAAAGATGCCTTATTGGCCATCATGTTTAAGTCTTTCACGGTGACTCAGTATACGATGAGCCGGTTTTTCTCAGCTCCGTATGACTAGGCTTTATTCGGTCAAAAACGAATGGCTAGACTTCAAGAAGATAAAGATATGGGCTTGCAGAATGGAGATTGTATGAACCTGGATGACACCCATATTGCATATTCTTATGCGAAGAAATTGCCTTTCTTATGCCGGCTATTTGACTCCTCAGCCAAAACGTACAGCTGGTGTATGAATCTGATTGTGATTCAAACTGTCCTCCAAAATGTCCTTGAATACCCGCTATCCTATCGGTTTTAGAAACTAACAAAAGATGATTCTGGATTAACCAAATATGATTTAGCCAAGCAACTATTATTGCAACTACGCCAATCGGTGTCCTGTCGACTTTGGGTAGCTATGGACCGATGGTATTGTAAAAAGGAGTTTTTGATGTTCCTACAGAACAATGGGTTCGATTGGATAAAGCTGTTATATCCTCTGCATCCGAAATGTCAACCGCATAACCTTCGCAAATGAAACCGGAAACCTCGCTACCGTCCGCCAGCATAACTTTACCTATCCCGTGCGGTGCCGGGATTTGGCACGGGAAATGATCCTAATATGAGCAAAGGCATGTCCCAAACTTCCAACCGCCGCGACGGATCAGCCCGGGCTTGGCAGGAGTTGTAGGCAACTTGATCATCCGCTAGAGTGGAACGATTAATGTCTCCTTCACTATTACCGCGTCCACAATGCTATACATAAATCCCGATTTTACGTTTAATTTCTTTTAAGAATGGAGTTGAAATCGCTCTTGCTTTCTCTGCCCCATCTTTTAAAATTTCATCTATCTTTTCAGGAGACGACATTAGTTCGTTATACTTCGCTCGTGGTTCTTCTAAAAATTTGTTCATAACTTCAAACAGTTCTTTTTTTGCTTCCCCCCAGCTAATGCCATTCAAATATTGTTCTTTCATCTTTTCAACTTCTGTAGGCGAAGCAAACTCCTTATAAAGCATAAACAGGATCGAAGTGTTAGTATCTTTTGGAGCCTCTGGTGGTAATGAATCCGTTTTAATTTTATTAACAAGTTTTTGCAGTTTTTTAGGTTCTTCAAAGAGCGGTATTGTATTATTATAACTTTTACTCATTTTTCGACCATCCAAACCAGGTAATACAGATGTATCCTCTTGTATTTTATAATCTGGTAATTTGAATGTCTCTCCATAATTATGATTAAAACTCTCTGCAATATCTCGAGCAATTTCAACATGTTGTATTTGGTCCTTACCAACCGGTACTATATCTGTTCCAAACATTAAAATATCAGCTGCCATTAGGATGGGATAATTATATAACCCCATATTAACTCCATCATCTAACTCGTTATTCAGTTTTTTGTTATTGTCAACAATAGATTTATATGCATGAGCTCTATTCATTAACCCTTTAGGCGCAAAACAGCTAAATATCCAATTTAATTCAAAAATCTCAGGAACGTCAGATTGTCTATAAAAAATTGCTTTATTAGCATCTAAGCCTAATGCTAACCATGTTGCTGCTATACCATATGACAAGTGTCTGAATTCTTCGGCATCATGAATTTGTGTAAGGCCATGATAATCTGCAACAAAGTATGCTGCCTTATAATTCTGTATTTTAGCTATTTCCAAGGCTGGTTTTATTGCTCCTATGTAATTACCAAGATGGATTTGTCCAGTGGGTTTTATTCCAGTCAAGATAGTTTTCTTCATAACTAACCTCCGTATTTTAAATACTAATTGAAAAAGGGCAACCCATCCTTAATATAAAAAGGACGAGTAGCCCGTGGTGCCACCTTCATTCGTTTACTGTTGTAAACGCACTTATCCATACTGAAACGGAAAAAGTGTTTCAATACTTCGTCTCTTTTATCGGTGAGACAATCCGCTAAACCTACTACTAATTCAGTCTAGTAGCTCGGAAGCCCATTCAACAGTAATCCGGCACTGATTTTCACCAACCATCAGCTCTCTGAGGCGTTCATATTGTTTACTCTTCTTCTTCATCGCATAAAAATATTCATTTAATATTAGTATAGTATAGATGATAAAAAGGTCAAGATTTCATGATGATAAAAATCATAATCTGCGATTGATAGTGAAAGTCAATCAGGATAAGACGCTACATGCACTGTCTTATCTTGGAGTCTAATTCAATGGACAGAAGCGATTCGTTTTTAATAACCCAAGAATCCCGCCCCTCAACGGGTTTAAAGTTTTTGCCATTGGAGAGTCACCGGAAATACTCTTGAACATTGTTAACGCTCACGCAGTTTGTCGGTGAATTTCTCACCTTCAATGACGTGAGCGTTTGATCGTCAATTACGTCATGCTGGCGAGTGGTCAAACGCCAATCATTCGGGGTCGGCGAAAGCGGCGGGTTACCCCGCCGAACCCCATTGCCGATCCATATCTGTGAGCACGCGCCCAATATGCATATCCTCTACAACCTTCGTGCTACCTCGCCCCATAATTGACGGGCTTTGGCGACGGAGTAAGGCGGCTCTTCATCCACATGTGCGAGTAGCTGCGCATAGAAGTCACGCGACTTCATATCCGCCATGCTGAGGTAGATCGGCAACGTTCGCATCGGATCCAGTGCTCCAAATAATCGTCGCAGCAGTGCAGACCTCCCGCTGCCGACCTCGCCACTCAAGACGCCAAGTAAACGGTGCTCCATGGCCATGTTTAATCGTTCGAACACCTCTTGGTGGGCTCCAAACGCATAACAAGGTGCCATCTCACGTGTAAACGGACGCAGGATCATCTGCCATCACCGCCCTTTCCGGCAAAGCGAAGCGTATTCGCGCTCCAGGCTGCTTGGCGCTTCCTTTCGGCGAGCTCCAGAAACGAGACCGAAGGGGCCTCGGTTGTATCTGCAGGCTCAGCAGCCACGGCCTTTAGGCTGCGCTTGTGGTTCAGTTCTACCGGCACGGCATTCGCATACCACTGCTCTCCGTCCCATACCTGCAGGCTCATTCAGATCAAACGGATCGTATCGAAGGGGACCGTCCAGCGCACAAGAATACTGTCCACCTCATAAATGTTGCCATCAAGCCGAATGCAGCCCGTCTTATCTACCTTCAGATCTCTTCCCACCAAAAGAGCTCATTGAGATCCACTAGCGGCATGCACTTGCGCGGCTTGCTACTCGCAACAAACTGCTCCCGAGGCGACTGCTTCGTGCTGCCATGTTCGCGCGTGTGGTACAACTGCACCGTGCTGCATTCAGCGCTTCGAGCGTGGTCACCTCACCCTTGTTCACGAGCGCCTGCACTTCGGGTCGGAAGCTCGAGTCTACGAATTGGAATAGCCGTTCGACCTTGCCGCATCCTTGCGGACGATACTGCTTGCTGCGGCTAAGTCGAATGCCGATCCGCCTACACATGCGCTGCAGATGCTGTGCGGAGAAAGCTGAGCCGTTATCGCAGTAAAAGGTTTCCGGAATGCCGTGTAGAAGTATCGCCTTCTTCAAGCTGTCTTCGAGGCGCGGCAGCTCCTCATCCCAATAGATTTGAGCATGCACGATGTAGTGGCTGTAATCGTCGAGAATCGCGAGCAGGATTGTCTTGCGCTTCTTCTTCGGGTCACGTGGATCCGGCAAGTAGACGAAGTGCTTTAAGTCTGCCTGTAGCAATTCCAGAATATCGGTTGCTTCAAACCGCCGAAACGCGGAGGTGGGAGCGGTTAAACGAGCTGCTTTCGGCCATGCCATGTGCCCGCAAGTGGCGGCTGAGCATGCTTTCGACAATCCGTCCCTTTTTGGCTGCTCCACGCTCCGCTCGGGGCGTTCCTGCCGCAAGGCCATCACTTGGCTTAGCAAACGTTCATCGAGCTTTGTCCGTCCTACCATACTTCGCTTCTTCGGCTTTAACGCGTCCCATCCGCCCTTGCGGTACGCTTCGAGGTAGCGTTCGAGCGTGTGCTCGCCCGCGGCTCTCAGGCAGATCATAGCTACGGCTTGCTGTTTCTCGAAGCCACGTTTTTAGCACCCCCCGGGGCAAGCGACGTCTGTCGGCTTACGATGGGGGCAATGAGGGCATATCGTGCTGCGGCAATCTGTTCGTCATTCTTCTCAAGCAAAGCGGTTTTCCTCCCGGTCATGATAAATAGAGGGGAACATGTCCCTCGTACCATTGAGACAAATGAGACTACGGTCAGCTATTGTGGGACGCTAGGGCTGTACCGTCACTTGAGGTTGAGGCGAGCGGCTGAGACAAAGCAGGGCGGAGAACAGGCTGCCGGGAGCGTCAGCTTGCCCCCAGGCCATGTGCAGCGCCTTCCAAGGAGACCGCCGTTCAAGGGGAAGCGAGTCATCCATGCCGCGACGGAACAGGATCGTCCACAACGCAGGCTGGGCAAAAGAAGGCAGTACGCTGCATGTGGCGCGGCAATCCGAACAGAGGATCCGGAAGATCGTGAGCGTGAGCGTCTCTGTTAACGTGAAGAGGAGTCGGGTAAAACTTCCATGACGATGCGGCATCCGCTTCGAATGACAGGCACAGCAACGCCTGGGGCGGTCTGCCTCCGGTAAACCGCCCGCAAACCTGTTCAAATAAGCCGTTACATCGGTGTCCCAATTCAACACGATAATGTTGGCGTAAGCCGGGAGATATGCAACAGGGAGACGAGGCCGCGAAACCTTACAGTCTCCCTGTCATCATTTTCAGACTCCGATCTATCACCTGCTCCTTATGATTGTCGGCAGGTTTATGCTGCACTAACGCCAATTCTATCGTTCACTCACCGACATCGTACATAACAATCGCTGCTCATCTTCCGTCAGCGGAAGTGAGCGGCGACAGAACATCTTTATTTGCACTTTTATTGTTCAAAATTTCATTAGTAAATTTTCCGTCTTCAAAAGTCAACACTCTATCAACATTGTTAAGACTTATTATTTTATGTGTAACAATGATACTTGTTTTTTCTTTAGCGATTTGGTTAATATTCTGGTTAACTTGAGTCTCCACTTTAGGGTCAAGAGCAGATGTCGCTTCATCAAACAAAAAAAGGCTACCATTTCTGAGTACAGCTCTAGCAATGGCTACCCTTTGCCTTTGGCCTCCTGATAAATTTTTCCCTCTTTCTCCTGCCTTCATTTCATACTGTTCCTTATTACTAATTATATAATCATGAATTTCAGCTTTTTGAACAGCCTCTATTACTTCCCTTTCCCCTACATTTTCTTTTCCTAAAGTTATATTTTCGTAAAGTGTGTAGTCAAACAGACCTCCATTTTGTGATATATAAGATATTTCATTTCGTATATCAAAGAGGTTTAATTCTTCATAAGGCGTGCCGTAAAATTTTATGATTCCTTGTTGAGGTTTATATATTCCTAGTATTAACTTGAGGATTGTAGATTTTCCACTGCCAGATTCCCCTACAAAGGCAATGGTTTCTCCCTTTTTTACTTTAAAACTAATATTCCTCAATGCTTGCCGGCCATTTGGGTAATTGAAGCTAACATCCTCAAACTCCAAAACCACCTCTGATTGCAAATTAATTCCCCCCCTTTTTGTTATTGATAACTCTTCTTTTGACTTATCCAGAATTTCAAAGCAACGTTTTGCCGCTACCAAACTAGGTTGAATATATTGAATAAATGTATTAGCTTCCATCGCTGATTTAGCAATTATATCAGCAATCGAAGCAGCAAAAACAACTTCGGATAAGGAAAAATCCCCTTGTTTTACCAAATAAATAGCAAATCCAAAACAAAGGGGTTGTGTAATATAGCCAAAAAAGTTCAACATAGCATATACATACCCGGACCATAAACTAAATTTTACTCTTTTATTAAGAATATCCCTACAGTTATCATTATATCCGCTTGTCAAAACCTCTTGTAAACCAAACACCCTTACAATCGGCATAGCCATAAGTGTTTCAATTAAGTATGTTATTGAACTTGCAGAAAGCTTTCTTGCCTCATTCTCTAAAAATCTAACTTTAGAATTGAATAATGCAGAAAAAACAATAGATATTATACTAAGTACAATAGCTAAAAGAGCCAACTCCCAATTAATACTTAACAACAAAAATGAACCTAACGTAAAGTAAATAAAAAATTTTACTAGAGCAATACTTGAATAGGAATTGAACATCCCTACTGTTTTAGATGCATCTGTACTTAAGCGGCTTAAATAATCTCCTATTTTAATTGTACCGATCTCGGACAAAGGTAAACTCTGTATATGATCAAACAGTTTCTTTTTCAAAACATTTATACCGTAAAGAGTTGTTATTCCTCTCAAGTACCCTCCTATACAAACCAGTGGTGTAAGCGCTAAAAAAGCTAAAAATAATATTAATAATTTCCGGATTATTTCATCTGAAAAGTTGTCTTCAACCATCAACACTAAATTCTTGTATATTAACGGAATAATAAATACCATAATAATTTCACAACAAGACATAAGCCAGCCCCATATGTATTTATGCCTTTCATTATCTAAAAAACTGAAAGACCTTCTCATTATTGAGGCTGTCTGAATAATTCCCAATCTGTGGTTGTCCAAAGTATCCCTCCTGCAAGGTTCAAGGCATTATTCTTGTGACATTTTGAATTTATAAAAGTAACCATTAGTTCTTAGTAGGCTTTCCGGAGTTCCCTCTTCCACTATCCTCCCGTTTTCCAAACAATAAATGTAATCAACGTTTTTGAGAATAGAATATCTATGGGAGATAATTAATGCCGCTTTATTTCCCAGCAACTTATCTAAAGAGCGCTGAACAACTTTTTCTGAATGCTTATCTAAAGAAGCAGTAGGCTCATCAAGTAATACTAAGGAAGCGTTTCTTACTAAAGCTCTTGCAATCGTAATTCGCTGTTTTTGGCCTCCTGATAAAAAAGAGCCACTCTCACCAATATACGTGTGTATTCCAGTATCTAAACTTTTAATGAATTCCCATAAATATACCTCTTTTAACGCATTTATCACCTCTTTTTCGGAGATATTTTCAGCACCGTATTTTATATTTTCATAAATGGTTCCATTAAATAAATATGGTTCCTGAGTAACAATTGAAATATGTTTTCTTAAATCGCGATATCCCCACTCATTTATTTCTTTCCCTTGGAATTTAAGACTTCCAAAATCATAATCATAAAATTTACATACAAGTTTAAAAATTGTTGATTTACCACTCCCACTTGGCCCAATCAAACCAACTTTCTGCGAATTACTGATCTTTAAAGAGATATTTTTCAGAGTTTGAATATCTTCACTATAGTTAAAATTAAATTTCTCAAAGCTTAATAGGCTACTGTATTGCTCATTAACTTTGTACTTCTGTGTAAGACCGACAGCTTCTTCTTCAATCTCGTAGTCAAAGAAATCATATAATCTACGTGATAGAGCATTTCCTTGCCTAAAAGTTTTAAAAATATTATCAGATAACTCTATTCCAGTGCGTACATATGCGCTTAAGCCAACAAAGGTAATAAATTCACCTATGGAGACTATATTAAACTTGATAAAAACCACGCCAATAAAAAGTAATATTGATAATAAAGTTAAACTCGTAATATATTTAATCAATGTCAATTTAATGCTTATTTTAATGATTTTTTTATTGCTATTACATGAAATATCTAGATGATGGGAAAACTTATTAAATATAAACCTTTCCGTTTGATAGGCTTTTACCACTTCTATATTATTTAAATATTCTGATGCAATATTCATTGCTCTGCCTTCACTTTCAACAAATTTTCTTTGTTGATTTTCGACAGGTTTACTTATTTTGTTAGTAAAATAAATAAAAAGCGGTACCGCACAAAAATAAAGAAGTGAAATTTCCCAACTTAATCGCAAACAAAAAACAAATGCCACAAGTGCATTGACAATGACTCCGGCAAACCAGTTTAAAATTGCAGAAAGTGAATCCGATAATGCCTCCAGGTTACTGTTTAATCGAGTAGATAAATCTCCTGTCCTTAAGTCTTTTTCTAGGATAGACATTTTAATACTGTTTAAAGTATTAAATGCTCGAATTCTATATGTCAGCATTATATTTTCCATAACTACCCTTGTCACTACGGATTGAAGAATGCTTAAAAGGCTTAATCCTAGTATTAAAAAAATTATAAGATACAATTGATCATAGATTCTTTTATATTCCCCAGAAATTCCACTATCAATCATATTCCCTAGTAAAGAAGCAGATTTTGAAATTATTAGTCCATTAAGGAATAAAATTGTAAGTTGTAACGCCATAATTGGCCACTGCTTGTTCGAGTCTCTGAAAACACATAGTAGGCTATTATCCCCTTTTATATTAACCACACCTTTGTCATCGTCTTCCAAGTATAAGTTTTGAACAAATAATATAAGTTTAATAATTTATTGTTTTTCAGTAACAAATGGAATAGACTCCGGATATTTTATATTTCCAAGATACTGGTCATAACAATTAGGCAGATGTCCTATATCAAGAGCTTGGTATCCTACCTTCATCAAGTCATAAGCTAACACAGTGGCCGTTGGTCCTGCAGATAACAAAAACAACTTGTCTTTATCCTGTTTTAAACATTCTTCTAGAATTTCATCATATTTTTCAAAAGCATTAACGGGTGGAGTAAGAATTGTTTTATAATTTCTAATATTATCAAATAGCTCTTTTCTTATTTCAAACCTTCCTTTGTTTCCAAACACAAAAATAATTTCCCTATTTCCCCATAGTGATTTGATCTTATCCAAATTATTTTCAACAAAGACGGAATTCCTAGAAATATCAGTATTTCCATAAAAATGATGTGAAAATAACCCGCTTAAATTTCGATACATCTTAAGCCAATAGTTTTCCCAAAAGGATATTTCACCGAAGCAATTGAAAATATTATTATTTTTTGAATTAAACTCCGGAAGGGTTATCAAGATATTATCATCACTACCATATTTGAGTATTTCATTGAGCCGTAGTGATAATTCTTCAGAGGATTTCTGAAAGCCTATATTTTTACCGTAACCAAGGTTTAATTCTCCATCACCAAACCGAGCAAGCGAACATCTATTCTTCACTATATAATCTATACTTTCTGTTGTTGATAAAATTGTAGGATATGATTTTTCTATTAGGGAAAGATTAAGTATCACTTCTGAGTTCCGCTCTATAAAAATATTTGTAATCATTTTTATCATGATTTCATTTTCATCTAAGGAATAAATGATCATATTGTTATCATCTATCCATACTCTATATAAATTGGAGACATTTTTTATTTTTTTAATACCTGAGTTCTCTTGTAAACTTAATATGCGAAAAGTTGTTTCGATATCTTTTTTTACACCAGGAAATTTATTTAAATATTTTTGTGTGGGTTTTTCGTAATGAATTATTACATTATCCATAATTAACTTTTCCTTATATACCTCCATATTATCTTTATGCTTGTTTAATTCTTGAACTATAAATTCACTTTCTTCATTAGAACACTCAATCGAGCTAATATAATTTTTGTTAAGCATATATCTCAGTCCTTTCGATAATTAACTAAATCATATAAATTCAATTCTTCAAACAAAGAAGATTGCTGATAGTAGATATTTTTGTTGTCTACTGGTTTGTACAATGATTTGTCCAGGATAATTGAATTTAATTCAAATGCCTTTTCATACAATTTTTGGCGTTTTTTAGGGTCGATAAAATGTAAGTTTAAATAATTATGAGGTAATATCGGATTTGTAATGATCGCCTTCTCGATGATATGGATGCTTAAATCGGGCATTTCTTTTTTATAAAAACACTTAGCTAAGACGACATTTGCTGAATCAATCATAAAGCGATATAGATTTTTTCTATCTAAGCCATTTTCTATTAAGTAATTGCAGTAACTTATTTGCTGATTTGCACATATAATGCTTTGTTCGTATTCCCTCATAAGGTAGAGCATTTGAGATTTAAAGAGCAATGCAGATGACTTTTTAGTTTTATCTAACTCTATCGCTTTTTCTATGGCATCGAATGCTTTATCATATTCATTAAGTGCAAAATACTCCAAAGCTAAGAATGAGAATAATTTCTCAGACGGGCTCTCCTTTAATTGCTTTGTTAGCCAAAATATATTCCTTTCTCTTTTCAACTCATTTCTGTCTTCAGAGATCAGAGCATCAAAGTGATGAACAGGACAATAAAAGAATGCAAAGCCGCCTCCTATGGAATGAATAGACTTTCCCACAGAACCATGAATTGGATTATCCACGAAAATGTTCTCATTATTCCTTGTCAGCCTAGATCGATAAAAGGTCGCCCAATGCCCCATATTAATATATTGAAAACTTGGCATAATGACGGCCATAGTATTTTGGGGAGCAGATCTTAGAAAGTTCTTTAGCTGATTTATGTGAGTTTCTAAAATAACCTCATCTAAATCTAAAGTGAGAATCCATTCTCCTTTGGCATTTTTAAGATAATCATTCCGTACTAAATCAAAAGAAGGATTAGTGTTTATTAAAACATTACACCCCAACGCTTTTGCCTTTTCCACAGTATCATCTTCGCTACCGTTATCAACGATAACAATTTCATCTGCATATTTACTTACACGTTTCACGTATTGTTCAATTAAATTGCTTTCATTCTTTACTATTGTGCAAACTGATAACAACAAAATAATCACCTCTAGAAGTCGACTAAGATTATTCGGCAAAGTGCCCTGCTGCAAATTGATATTCTCTACAGCACGTTGCTTCACAATCTATCCTTTTAACTTAAATTATGCCCTAATGTACCAATACATTAGTTTGAGTTTGTGGAATTATTTGCTGGATAATTGTTGATGTAATATCGTTGATGGGTAATTGTGCGTTTATAGTACTTGGCTTATAAAAGCTGAACTTGTTTAGATAATAGTTTTGCATAAAGGCTAAAAACTGCTCGTCCTGGATCTCTTTATCTCCTCGTTCGACTATTCTTCTCTTTGCCTCTTGTATTGGGAGGGTAATCAAAAACGACCACCTTGGTTTTATTATTTGGGTAAACACTTGATTAAAAATAACTTCGCCATCTATCAATTCTGTGGCTTTACCACACAAACTTTCTAAATATCGATCCATGATGACATAGTATTGTTTATTTAAATAAGGGATAACAAATTTATCAATTTTGCTTTTAAGAGTTAGGCACTCCTTAACAAATTTCATTCTATCCTTCATAATAGGTAGTCCTAATCGAACTAAAACCTCTCTACATGTAGATGTGGAAATTTCTGAATCCAGCTCAAGTTCGGATAGTTTTAATCGAATAACCTTGTAATTTGCTGCTTTTAAATTTTTTTCAAGAAGTTTGCTTAGCGTTGTTTTCCCGGATCCGTCTACACCCATTAAGACAACAAGTTTTCCATACACTTCATATGATTTCACAGCCTTATTTAAGATATAATACTTTTGCCATACACTTTCAGCAGTGACTGGGTTGGATTTTCCATAAAACAAATACTCGGTTGATTCCAAAATATCTTTTGCCATCTGATTATTGCATTTGTTCCATAATGTCATTAAAGCTTCATACACTCTATTAATTTCTTTATCTTTGTACTCTAGTTGCTCCTTCGATTCTTTATTCTCCAACAGAAGTTTATTAAACAAGCGAGTGGTGGTAAATAGATACTCTTTTATCATCTCTGCTGGATCAGGATTATATTGTATAAACAGCTCCCATAAATCTACCTTCGTGTCACCCAAGATAAGTATTGGTTTATATCTGTCATATGAGTACATTGTTAAGATCCGCATCGCATTATTCGAACCTTTAACAAGAGATTCTACTTCGCCAACGAATACTTGTGGAGAGATTTTATAATTAAGTTCGTTACCTTTTTCCAGGTTAAGCATGAAATTCTTCATTTCATTGATATGGGGTTCTTCATCAAAAACCAAACAGATATCTATATCAGAAGAAGACTGCAAATTTTCTTTTTGCCAGAAACTACCAAAACCTATGCAAATCGACGGTGTTTTCTTGAAACTATTATGAATAGATGACCTAATATTTTTTAAGGTAGTTATCTTCGTACTGTCGTTGAACATTTTATTCGTCACTCCCTTTTCCCACGAATGCCTTACTTACATTTATTATATCCTGTTTAATATTTTTAATTATTCTCGCAGGGTTCCCAGCAATAAAAGAATATGGTGGATAAGAACCTGTTTTGACTAAGGAGTGCGCTGCAACAACACAATTATTCCCTAAATGAACATTTGATTCGAAACAAGCGTATGGGCCTATCCAACTGTTACTGCCAATAGAAACAATCCCGGTTTTTGTGTTTCCTTTTTTCCAAGAAGGGATAGCTTCTTGAATCATGCCAATTTTCCAATCATGATAATAGGTAGAAATAAAAACACCTAATGCTATCATCACATTATTCCCAATTAGTACCCAGCCCTCATTTAAAATCGTAACATCATCATTTATTTGGCAGTTCTCCCCTATAATAATTCTATCTGGATGTCTTACCTCAAAGTTACTACCAATTCTCGTATTTTCCCCACAATGATAAAGCAAGTAGTCTCTATATATTTGCTGCCTTAACTCTCTGTTGACTATTCCTTTTGCCAGACTTCTTATTAAATAGGCAAGCTGACTTAGATCAGAATCAGTTCTTTCTGCTCCCTTAGATCGACTATAAGTAGACTTTGGTAATATATCTAACAACGACTCTCGTTCCAATAAATTCAGAACCTCATCTGTTTCGTTAATAACTTCATCGCATTGTTTAAGCACATCTGTTTCTATTAACTGGTTAAAAGTGACAAAAATTGTTTTCCATCCATGAACTTTGCTGGATATAATGTCATCATTAATGTCATTTCCAATTATAACTGAGTTTTCTGAAGGTATTTTGCATACATCCGAAACTATTTTATAAAGAGAATGCTCACTATTTGTTTTTCTAAATCCAAAGTTGTTAGAGATAAAGTGTGCATCAAACAAATCATACAAATTCAACTTTTTTAAAGCGTAATTTGTCATTTCTCCTAGCATGTCAGATATGGTAACGACCATAAAACCTCTTTGTTTCAATTCTTTTATGATTTTCACCAGTTTTTTTGAGTTTAATGATATATCTACAGACAGTTCCATCCATATTTTTATAATCTTTTTATGCTGCTCCTCATTCAATGTATGATTTATTTTGATGTTTATTTTGTTGAATATATATGTTTTATAAACTAATAATTCGTTCAATTCTTTTTGATGTATTTTTCGTTCTTCATGATACTCATTAAAGCCCATAGAAATTGCTTCTATCAATTCTTCTTCGGTAGTGGAAATAGAGCGCTCTTTAAGAAATTGAACTATTTTCTTTGCAGCTCTATATGTCGTGAATTCATTAGTTGTATATTGTATAAGTGTTTTACTTGTATCAAAAGCTACTAATTTAATTTCCTTTCTATCAATTTCATTTTCGATAAATAGTAGTTGCTGAAGTTCATTCAATTTGTCGTTGATGTTTTCATTATTTAAAAGCTGTATATCAAGATGTCTTTCATTTTTAATATACTTTTCTATGTTTAATTTTATTTCTTTGATTTCATCTTCATCTATTTTCCAAGAAGTAATTTGATAATTATTATGATCCCGTAAAACTTCATCTATTTTTTCTAATTTTGCTTTATCTGTACTGAATAAATCTAACACGGTTTTCCCTCCCTCCCTTAACTAACACTCTCTTAAATCAAATATCCGAGTTGTTTTCTTCTCATATCTAGGCAGTACGCCAAAATCTACACCTTCTACTTCTACATTTATTCCAGTAATATGCTTAAATCTTTTTTTAATTTCATATTCTATTTTTTTCCGTTCTTCGCCGAATGCTGTAATTTCAAAATAAAGTTTCATTCTGTCTTTATTGTTTGATTTATCAATCTGCACTTTATATTCACTAATAATTTCTTTATAATTTTTCAATATTTCATCAATCTGATCGGGGAAAATTTTTACTCCTTTTATCTTAATCATGTCATCCGTGCGACCTAAAATTTTTCCAATACGCGGGTATTTCCAACCACAAGAACACTCTTCTTCAACTAAATAAGTTCTGTCGTGTGTACGGTACCGAAAAAGGGGGGTCCCCTCTTTTTGCAAAGTTGTGATAACTAATTCACCTATCTCTCCAACAGGGAGCGCTTCCAATGTTTCTGGATCAATAACTTCGAAGTAAAAAAAATCATTAAAGTAATGGATTTTATCAGAACAATTACAGCTTATTCCTATACCCGGGCCATAAACTTCTGTTAAGCCATAAATATCATACAATTTTATATTTAAGATATCTGTTATCCGTTTACGCATTTTATCAGACCAATATTCAGAACCAATAATACCTTTTTTTAGTTGGATGGAAGCTTGCAAGCTTCTTTTTTCAATCTCCTCAGCTAAAAGTAAGGTATAGGATGAAGTAGCACATAGAACGGTTGAACCAACATCTTGCATAAATTTCAATTGTTTTTCAGTATTACCTGGCCCCATTGGAATAGTCATTGCACCTAAAGATTCTGCTCCAGATTGAAACCCTATACCTGCCGTCCATAATCCATAACCAGTAGCGATTTGTACTCGATCGTTAGAAGTCACACCTGCTATTTGATAGCATCTATTAAAGATAGTATTCCAATCAGCTAAATCCTTTTTCGTATACGGAATGATAATTGGTGCCCCAGTTGTTCCACTCGAAGAATGTAATCGAATAATATTTTTAGGCGGCACCGCCGTTATTCCCAATGGATTATTAGTGCGTAAATCGTCTTTGTCTGTAAATGGTAACTTTTCGAAATCCGCTTTAGACTGAATTTTTTTAATACTCACGTCAGTATATTTATTTTTATAGAAACCCGGCTGTGAAACCAATTCTGCTAGTTTATATCGAATATGAGCTAATGTATCCGAAGGAATAATCATTTCCATTTCTCTTTCACCCCTTTATATAATGCAATAGAAGAATAATAGAAACGTTTCGACAGTTTATAAAGTCACTCGTTTTACCACTCAATAAGTATGTATATGTAGACTTCTTTCTAATGATTATTTTACACCTCCCACTATAAATTAATATTTTCTCCGTTTTACTCGTTCATTCTTACGATTTCAGTTATCGACATTGAAAGAGGTTGGGGAAGTCTTGTAAGGAAACCATATTTTTCTGGTTAGAGCCAGTGTGGGGGCTAGAATGGATGTTGATTTCCATTTAGTGGATAATTATGATCGCACTATGGATCTTCACCATACAACCTTGGGGATTATCCTCCCATGTCACACCGGGTCGTTGCCCTTATGGTGATGTTACTTCGGCTTCTCCGTGCTTCCATTGTCTATCCTGCTTCTGCCTTTAAGATTGATTACTGTCCGTTGTTCTTTTCGTCTCGTCCCATCTACAGCCGTATTGATGATTTTCATCGCATGAAACTTGTCGTAGGTGATTTCAACATTCGGAAAGTAGTTCTTTGCACCGGCGATGAAGCTCGGAAACATATCCATGCAAAGCTCTTCAATGTCGTTGGGGTGACCACATTTCTGTAATAACTGCCCTTGAAAATCAAACAACGTTCGCCGATCCTTCCCTTCTGCTACGTGAAGCACTTTCCGTGTATCGAGGTCCATAACCAGAGATACATACGTATGCCCCTTGGCGCGGGAGGTTTCGTCAATGGCGATGCGTATGACTTATTCCCAGGTCTGTTCTTTCCGTGCTTCATCCACGTAAGGGTGCAAAATTGGCCACAAGGTGGTGCCATGTTCGCCGAGCAGTCTGGAGACCTCGTTCATCGGCATTGCTTTAGTCAGGAGCACCATAAACGCTTCAAAATACAGCGAATAGCCTGAACGCTCCCGTGCCCACGAAAGCTCAGCTGTTTTAGGTGTATTACACCGATTACATTCTACGTGTGGCGGCTTTCCAATTAGCACAGCTCGATATTGAAAGAAGTTCATATGCCTCCATTCGCGTTCCTCGCCATGATCATAGATCCAACAACTGGTTTTACCACAAGTACCGCATGTATGACCGCACGGATGTAAATACGTAATTCTTTTTCCTCCGCGTGAAACGCTACATTGTGGACTTCCCAACCCATCCCTAGGCTCTAGTAAATATCTCTTGCTCCATCATCCTCATTAGCTCCCTTCGAATCTCTACTACAAGGATTGACGGGTAATGGTCATGCTAAACTGCGAAGAACCCGTTAACTTAATATGGAATCGAAACGTTTCGATTCCATATTAAGTTATTTTACCAATGTTACTTTAATTAATCAATAAAACCCTTGAAAATTTCCAACTTCCATCTCCCTATTATATTCACTGTGTGTTACTACTTAGGTATGCCTAGAAGCTGAATTGACCGCGAAAAGCGGTAGCAAGTGAAGAGAGAATAGGTAGGTTTTGTTTTCGAAACGTGGAAATGACGCTTTGAAATCGGGCAAAACGCTCGGCACTAGCCTTCGTGCGATAGGACCCGGATATTTTTATTTTGATTTTCAGCATATGAATGGCTTTACTCTTTCTCTTCTTCCCTTTAGTAGGTACGGACGCTTCGATCTCTGGACTCGTCCATTCCGGATATCCAGCACTTAGAATATCATCATAGCGCTCTTCCATCGCTTGGAGACTTCCTCTTCGAGGGGGACACCTTCTTCCCGAGCAATCTTGACAATCTCCCAGCTATCTTGAAGAAGTTCTTTCATCAAGATTGCCCATTGCTGCCCATCGTACCTTTCAATTCCCATGCATTCTCTTAATCAATGAGCATTTCATAGGGCATGGACAAAACGATAACTAGCGCGCAAAGGCTTAAAAACATACCCACTTAATGAAAGCTATACTTTCAATAATTTCCCTTTATAGTTCCAGCGAAATGGTCTATATAAGTTGAACGACTGATTCGCATGAGGGCGATGGTCGTCACTACGAGAAAGGTTGGACTTCCGGCCGCTGTTGTTTTCTGATTTCTTGATTCTATTCCTCGATGAGGGTGAAATCCGAAAACAATAGTCCATGCTTACGAAGCGGCTTTCCTTCGGAAAGCTAGCTTTACTCTCTCCAGTTCCAACCTTTCTCTCCATTTCTCACCGGCCCCATTGCTTTCTTTAGTTCAACTTATATAGCACAGTGATAGTTTTTTGTTCGCACTTTATTATTCTTGAGCTGCTAGATTTACTTATCAACCAAAGCTCCCCATAAAATGTAATGCTGGCACACCTAACAATTCCAACTTGACAACCCATTTATAAAAGTACTAAGGAGACACTATTAAAAGCGGACCTCATACTTTCAATTAAAAAACACCCTTCGAGCATTCATCCAAACAGCCGTGGAAACCCATGGGCTGCAAGGACGAATGTCGAAAGGGTGTTTCTTCCTCAAATGGCTAGCGCCCAGGCAAGCGAGACTAAGCTCTGCCTATTTCGCTGCCGGAATCAAAATCTTCTGGCCAATGGACAGGCGATTTGGGTTCTCCAGCTTATTATAGGCGGCAAGCTTCTGCCATGTCGTGCCATGATTCAGCGCGATGCGGTAAAGCGTGTCGCCGCTCTTCACGATGTACACCGTATCCTGCGTCGTACCGGTCGCCGGCTTCGTAGGCGTCGTCGGAGCAGGCTTCGTCGGTGTTGTTGGTGTTGTCGGCTTCGTTGGGCCCGGCTCAGTTGGCTTCGTAGGCGTTGTTGGAGTTGTTGGAGTCGTTGGCGTTGTCGCGCCAGCTGACAAATTAATCTTGAACTCCGCATAACCATCATCGGTTTGGCCTACATACGACAGCGCATCGAGCGAATCCGCGAGCGTCTTGGCAGCAGGCGACGTTTTGAACGAAACGTTGACGTCCGCTTTGATCGCCGCAAGCGACCAGTTGCCGTCGGCAGCAGGGTTAATCGTCTTGTTGGAGCGAATGTAATCAATGACAACCTGACGGTTCTCGTCCGGCGATGCCAAAACAATTCGCTTGCCATCCGGGTTAGCAAACTTGCTCGACGATGCCCGGTAGTTATTCGACGCTACGATGAATTTCTGCTTTGGATCAATCGCTTTGCCGCCAAATTGCAGATTGACGATCCGGCTCGATTTTTCATGAACGGTTGTGCCTTTAGCATCGTATTTGGCTGGCTGTGTCACGTCAATTTGGTACGTTACGCCGTCAATGACATCGAAGTTGTAGGTCGGGAAATCCAGGTTGACCAGTTCCTGCTTCGCTGTCGACTTGGTATCGATTTGGTTGAATTGTCCAGCGGACCATTCCAGCCATTCCTTCAGCTCGGCGCCTGTTACTAATACAGCGTTAACGGTGTTGGAGTACAGATACAGATCGGCTACGTTTTTGATCGCAATATCGCCTGCAGCAATATCTGTGTAGTAGTTCGGGCCTTGGCGTCCGCCTGCCTTGAACGGCGCTCCTGCGGATAATACCGGAATACCCTCGTATTCCGTGCCTTGCATTTGCTTTTCTACGTACCATTTTTGCGCATTCGTTACGATTTGGATCGATGGATCATCCTGTACGAGCGCGAACCAGCTATTGATAGGCGCCGTCGTCTTGCCTACTGGGCCGCGAATGTAATCGAGCGTATGCTCATGGTCATCTTCTACGGCGTCCAGCACCGCTTGATCCGCTTCTACAAGCGGCTGCTTGTTCACCGCATCAAAGATCGGCTTAACCTCCACCTTGGAGTCCACAACCGACCATTTGCCATCTGTGAGCAACAGATCAAGGTCAATAATCCCAAGATTATTGCCCCAGAAGCCCGGCTCAACCGAAGGCACGCCGTTAATTGTTCCTTTTTCCAAATCAACGCCCTGCTTGCCCTCGAACGACTTGTCTGGAAACACTTTGTGGGCATGGCCGAACAAAATTGCGTTAATATCCTTGACCTTGCTGAGATACAGCACGGAGTTTTCCATATTTTCAGCCTGCGGAATATCCTCAAAGCCGGAATGGGGAATCGCTACAATAATGTCCGCGCCCTTCGCTTTCATCTCCGGAACGAATTTCTCCGCCGTTTTGATAATATCCTTGGCAATGACCTTGCCTTCGAGATTCGCCTTGTCCCACTGCATCACCTGCGGCGGAACGAAGCCGATAACGCCTACCTTGAGCTTATGTGTGGCGCCGCTCTCATCCTTCACTTCCTTGTCCAAAATCAAATAAGGCGTGAACAGATTTTTATCGTTTGACTCGTCTTTATCTTTATCATCCACATAGATGTTCGCATTGACGTAAGGAAAATCTGCCCCCGCCAGCGATTTATTCAGAAAATCCAGCCCATAGTTGAACTCGTGGTTGCCCAAATTCCCAGCATCGTAATCGAGCAAATTCATCGCTTTATACACCGGATGCGTCTCGCCCTGCTTCAATGGATTGATAACCGCCGTGTAATCGCCAAGCGGGTTGCCCTGAATCAGATCGCCATTGTCAAAAAGCAAGCTGTTCGTCGCCGCTTCGCGCGCCTGCTTGATGAGCGTCGCTGTTTTGGCAAAGCCGTACTCATCGGTCGGCTTGTCCGCAAAATAATCATAGTTCACCATGTTCACATGCAAATCGGTCGTTTCCATAATACGCAGCTTTACTGTGCTGCTGTTCTCAGATGCCGCTGTTGCAGTAAAGGGCATTGCGACCAAGCCTACAGTAACCGCAATAGATAGAGCATTTCTCCATACGACTGACGATCTCAACAAATGAATACCCTCCCCAAAATGACTAAAATCATGTAATGATCACGTTATGTAGGTCGAGCTTTTGGACGATCATTCCCATCATTCCATTTATTTTAGATGAATTAACCATTTTTGTCATGCAAAAAAAAGAGGGATTTCTCCCTCTTCGCGTTACATACATGTAAAGTTCTATTGTTGGGTCAAAATAAGCGGGCCATCCTTCGTAATCGCAATCGTATGCTCGTACTGGGCCGACAGCCTTCCGTCGCGCGTCCGCGCCGTCCATCCATCGGAATCCAGCTTGCTGAAATACGTGCCTGCATTCAGCATCGGCTCAATCGTGAATACCATGCCCTCTTTAATTCTTGGCCCTTTATCCGGTGGTCCATAGTGAGGCACCTGCGGGTCTTCATGCATGTCCTTCCCAATTCCATGGCCGATAAAATCACGCACGACCGAGAAGCCTTCCGCCTCAGCATAAGACTGAATCGCGTGAGACACATCGCCAATCCGCTTGCCGATCAGCGCTTGCTCGATGCCGAGATACAGCGATTTTTCCGTCACCGCCAGCAAATGCTTCGCTTCATCACTCACTTCGCCAACCGCATAAGACCATGCGGAATCCGCAAGCCAGCCATTCAGGTTGACGACCATGTCGATGGTCACGATATCGCCTTCTTTGAGCTTCTCCTTCTTCGGGAAGCCGTGGCAAATAATATCGTTTGTAGAAGCGCAGGTCGCGTATTGATAGCCGTTATAGCCTTTTTGCTCCGGCGTTGCGCCATTTTGCTTCATAAACTTTTCCGCAAACTGGTCGATTTCATGCGTCGTGATGCCAGGCTGAATGAGCTTGGCAATTTGCCTGTGGCATTCCGCCAATATTTTACCCGCCTCATGCATGCGGTTGATTTCCGCTTCGGTCTTAATAATGATCATTTCCGTTCCTTCTTTCCATCAATTTAACCCGGCTTCGTCCCGAGACTTCGCCAGAAGCTCCGCTAGAAGCTACATGCCTATGCCCATCGTAGCATATTATGATAAATATGCGAACATGGGCTGGCCCATGACGCTGCTTTTTCGCTCATATCTGTTAGGAAATTTGGTGAAAAAGAGTCGACACCGTGACGTTTCCTCCAGCTGCCTAGACTTTAGTCTAGTTTGCGGCTTTACCTCTAGCATGACGACATGCTGCGGGGGCCTGTGCTATGCTATTGTTGCTAAGAAAAGCAACGGATAAATAATTAAAAGAGGAGAGATAACAAAAAATGTTAAAGCGATCGATTATCGGCCCTGTCCTTATGCTGATTGGTGTATTTCTTTATTTCAACCAAGGTCAGTCATTTGGAGCGGGCGCTGTGTTCGCAAATTTTTGGGCCAGCATGTTCATCATCCCGCTGGGACTATTTTTCCACTGGCTGTATTTCGGCGTGACAGGTGGCAAAGGGGTCGGCCTGCTCATTCCGGGAGGCATTTTGTTCACTGTTGGACTCGTCTGCCAGCTCTCTACGTTATTCTCGGCATGGCATATTTTGTGGCCAGGCTTCATTATGGCGGTAGCCGTCGGCTTGTTTGAATTTTATTGGTTTGGCAGCCGCAACAAGTGGCTGCTTATCCCGATCAACATTTTAACTGTCCTATCGCTGCTGTTCTTCGGTGTCTTCTCGCTGAGCGCTGCCTCGGGACAACTTGCCACCGTACAGCCGCTGCTCGCCATTGCCCTTATTATCGTAGGAGCTTTCGCGATGCTGTCGCGCAAGAAAGAGCAATAATCGCATAGACCAGAGCCTCCGGCTCCGCTTGAAGGGATCGCCCTTCACCAGCGGAGCCGGTTTTTTTATGCCTGATGCTGCTAGCCCTTCTAACCTTCCACGTGCAGCGAATCCTCCGCAATGCTCATGCGAAAGAGGCAATCCGCCAGAAACACTTGCGGCTGATCGATAAAGATATAAACCTCACGAACGCTCCGCTGGCTGCTAAACAAGCCGTAGGCCACTAAGTTCTCCTTCAAGCGAATACTTACATTCGGCTCCACACCGTGCGGCTGAATGGCTGCCTGCCCTTCCTTCTCTCTCCGTTCCTTCAACT
This sequence comes from Paenibacillus sp. JT22N7, assembly GCF_059383875.1. Lineage (NCBI taxonomy): Bacteria > Bacillati > Bacillota > Bacilli > Caryophanales > Paenibacillaceae > Paenibacillus > Paenibacillus sp. JT22N7. The sequence continues at coordinate 359,970 of NZ_JBXENY010000004.1, forward strand.
CCTCTGGCGATACCAATTTTACGGACGCTACATTATTGATGTCGATTTTCACCCGCAATTGAATGCCGTACTGGATATGGATGCTTCGATCATTCATTAATATCGGGCTCAGGCGCATTGCACGGTAGTTTGCCACCAGCAAAATGATAAACCAAACATTTCCTATAGAAAGTACCCAAGCCACCAAAGGCGACCATTGCGCCAACAGAAAGTGAACCACTGCGCCCTCCAGCAGCAATATTTTTGAGAGAAACAATACAATAATGAGTGAGTTGGAATTTTCATGATAAGTATAAACAGCTGTCTCCGAGCGGATATACGGCTTTCGTCGCCAAGTGAGAAAGGCGTAATAAACGACGGATATATCCTGCAGAAGCCATGCGGCTAAGCGTGGAGAACGAACAACAGTTTGCAGGCTGATCCTCATAGTATCCATCGGATGAACATCCGGCTGCCAATTGCTCTTGAATGCTCTAACAATACGGTACAGCTTATATAGCTCATAGCTGATGAAGGCAAGCTCCAGCGGCAGCAGCGTATACTTTGCGATCACAACAGCCACATTGTCTGTTTTCGGCATCAGCATCAGAATTGCGAAATAGCCTGCAATGGCGAGGGGCAGCACGCCCAGCAACGGCTTTTTTATTTTTCGATAGACAAGAAAATAGAGCAGCAGTGGTATGACCAGCACAAAATCTGCTACGATGGCAGTGCCAAGCACCTCAGCATGCTGAACGAATAATAGCGACTGCATAAGCAGAGCATCTGCCAAAACAATAATGGCGCTTACAAGCAGAAAAACAATGACATTGTTCTTCTTCAGCCTAAACATCGTGCAACTCCCCCCGTTTATGACTCTTTGACACCAATATAGAGCATTTATAACTATTTTCCAAATTTATTTTAAGCAGTAAAATAGTCTCTATCTCCTCTCACAAACAAGGAATTTGCCTTAAAGATGTCAAATAATACAGAAGCATCCGCGACCATGGCCAGGAGGAATAGGATTTGTCGATCAGAGCGAAGCTCGTTTGCCTCATATCGGTTACCGTTACCGTGATTTTGCTACTCAATATTACGATTTACTATATGTCCTCCAAGGGTGAGCTGCAACAGAACGCAGAGCAGCAAATGCGCTTTATTGGCAATCAGATAGCCGTCTCCATCGCCTCGGCCGAGCAGAACAGCCAGTTGACGGAGGACGCGCTGGGGGAGCGGCTGCGCGCTGTCGCGATTGCCATACAAAGCAAGCTCGATCCCGATATTAAAAATGTCCGCAACAGTGAGCTGGTTCAGCTGAGCAAGGAGCTGGGCGTTGATCACATTACACTGTGGATCAAGACGAAAGACGATATTTTATCGGTACGCTCGACGAACCCCGATGAGCTTTATATGAGTCCGAAAACGTGGAACTACTGGTATACCGCCTTTACCCAGCTATTCGAGAAGCATAATGTCACGATTCCCGAAGGACAGAAGCTGGAGCATTTTTGGGCGGGACCGATCAACTTCGGCACCTCCGACCCCGAAAAAGTGTTTAAATGGGGCAACTATTATGACGGCACGACCAACTATATGATCAATCCTTATATTCATGCGCAAACTTTTTTGGATAGCAAAAAGAAATATGGTGCGGATGCCATCGTGGCGCAGATTTTGCGTGATAAAAATAATATTCTCGAAGTGACCGGCTTCGATCCTGCCTACTTCGGCAAAGCGCCTGCTGTCAGCATTAAAAATGGGGCCGTTGTCTATAATCTCGATGTTCGCAACATTATTTTTGGCCAATATTATTACAAGGATTCGGATAATGATCACCTAAATACTCAGAAAGCGATTGAGAAAAACGAAGTCGTTACGATTGAAAGCAAGCTGAACAGCAAGCAGGTCATCAAGAGCTTTATTCCCGTCCAGGGATCGAAGCCGTACGTCATTAGCATTACCTTCAACAACTCGGCCCTGCAGCAGACGCTGATGCGTCAGGTTCTGACGCAAGGCGCAATATCTCTTGGCCTGATTTTGGCGACGGTGCTGTGCAGCTACTTTATTTCCGGCTTCATGGTGCGCTCGCTCAATCAAATCGTCAGCAAGGTCAATGAAATTTCCAATGGCAACTTCGGCGCCCGTATTTCCTTAAAGAGCAATGATGAATTCGGCGTATTAGCTAATCGCGTGAATGCCATGGGGCAAAACCTTCATACGTATATGAATCGGCTGACCGAATCAGCGGAAGAGCTGCGGCAGACGAAGCAGTATTTGGAATCGTTCGTCAATCATACCTCCGATGCAATTCATGTCTCCAATCTGCACGGCTCTGTCATTCAGATGAATAAAGCGTTTGAGAAAATGTATGGCTGGACGGAGGAGGAGCTCCTTGGCCAACCGCTTAACAACACACCGCCAGAGCTTGCAATGGAAGGCACCTTTATGCTGGAGTTCATCCAGCAGGGCGGCTCCGTTGCCGATTACGATACGATGCGTTATGACAAAAGCGGCAGGCTGCTCGATGTGAGCATCACCGTCTCTTCCATTCGCAATGAGCAGGAACAGATTATTGCGATTGCGACGATTTCGCGCAACATTACAGCGCGCAAGCAGACGGAAGAGGTGCTGCGCCGCTCGGAGAAGCTGTCCGTCGTCGGGCAGCTCGCGGCGGGTGTCGCCCATGAGGTACGCAATCCGCTAACGACGCTGCGCGGGTTTGTACAGCTGATGAAGAAAAATGGGCAGCTGGCGCCCGCCTACATCGATGTGATGCTGTCTGAGCTGGACCGGATTAATTTTATCGTCAGCGAGTTTCTTGTGTTCGCCAAGCCGCAGGCCAGCCGCTTCCAGCGCGCCAACATTCATGAAATTATGCGGGGCATCATTATGCTGCTCGATTCCGAGGCCAACATTAGCAATGTCCAGTTCACGACGCGCTTTGATACTGAGATACCTGAAATGAAGTGCGAGGTCAATCAGTTAAAGCAAGTATTCGTCAACATTATTAAAAATGGGATCGAAGCGATGCCGGAAGGCGGCGAGCTCGACATCGACCTGTCCTATACGCCTTCGACCGGCATCATTATCCGCATAACCGACCATGGCTTCGGCATTACAGAGGACAATCTGTCGCGGCTCGGCGAGCCGTTCTTCACAACGAAGGAGGAGGGCAATGGGCTCGGCCTGATGGTATGCTATCAGATTATTGCCAATCATCGCGGCTCGATGTCATTCCAAAGCAAGAAAGGCATTGGCACGCAAGTGGAAATTCGGCTGCCTGTCATTCAGGATGTGGCGCCGACCGGATAGCCGGCGGCGACTCGCATTTGCAAGGAGGAACCCTTGCATACCACTGCCTAGACACAATCAGCAAAAAAAGACGTGGCAGCTGTTCGTGCTGGCTGCCGCGTCTTTTTTTGCTTTTCCCCCACACCTTCATTTCCTTAGTAGCCATGCGAATCGCAGTAATCCAGAAAGGCTTTCATGTTGTGCGACGCGATGAGCGGCACCACCTTCTCAATACGTTTCGGCGGCCAATCCCACCATTTGATACGCAGCAGCCTGGCAATGACGAGATCGCTGAAGCGATAACGGATGAGGTTCGCCGGATTGCCACCTACGATCGCATAAGGCGGAACATCTCTCGTTACCGTCGCATTCATGCCAATGACCGCCCCATCGCCAATCGTAATGCCAGACATAATGGTCGCATGCGTGCAGATCCAAACGTCGTTGCCGATGACGACATCACCATTCGTTTGCGGATGGCCGGTAATGTGCAAATGCTTCGAAAGAAAGGAAGTAAACGGATACGTCGATACCCAATCCGTACGATGGTTCCCTCCGAGCATGACTGAAACGCCACCGGCAATACAGCAAAATTTGCCGACTGTCAGCTTCGTTCCCTCCCCCCAGGAGAAAACATTCGGTTCACCGACGGTGTATTCGCCAATTAGCGTATGCCCATCCTTTTGCTTTGCAGGGAATACCGTTCGCAGCAAGTCCATGTCCACTCTATCACTCCTTCCTACCATAAGGGTGAAACTTATAAAGACTTATATTTTAAAATAATATATTCAACAGCTTGCCTTTTTGCTTCCGCTCCTCTATAGAGTCAGGCTGGACTTCTAGCCCCGCCGCTTAGTATGATGGAGGAACAGGAAGCCTAGAGAGGAGCAGCTCACGATGACAATCCAGCCAGCAAGTCCGGTTCCCGGACTGCAAAATCTGCTGCTGCTTGACCGGATGAACGATTATTCGCAGACCGATCCGCTTTATCCCTTCGCCTTGGATGAGCTGCTGTGCCGCAGCACAGGGCAGGGCGGGCCAGCGATATGCCATATTTGGCGCCACGAGCGCGCCTTTATACTTGGCCTGCGCGACAGCAGGCTGCCGCTGGCGGGCGACGCCTCCCGCTGGCTTGAATCGCTCGGCTACAAGACGGCGGTGCGCAACTCTGGCGGCGCAGCAGTGCCGCTTGATCCGGGCGTCGTCAATATTTCGCTTATTTTGCCTAAGGCGAACACGCTCGACTTTCATTTTCATCAGGATTTTGAGCTGATGTACAGCCTCATTCGCTCCGCGCTTGCCGGGGCTGGCATGCCAGTCGATAAAGGCGAAATCGCCGGGGCGTATTGTCCGGGCGATTTCGACCTCAGCATCGACGGCTTTAAGTTTTGCGGCATTGCGCAGCGCCGCCAGGCCCACGCCTATATCGTGCAGGCGTTCATCGTCGCCGAGGGCGCAGGACAGGAGCGGGCGGCGCTAGTCCGCTCCTTCTATGAGCGGGCAGCGGGCGATGCCGAGCCCGGCGCGCATCCGCTCGTAGAGAGCAGCAGCACGGCCAGCCTCGAAGAGCTGGTCGGCTTGGCGCAGGGCGGCGGCGCGGAGCGCTTCGCAGACGCCGTCAAGCAAATCATCCGCAGCGGTCAGACGGCGGATGGTCTTGCCGCAGCGGCGGCTAGGCTCCAGATGCCGTCGCCTCAGCAGATTGAAGCCATGGCGCAATCGCTGCGCGGACGCTATGCAACTACGCAGGCGTAGCACTTTTGGCTAGGCTAGGTTAGACTAGACTAGACTAAGCAAGTTTAAAGCCCGTCCATATATACAAAATGCCTCTTGCCCTGCTGCGAAGCAGCATAAGCAAGAGGCATTATTATTGTCAGGATGATCGCGGCGATCTGCGAAATATAAGATAAACAACCTCGGAGAATACGAGCCCGATAGCGATGGAGCCAGAAATCATGAAAGCCTGCATAGCTAGCTCGACAGCTATGACGTATTCCTCCTGCACAATGTGACGCATCGCATCATAGGCGATTTTGCCCGGCACAAGGGGAATAATGCCCGCCGCACTGAAAACGATGATTGGCGTGCGATAATGCTTCGCCATTATTTGGCTAATAATCGTCACTACACAAACAGCCAGCAGTGTCGCGGGAATCGTCCTCATATCCAGCATGCTGCACACGGTATATGCAAGCCACCCCGATGCGCCAACCAGACCGCACTGCACCAGGCGATGCTTCTGCACACCGAAGATCAGGCTGAAGGCCGCGCAGGCCACGAAGCTGACGGCAAGCTGTTCAAGCAGCTGTACAACCATCGTTTCTCCCTCCTTTTCAAGCTACGAATAAACGGACAGCACGAAAGCAATGCCAGCACCGATGGCAAAAGCAATGAGAAAAGCCTCCGCTCCCTTGGACAAGCCGGAAACCAGATGCCCCGCCATTAAGTCCCTTACCGCATTCGTAATATGAAGGCCGGGCACAAGCGGCATAATTGAGCCGATAATGATTTTATCCAAATTGTGCCCAAAGCCAAGCCATACCATCAGGACAGCCAGCGAACCGCTAATAACCGCCGACAAGAAGCTCGCGAAAAAAGTAATCGGCATAATGCGGTGCAGCGTCAGCAAGCACAAGAAGCCGATGCCGCTCGCAAGCGCCACCGGAAGAAAGTCGTTCCAGCTGCCGCGGAACATAATTAGGAAGCAGCCGCTTGCGATAGCGGCAACCAGCACCTTGAGCCACGCCGGATAATCATCCGCCGCCTGCTCAATATCCTGCAATTGCTTATAAGCTTCATGACGCTGAAGGTTCCCTTGGCAGATGCGCCTGGAAATATCATTGACGAGCGTCACCTTCTTCAAATTCGTCGAGCGTTCCGAAATCCGGACAAGCCTCGTCGACTGCGCAGCGCCATCCAGCGCAAAAATAATGCCCGTGGGCGTCACATAGCTATAAGCATTAGCCACGCCGTAAGCCCCGGCGATCCGAACCATCGTATCCTCAACCCGGTACGTTTCCCCGCCATTTTGCAAAATAATCTTGCCCGCCAGCAAGCAAATGCTCGCAATATCCTGACCATCATTGTTAGCGTAATCCATACGTAGCCAGCCTCCCTAGCTTCGCAGCCTCAACACTTCATAACAGGATGAGCGGCAAGCGTATGTCCGCCCGCAAGACCCATTCTGCCATTAATGCGAGGCCGTATGCTCTACAAAGTCCGGTTTCACCAGCGCATGCCGTTCCCACTTCCGGCTCTTCCACCGGAAATACATAATGACCGCGCGCAACCACTCATCCGTCGCAATAGCCAGCCAAATGCCCGCCAGTCCCATATCCAGATGAAAAACAAGATAATAACCGAGCGGCACGCTTATGCCAACCATCGTAACCATCCCGATCCAGAGCGGAAACTTCGCATCCCCGGAGGCCCGCAGCGAATTGACCAATATAATATTGATCGTTCGCCCCGTCTCCAGCACAATGCTGTACAGCAGGACGTTCGCCCCCAGCCGAATAATGTCGGCATCATCCGTGAACAAGCCCATTAGCCGCTCGCGGAACAGCAGCACGAACACCAGCATCACCATCGTCGCTCCGCTGGCCCACAGCACGCTTGCCAATACCTGTTTGTACGCAGCGTCGCTGCGTCCGCCGCCGACGTAGCGGCCTACCATTATTGCCGTACCCATGCCGACCGCCATCGCGAATAAATAGATTAGCACCGATATATTCGAGGCGTACTGCCGGGCCGACAAGGACGCATCACCGAGAAACGTCACATAATACAGAAAGACCATTTGGCAGCTCTGGTACATCACCTGTTCAAAAGCCGACGGAATGCCGATCTTTAATATTTTGCGAATAAATTCCTTCGACATCTTGAAAAAATATTGCAGCTTCACCTTAAATACCATAACCCGATTCATCAGCCAGAAAAACACCAGCATCGCCAGCAAGCGGCTGACAACCGTCGAAATAGCTGCTCCTTCCACCCCAAGCTCGGGAAAGCCGAACTTGCCAAAGATCAGCACGTAGTTGCCGACCAAATGTATAATGTTCATTCCCAATGATACCAGCATGGCTTCCTTCGTGAAGCCGTATACCCGAATAATTGCAGAAAGTGAATTAATAATCGCCTGTAAAAAAATAAAGCCGCCTACAATTCGCAAATAGCTTTGCGCATAGGCCAATACTTCCCCTTGCAGATGCAAGCCTTGCAGAATAACATTGCCGAACAACAAACAAGATAAGCTCATCAGCAAGCCCGCCAACAGATTAAGCGAAATCGCCAGCGCTGACAGCTGTGCAGCCTCAACCAGCTTCCGCGAGCCTATATATTGCGCCACAACAATCGAAGCGCCGTTGCCGATAACCTCCATAACAAGCAGCATAATGTGCAAATATTGATTGGATGCGCCTACGCCGGAAACGGCATTGTCGGACAGCTTGCTGAGCATGAATGTGTCCGCTGTTCCCATCATCATAAACAAAAATAATTCCAAAAATATCGGCCAAGTCAAGAAAAAGAGACTATTGTCCCGATCCCGCTTAACCCCCAGCTTAAATCCCAAGATGTCACCTTCTCCAGCTCATAATCCTAAGGTGAAACGGCTGTCGCCGTCCTTGACGGCGTGGCGCGTTTCATTCCGAGAAATATAGAGAAAGGATGAAAAAAAATCATATACTTTCCTATATTTCAAGCGTAAACGGCTGTCGCCATCCTCTGGCGGCAAAGCTAACGTTTCGCGATGAAATATAGAGAAAGGATGAAAAAATCATATACTTTCCTATATTTCTAAGAAACTCAAGGTATCTTAGCATACTTGACTGGCAAATGCACGAACTAAGGAGCTGCGTGGAAATTAGTATCCGCTTTTATTGACAAAATCTCCACGGTTTTAGGAGTTTTGTCAATAAATTAGCGGTACCTTATTTCGTCGCAGTCTCTAAAGCGGGTTTTATCGGCCTTTTGCCACCCAAGAAGGATGAAAGCGGTTTATGCTTAACATTACCATTCAAATCGCGTATCCTTAAAGGCAAAAAATGTGATACCATTCTAAATAGATTGTTTAGCAACCTGAGAGCGCTTCATTGCAGCAATACCTAATTACTAAGGAGCTGTGAGGAAATTAGCGGTACTTTATTTCGTCGCAGTCTCTAACCAACTGGAGCCATACAACTGATGAATATGACTATCTCCAATTATATTGTTATTGTAACGATTTCCAGCGTGCTCAGCGCCTTGCTTGCCATTTACGGATATTTAATAAAATCCAGCTTTGCCGGAATGAGAGCCTATATCTGGACCTCGATTTGCTCAGCTATCTACACCTTCGGCTTTGCTTTTGAATTGGCAAGCGATTCGTTAGCCGAAATTCGCTTCTGGATTGGCATAGAATATTTGGGACTGCCATTCATCTCCCCCGCTACGCTAGTGCTCATTCTGTACTTTACTGGAATGGATCGCTTCGTTACCCGTAAGATGCTAATCTGGCTCTTTACGATTCCCTTTATTACTTTATTGCTGGTCGTCACAAATGAATGGCATCATATGTTTTACCGTTCGATATTTCTCCGTCCCAATGAATCGGTTATTGTCGCCGATATCGTCTTTGGAGAATGGTATATTATTAATGGCAGCTTTACGTTCGGCTGTCTGGTCGTAAGTGCTTACCTGCTGCTGCGTCAATGGAATCACGCCAAGATGATTTACCGCAAGCAGCTTTTAATGATGGCAGCCGGCATTTTTATTCCCATGACTGCCTCCTTTATGTATTTGCTTGACCTTACGCCACACGGCATGGACATCGTGCCTCCGCTTATGTTTATCACGTCGATTTTGAACATTTGGGCGATTTTGACGTCAAATATTTTGAAGGCTGCGCCAATTGCCAGAGAACGTATTTTCGAAAGCATGCGCGACGGCGTTATTGTGCTGGATATGAGCGGGCGGATTGTAGATTATAATCGGTCGGCGTCGCAGATGATCGCATCGCTGAGGCCTACGGCGATTGGGACGGCATTCAAGGATATATGGCTGTTCCATACGGGACAAGCTGCTGATTTTATTCATTATGATGAGGAATTCAAGCATCATGAGCGGGAAGTAAGGTGGATTCAGCTGCATACGAGCCTGCCGTCGTTCTACCTTGTGCGCTCATCCCCTGTCCACAGCCGCAAAGGCGAGCTGATCGGGAGGACGATTGTCTTGATGGATATTACGGAGAAGGCGATTCTGCAAGAGAAGCTGAAGCAAATGGCTACTATAGATGGACTGACTGGCATATACAACCGCGCTTACTTTTTAGAGCAAGCCCGCTTGCTGCTTCATCAATCGCTGCTGAATCAACAGCCGTTTTCACTTATTTTGTTTGATATTGACCATTTTAAAACGATAAATGACCGCTTCGGCCATGACATTGGCGATTTAGCCCTTTGTCATGTCGTAGCGGTCTGTCAGGAACAGCTTAGCGATAGCGATTTATTCGGGCGGTACGGTGGAGAGGAATTTATTATTTGCCTTCCATCTGCTGCGCCCGAAGAAGCAGGGGAGCTCGCCGAGAAGCTGCGCCGGGCCCTTGCTGGCAGCCCGTTGCAGACACAAGCCGGCACCGTTCCATTGTCAGCAAGCTTCGGCGCAACTGGCATAACAATTGCAGAGCATGCTGAACTGGACGAGATGATTCGCGAGGCTGATAAGGCGTTGTACCAATCCAAGCATATGGGACGCAATGCCGTTCATATTTTTAGCAAATGAGGGACATCACATGCAAATTACGATATTAGGCGCCACAGGACGCGTCGGGCGCGAAGTCATGCTGCGCGCCCTTGCAGATGGACATAGCGTCCATGCCTTGGTGCGTTCGATAGAGAAGCTTGAGCTTTCGCATCCGCAATTGAAAGCCATCGTTGGCGATGCCCGCGAAGAAGCTATGCTCAAGCAAGCTGTTGCAGGCAGCAGCGTAGTTATTAGCGCACTGGGCACGGACGGAGGAGATACGCTCTCCTCCTGCTTTCCGGGCCTTCTTGCCGTTATGGAGCAGCAAGCCATCCATCGTCTGGTGACGGTCGGAACGGCGGGTATTCTGGAGAGCCGCACCGAGCCTGGCCTGCTGCGCTATCAATCCAGCGAATCGAAACGCCGGTCTACACGGGCTGCCGAGGAGCATCATGCTGTACTGCGCCTGCTGGAGGCATCTGCCGAGCCATTAAATTGGACGCTCGTATGCCCAACTTATTTGCCGGATGGGCCTTATACTGGCGTTTATCGCAGCGAGCAGGACTATTTGCCAGAAGGCGGGCTGCAAATTACGGTAGGCGATACCGCCGACTTCACTTATAAGGAAGCGATTAGCGGAGCCTTCGCCCGCTGCAGAGTTGGCTTAGCCGAGTAGTTTTTTGATATCTTCTACGAGATCTTCCGGCTTATCATTCGGCCCAAACCGCTTGACCACTTTGCCATCCCGATCCACTAGAAACTTCGTAAAATTCCACTTGATCGCCTTCGAGCCCAGCACCCCGCGAGCCTCATTCGTCAGGTGCTGGAACAGCGGGTGTGCGCTGCTGCCGTTTACATCGATTTTGCCAAACAGCGGAAAGGATACCCCGTGGTTAAGCTCGCAAGCCTGCGCAATTTCCGCATCGCCCTCCAGCTCCTGATTCATAAACTGCCCGCTTGGAAATCCTAGAACTGCAAGCCCTTGCTCGCCATACGTATCCTGCAATTGCTGCAAGCCTTTGAATTGCGGTGCAAAGCCGCATTTGGTAGCTGTATTTACGATTAACATCACTTTGCCTTTATACGGAGCCAGCGTCTCCTGCGAACCTGTAATCTTCTTCACTTCGATATCATAAATGGACATCATAATAACCTCCTTTAAATTTAAAAAAACAACGGTCAGGCTGAAAATACAGCGATTGATTTTGATAAATTTAATTTTATACAATTTAATTTCAATTGTCAAATCGCTTTGCTGAAATTTGCTGCTGCGCATACCGCTTCTTCTTTTGACAGGTTCCGCAGGCAATGCTACAATAGCTTAATTAATTGTACACAACTGATTGCTGCGCATAACCTTGGTCCGGAGGGAGAGACAACTAACATGAATGAAGATGAATGGATGAAGCTCGATAATCAAGTTTGCTTTTCCTTATATGCCTGCTCGCGGGAAATTACAAAGCTTTACCGTCCTGTACTAACGGAGCTTGGCTTAACGTATACGCAATATGTCACCCTGCTGTCCTTATGGGAACAGGACAAGGTGACGATGAAAGAGCTGGGCGCGAGACTGCTGCTCGACTCTGGTACGCTGACCCCGCTGCTTAAGAAGCTGGAAGGCATGAACCTTATTACCCGCATCCGCGATAAAGCCGACGAGCGCAATCTCGTTATTCAGTTGACGGACGATGGCCGCGAGCTTAAAAAACGGGTTGCCGACGTTCCGAAACGCGTTTATGGCGGCCTGGACATTACACCCGAGGAGCTTCATGCTATTCATAAGCAGGTACGAGACCTGCTTGGCAAAATAGAAGCTGCACAGCAGCCGATTTAACAGAGGGCAGTCGGCCCATTTCACCCCAAAAAGGATAGAAGAGCAGATACCCTACTGCCTCTTCTATCCTTTTTTGTGTTTTTTCATATCGGCTGCCTATTGACGCATTGGTTGATCGCATGTATAGTTGGTTACATGAGTAACTAACCAGTTTGGTGGTGGACAATGTGAGCATAAGCATCGACGATAGCAGACCCATTTTCATGCAAATTGCCGAGCGCATCGAAGACGATATTATTCAAGGCCTGCTGCCGGAAGAGTCGCAGGTGCCTTCGAAAAATCAATTTGCAGCCTTTTACCAGATCAACCCCGCCACCGCAGCGAAAGGCGTCAATCAATTAGCGGATCAAGGCATTCTTTATAAGAAACGAGGGATTGGCATGTTTGTCGCAACAGGTTCCAGAGCGCTATTGATGGAAAAGCGGCGTGAGCAGTTTTTCGAGCAGTATGTGGTGACGATGATGCATGAGGCCGAGAAGCTGGGCATTACGCCGGAGCAGCTGTCAGATATGATCAGAAGAGGAGGAACCAAGCCATGAGTCCAATTGTCGAGCTGAAGCGGGTAACGAAAGCTTATGGAAATTTCAATGCCGTAAACGAAGTGAGCTTCGTGCTGGAGCCGGATAAAATATACGGTTTGCTCGGACGCAACGGCGCCGGGAAAACGACGATTATGCATATGCTGACTGCCCAGTTGTTCACGACGAGCGGCGAGCTGACGGTCTTCGGCGAAGCCCCTTATGAAAACAACCGTGTACTGAGCCAAATTTGCTTCATTAAGGAGAGCCAGAAATACCCGGACAATTACAGCCTGCTCGATGTATTGGAGCTATCCGCCTCTTTGTTTCCAAACTGGGACCGCACCTTCGCTAATACATTAGTCGAGGAGTTCCAGCTGCCCTTGAAGCGTAAAATCAAAAAAATGTCGCGCGGCATGCACTCCTCTGTCGGCATCATTGTCGGGCTCGCGAGCCGCGCCCCGCTGACGATTTTTGACGAGCCCTATTTGGGACTGGACGCCGTGGCCCGAAATTTATTTTACGATCATCTGCTCACCGATTATGCCGAGCATCCCCGCACGGTCGTGCTGTCCTCCCATCTCATTGATGAGGTCAGCCAGCTGCTGGAGCATGTAATCGTCATCGACAAGGGCAGCATTCTGATTAACGAGGACGCCGAGCTGCTGCGGGGTCGCGCCTACACAGTGGCTGGCTCTGCATCTGAGGTTGAATCGTTTCTCATCGGCAAAACCGTTATTTCCCGCGAGCCCTTTGGCGCCTTGCTCTCTGCCACAGTAGACGGCATGCTCAGCGCAGTTGATCGCAAGCAGGCGACGGCGAGAGGGCTGGAGTTCGGCTCCGTATCTCTACAGCAGCTGATTATTCATCTGACGAATGGCAAAACCGAACGAAAGGCGGCTGATTTGTTATGAATCGCACAATAAGCGTGATCAGGCTGCATCGACGCGATCGATTTAGCTGGTTTTTCATTCCTCTCTTCATTCTCGGCTCCAGTTTTATTGTGAATTTGCTCATTAGTTTATTGATTGACGATAAGGAGAATATGTATACGGGCGGAATCTCCTCTCTATTGGTCTATATATTCGTGCTGGGCATTATCGTCGTCGCACAGACCTTTCCATTTGCGATTAGCTTCAGCATTAGCCGCTTCAATTATTTTGCAGGTACCATCGTAATGGCTCTAATAATCAGCTTCGGCTCGGCGCTCCTGCTGCTGCTTATGTCTATTATTGAAAATCAGCTTACGAACCACTGGTGGTCGGGCTTGTATTTTTTCTACCTGCCGTATTTGAGTGACGGAAATTTGCTCGTACAGCTGCTTACCCTTTTCCTGATCGCTCTGCATTTGTTTTTGTGGGGCTTTGCCTTAGGCAGCTTCTATCGCAAATTCAAGAAAACCGGCATGCTGATTTTGTTTCTTGCATCCGGTGTCGCACTCACCCTTAGCTCCTATATCATTACTCAAAATCATGGGTGGCTCGATATTTGGGCGTGGCTCACCAAGCATACCGCACTCGGCCTCTCCCTGTGGCTCCTTCCTTTCATCCTGCTAAATGCTCTGCTATCCTTCCTTATGCTTAGAAGATCAACGATATAAAAGCTTACTTGAAAGGGGCCGCTTCATCACTCCAGACAGCTGGTGCAAGCGGCTTTTTTCTTGTTCACGCTGCGCCCTTCTAAGCTATGTATTTCCCCCGACTCGTGCATATGCGGTATCGGTATCAAGTTATGCTGCTGTTGAATACATCAATAGTAAACGGCATAACGGCTATGCACTTCAGCAAAAGGGAGGCTGCTATCTATGGACGGGCATAGCGTGAGCGCAAGCTTCGAAGGATTCGAGCAGTTGGACGTGATGGAGGATGCATCTAGCGGGCTCAAAGCGATTATTGCCATTGATCAGACCAAGCTTGGTCCGGCACTGGGCGGCTGCAGAATGTGGACATACGCCTCTGAAGAGGCGGCGATCAGCGACGCTCTTCGGCTGGCGCGCGGCATGACGTACAAAGCGGCGCTTGCCGATATCCCCTACGGGGGAGGCAAAGCCGTCATTATCGGCAATTCTGCCACAGACAAAAGCAGCAAGCTGTTCCGCTCGCTCGGGCGTTTTATTGAGCGGCTTAACGGACGCTATATTACCGGCATGGATCTGGGCACAACTCCGGGCGACATGGATGAGATCGCAAAAGAAACAGGTTATGTGACCGATGTTACCGGCTCGCTGGGAGCAACGGGAAATTTCACAGCGGAAATGACCGCCTATGGCGTATATATCGCAATCCGTATATCGCTTAAGCAAAAATATGGCTCTGAGCAGCTGCAGCAGCGAACGGTCGCTGTACAAGGCCTTGGCAAGGTTGGCTACGCCTTATGCCGCTATTTGCATCAAGCAGGAGCTCGGCTTATTGTCGCTGATTTGAACGACGGGCTAGTCAAGCAGGCGGCCGCACAGTTCGGGGCCACAGCTGTTTCCGTCAACAGCATTCATAAGCAAAGCTGCGATATTTTTTCGCCTTGCGCACTCGGCGGCATATTGACCGACGTGACTCTTCCGGAGCTGAAGTGCCCCATCATTGCGGGCGCCGCCAACAATCAGCTGGCGAATGCCAAGCATGATGCCGCCTTGCAGCAGGCTGGCATTTTGTATGCGCCGGACTATGCCATCAATGCGGGCGGCATTATTGTTACGGCGGCTGAGCTTGACGGCAGCTCCGCTACCTATGCCCGCAGCCAGGTGGAGCGCATCAGCGACAGGCTGGCTCATATTTATGCGCTATCCAGCACGCTTCCGCCAGCGGCGGCAGCGGACGCCATTACGCGGAAACTGCTCGCGAAATAAAGCCGCGCACACGATTTAATGTCAGCCAGCATTCCGCCATGAACAGCCGTCTAGCGTCGTGTCAGCTTCGGCGGAATGCGGCGGCGATCGGCTGGCGCTCTCTTTTTTCCATAATCGCACGTAAACTGTGCTTGAATCCGATTAAGCCCCCAAACTAAGATGTCCAACAATTAGGAAACCATGAACAAGCTCCATTCGTATGAAATAGAGCTGCGGTTATTTAACCGCCCTACATAATTCACCCCATGCATCCAGCTATTTTTCTACAGCATCTTATGCCTGATTCCCTCGATGGGACAGGCACACTCTAAAGGAGGACTGAATTTATTTTGAAAAAGCATTTGGCATCTACGATCGTATTTTCCTTGCTGCTCATGGCTGCATTTCCCGCTATGACAGCTGCCGCAGAAACTCTCAAGCTGCTCGTTAATGGCAAAGTCATCACGACGTCTGCTGGCAATGAGGCTTACTTGAGCAGCAGCGACGAGGTCATGATTCCGCTGCGCAGCGCAGCCGAAGGACTTGGTCTGAAAGTTACCTACCATAAAGCGAGCAGCAAGGTTCTGCTTGAAGGGCAGGACCTCAAGGTCACGTTCAGCTCCGGCAGCTCCGAAGCACTAGTGAACGGGGAGAAGCGCACCTTCGACACCGCTTCGGTTCAGCGGCAGGGACGCCTTTATGTCCCGCTCGCTTTTTTCAATAAAGTTCTGGGTTATCAGTACTATTATGAAAGAAGCAAGATGCAAGTCTCGATTGCTACCCCCTTGTCTGAAGCCGAGCGTTGGATAGATCGAGTTACTGCTGCTTTGGATAAAGGCGATTACCAAATGCTGTGGGACGATTACTTCTCGGATACATTCAAGGAACAGGTTTCTGTAGATGTACTAGGAAAATCGTGGGAAAGCGCAAAAGTTCAAGCAGGCAGCTACGTTCGCGCAGAGGATATTGTAGTATCTGGAGCGGACGAAGGGATGAAGATGATTACCGCAACTGCTGTATTTGAAAAGATTAGCTTTAACCTTACGCTTTACGTCAACATGGAGAGTACGCTGCTCGAAGGCATGCTCATTACGCCAAAGCCCATCGATAAAGAAGCGCCAGCTACGATTGTTGAAGAAGAGGTTACCGTTGGCGAGGGCACTCCTTATGAGCTCGGTGGAACGTTGACTCTTCCGAAAAATGCCACTGGCCCGCTGACAGCGGTCGTATTGGTCCAAGGCTCGGGCGCATCTGATCGCGATGAGACGGTAAGCGGCTATACGCCATTTCGCGATATTGCTTGGGGACTAGCTGAGCAAGGAATTGCGGTGCTGCGCTATGATAAACGCACATTTGTTTACGGCAGCAGCATGACGACAGAAGCTTTTATGAAAATGACGGTGAAGGAAGAAACCATTGATGACGCCATTGTCGCAGCCAAGCTGCTAAAGGCGGATAAACGGATTGACGCCTCCAAAGTGTATGTAATTGGACATAGCCTTGGCGGCATGCTTGCCCCGCGCATTGATGCAGAAGGCGGCGACTTTGCCGGGCTTGTGCTGCTTGCTGGCTCGCCACGCTCGCTATGGGAAATCGTCTATGACCAGAACCAGGCTTTTATTGCTGCCATGGATGATAAAGATCCCGCCAAAGCGGCAAATGCTCAGCTTATAGAAGCCGAATACAAGAAGGCGCAAGCGCTAGGTACGTTGACCGATGCGCAGGCGCAGGCGACGACGGTTTTCTCCCTGCCCGCCTATTACTTTAAGGAAATGGACAATCATCCCGCGAGCGGATATGCCGCAAAACTAACGAAACCGGTGCTTGTCCTGCAGGGCAAGGATGATTTCCAAGTATTTGCGAATAAAGACTATGTGCTGTGGGAGGAGCTGTTCAAAGGGAAATCGAATGCTTCCTTCAAGCTGTACCCAGGCCTTAACCACTTTTTCGTCGATTACAGTGGTGAAGGAGAAGGCACGTTAGCCGAATACAACCATCCAGGCAGCTTTGCTGAACCCGTCATTTCCGATATCGCCAAATGGCTGAAACAGCACGCTTAGCACTTATTATTCAACTCATACAACGAACCGCCAGCTTGGATTGGGAAGCTTTATGCTTCCTTGCTGCCAAGCTGGCGGTTTCTTATTGAAATATAGGAAAGGATATTCTAACGCCATCCTTTCTCTATATTTCTCGGAATGAAACGCGCCGCGCTGCCAAAGGACGGCGACAGCCGTTTCACCTTGAAATATAGGAAAGTCTATCGTAACGCTATCCAGGCTTATTCGCCTTTGAGCAGCTTCTGCATGCCTGCAGCGAGGCTGAGCAGCTTGTTCATCGTCTGCCAGTTCCGCGAAGTGGCAGCTACGCCGAGTTTTTTTTCCAATAAATTGTTCGAAAACATCGATTTGCGCACGCTTTGACGGCAATAAATATACACTTCGCTATCCTGCAACCGATAGTCGTCCACCTCGCTGCTGCATGCGAGCAGCCGCTGCTTTCCTTCTTCCGTAGGCGTGTCCGCGAGCAGCGCTACATAAATATTTTCACCCACCTGTTGCTGATTGGCATCAAAAGGGCTGTTTGCGACAATCGCGGCCAGCTCTGTATGGGTACGCAAGACGACTGGAACGTCAAATCCGAATACAGCCGTAATTTCCTGCTGGATTTGCAGGCGCAGCTGAGCTGCTGGAGCATCTGATTCGAACAGCACATTGCCGCTTTGAATATACGTTTTGACCTGCTGCAAGCCAAGCTGCTCGAACATCCGCTGCAAATCCTGCATTTTAATCAATTTATGCCCGCCGACATTAATGCCACGAAGCAACGCTATATAAATGGCCATCCAACAGCACCTGCCCTCTTCTCAATAATCCTAAGTATAGCATGTACGGCCCCGCGCGCGAACGCTGCTGTAATTGTGATAAAATAGAAATAAACCTAGAGATACATACAGACAAGGTGAAACGGCTGTCGCCGTCCTCTGGCGGCGCGGCGCGTTTCAGTCCGAGAAATATAAGCTAAGTATAAAGAGAAAACTTATACTTTCTTATATTTCAAGCGTAAACGGCTGAAGCCGTCCTTTGGCGGCAAAGCTTCCGTTTCGCGGGTGAAATATAAGCCTATTTATACGTGTAAACTTATAAATTCTTATATTTTGAAATAGAGGAAAAAGGAGCATGGAAGCATGAAACAGGAACTGATGGAACGCTTTATTTCTTATGTTAAAGTGAACACGCAATCGGATGACCGCAGCGAGACTTGTCCGACGACCCCGGGTCAGCTGGTACTTGCCGACCAGTTGGTGGAAGAGCTGATGAAGATCGGCATGGAGGAGGTAACTGTGGATGAGAACGGGTATGTGATGGCTACACTGCCTGCCAATACGGACAAAACGGTGCCGACGATTGGCTTTCTCGCCCATATCGATACTGCGCTGGATTTCACCGGTGAAAATGTAAAGCCGCAAGTGGTCGATAATTACGACGGCGGCGACATTGTACTGAACGAAGCGTCGTCTATCGTATTGTCTCCGTCCGCTTCGCCTGAGCTGAGTCAATATGTGGGACATACGCTAATTACGACCGATGGCACGACGCTGCTGGGCGCAGACAATAAAGCGGGCATTGCCGAAATTATGACGGCAATGGTGTATTTGATTCAGCATCCGGAAGTGAAGCATGGAAAAATCCGCGTCGCCTTTACCCCGGATGAGGAAATCGGCCGTGGGCCGCATCGTTTCGACGTTGCCGCATTCGGTGCAGATTATGCCTATACGATGGATGGCGGGCCGCTTGGCGAGCTGCAATACGAGAGCTTTAATGCAGCTGCCGCCCACATTATTTGCAAAGGCACGAACGTGCACCCTGGCACGGCCAAGGGCAAAATGGTCCATTCGGCGAAAATCGCCATGGAATTGCACGGTCAGCTTCCTGCCGATGAAGCGCCGGAGTTCACCGAAGGCTACGAAGGCTTCTATCATTTGATTCAAATGAGCGGCGATGTGGAGAAGTCCGAGCTGCGCTATATTATCCGCGATTTTGACCAAGAAGGCTTTGCGGGACGCAAGCAGAAGCTGGCGGACATCGTCAGCGGGCTAAAGCTTAAATATGGCGAGTCGAGCATAGAACTGAACATTCGGGATCAATATTTTAATATGCGCGATAAAATTGAACCGGTTATCGGCATCGTAAATCAAGCGAAGCTGGCCATGGAGAATCTCGGCATTAAGCCGGATATTAAACCGATTCGCGGCGGGACTGATGGCTCGCAGCTTTCCTACATGGGGCTTCCTACGCCTAATGTGTTCACCGGCGGGGAAAATTATCATGGCCGTTATGAATACGCTTCGGTCGACAATATGCTGAAAGCCGTTCAGGTTATCGTGGAAATTACTAAGCTTGCGGAAGCAGAAGCTTAATAGAGCTCCTGCAGCATTGGCTTACACTTTCAAAAGTAAAAGAACCTTCGCTCTACACCGATACGGTGTAGTCGAGGGTTCTTTTACTTTGCAGTTTCAAGTGTCAAGCTTGCAGCTCTCATCTGCTGCCATTTTTGGTCAAACAGATACAACGAATATCTGCATATGTGTATTCCATCACGAGGTTGGACGGTCAATGGAAAAACGTGCGCCGAGCCCTGCATAATCGCTGCCTGCAAGTCTGGCAATAGGCGCAAGCTGGTCGGCATCAATATAACCGCGCTCATCGTAAACCGTCTCGTCGAGATGATAAAATACGACCTTGCCTATCAATAAATCGCAGGCAGGCGCATCGTCCGTTCCGCCGAGCGGAATGGCCTTCTCCAAGACGCATTCCATCCGGATTTTCGCTTCAGCTACACCAGGCACGGCAATCCTCACGCTCGGAACCGGCGTAAGCCCTGCTGCTGCAACCTCGCTTTCCTCTGGCGGCAAATTAGCCGCCGTTACATTCAGCTGTTCAATATACGATTGGTCGGCAATATGCACGACGAACGCCCCTGCCTCTATTGCATTGCGGGCAGTATCCTTCTGCTGTCCCCCCTGCTTCCGCTGTACCGAAACCGATAGCAGCGGCGGATTGGACGATACGACATTGAAATAGCTGTATGGCGCAGCATTGAGTACGCCGCCTGAAGACAGCGTCGTCACGAAAGCAATTGGCCGTGGTATAATGCTGCCCGAAAGCAGCTTATAATTGTCGCGGGCCGAGCGTTCAGACGGATCAATCGTTACCATCATGGGCAAATGACCTCGGCATACCAAGCTGCGGCTGCTTCAACTTCGCTGCCCGTCAACTGATGGCCGTAGTTTTCCCAATGTACGCTAACCGCAGCTCCCGCGCCGGACAGCATCGCTTGCAGCTCTTCCGTCTCTTGCGGCGGGCACATCTGGTCATTGCGGCCAGCTCCGATGAAGCAGGAAATGCCGGTCATATCGGGAAGCTCTACGCTGCGAAGCGGAACCATCGGATGATGCAAAATCGCTCCGCGGAAAGCATCCTTGTAATGGAACATCAGGCTGCCCGCAATGTTGGCTCCATTGGAGTAGCCGATAGCAACGAGATTTTCACGATCGAAGCCATAGTCGACTGCCGCCTGGTCCAGAAAATCATGGAGCTCCTTCGTGCGGAGCACCAAGTCCTCCTCGTCAAAAACTCCTTCGGCTAGTCTGCGGAAATAACGGGACAACCCATTTTCCAGTACATTGCCTCTAATGCTTAGCACCGATGCTGTAGGGTCAATTCGGCCAGCCAGCGGCAGCAAATCGCGCTCCGTTCCTCCGGTACCGTGCAGCAGCACCAAAACTGGCGCTGCTGCGTTCGTGCCTTGCTGATAAATATGTTTCATTGTCCATTCTCCTCTCATTCACGGTACTTGGATAGGCGGAAGCAGCCGCACAATATCCTCGCGATGCTGTTCAAACCATTCTGGCAGCATCAGTTTTTCACCGAGATGTTCCGGCTCCTCGTCACGTGCAAAGCCTGGAGGATCAGTTGCAATCTCGAATAATATGCCGCCTTCTTCGCGGAAATAAATCGCATGGAAATATTGTCTGTCGATTATTGGTGTAGGATGGTAGCCATTAGTCTCCACATGGCTTCTCCACAGCGCATGCTCTACATCGTCTTTCGCACGCCATGCAATATGATGGACCGTACCGGAGCCGCCGTGTCCGGGCTCCACACGCTCAATCGGAAGATCAATGATATTGCCGATATCTGCGGATGATCTGAAACGCGCATAACCAGCATCCTCACCGATTTTGCTTAGTCCCATCACCTGTTCCAGCAAACGGAACGTTTTCTCTGGAGCCGAGCTGTACAAAATCGCTCCGCCAAAGCCTTTAATGGCTTTATCTGTCGGCACTCCTGCGTAAGACCAATCGCTTAGCGGGCCTTCCTCCCGGGCTACAAGCTCAAGCTGCAAGCCATCTGGGTCAACGAACTGTACATACGACTCGCCGAACCGCTCCGTTTCGGTGAACGGAACCTCATATTTTGCCAAACGCTCTTTCCAAAAATCAAGCGCCCCCGCAGGAACAACATAAGTGGTTACCCCAACCTGTCCTCCGCCAATCACACCTTTACGACCGTGTGCAAAAGGGAAGAAGGTCATGATCGTGCCTGGGCTGCCGGCTTGATCTCCGAAATACAGATGATACACTTCTGGAGCATCGAAGTTGATTGTTTTTTTCACGAGCCGTTGGGCAAGTACGCCCGCATAGAAAGTAACCGTTGCCTGTGCGTTCGATACGAAAGCTGTAATGTGGTGAATGCCTGCTGTTTGTTGTGTCATTATAAACACTCCTCTATTATATCATGGATTTGAGAATCTTTAAATTAAGATATTGGGGCTGAGTGATAGAAAGAAGTGACGATACAGGATACCAAGCCTCTTCTACTTAAAAGCATCCTGCGCGTGTCTGCCGAGCTTCTTGAGCAGCTCGCTTGCCAGCTTCTGTTCCTCTGTCGTCAAGCCGCTAACCGCTTCTGTAATAATGGTTGCATGTGCCGGGAATACTTCCTCAATAAATTGCGTCCCTTGGCTCGTTATTTCTGCGAAGATGAGCCGGCGATCATCAGCTGAAGCTCTACGCTGCACAAGCTGCTTCTTCTCAAGCTTATCTATGACGTAGGTAATGTTGCCGCTGCTCATCAGCACCTTGCCGCCAATTTGCTGCAAAGGCTGTGGACCTTTGTGATACAGCATTTCCAGTACGCCGAATTCCGTACGATTCAAGCCATGCTTGCGAATGTCCCGGTCGCCGTGGGCGTTAATCCATTGGCTGGCCCGGTTGAGCGCAATGTAGAGCTTCAAAGCACTGTCTTCGGCTTCCTGCTGTGACACTTTCATCTTGCTGGCTGCCTCTTTCATTGCCCTCACCTCCTTGCATTTATTATCTTAAATTTAAGATACTACAATTAAAGATAAATTGCAAGCTTTTGTCGTAACTTTTTTCATCCCCTTTTTCACACCAGCCTGTCTGCTCTATCCTTGGCGTTCATTATGATATAATGGAGAGTATGACCTACAAGTCAATTTACAGTATAGGAGGTTGTTGTTATTATGACCCATTCACATACCGTTCCTCTTTCTATCCTTGATCTCGCTCCCGTTGTTGAAGGCGGCAATGCAACCGACGCTTTCAAAAATACCCGCGATCTCGCCCAGCATGCTGAGCGTTGGGGCTATCAGCGCTATTGGCTGGCTGAGCATCACAATATGCAAGGCATTGCCAGCGCTGCTACCTCTGTACTCATCGGCTATGTGGCCGAAGGCACGAGCACGATCCGCGTCGGCTCCGGTGGTATTATGCTGCCCAACCATGCGCCGCTTATGATAGCCGAGCAATTCGGCACACTCGCCTCGATGTATCCGGGACGCATTGATCTTGGACTCGGGCGTGCGCCAGGCTCAGACCAAGCCACTGCCCGCGCGCTGCGCCGTGGACTTAATAGCAATAACGGCCAAGACTTCCCTGAGCTGCTTGGCGAGCTTCGCAATTTTCTAAACCCTTCTATAGAAGAAGGAGTTCCTGCGGTTCGCGCGTTCCCAGGCGAAGGGCTTGATATTCCGATCTGGCTGCTAGGCTCCAGCGGCTTTAGCGCTCAGCTAGCGGGGCAGCTGGGATTGCCGTTTGCTTTCGCCAGCCATTTTGCGCCAGACTATTTAATGCAGGCTTTGCATTTGTACCGCAGCAGCTTCCGCCCTTCGGCGGTGCTGGAGCAGCCTCATGTCATGATCGGGGTAAATATTCTCGCCGCCGATACAGATGAAGAAGCACGCTTCCTTGCCTCCTCGCAGGAGCAGCAGTTCCTTAACCTCATCCGCGGCCAGACGAGCAAGCTGAAGCCGCCCGTTGCGAATATGGATGAACTGTGGAATGAACAGGAGAAGGTTGTCGTCCGCAGCAAATTCAGCTTCGGCGCAGCCGGAAGCAAGGAAACGGTCCGCAGCAGAATGGCCGACATTATTGAAAAGACAGGTGCTGACGAGCTGATGATTACCGGCTCTGCTTATGAGCATCAAGCGCGTCTTCGCTCTTTTGAATTAATTGCTGAGATTATGAAAGAGGGCTAAGGCTGATTCGTCTCTATAGCCCGTAATACGCCTTATCAAGAAATCCCCCTGAACGCTTTCGCGTAACCAGGGGGATTTCTTCTATATATAGGCTAAGACGAAACCATTCATCAGCAAAAAAACGTTAGTGTGGGACAATATCCTATGCCACCCAAACGATTGGCTGCTTATCATGAGATTGTACGCTGCTTGGCGGGGCCGCTAGAATACGACCCGGAATGTCGTCCCCTCCTCGCTTGATTCAATCTCGATATCGGCGCCATGATGCTCCGCAATGCTGCGGCACACCGCAAGTCCAAGCCCGGTTCCCGTTTCTTTCGTCGTATAAAAGGGAGTGAAAATCGCTTCAATATGCTCCTTCGGGATGCCATGGCCTTGATCGGCCACTTCCAGTATAACGCTGCCTTGATTCATTCTCGTCCGAATGGTAAGCTCGCCGCCGCTTTCCATCGCCTCTATCGCATTACGCGTCAAATTTAGCAGCAGCTGGCGAATTTCCTTTTCTTCCACGTTAACCGGAGATGTAGCATGCAGATCAAGCACAATTAAAATGTTGGAGTAGGCCGCATCCGCTTCTAGCAGCGGCAGTATATTCGAAACGAGAACATCCAGCTGCTTCTGTTCCTTTTGCACAAAACGGGTATTCGCCAGCGATAAATATTCTGAAATAATGCCGTTAGCGCGATCGAGCTCGCTAATCATTAAATTCAACGTATCGCGGTAAGAGGCGAGCGTCGTATTTTTCTGCATCAGCTGTAAAAATCCTTTAATCGTCGTCATCGGGTTGCGTACCTCATGGGCAATGCTTGCCGCCATAGAGCTCAGCAAATTCAGCTTGTCCATGAGTAGAAGATGCTTTTTGGCTTTGCGCAGCTCCGTAATATCGATAGCAAAGGCGAGAAAATAACGCTTATCCTTCAGCTCCAGCACCTCGCCCGATATAACGCCATAACCCGTATCTCCAGACTGCCGCAGGAAGGGAAGCTCAATATTCTCTAATAACCCCTGAGCTGGAATCGCTTGCATAATACTGCTTACAAAATGGGAATAATGCCCCCGCCGAATCGTCTGCGAGAACTTCTGATTCATCTCTATAATCGTCGCTGTTTCCAAATCTATGAGAAAGTTCATTGTTGCATTCGTGTGAAAGGCACTCGTAAATTTCAGGTTTGAAAGCTCCAGATGCTCCTGAGCCCGGCGGTATTCGGTCACATTGCGCCAGCTGCAGGCGAAGCCATCACCCATTTTATAATAGAGCACATCATAGCTTTCCTCATCCGTCAGCCACTTATTGTATACCCGCTCCTGCCTTAAAACGGGTTTGCCGCTGCTCGTCACCTGCTTCAGAACCGCCCTGATCTCTTCTGTAAAATCAGGAAAAAGCTGCGACCACAGCCGGCCCACAGCTTCATCTTTCGAATAATTCATCATGCGGCAAAAGGTATCATTCATGTACTCCGACCGATAATCAATAATATCGCCGTATTCATCCCGGATTGTCTTGTAATAGCTGAAGCCATCCAGCAAATTGTCGAGGCAGGAACGATACCAAAGCTCCTGTGCCGCCAGATGCTGCTCGAAGCTTTTCTGATGATGCACATCGCGACCTATGACATAAAAATACATATTGATTTGATCCAGCGAGACATTCCATTGCAGCCATTTATAAGAGCCGTCTGCGCAGCGGAATCGATTCAAGTATCCGCTCAGCTCTCTACCCTGTATTAATTGTGGGACCAAAGCATCCATTGAAGCTATATCGTCGGGATGCATATACGAATAAAAATCTTTCATACTATTCAATAAGACAGGATAGCCCAGCATCTTCTGCAAGCCACTGTTATAGTGCACAACGCGGCCGTTGCAGTCCATGACCACAAGCATGTCAAAAGATAGCTCAAATAAATTTTTGAAGTGATCCACCGCCGCAATCTCCTTTTCGCAACAAACTGTTTTCCTGCCTGGCAGGCAACTAGCGCACACGCTTCAACCCGATATTTATCGATTATTGTTATATTATAGCTTATTTTCACGCTCTATGAGTTCCTTTATTTAGGCGAACTAAACACCCCTGTTCTACTAATAGAACAGGGGTGTTTAGGGTGCTGTATCGTTATTCTACTTTAAATTCGCCAGCTGCTTGCGCAAGCTCATTGCTCAAGCTTTCGATCGTTTCAACCATCTCTGCAAGGTTCTGTACCATTGCCGATTGCTCCTGTACCGTTGCTGTTACTTCCTCCACGGAAGCGGATACCTGCTCAATAATTTCGCGAATATTATCGGTAATGTAGCCAAAGGTCTGCTGCGTCTGCTGCACACTGCTGTTGTGCTGCTCCGAGATGGACTCTATCGCCTTCACGCTGCGATCGCTTCGCTCTACGTATTCAATCGTCTGGGCGACGATTTTATTAATATCTTGGGATTGCAGCGAGGTCTGCTCCGCCAGCTTGCGAATTTCCGAGGCGACGACTGCAAAGCCGCGGCCCTGCTCTCCAGCTCTTGCTGCTTCAATCGAGGCATTTAATGCAAGCAGCTGCGTCTGAGCCGCAATATCGGAAATTGCTCCAGTAATTTGGCGGATGCCCGATGAGCTTTCCGCTAGCTGCGCGGTGACCTCGGAAATGTTGCGCACCTCCGACTCGCTGCGATGATTGATTTCCACCAAAGCCTCGATAACCTCATAGTTGGCTTTGAATACCTGCGCAACGGAGTCTGCCTTCGTTCTAATTTCCTGCGACTTGCTGCTTACGTCAGCAATTTTGCCGCCGACCTCCAGAAACTTGTCTACAATCGATTCCGTATCATTGGCCTGCAATTCCATCGCCTTGGCAATTTCCTGCGTCGTTGTGGAAGTCTCAGCGATTGAAAGATTCGTTTTCTTCGACGTTTCATCCAGCTCTGACATGCTGGTCTTCAGTACGGCAATCGAGCTATTTATGCTCGTGATCAGCTGTTTATTGCGCAAGGCCATGACGTCGAAGCTGTCCGCCAGCACCTTGAATTCACCGCTGTATTTCCCTGTAGCTGTTACCGTCAAATCGCCCGTGGCCATCGTTTTGAACAGCCTCGTCAGACGGCCGATTGGCCGCGTAACGAGCATGGAAATCAAGATGCCGGCCGCGATTGAACCATGACGAGTATCGTTTCTGTACCCTGCATCCCCTTGATGCTCGTTGTTAATTGCTCATTAACGCTATTCATCCATTCATTGTCAGCTGAGAAAAACTGTTCCTCTGTCATGGAATTGCCATTATGCAAATTAACGACATCTAAAATCGTTTTTTGTACAGAGAGCAAGTATACCGACTGCTGAGCCAACTCCATATTTGAATACAGCTCTTCTCCAATTCGGTCCGAGGTCGAACGGATTTCATGCTTGCTGTTTTCCAAAGTCATAATTGCAGCAATGCGATAGCATAATATACATGTGCCTGCGAGTACAATGCTGACTAGTAAACAGATCATGACGGGAAGCTTAATTCGGAAAGACATTTTTGTAAAAAATTGCTTTGGATTGGCTCGATTTATCTCGTCATACCCCTCTTACTTTTAAAGTTAACCTATATTACTTGTTATATCGGTTAACGGAATCAAGTTTATAAGTAGCAAGTATATAGGTTTTGCAAATTTTATTGTAGAATAGTTCTGGGATATTCACCCTTAATTGAGAATATCGAACATGGAAAAACAAGGCATAAGGACTTTTCTCGTCCCCATGCCTTGTTTATCGAATGCTGCTTGGCAGCATCTATAGAGCGTTTCCCCTTCTACATCGAGGAGCCGAATTGAATCCACGCTTGCTGGATTTCGGTAATCGTCTGCTCCTTCGTTTTCCCGCCACTAATGTAGCTCTGCATCAGCTCGCCAAATTTTTGATGGAATGTGTCGAGGGAATAGTTGACCGAAAGGTCACCTGATTTCTCCGTCTTTAAAATCTCTTCCATCTGCTTCGGCATATCCAGATCCGGCAGCGCTGCATCTTTAATCGGCGGAATGACCTTCGCGACTTCCGAGAACCATTTTTTACCGTAGTCGGACGTGTACAGCCAGTTGAAAAATTCAATGGTTTCTGCCGCAACAGCGGAATCCTTGTTAATGCGCAGCGCTTGGTCTGCTCCCGTTACAAGCAGCGCTTGCTCCGGCTTATCGCTTACCGGGTAGCCTGCAATGCCAATCTCGATGTCAGGCGTAATTTTCTTGATCGCTTCCTCGTCCCATGCGCCCTTGCCGGTCATGAAGGCCGCTTTGCCTGAAGCAAAGTCACTTACTTCGGCGTTGCTGTCACGCTCCAGCGGCTTGTCTGTTCCATGCTTCACAGTCAGATCGATGAAATTAAAGAAATTGTCGCTGAGCACGGGATGGTCTTTAAATGTCGTTTCACCCGCGATGAACTGGTCAACCAGCGCTTTCGGCGTAGTGCCTGCATCTTCCGCCGCAGCGTTGACGAAGTTTTGGAAAATATGCTTCCATACCCACCACTCTTTGTAGGCGTTGGCAAATGGCGTGATGCCCTTCGCTTCCAGCTTGGCAATTGTATCCTCAAGCTCCGCAGTCGTCTTCGGAGCGGCAGCAATGCCGGCATCCGCCAAAAGCTTTTTATTATAAATCATCATCATTAAGTTGCCCTTGACCGGAAGCCCAAGCACCTTGCCATCGCTCGACGTCATATTCACACGGACCGCATCCATCATGGCTGCCGCAAGCGGCTCATTCGTCAAATCAGCGCTGTATTCGGCAAAGGTGTCAATGTCGCCGCCCGCCGTCGTCTGGAATACATCCGGCGTGCTGCCGGCAGCGATTTTCGACTTCAGCACCGTATTGTAGTCGGCTTGCATAATTTCCAGATTGATTGTGACGTTCGGCTTCACTTTTTTGTATTCGGCAATGTAAGCATTAAACGCATCGGTATATTCGGGAGAAGCGGTGAACATGTTGATCGTAACCGGTTTAGCCTCATTCGCAGCGCCGCCAGCATCAGCTGTGCTGCTCGCTTCTGGCGTAGTGCTGTTAGTGCTGGTAGTGCTGCCATTGCCGCTGCCGCAAGCAGCCAGCATGACCGAAGCCAGAACGATACTGGTGGACATGGACATGATTTTTTTGAACATGGTAGGGCCCCCATTTCTTTTCGCTTGGAATACAAGTCTTCGCTGCTTATTCTAAAGAAAAGGATAGGAGATAAAAATGCAGATAAGTGGTGTATTAAGGGTAAAAAAGTGGTGTATGACGATGGGGCTCCCCTAACCACTCCCCTTGCTGCTTCGATATTCGGAAGGCGACAGGCTGTAATAATTGCGGAACGCCTTGCTGAAATAGTTTTTGTCCTTGTAGCCTAGCAGCTCGGAAATATCTTGAATTTTGAGCGCCGAATCGTCCAGCAGCTCCCGCGCTTTATCCATCCGCACCTTCTGTACATATTCATGAATGCCGCAGCCAAACTGCTGCTTGAACAGCTTCATCAAATACTCGCGGCTAAGAAAATATTTATCGGTATACAGCGAGATTTTAATATCCTCAAAATAATAACGGTCGATATGGGCTTTAATATCGGCAATATCGAACGGCTTCTGCACAGCCTGCGCTGCCCGCAGCTGCTCATGGTAAAAGCCCAGCAGCCGCTGAAGCAGGGCGGCGAACTGCTCGAAAGTGGCAAAATCGAGCGAAAGCCCCCAGCTGCGCAAGCTTTCCTCGCTGCCGGCCGGCAGCCGCTCCTGCGGAACGCCAAGCTCAAGCGCAAGGTCGCCGAGCAGCACGATGCCCTCGCGAATGATGCGATCGGCCTCGCCCAAGCTCAGCCTGTCCGCCTCCTGCCAGCTGCGGGCCAGCTCGCTGATGATGCTGCTCGCCTGCTGGAGGTTGTCGCCCGCCAGCGCCTGGCGAATGGCCGCCATCCGCCCAGGCAGCGACAGCCCTTCCTTCTGCTGCCTCTTCTCTGCGGCTGCGGCGGCTCTAACGGCTGCTGCTCCATTCAAACGCAGCAGGTCCATCTCGCCCAGCGCTGAGCGCGCTTCTTCGAAGGAGGCGGCCATGTCCAGCGCCGCCTTCACCGGGCCGCCGATGCCTGCGGCGACCCTAATGCCGAATAGCCGCTGAAGCGTAGCGGCTATGGCATTCACCTGATGCAGCGCCCGATAGGCTGCATCGGCAGCGCCCCCGCCATTCATCGTCAGAATGGCGAACAGCTCGCGCTCCTGCTTCGGATTTGCGAAGCTGAACGCTTGGAAGTGCGCGCCCGCCACCTCATTGACGACGTTGCTGGCGGCGAAATGCAGCAGCTCCGTATCGCCGTGGAAGCGGCTGCGCCTGATCTGGTCCAGATTGAGAATGCGCAGCAGCACAACGACGAAGCGATTGGACTTGTCGTCGGCGCCAATCAGCGGCAGAAACGCTTCATTCGCCTGCTGCTTAAAGCTGCGTTCGAGAATGGACAAATACATCTTCTCCTTAAGCCCGGGCAGCGAAAGGTTGAGGGTAATATTTTGCGCAATAAAATCGCTCTCCTGCCTGCGCTTCGCCTCCAGCACGTCCATCGCCTTGCGCAGAGCCTGATTCAGCTCGATTCGATTGACAGGCTTAAGCAAATAATCGACGACTTTGGAGCGAATCGCCTGCCGCGTATATTCAAAGTCATTGTAGCCGCTGACGACAATGGTCAGCAGCCCGGGATACTGCTGCTGGACAGTTTGCAGCAGCTCAGCCCCGTTTAGGCCAGGCATTTTCATATCGACGATAGCGAGATCTACCTTCTGCTCCGCTAGCATGCGAAGTCCGCTTAACCCATCTGCCGCCTCCAGCACCTGCCCTACGCCAAGTCCCTCCCAGTCGCCAAGCAGCCGAATGGCCTCGCGCAGCGGCTCTTCATCGTCAATGATCAGCACCGTATGCTTCATGAACCGTTTCCTCCTCGGCGGGGCAGCCGCATCGCCAGCTCCGTCCCCGCATGATCGCTCTTGATAAGCAGCTGCGCCTCTTCTCCGTACAACAGCTTCAGCCTCGTGTACAGGTTGACGAGCCCAATGTTGTCGCTTTCCCGCTGGCCCCATTCGCGCCGCAGCGAAGCCTCCACCTGCCCAAGCCTTTCTTGCGTAAAGCCCGGCCCGTCATCCTGCACCGAGATCAGCGCTGTTCCATCCTCCTGCAGGCATGCCTTAATGCCGATGGTGACGGTGCTCGTCACCTTCTCCAGTCCATGCTTAATCGCATTCTCAACCAGCGTCTGCACCGACAGCTTCGGAATCTCAAGCTCCATTAGCGCTTCCTCCCACTCATAGACGACCTGCAATCTGGCGCCGAACCGCGCCGTTTGCAGCGCCATATAACGCTCGATATGCTTCAGCTCCTCGCGCGCAAACACAATATCCTTCCCGCTGATGCAATAGCGGAACGTCAGCGCCAGCGCATCGATCATATCCGCGACGTCGTACGTTTGATGCTTGAGCGCTTTCGTGGAAATCGCTTGCAGCGCATTGTACAGAAAATGCGGATTGATCTCCGCCTCCAGCGCCTTTAAAATCGCATGATTTTCCGCCAGCTTCATTTTGTAGCGCTCATTAATCAGCTCATTTGTCCGCCTGACCATCAAATTGAAATGACGCGATAAATAAGCAATTTCGTCGCGGCCCTTCACCTCCGCCTCCGCATCAAAGCTGCCTGCGCTGAACCGGCTCATTTGGCGGGACAGCTTCTTGAGCGGCTTCGTGATCGCACTCGACATCAAGCTGACGAGAATGACGGCGAGCAGCAAGAACAGCACGCCGATAGCATAGTTCAGATTGCGCGTCTTCGTCGCGGCCTCGTAAATTTGCGAATAAGGAATCGGCT
The DNA here is from genome assembly GCF_059383875.1 of Paenibacillus sp. JT22N7. NCBI lineage: Bacteria > Bacillati > Bacillota > Bacilli > Caryophanales > Paenibacillaceae > Paenibacillus > Paenibacillus sp. JT22N7. The sequence goes on from NZ_JBXENY010000004.1 coordinate 391,516, forward strand.
TAATCAGCTTCCAGCCGCTTTTCTCCGCCACATTGTAAATAATTAAATATTTCTGCTCCCCCTGCACCCAAGTAAACGGCCCACTGGAGGCCCCAGCCTGCTCCGCCTGCTTGTTTTGTCCAGCTTGTCCGGATGGTCCAGCCAGCCCTGCTCCTCCGCCCAGCTTTTGCAGCACGCCCGCGCCTTGAAGCTCGGTATAGAACGCTTCATCATCCAGCTCGAACGGCTCATTGTCCGGGCTGACATACAGCAAATGCTGGCCTTCGCTAAACGGAATATCCTTCACAATCTCGTCCTTGACTGAAGCATTGTAATAAAAAGAGAGCACCGCCTGCGGCTTGCGCGTCTTAATCGAACGCATTACCCGGTGGTACGCCATAAAGCTGGACCGTTGTATTTCAGCCGAATAACCGGAATCCGCCTCCACATCAGGTCCCGACAGCGATTGATAGGCTTGATTGCTCGGGTCGGCCATCGCCTTCGCGTACCAGGGCTGCTCTGCAATGATGGTGTTCGTCCCCGTCCGAACCGTTATATTGTAATTTTCTCTCGTAATCGCATAATACTTCTGCTTCTCAACGACATACAAGTAGATCGCTTCCAAGTCGCTGCGGGAATAAAACAAATTGCGCAAATAATTTTCAACATACATCTTGGAAGAATAGTCCTCCGATTCATGCATAATGGCATAGGTAATTTCATCGTAGCCGATTTGCGGCAATGATATTTGCTCGATGCCCTTCAAATAATCCTCCAAATTGCGGCCAACGAGCAGCAAGTTGTTCGTCGTACTATCAATGCTGTTGCCGACCGACTCCTTCTCAAGCATCTGGTAGGAGATAAAGTTCAGCGAAGCCACAACGAGCACAATGACACCCGTAAACAGTAAAATCAGCTTATTGACCAGCCTCCGGGCAACCAGCTCCCGCCAAAACGAAAGCAGCTCCCAAACCTTGCCCGCAATCGCTTTCATCATCGTTTCACGCTCCGCATACAGTTCACCTTTTTACCCCTAACTGTTTTCTATAATCCATTTTGACGGGCAACCGTCTGCTCTATAATACACATTAAAGCTAAATTGGAAAATGCTTTTTCCAGCGTAAGCGGCTGGCGCCATCCTCTGGCTGCAAAGCTCGCTGGCGTGGATACAATAGACGAATTGGGGTGCATCATATGTTCAAAGCATTAGGTAAAAAGTGGGGCGGGAAGCTGGAATTCACCTTGTTCAGCCTGCCTGTTCTGATTTGTATTGCCGTTGCCTTTTATATTCCATTTGCCATGACCATCCGTTATTCCTTGACCAAATGGAACGGCATTTCCAAGCACCCGAAATTTATTGGGCTCGATAATTTCAAGCAGATTTTTATGAATGATGCGAATTTCACCAGCTCGGCATGGTTTACGATCAAATACGCGGTGCTGTACATCGTGCTAGTCAATGTGCTGGCGATAGGGCTTGCGGTTCTGCTCGATATGAAGCTGCGCACGACGAATTGGCTGCGGGCTGCCTTCTTTATTCCGTACATTTTGAGCCTCGTCATCGTCGGCTTTATCTGGAAGTTTATTTTCATGCAGGGCTTTGAATCGCTGGGCGAAAGTACGGGCTGGGCAATTTTCGACTTAAGCTGGCTTGGCACGCCCGGGCTTGCCTTTGTTTCGATTTTGCTCGTATCGATCTGGCAATCGATTGGCTTCTACCTCGTTATCTATATCGCGGGACTGCAATCGGTACCGGGAGATTTGAAGGAGGCGGCAACGGTAGACGGCGCGGGGCCGTTCCGCACCTTTTTCAACATTACGCTGCCCCTGCTTGCCCCATCGATTACGATTGCCGTCTTTATGGCGCTGACGAATTCGATTAAAGTGTTTGATGTCATTTTGTCGCTGACCGGCGGCGGGCCGGGCGGCTCGACCTACAGCATCGCCTATGACATTTACCGCGATACGTTCCAGAACAATCTGTATGGCTACGGTACAGCGAAAGCGCTCATTTTGTTCGTTGCCGTGCTGTTCATTACGATCATTCAATTAACGCTGTTCAAGCGCCGGGAGGTAGAGGCCTAATGAGAAAAAATCGCCCAGTCGGACGCTATGCGCTGGAAGCCGTCATGCTTTTGCTCTCGCTGCTGTTTCTATACCCGCTGTTTCTGGCTATTAACAACTCGTTCAAAAGCTTTGGAGAAGTGATGAGCGATGTTATCGCGCTGCCTGAGAAAATAATTTTTGAAAACTACGCTTATGTGTGGCAGTTTATCAATTATCCGAAGCTGTTCATGAATAATCTGGTCATTACGGTCGTCGGCCTCGCGGGCATTATTCTCGTCTCATCTATCGCTGCCTATAAGCTGGCGCGTACAAAAACGCGGATGAGCGGCCTGATCTATCTGCTCTGCATTATGCCGATGCTCATTCCGTTCCAATCGATTATGCTGACGGTGCTCCAGTTCGCCAAACAGCTGCATTTGTCGGAGAGCACCTGGGGACTTGGCGTGCTGTATTGGGGCTTTGGCGCCCCGCTTGCCGTCTTTATCTATCACGGCTTCGTGAAAGGCATCCCGCAGGAAATCGACGAAAGCGCGACGATGGATGGCGCATCTGGCTTTCGGCTGTTTTTCCTCGTTATTTTTCCGCTGCTGCAATCGGTCACGACCACTATCATTATTATCGATGTGATGTGGATCTGGAATGACTTCCTGCTGCCGCTGCTCATGGTGAACGGCTCGCCGGACACGAAGACGCTGACGCTTGCCGCGTACACGTTCGTCGGCCAATATACATCCGACTGGCAATATGCGATGACGGCCATGGTCATGGCGGTGCTGCCTTCAATTATCGTATTTATCTTTCTGCAAAAATACATCGTCAAAGGCGTCGTTGCCGGAGCGGTGAAAGGCTAGTATATGCATAGGGAGAAAGCCTGTCCTTTACGGAGGATGGGCTTTTTCCTTATTTTTCTGTTTAGTGATTTAGTTTTGTCTTCCGGAAGCAATCATGTTAAAATGCTTGAACACTGCGCGGAATGAAAGCGCTATAATCGGCAACTACTCCCTCGCATTCAGGAAAGGGTGGGCAAATTGGGACGCTGGAGAAACGCACGCTATCAGACAAAGCTGCTCATTTTATTTTTTCTGCTCAGCAGTATACCCGCTTTCATTATAGGAGCTATCGGCTCGACGAAGTCATCGGGTACATTGGAAGCGCAGACGACGCAGGACTTGAAGGTCATTTTGGCGCAGTTCAATGCTTCGATCGAACGGCAAATTAGCGACTTTGACCGCTTCAGCATGCTGCCTTATTTTATGCCGGAGGTGTTTTCCTTTCTGAACAAGCCTGCACTCTCGCCTGAACGGTGGGGGACCGAAGAAATCAATGCCCAAAAAACGATGGCCCGGCTCATGAGTGCCTATCCATCCATTAATTCATCCATTAAAGGGCTCATGATTTATGGCATGAACGGGTCGATTAATGGTTATCGGCTAGATGGGGACAGCACCATTAATGGGAATTATGACGCCAAGGACGAGGATTGGTATCAAGAGGTAATGGCGGGCAAGGGCCATTTTTCCGTGACGGGCATTCAGAACATTCAGCAGTTCAAAACCAATTCCTTTGACGCTATTATTGGTGCCCGGCTATTGATGGACGAGGACTATAAGCCGCTGGCCGTCACGACGATGTTTATCTCCCCGCGCTTTATTTCGAATCTTGTCGATTCGCTCGAGCTGCCAAATGCGCAGGTCATCGTCGTCGACCGGGACGGCCATTTGATTTATGCCTCGAATGCAGCGCTGGCAGCTGAACTCCAGAAACACGCAAGCCAGAATGTACCGCATGACGAGTGGGAAGTTGCCATTGAAGAACAGGCCGGAAGCAAAACCTTTAGCGGTGTTTCCTTGAAAAGCGATTATCTGGAGTGGCAAATTTACATGGGCGTAGATAAGGACGCTATACTGCAAAGCAGCCGTTCCATTCAGAGCTTTACGATCGTGATTATTATTTGCGTTGCTGTGCTGGCGGCCGTTGCCTCCCTCTTAATCGCGCGCGGATTTTCCCAGCCCATCTCCAGACTTATACGCTCGATGCGCAAAGTAGAAAAAGGGCAGTTTTTCACGCCCGAGGCGCATGGCCGCGCCGACGAAATCGGCCAGCTGGAAAGCAGCTACGGCCGAATGGTCATTCGACTGCAAGAGCTCATTCAATCGATCGAAGAGAAGGAGCGGCAAAAACGGCATGCCGAGCTTTACGCGCTGCGGGCCCGTATTCAACCCCATTTTTTATACAATACGCTCAATTCTATTCGCATGCTGGCTGTGCTCCAGCAAGCTGGGCAAATCGCCAAGCTGATTCAATCGCTGAATAAGCTGCTCCATGCGAATATGAAGCTCGACAGCGAGCTCGTTACGTTTGAGGAAGAAATTCGGCTGCTGCGCGACTATGCGACGTTAATGGATTTACGCTATACGAATGTATTTGATATGGAGTGGCATATTCCGCCCGAGCTGAATCAAGCGTCCATACCGCCCATGCTGCTGCAGCCGCTGCTGGAAAATGCGATTTTTCACGGGGCCAAGGGGCTGGAAAGAAAGCTGCATATTACGCTGGAAGCCCGGCTCGAAGGGAAGGATAACCGTCTGCTGGTCATTGAGCTGCGGGATGATGGAAGCGGCTTCGACCAGCAAGCCTTGGAGCTGCTGAAGCGGCCGCAAAGCGATACCGGCACCCAAAATATTGGACTGCGCAATGTGCAGGACCGCATCCGGCTGCGTTTTGGCGAGGAATACGGCTTATCCTTTGAGCGTTCAGCGACACATACGATCGTGACGGTTAGAATGCCTTATAAGGTATTAGAGAAGGAGGAGAATGCGGATGTGGAATCTGCTCGTCGTTGAAGATGAATCGATTGCAAGACTAGGACTGCGCCATATGGTAGATTGGGAAAAATACGGCGTTCATTGGAAAGCCGAAGCCTCAAATGGGGAAGAAGCGCTGCTTGCTATGGACACCCAGCAGCCTATCCATATTATCCTTACGGATATCCGAATGCCCGGCATGGACGGGCTCGCTTTTGCCAAGAAGGCGCTGGAGCGCTATCCGGGCGTACAAATCATTTTCATCAGCAGCTATGATAATTTCACCTATGCCAAAGAGGCGATTCGCCTCGGTGCCGTCAACTATTTGCACAAGCCCACGATGGATGAAGAGGAAATTGGCGCTTCCCTGCTTAAAGCTGCGGCGAAGCTTGCGCTCACTTCCGCTCCCCAGCCCTCCTATACAGAGGAGGAGAAAAATCAATATCTGCTGTCGCTGCTCGATGAGCATACGTTTCCTGAGCAGCCGCTGCTGGCAGAGCTGGAGCAGTCTGCTTTTGAGACAGGCTTTCGGCTAACCGTCTTCCGTAAACGTGATGATGCCGCACCTATGCAGGATGCCCGGCATTTGCGCTTCCGTTCCCTCCAGCATCTCATTGCCGAATTTGTTACGAAGGAATGGGGCGGGCTTGTCTTTCATCGCAATTACCGCGAAGTGATCTGGCTTTGTCCGCAATATGCGGGCTCAACCGATGCTGCCCAGGCTCGGGGGCATGGTGAACACGGCGATACTGGCAAAGAGGGCATAAAAAGCCCCGCCGAATTAAATAAGCTGCTCGATATGGTACGGCAGAAAACGCTGGAGCTGCTGAACGTTGCCATTATCTGCTCGGTCAGCTCGAGCTACAGCTCCCTTCAAGAGCTGCCAAAAGCATATATGGAAACGCTGCTGCAGCTGCCTTTAAACGAACAAAGCGATAATTTTATCGTTCGAAAGTCGAAGGCTTTTATCGACCAGCATTTGCTGGAGGACTTATCACTCGTAAAAGTAGCGGCTTCTATCCATGTCAGCCCAAGCTATTTAAGCCGCATTTTTCAAAAGGAGATTGGGGAAAGCTTCAGCGAATATGTCATTCGCCACAAAATCGAGCATGCGCAGCAGCTTCTGCGCACGACAAATTGCAAAGTTTATGAAATATCCGCTGCTATCGGTTATATGAACCCGCATTATTTTAGCAAGCTGTTCAAAGAGCGCACCGGCGTTTCTCCATTAGAATATCGCAATCAATAAGCTTTTTCTAAAGCCTTCTGCCTTCTGCCTTCTGCTTTTCGCCTCCTGACTCTTCCCTCCAAGAGAAGGACACAGGGGGCTTTTTTGCCTTGCATTCGGCTCTCCGTTTGTCCCTATTGCAGCATATGGGCATAAAAGCATAGGAAAAAGCATCGTTCGTCTACTTACAGATACGTATTGGCAAGCTTAGCACATGCAAAGAGTCATATTAATGCACAAAAGGATACTTGGGACAGCTACGAATGGGGGACAGCATCCTATAAAATGAAGCCATTCACCAGATACCATGTACTTTTATGATCAGAGAAGGAGGAACAGCATGACTCGCATATGGTCAGAGCCTTTCGAGGCTGAGCAGTGGAATCGTTTTGAGCTTCGCATAGAAGGGCCGCAGGAAGGAAATCCCTATAAGGAAGTTGTACTCGGCGCCGAATTTCAATTCGGGCATCGGAGCATTAAGGTTGACGGCTTCTATGATGGCGATGGACAATACGTCATTCGCTTCATGCCGGATTGCACGGGCACATGGTCCTTCACTACGAGCAGCAGCACGGCGCAGTTGGATGGCCTGCAAGGAACGCTCATCTGCATCGCCCCCACGTCGGCCGAAAATCATGGACCTGTGAAGGTTGATCAAATTTTTCATTTCAGCTATGCCGATGGAACACCCTTCTATCCGGTTGGAACAACGGCTTATGTCTGGAACCATCAGGGGGAGCAGCTTGAACAGCAAACGCTGCGCTCGCTGAGCAAAGCACCGTTCAACAAAATTAGAATGTGCGTGTTTCCCAAGCATTATGATTATAACGCCGCCGAGCCGGAACATTTTGCTTTCGCAGGCTCCTTGCAGCAAGGCTTTAATTGGGAGGCGTTCAATCCTGATTTTTGGCGCCGCCTGGAATCGCAGCTGGAGCAATTGCAGCTTCTCGGCATTGAAGCAGATCTGATTTTATTCCATCCCTATGACCGCTGGGGCTTCTCGCGCATGACTGCTGAATCGGACGATTATTATTTGCGGTACGCGCTGGCAAGGCTGGCCTCCTTCCGAAACCTATGGTGGTCGCTTGCCAATGAATATGATCTGATGTTCGAGAAGAAGATGACGGACTGGGATCGGTTTTTCCGCATCATTCAGGAGCATGACCCTTACCAGCATCTTCGCTCCATTCATAACTGGCATAATCCCGAGATCCATTATAGAAGCAATCTGCATTGGTATGATCATGGTAAGCCTTGGGTGACACATGCCAGCATCCAGCATGCTGACTTGAATTTCGTAACAGAATGGCGCGAGCTTTACCGCAAGCCGATCGTCGTGGATGAATGCCGCTATGAAGGCAACCTGAATCATGGCTGGGGCAATCTTACCACAGAGCGAATGGTAGAATGCTTCTGGGAAGGGATGGCCCAAGGCGGCTATGTCACGCATGGAGAGACGTATGTACACCCCGACGATATCATTTGGTGGTCGCACGGAGGCGAGCTGCATGGCAGCAGCGCGGAGCGGATTGCGTTTCTGCGCAGCATCATGGAAGAAGGGCCAAGACTCGATACGAGCGCCATTAATTTCAAATGGGATGCTTCTGCCGGAGGCGTGGAGGGCGAATATTATTTGATTTATTTTGGCGCCAGCCGCCCTGCCTTCCGCAGCCTATCGCTTCCGGAAGGCGCAGCATTCCGCATCGATTTAATTGATACTTGGGCGATGTCGATATCGCCGCTAGATGGAGAATTTACAGGAGAATGCAAAGTCCCGCTTCCAGGCATTCCTTATCAAGCGCTGCGGATCAGCAAAATTTAAGCTTAGCAGCTATTTTGATGGGCCAAAATTTGATTAACCACTGTTTGAATGAACATTAGTTGATTGATAATTATTTGATTGACCACTAGAGGGGGATTCTCATGACAAAAAGATGGCAAGCCTTTGTTGGCTTATTAATCATCGCGCTTATTGCAGCTGGCTGCTCATCCGGCGGCGGAACAAATTCAGAGGCTGGCAGTACGAGCGGTACAAGCAGTACAGGCAGCACAAAGAAAACCGTCGTTTCCGTGTGGGCTTTGCAGGAGCATACATGGATTGACGGAGCTGCTGCTGACTTTAATGCAGCTAACCCCGATATTCAAATCGAGGTTAGCAAATATGCCGTTGATCCGATGAAAGAAGCGTTAAAGGTAGCCGCTAATTCGGGAACACTGCCTAATATGTGGTCTACATGGGGCGGTTCCCTAGGCTCCTTTTATGCCGATAATGGGCTTACAGCTGATCTGACCCAGATTGCCAAGGATCATAATTGGCCTTCGCTTTACAATCAAGCGGCCATTGATATGGGAACCTACAACGGCAAAGTATCCGGCATACCCTATCACTTAAACGCCGTCGATACGTGGTACTCCAAAATAGCCTATGACAAGCTCAAGCTTACCGCTCCTACTTCCTTTGAAGAGTTTGAAGCACAGCTGCAGGCGATGAAGGATGGCGGTATTACACCGCTATCGCTCGGCGGCAAAAACGGCTGGCACGTCATGCGTCTGACGGAGCAGCTGCTGGAGCATTTCGCAGGACCCGAGCTGCATGACAAGCTGAACAGCCTGACTGCCTCGTGGAACGATCCAGCTGTTGTTCAAACGTTCGCAAAGCTCAAGGAATACAACGATAAAGGCTATTTTCCTAAGGGCTATGTCGCCCTTGATCCGACAGAGGCCGTCAATCTCTTCTATCCGGGAACGTCGGGATTAGATATTGATGGAACATGGCTCGATGGCAATATTGCAGCAGCCGGATTTAATGTCAATGATTTTGGCGTATTCAAGTTCCCAACCGGCCGTTCCTCCGTATTTGCCGAAATGTTCCAAGTAAGCGCCGACCTTGATCAAGCAACGCTTGAGGCTACCATTAAAGTAGGGGAATATTTGACTAGCGCTGAAGTGGTCAATAAATATATCGATTCTTACGGCACCCCTGCTGCTCTTAATGTCACTTATTCGGAAAACACGCCCCACCTGAAGCCGCTGCTCGATATGGCGACGAAAGGCAGCTTCCTCATTACCGACCAAGCGCTTCCGCAGGAAGTGGTACAGAAGCTGTTTGAGGCGCAGGACAAGGTCGCTCTAAAAGAATGGACGCCTGAGCAGGCTGCGGAAGGAATGGAGAAGGCCGCTGCTGACTATAAGGCTAAAAATAAAACAAGCTAAGAAGCATCCATGAAGCGCTGCAAAAGAGAAGAGAGATGGGGCGCGGCCGCTTTGCCCGCCCGCTCCATCTTGATTCGCAAGGAGGAATGAAGCTTGAAAATCGGCGTATTAAAGCCCTGGCTGTTCGTGTTTCCCGCTCTTTTCATTTATATAGCGATTATCTTTATCCCGACGCTCTACACGCTGTATCTCAGCTTCTTTAACTGGAACGGCGTTGCGCCAGTGAAAACCTTTGTCGGCTTAAGCAATTATACTGATCTTTTGCTGCACGATTCCGTCTTTCCAAGAGCGGTCGCCAACAATCTGTTATGGACGCTCGGCTCTTTGACAATCATTATGGGCATCGGCCTGATGCTGGCGATTTTATTGAATCAGAAGCTGAAGGGACGCATTGTGTTTCGGGGCATTTTTTATTTCCCTTACGTATTATCCGGGGTCATCGTCGCGACGATCTGGACCTGGATGTACAATCCCATGCAGGGATTATTCAATAAAGCGCTGGAGCTGATCGGGCTCGGCAGCTGGGCGCAGGCTTGGCTGGCGGAGCCGAAATTCGCCCTCTATGCCGTGTTCGTTGCTGCTGTCTGGAATGGCGTTGGGCAGCCGATGGTGCTGTTTCTCGCTGGACTGCAGACGATTCCCCAGGACCCCTATGAAGCGGCGACGATTGATGGTGCCAAGCCGCGGCAAATGTTCTGGTTTATTACCGTTCCCCTGCTGCGGGAAACGTTTGTTATTGTCATCGCCATCACGATGGTATCGTCCATGAAGGTATACGATTTGATTTATGCGATGACGGGCGGAGGCCCGGCGGAAAGCACCCATGTGCTGGCTTCGTGGATGTATATTCAGACGTTCAAATTTGCCAATATCGGCACAGGCTCAGCCATTTCCATGTTTTTAGTTCTCATTTCGCTGATCATTATTATTCCGTATGTTTATTACACGACTAAAAAATCGCATTTGTAATATAGAGGAAGGATGGTGTCCAACCGATGGAACAGCGCGTTCATCCCGTCAGTAAGGCACTTAAATATGCCCTAATCGCAGTATTAGCAGCCATCTTTCTGCTGCCCGTTTTATTCATTGCCTTTACGGCGCTAAAGTCGAGCAGCGACTTGCTGACACGTCCTTTTTATATGTTCCCCGAAAAGCTGCAGTGGCACAATTTTGTACAAGCTTGGGAGCAAGGGCGCATGAGCATGTATATGAAAAATACAGCGTTTATCGCCTTAATAAAGGTTCCCCTCGGCATTTTAATCGAAGCGCTCGCCGCCTTTGCTCTGACGCGGCTGGCTTTCAAGGGGAGCGAGTGGCTCTTCGCCTTGTTTCTCATCGGCATGATGGTTCCGATGCAGGCTACCCTCGTGCCGCTCAATATGATTCTCAACAAGCTCGGGCTTGTCGATACGTATCCCGGCATCATTCTTATTTATTTGGGCTTCGGCATCCCGTTTGGCATTTTGATTTTGCGCGGATTTTTCCGCACGATCCCCAAGGAAATTGACGAGGCTGCCCTGATTGACGGCTGCGGGGTCATGGGAAAATTTTTCAAAATCATTATTCCACTATCAATGCCCGCCATTGCAACGCTGTTTATCTTTGATTTTATGGCAACGTGGAATGAATTTTTGCTGGCCCAAATTTTTATTACAAAGGATTCGATGCGCACCATTACGACAGGGCTGCTGGCATTCCGCGGCCAATATTCGGCGAACTACCCGCTGATGAACGCAGGCGTGCTTATTTCGGTCGTGCCCGTACTCATCGTCTATGTCGCGTTTCAGAAATACTTCGTATCCGGCCTTGCTGGATCGGTCAAAGGCTAGAACTGCCCTATGCGGGGAGAAAAAGTCTTCGCTGCGCGAAAAGGGATTGCTTCCAATCGCCATTATCGCTGCGTTTCCTCGAGCCTAAACGGATAAGCCGTTGAAACGCAGAGATAAAAGCGCGTGCTCACGCTTTTACTACTCCCCCTTTTCACTCCGCTGCGACTTTTTCATCGCCATTAAAACCGACGCAATCATTTTTGGAGTATACTGGAGAAAAGACCCGGCTGTGAAAAAAATAAGGAACGGAGAATTCGATGAATGTGCATGAAGAAATAGAACGGTTGAAATATCAGATGAAGCTCATGAGGACGATTATTTCCAAAGATGAGTTTCCCTTCTACCTTTTTCTATTGGATCATGATTTTACGGAGCAGCAGACAAGAGCCCTGCATGATGTGCTGTATATATTAAATCATCGCATGAAGGGTCCTGCCGCCGCTAGGGATGAGCATAGCATCAGCTTTTATAACGCAAAGGTTGCCGACATAAAGCAGCGTAACTCGTTATTTTCCAGTCCAAACCACCCTTTGTTTTCCGACGCTCCACCATCCTATCGTGAGTTTGCTGCCTACGCTTCGGCTGTTGTGCCGCAGGATGTAAACCCCGATTATTTGCTGATGGCTCTGAACAATCAGGTCGTTTATCCCGAGCTATGCCAGCTGCTATTAAGTGAAAAATAGTGCCTTTCTCAGCAATTAGCCGAAAAACCGCACCCTGCCTTTAAAAGCGATGGCGCCAGCGGCTCTATCGTCAGCTAGCGCGCTCGGATTTTGCAAAATAGCTGTGGAATTGTGCCATTGGTAAGGGTCCAGCCTTTTTAGCTGCTCCAGCGTACTCAGCCTGCGAATTTCCAAGACCGGGCCGGTAAGCACCCATAGCTCATCGTTTTGTTCGTGAATAGCAAGCTTGGAAGCGACAGAGCGCTCAATGGCGGCCGTATGCAGCTGCTGTGCCCGCTCCACATCCCAAACGCTGAGCAAGCCTTGTTTCCAGCGGCTATGATCCTCTGCCGAAATGAGCGTTCCTCCATCTTCACTGAACGTTATGGCGCTGACCGTAACGCCTTCCTCCAGCACAATCGCCCGCCGCTGAATCGTATAAACGCCGCCCCATTCACTCATGCTGATTAATTTAATCGTATGATCGCTTGCCGGATAAGCAAGCATGGAGCTGCCATGGGCAAAAGCAATCGTATTCGCCAAAGCCATGCGTCCATGGTCTTGCACCGTTACAAAATCATGATCGAAATAGACGAGGCTGCCGCTCCTCAGCTCCCATACAGCAACCTCCTGGCCAATAACCCCGACCGCCAGCATCCGCTCATCCTCGCTGAAGGCAACCGCACCGATTCGCCCTTCGCGAAACGCGTGCTGCAGCACACATCTTCCGCCGTTTATCTCTATTACAAATATAGTATGGAAGCACGACATATCCGCCCCATCTGCATACGGAGTCACATCGCCCTCTGCTACCGGAATAACGACGGCATAACGTCCATTGCTGCTAAAGCTGACATGCGAATACAAGCCATGAACATGCCCGTCAACATGCGGGGATTGAATGTCCGTACAGAGCTCCCAGTGCTGCTCCAGCTCACCGCTATGCACATGAAAAAGATCTACGACACCAATTCTACTGCCAACCGCCAGCAAGCTGGAGTCTGGACTAAAGCACAATGCCGCTCTAGCCGCTCCTTCTTTGCTTTCTGGACGCTCGCCTACAGCTTCGCCATTTCCCCTATAAATTACAGCTTGAAGCTGGCCATCCGCTGTATGCCACACGCGGACGATGCCGTCTTCATAGAGGACGGCTGCCAAGCTGCCCTCGGCATTCAGCGCCAGCTCGCAGATTTCGCTTTCTTGTCCGCCTGCAAGCTCCCCGAATTGCTGGAAGGTTGAGCTGCTGCGATCAAGCTGCTCCCACTCCATCCGGGCTTCGCGAATGGCAATCCACTGCTCCAATTCGTCTAACCGCTTTGCAATGAAAGGCGTACAGCCTTCCTCGCGCTTGGCTAAGTGCAGCTTCTCTCCCGCATCCACCACGTTGTAATCCTCATAATCCATCAGTGAAAAATAATAATAAATCGCCGCCCGCAGCTGCGCATCAAGCTGTGCGCCATATTCCATTAGCCTAGCGAAGCCGCGCACGGCTGCCAGCCTGCTGCCCAGCGCATAATCCAGCGCTGAACGGATGAAATTCAGCTGATAATTGGCGGTATAGCTGTGACTATAAATGCCATTCCACGTATACAGCAGTGATTGAAGCGCTGGGTAATGCGCCTCTGCTTCCTCCGCATGCCCGCTGTAAAGCTGCGCTTCCACATATAAGTAAAGCGTATCAAAGCCTTCCTGGCAGCCCGCTTCACTTCTAATATCAGCGGGAATGGCTGCGGCCTCCTGCAGCGCTTGAATGGACCGATGAAATTCACCGGTCCTGTTCCATTTTTTTATTTGTTCCAGCTCGCTTCTGTTGACCATTCGCCTTCCCCTTCCAATCTATCCGTTATCCTCTCATCCTGCATAGGCACACCTGCACACAGCCAAGCTTGCCGAGCAACAAGGAAAGGCGATTCATCCAGTGGCGGGGCATACGGCAATTACATGACGCATTCGCGTCTAACGTAACGCTTCACAGCATTCAGCTTTTGATGGCGATATAAATACGAACGACTGCTTCCCCGTCCTGATAATCGTTTTGATCATACCGCTCAAAATCGCCCGTATACGCCCGCTGCTCGGCAGCTGTATCATAATAAGCCCAAATTTCCTGCCAAGCTTCAATGACAACCTGCGGCATAGGCCCTCTTCTCGTCTCGAAAACCCGGTACAGGGAGCTCGGCACAACGATTTGCTGCATGTTTGCAGCGGCAGATGCCCCTGCTGTTTCTGTTGCTATTGGCAGGTCTAAATCATAGGTATGTCCGATGAAAGCCGTGTAAGCGCCGCTTGCATCCGTTTCATAATCCGTATATACCCCATAAATAAAATCATCTTGAGCTTGGGCCTTATTGGCGTATGCGCCTTCCAGCTGAAAATATTGTGTCCAGAGCGCAGGAATGCGCCCATTCGGCCCCGCTTCCTCCTGATTCGTTGTCCGAACGCCAATGCCCGTCAGCTTCAAGGCCTCTTGCTGCTCCAATATCGATTTCATCATGTCATTTCCTCTTTTCCGTAAGCAAGGCGGCTAAGGCGTGCGCCGTTCACCATGCTTACCTAGATTTACCCAAAGTTTATCGCACCTTATCAGACAGCTATATGTCCGGATTATAAATTAATATATTTCAAAAATAAGCTGCGCTCTGCGCTTTATCTCTTCAGCAGCCCAAGAGGGCTCCAGCACCTTAACATGCTGACAGAAGCTTAGCAGCAAACCGTAAAACCACTCATCCAGCGAAAAAGAGCCCGTCACCTGCAAGCTGCCATCTGCCAGCTCGGTAATAAACACGTTTGGAAAAGCATCATATACGCGATGCTTGACCTGCGGCTGAAAGTGCATAAGCATCGGCGTCTCCTGGTCTGCCCCCCAGTCGCTGCGCCAGATCAGCCCTTCCAGCTGCGGCGACTGCCGCGGCTCAAAGCCCTCCAGCAGGAGCGACAGGCTCAGTATTCGCGTCAAACGAAACATGCGAAAGCCCTGCTTCCTGCGGCAATACGCCTGCAAATACCAAATCGAGCCTTTCATGATAAGGGCTGCCGGCTCAACCTCCCGCTCGCTTTCTGTCCCCGCCGAGCTGGCATAACGCAGGCGAGCCACCTTGCTCTCTGTAATCGCTTGTTGGAGCAAGGCCAGCTTGGGCTTCAATTCCAGTCCCGATCCCCACGACTGCAAATCGAATACGAGTTCCTCGCCCTGTCTGGCATGCTCTTCATGCGCAGCTTGCGGCAGCAGGGCATTCACCTTGGCGAGCAGCTCATGATAAGCTTGATCATCTAGTGCCGAAGCAATTCCCTTCACTGCAGCAAGCAGCGCCTTCCATTCCTTCGCGCTCGCAAGCTGCCGATTCAGCGTGTATTGCTCCATAATTTCATAGCCGCCGGCTGCGCCGTGATGCGAGGCCACAGGAATGCCAGCTAAACCGAGCGTCTCCATATCCCGGTAAATCGTTTTTACAGATACCTCAAAACGCTCAGCAAGCTCGGTCGCATTCCACCGCTTCCTGCCAAGCAGCAGGACGACGATGCCGAGCAATCGATCTATTTTCATATGTACCCACCTGACTTATTGCATTCGCCCGCTTATTAGGGCTTATTTGTATTCCGGTTATTGACAGCTTTATAATGGAGAGGAGAAATGAGAAGCAATTCCCCTAAAGAATGGAGAGATTAATGATGACACTAAGCGGAAAAACAGCGATCATTACCGGCGCGGGCAAAGGCATCGGGCTTGCTATTGCCCATGCATTCGCGAAGGAGGGCGTAAGCCTTGGACTTATTTCCCGAACCGTATCCGATTTGGAGACGCTCGCCGATACGCTGAAAGCCAGCTATTCTATACAGGTCAGCCTTGCGGCTGCCGATGTATCGGTTAATCAAGAAGTACAGGCAGCTGTTGCTTCGATTACAGAGCAGCTTGGCCCTATTGATATTCTAATCAATAATGCAGGCATTGCCAAATTCGGAACCGTGCTGGATATGGACCCGGAAGAGTGGAAGAGCATGATGGATGTCAATTTATATGGCACCTACAATGTGACTCGCGCTGTACTGCCAGCGATGGTTGCCAGAAACAGCGGCGAAATCATTAATGTGGCTTCCACAGCGGGAGAGCGCGGCTTCGCAACGGGTTCGGCTTATTGCGCTTCCAAGTTCGCGGTGCTGGGCTTTACCGAATCGCTGCTCCAAGAGGTGCGCAAGCATAATATTCGCGTAACGGCTCTTACGCCAAGCACGGTCAATACCGAGCTGGCTACGAAAGCTGGCCTCAAAATCGGTGATGAGGATCGCATGATGCAGCCTGAGGATGTTGCAGCTCTGGCGCTCGCGGCTATTTCGCTTCCGCCACGCGTCTTCATTAAAACAGCGGGTATTTGGACGACGAACCCGCAATAAAGCTGTTTCAGCAGGATTGATTGGCGTTGTCCAATGAAAATAAAGCTTTAGACAGACCATAAAAATGAAACAGCGGCGGACTAAGACTGAAAAATAAAGTCTTAGACTACCGCTGTTTTTATTGAATTCACATATTCGTCAGCTTAATCCTATGGAACACTAGCTTGAGGCTCTGCAACCCTATTGATCCTTCACAATTCGCTGGCAGATTTGGCGCCTTGACTATGCAGCCATTGAACCAGATCAGTAGCAGAACTACGTTGCGCTGCGTCCAGCGGGGTCAATCCATCCCAAACCGAAATCCAGTTCAGTTCAGCACCTCGGCCGAGAAGGTACTCTGCAGGGCGCTGTTGTCCGCCGTGGCAAGCGCACCAGAAGGCTACGGTAATCTTGCCTGGTGGTGAAGAGCGACTTGCTCCCCAAGGGTATCGCTCTGAAAGTGCGGAACCGGCGAAGTAAGCCTCAATTGCAGCCAATTGTCCTAGCGCAGCCGCATGCCAGAGTGCGATTTGCGCTCCACGTTCAACCAACCTATGCGCTGCCCGCCACTGTGCGAATGCTACTGCGTCGTCTAGTGGTGTACCGCCTGCGATCACTGCACCTGGCGCTTCGATATCGGCACCAGCATCAAGAAGCGCGTCAAGCACTTTAATGTCATCGCAACTCGCAGCCCAATGAAGCGGTGTCTCGGTGTGCGATCCAGTGAACCGAGCGTTCACCTCCGCGCCGAACTCGACTAACGTACTTACAGTAGCCGCACCGTTAGGAAAGTGACCGGGCCAGTCGGTCACGACATGCAAAAGTGTTCGAGACGTTCTACAACTATTGTCTTCGTTGTTATTGTCTCTACCGATAATTCTTGCCGCAGCCAAGCCCGGGTTCTCTTCAAGAAGTCGTTTCAACGATGGGGTATCGCCAGTGTGGATCGCTTTAACAACAGTTACTGCCAGCGTTTCATCTTCGTAAATAAATGCCATATCCAAATCTCCTCACACAAATTTAAGCCTCGTAAATTCGCCATATTTGAAGTATTCGTGGAATGATAATAATGTCCTGCCCATTGGCTTAACGCCCATATCTTGTTCATGCGGATATTCGCAGCCGCGGCATGGCTCCATTCGCACAATTGTGGGCTAACAATCGTATAACGACGCAAAAAAAGACAAGGGGCGAGGGATTCACCCTCTTCCTTGTCTTTTTCCATGTCTATTTCATAGCTATCTTAGGCTGATGGTTCCTCTTACTCTAAATGTTATGCTTCCGCTTCCTTTAGGCTTAAAGCGCTCTTGAGCTTGAGGCTATTCCAGCCATTCAAACCCCGCTGCCAGTGCCGCTCTTGAGCTTCCGCCTACGTACACCTTAAATTGCCCAGCTTCCACCTCGTGGCGCATAGCGGCGGTCGTAAATTTCAAATGCTCTTCCGAAAGGGTGAAGGCCACTTTACGACTTTCTCCCGCCTCCAGCGTCAGCTTCTGGAACCCTTTCAGCTCCTTCACCGGACGAACGACGCTGCCGTGAACGTCCTGAACGTACAGCTGTACGATTTCTTCCCCAGCTCTGCTGCCTGTATTCGTCACCGTGACGGCGACCTCCATCGTATCACCCGCCCGCAGCTCAGAACGGCTAAGCGCAAGCTCTGAATAAGCAAATGTCGTATAGCTGAGGCCGTAGCCAAATGGATACAAGGGCTCATTCGGGCCATCGATGTATTTAGAAATAAACTTCTGGCCGCTATTGCTCTCCGTCAGCGGACGGCCGGTTCGGTAATGATTGTAATACACGGGCACTTGCCCCGTCTTGTATGGAAAGCTCATCGTCAGCTTGCCCGATGGATTGTAATCGCCGAGAAGAATATCCGCTAAAGCATGTCCAGCTTGTGAGCCGAGGAACCAGCTTTCCACTATCGCAGCCATGTGGTTATCAAACCACTCCAGCACCAATGGACGGCCATTGGTCAAAAGCAGCACGACAGGCTTGCCTGTCTGCGCTATGGCCTTAGCCAGCTCCAATTGGGCTTCCGGCAGCGTCACATCCATACGCGATGCCGCCTCGCCAGACATATCGCTGCTCTCGCCCAGCGCCAGCAGCACGATATCTGCTTTGCGCGCCTGCTCCACTGCCCGCTCGATGCCTCCGGCAAGCGGCTCATGCACGCCGCAGCCTTCCGCATACAGCAGCTGCTCCGGTGCGAAGCCCTTCGCTGCCAAGCCTTGCAGCAGCGTTGCCGTTTCGCTCGCATAATTGGAAAACTGCCACGGCCCGAGCAAATCCCGGCTTGCCGCGAACGGTCCGATAACCGCCAGCTTGCGGTCATACGCAAGCGGCAGCACGCCGTTATTTTTCAGCAGCACAATGGATTTGCGGGCTACGTCACGGCTTGCCTCCAAATGCTCGGCTGACAAATAATGCTCGTATGCTTCTTCCGGCCTCACATAACGGTAAGGGGCATCCATAATGCCGATTTTAAATTTATAGGTCAAAATCCGGCGCACCGCCGCATTCAGCTGCTCTTCCGTCACTTTCCCTTCTGCCAGCAGCGCTGGAAGATGCTCCTCATACAGCCTAGTCACCATTTCAATATCCATCGTCGCATGCAGCGCTTGCGCAGCAGCCTCTTTGCCATCCTCAGCAGCGCCATGAATGACCAGCTCATCAATGGCCGCATAATCAGAGATCAGCATGCCCTCAAACCCAAGCTCCTCGCGCAGCAGATCGCGCAAAATGCGGGCATTTCCAGCAATCGGGATGCCGTCATACAAATTAAAAGCATTCATGACCGATCCGGCTCCCGCCTCAATGCCCGCACGGAATGGCGGCAAAAACACGTCACGCAGCGTACGCTCGGATATATCGACCGTATTGTAATCACGGCCTGCCTCCGCTGCTCCATAAGCAATAAAATGCTTCAAGCAGGCAATCAGCGTGTCCTGATCCAGCAGGCTTTCGCCCTGAAATCCCTCTACCTGCGCTTTGGCTATAGCAGCGCCCAGATACGGGTCCTCGCCCGCTCCCTCGACTACCCTGCCCCATCTGGCATCGCGTGTAACATCGACCATCGGTGCATGATTGTACGTAATGCCGGAAGCGGCGGCTTCTTTGGCCGCAATGGCGCAGGCTTTGCGAATCGCCTCCATATCCCAGCTGCACGACCAAGCTAGCGGCACTGGAAAAATCGTCTGATAACCGTGGATCACGTCGGCATTAAACAGCAGCGGAATACGGAGCGGCGACTGCTCGACCGCAATTTTTTGCAGCTCCAGCACCTGGTTCATATCGAATGCGCCCAAAATGGAGCCAATCTTCCCTTTTGCGATCAGCACCTCAACCGGCTCGCTCTCCACATCTCCGCCGAACGAAAAGTTGGACGCGCCGACCTGGCTCATTTGCCCGATTTTCTCCTCCACGCTCATTCGGCCCAGCAGCAGCTCTACCTGCTCGCGAATTTCCGCATCCGTTCGCTCAATGACTGCCCCGCCCTGTACCTCAGCAGCTTTCGCTAGAAGTGATGCATGGCGGAAGGTCGGCTGTCCCTTCCTGCCTTCAAGCGGAAATGGACCGCCAAACGGCAAAGTCACCGCGCCTGTGAGCAATGTTTCTCCAAATATAAGCTGAACCGTCATATCTGCTCCAAACATCCCCAGATATCCGGCTGCCTTAAGCTCATTGCCGCTGCTTCCCTCCGCTTTCAGGCCGCCAGCCTCAAAGCTGTATATGCCCGGTACCGAATGCACCGAAAGCCTGTAGTCGCCAGCCCACTCCTCTACCGTAAAAATAAACAGTGTGGAAGCTTCCCCCATTTTCACATGCCCATGCCATACGCCCTTCATCGCTATCGTCCTCTCTTCATTGAAAGTGCTGCATTAGATTAGTTTGACTATAACCCGTATGCCTGCGCACTCACTACCGATGAGACGACTTTTTGCTAGCACAATTGCGACTAGAATGCGGCATAAGCAAGCCGCCGCACCGCCTGCCCAGATAGAATGCAGCTAATTATATATTTTCAATTGAATATTGGTATTATAGCTGTCCACCAAAGCAGAGACTTGTCTGTCATAAGTGGCAAGAATATCGTTTTGGCCGCGTGCTTTCACAGAGCCTTTGCTCAAGCTGTCGATTTCCGTATTGCCCTTCTTGAGCGTTTCTAAAATTTGTGCGGATGCGGTTTTGACATTTTGCAAGCTGTAATCAAACACCTCAACCGTTGTCCACGCCTCCTTCTTCCGGCGCTCATCATCCTTCGCATATTCGTAAAAATGGTCCATATCCTCAATCAGCTGCTTATGCAGCTCCTCGTAGGCCTTTAAATCAAAATCGAGAATATGATCCATATCTATATTTTGCTTATAAAAAGCATCCTGAATGTCCTGTGCGCGTATCAGGGTACTCATTGCATAATAACGGATCAGGCTGTCCGCCTCTTTCAACGCCTCCAAGCTTTCCTGCTTGCTCTGACCCGTGACCTCTTCCAAGTCGGTTAAAAAGCTTTCCACAAGCAGCTCAAACTGCTCATTCTGCTCAAGTAGCCGAGCATGCAGCTCTCCCCCCTGCTTAAAGCTGTCCTGCTTGTACGTTCCAGCATCATAATAATCGCTGATCTCATTCAACGTATTCATCATTTCGATCATATGTGGAATCAGCTCCTTGAGTGATTCGTCCGCCGCTCCAAAGGAGGGTTCGGCAGAAGCGAGCTCCAGAGTTGCCTTTTTCGCTTCAATAGAGGAAGGGGGATACGGCATATTTTTGTAGTCGCCGAGATAATTTTTCGTATCCAGCTGCTGTCCCGTACCGAAAGTGTTGAAATATTGCTTGAGTGATAAGGCAAAAATACCGCCATTCACTTCATTGGCAAGATCAATGTAGGCATTATGTTTTTTCGTCTCCTGTGCATCGGCTGCTGCTTGCCCGGCACTTCCTTTACCCTCTGAGGTTACAGAAACTCCGCAGGCCGTTAATGTGAATAGCGTAATACCTAGAAATAAAACCATTATCTTTTTCATAATTCCAGTAATCCCCTCATTATCATCTTTTAAATACATTATTATGTATCGGTTGGGGATATTCATTTATTTATTCATTCATAAAAAATGCACATTTATATTAAATGAAATTTCATTGCTTTATATTAAAAAAGCTTCCGAAGTCGCCAAAATGGCGCTTCGAAAGCTTCATTTCCTTATGCTGCTTAATCAACATAACCGGCTACGCCTTGATCCATCAAATATTCCATTTCCAGATCAAGAATCGTCTCAACCGCAAGCTCGTCCAGCTTCACATCACGCTGCTTCAGGATGTAATCGACCAGCTCATCGCTGTCAACTTCGACCTCGCCAGAAGCATTCTCCTGCGCGTTGTTAATGAAGGTCATCTCATGTTTAAGCACAAGCTTTACATCCGCTTCGGATGCCTTCGCTTTACTCGTTATGTAGGCGATCAGCTGTTGCTCGTCGATTTGGTCATTTCCTTGCTCGCTCATCTGTCATCATCTCCTTATGGGCTATCTCTGCCATTGTATCACAATGGCCCCTTCGTATCTAAGCATGCTCAGCAGATACACAACTTAAGCCTGCTCCTTCTCAAAAGTAAACTTCTGAATCTCGCCCCGCAGCACATTCGCCATATGGCTCAGCGCTTCGGCCGAAGCTGAAATTTCCTCCATTGATGCCAGCTGCTCCTCGCAGACGGCAGCTACGCTTTGAGAATTGCCCGAAATGTTATTCGCAAGCACGACCAACTGCTCCTCGGTCGCTAGCTGCTGCTCTGTCGAAGCAGCCAGTTCCTCCGCCGATGCCGATACTTCCTGTACTTGGCTGGTTACCGTACGAATAGCCGCATACACTTGCTCAAAAGCTTCGCCGGTCTGATTCATATAAGCAGTGCTGGACTCAACCTCTCCAGATCCCTTCTGCATGGAAACAACTGCGCCGTTCACCTTGTCCACGATAGCACGAACAGAAACCGCGATTTTATCGGATGCTTCGCCTGTCTGCTCAGCCAGCTTTTTCACCTCGCCTGCAACGACGGCAAAGCCTCTGCCGCCTTCCCCTGCCCGTGCCGCCTCGATGGAAGCATTCAGCGACAGCAGGTTTGTCTGATTGGCAATCTCGCGAATAAACTGTGTAATTCCCTCGATCGCCCGCGATTGCTCGCCAAGCTCGTAAATGACAGCAGCGGATTGATCAATCGTCAGGTGGAGCTGCTTCATTTGGCCAATCGTCTCGCCGAGCAGCGCACTGCCGCGTTCTGCCTGCTGCAAGGCAAGCTCGGACGATTCCGAAGTAACCGCAGCCGAATCGGCAATACGCTGAATGCTGATGGCGCTCTCTTCAATCGCCTGCTTATTCTCATTAATGCTGGTTGACTGCTGATCCGATGCTTCCGATACCTGCTGCACGGACTCTGCTATATGGTTGGAAGCCATTACCGCCTGCTCCGCCCCGCCGGACAGCTCCTTCGATGCCGCTTCAACCTCCATCGCGTTATGATTGATGGTCAGCATCAGCTGCCGCAAATGATGCTTCATTTTATTAAAATCCAGAGCCATCGCCCCGATTTCATCCTTCTGGCGCAGCACAATATCCGCTCCCGTCAGGTCGCCATCTGCAATTTGCCGCGCTGCTAAGGCTACCTTCTGAACAGGACGGGCAATCATTTGTCCAATGAGCACCGCCAAGGCGATACCTAGGACCATAGCAACGACGATTGTCGTCATAATAATCGATTGCACTTCCCCTACTTCCTTCGTTAAGGCTGCTTGGCCTTCACTCAGCTGCGACTGCTGATAATCTACCAGTTGATCCGCTGCCTCCATCAATTGCTCCGCAATGGGCGAGCCCTTCGTCTCTACCAATGTTACGACTGCATCCATATTATCCTGTTGCTTGGCAGCAATCATTTCCTCTGATACCGTATTGTATTCCGCCTCCAGCTGCTTGAGTTTCGCTGTCAGCTCTATCGAGACGGGATTGTCGATCGATGCTTCCAATAACTTCATCGTTTCAGTAAACAGCACCCGATCTTCTTCATATTTATCTAACTGCATGGAGTTTCCAGTAATGATATAACCCCGTACACGATTGGCTTGAACTGTCGATTGCTGCTTAAGCTCGTTGACCCACAATATTTTCTGCACATGATCACTCAGCAAATTCTGGTAAGCCTTATCCAGTGCCGTAAACTGAAACCAGCTAATCATTCCGACTGCCAAAGTAAGCAATAATACTGCTGCAAAACCTGTAATTAGCTTTTTTCGAATGTTCACAAGAGAGCGCTCCCCTTTATCATATGTATTAGTTCTCTTTACCTATTAAACCACTTAAAACATGCCGAAACACCTAAATTCAACAAAGTTCGACTTTTGGACACGAATTATACCCTTTCTTCTTGTATAGAATTCAGTTAGAATGTTTCAATGTGCGTTAGAAGTCGGCGAATACGCATGAAACAAAGGAAATCGCAGGATTATTGGAGGCTTATATGCAAAAGGAATCATCGAACGTCAAAATTATGAATGCTGATCCGAGTGCCCTAGGCTTATTCGGACTAGCAATTGTCACCTTGGTTGCATCATCTCAAAAGCTTGGAATTACGACGGGCTACAGCTTCGTCATCCCATGGGCCATCTTCCTGGGCGCATTCGCCCAGTTATTCGCTTGCATTCAAGATTCCAAGCGGAACAATACATTTGGTACGACCGCTTTCGGCGCTTACGCCTTTTTCTGGTTCGCAGTCGCCACAAGCTGGATGTTTAAAATGGGTGTCTTCGGCACCGCACTCGCAGGCGATGTCGATGGCAAGCAGCTCGGCTTCGCATTCGCCGGGTATCTCGTATTTACGCTGTTTATGACGATTGGCGCGGTGGAAACGAATCGTGTGCTGCTGATCATTTTCTGCTTGATTGATCTATTGTTCCTAGGACTTACGCTCGATGCTTTCAGCGTTGCACCTGAAATTTTCCATACGCTGGCTGCCTACTCCGAGCTCGCCATTGGCATCGTATCGCTTTACGGCTGCGGCGCTTCCGTGCTGAACGCTCATTTCGGCCGAAGCTTCCTGCCGATTGGCAAGCCGTTTGGCATTTTCAAGCCGCGCGCTTAGCTGCGCTCAAGGTGAAACGGCTGTCGCCGTCCTTTGGCGGCTCGGCGCGTTTCAGTCCGAGAAATATAAGCGGAGTATAAGGGGGGGAATCTTATACTTTCTTATATTTTCATTAAACCGCCTCCCGCGCCGATTCGCGAGGGGCGGTTTTTTTGGTTTATTTTCAAAACGAATCAAACTTGGGTATAACTACGTATAAGCATTACAGCCTGCATTTGCGGGATTAAAGTCTGGATGGTTGAGGCTATGAAGCTGTTAAGCAATAGATGGATTTTAACGATGAAAGGGGCAAATGATAATGGATAACTTGATTACAGGCCAGCCTTACCGCTTTAAGGATGAACAGGAGCAGCAGACAGCACCCGAGGATACGCCGAATGTCAATGAATGGACGTCCAAAATTGGCGATTCCACCAAACAAGAAAAGTATGTGAAGCAAGGCTTTCTGCGGAAAATTAAAAAGCATGCCAAAAAGATCCCATTTGCGAAGCATGCCGTCGCCATGTACTACTGCGCCATTGACGCCAATACGCCTACTTCGGCTAAAGTCATTGCCGTTGGCGCGCTCGCTTATATTTTGATGCCGATTGACTTGATCCCGGATTTCGTGCTCGGCATCGGCTACACCGATGATGCAGCAGCTTTCTGGGCGGCTTACCGCAGCATCAGCATGCATGTGACAGACGCGCATAGCGAGATGGCGGAGCAATGGTTTGCGAAATAAACGCAAACCGGACAATGGCGGCTTAGCCCGGGCGCTTGCCCTCGCTGCTGCCATTGGTGCAGGGGCTGGCGTGCTGCTTGGATTGTATATGAAGGCGGTTCAGCAGTTGACTGGAGAGACTGTCTATACGCTGCTGCTCAATGTCGATTATATTCCGCTGCTGAACGAGCTGGCGCTATCCGAGCTAGGGGAATTCGCCTTGCACTTGGTCGTATCTGCGCTCGTCGGCATCGGACTAGCTCTCTTCTTTAGGAGCGTTCGCTGGTCTGCGGTTCGGCAAACCTATGCGGTAATTGCGATCAGCCTGTTGATCGGATTGGTGCTTTTTCCGACTACGCTTCTGGCGGATCGCACACCGTCCATCGGAAGCGGTGCCGCGTGGACTTGGTGGCTCGTTGGCCATGCCGTTTATGGCTGGGTGCTGGGGGAGCTGCTGGGACTTCTCAAGCGTACACGCAGTTACTAGTACTAATACCAGTACCTAAAGTTGTCAATCTGTATTCCGTACACATCAAAAATGCGGCCTCATGGGCCGCATTTCTTCGTTATTTTATAAGCACCCTGAAAATATAAAGACGCTACAATTTACAATTGCCTATGCCTACTTCATTTCTTTCAGTGCCCGCTCATTATGCGAAAGCCCCGAGCGATCAAAATCCACATCCTCAATAAACTCAATAACCTCGCCATTTGGGCTATAGACGAGTGCATTTCGTACGAGCAGCGGCGGTTCCCCAAGGGAAAGCTCGCTCGGTTCGATATACGCCGTGGCACCGTGGGCAAGCGACTTCTCATAGATGACATCGACTTGCTCGACATAAAAGGCCAGATGCAGCAGCGCCCCATGAGCTATTTCCTCGTCAGAAGCTGCTTTTTTCCCTTGTGCTGGAATGACGGCCTCATTATCGAAAATTTCCAGACAAGTCCGTCCATCAGGCGAGATCAGCATCGAAGCTTCTTCAATCTGAAAGGATGGCAAGCTCCAATGATGCCCCACCTTAAAACCTAAAGCGAGCGTGTAAAAAGCAATCGTTTCTTGATAATTTTTAGCTTGAATTGCTACATGGGCAAGTCCTTTTATAGTCATCTGCCATCGCTCCCGTTTCGAATATGCCGTTTATTTTACGGGGAATATAGCAATAAATACATAGGATAGAAGAGGATTTTCGGGTAAAATGGTTTATGTATCGCAGTTAATTAAGCGAAATGAACTTATTTTTTAAAGTACAGCTTGGGGGGTGCTTATAATGGATCATCAACTTGATGAAATTGATAAAAAGATTATGCAGCTGCTTCAGCAAAATGCAAGAATGCCCATCTCACAGATCAGCAAACAAATCGCCATGTCTTCTCCTTCCGTTAAAGAAAGAATAATGAAGCTGGAAGAGAAAAATATTATCGCTTCGTACACAACCGTGTTTCGCTTGCAGGAGCTGGATCGCGGAATGACCACCTTTATTCTGGTGAAAACAGAGCAATGCCAAGAGCTGGTCGATTTTTGCCACAACGCTGGCGAAGTAACGGATTTATTTCGAATTAGCGGGGAATATAATTATTTAATTAAAATACAGACCGCCTCTATCGGAGAGGTTGCCGCATTTCAAGACACACTGGCCCAGCTTGGAGCATCCAAATCCCATATTAGTATGAAAAATATAATTGAGAACAGGGTTTTGCTCTAACGCTTGCTGTTGGCTGCTAGCTGCTGGCTGTTCGATGAGTATACTACATGCCTGTTTACGAAAAAAAGCCATCCCGCTAAGGATGGCTCGATTTGCGATTAAACGATGTTCAGTTCCACTTTAATGTTTCCTCTTGTTGCTCTCGAATACGGGCAAACCTGATGCGCTGCTTCAACAAGCTCCTTCGCCACATCCGCATCTACTCCGACTACGGAAATGTCCAGCTTCGCCTCCAGGCCGTAGCCGCCATCGTCTTCTTTGCCGAGCGTGACATGCGCTGTAACCTGCGTCTTCTCAACCTTGATCTTTTTCATTCTAGCTACAACGTTCAACGCACTTTCAAAGCAAGCCGCATAGCCGCCAGCAAAAAGCTGCTCTGGATTCGTTGCGCCGCCTGGGCCGCCCAGCTCCTTAGGTGCGCGAATCGCTAATTCCAAAATGCCGTCCTCGGATTTAAGCTGACCGTCTCTTCCGCCTACTGCTGTTACTGTTGCTGTGTATAAATTTTGCATATCAATAGCCTCCGTTATTGTTTTGGTGTAGAAAGCTTAAGTTCTGGCGGTGCCGCCAATACGCCGCGGGCAAAGCCAGCAAATGCTGTGTAATGCGCCGATTCATTATGCTCGTCAATCGCCTGCTGATCCCGCCATTCCTCCAGCATGA
The DNA here is from genome assembly GCF_059383875.1 of Paenibacillus sp. JT22N7. Lineage (NCBI taxonomy): Bacteria > Bacillati > Bacillota > Bacilli > Caryophanales > Paenibacillaceae > Paenibacillus > Paenibacillus sp. JT22N7. The sequence continues at coordinate 418,853 of NZ_JBXENY010000004.1, forward strand.
CAAAATGGCCCCGCTGCTCTGCATCCTCATACAGCTTGTAGCTTATATTGCCCGGCTCCTGCTGCGTCGCGGCGATCAGAATCTTCGCCTGCTCGATAAAAGCCTCACGTGCATCTGCTTGTACCTTCAAAAATGCTTGTACAATAATCATCTGTGCCTACCTCCATGCTGTGTGCTGCGACACCCTACTTTCTTATTACCCAAAATGCTAATTGCTATCCCAATAAATTGGAAATGCAAGTAGATATGAGATGGGATCGCTAATAAATTGTATAAAATTTAATTTGATAAAACCAATATTAACGCATCGCTGTGCCGCTGTCAACTGCCTTAAACAAAAAATGCTGCAAGGAACACGATTGCTGGGCTTCAGCAGTTGGGCTTCAGCAGCTTGCACTTAGTTCGGACGCCCACTTCTTTTCAAGGACTGAGATTCCGCTATTTTGGCTTTTGAATCGATTTCGGGCCGTAAGCGGACAGGAAATCCGTTATTGCCCACATTATCTCTGAAAAATGGCCATTTGCAGCGAATTAGCGGCTCCTGAGTCCGCGACCTATGCCTTAACCCTTGATTCGGTTGAAATAGCTGCTGCTGTGTCCGCCAAGCCTAGCTTTCTTCGCTAGGAGCAGACCCATGAAGCAAAGCGCAGGAGGCTGGCTGCTTTTCAGTAAGTACGTTCACATATACGTATGTTCATATTCACAAATATTCACATCCATGAGTGGTGACATTCCCAGCAGGAGAGGAACTACGGTTGACGTGGGCATCGATCAGGATCTGGCTCACTTACGCTTACGATTACGCTTACGTTAGCATCCACGTCCTAGCAACAAAATCTCAAAACAAACGTTATACATATATAGGCAAACGAATAGGGAGGGTTTACACTGAATTTTTGGGAAAATACGCAGCTGCGCAGTAAAGCCGTTATTATTGCCGTCTTATTGGCGGCTACTATAGCAAGCCTCACTTTGGCGGATCACTTAAGGGCGGTAACAGGCCGCGAAATTTATTTATTTTTGGATTGGGATGTGTTTCTGGCGTGGGTTCCACTGGCGCTCTCCTTAATCATTGAGCTGGCAGCTTTTTATTTGAAAAAGAAGCATACAGCGTTGAAGACACTAATCATACTGCCTCTAGGACTGGTATGGCTGCTCTTCTACCCAAATTCCGCTTATTTGATTACGGACATGCTGCATCCCTTTATGCGGGTTCAGGCCGATGGGGGCGGGCATTTTGTGCAGACGATGGAATTTTGGAAGCATCTTTTTATTTTTCTGACAGCGGCTTCGGTTGGCGTGCTGCTAAGCGTCGTCTCGTTATATTCGCTGCATCAGCTTGTCAGGCAAGCCTTTGGCGCTGTTGCTGGCTGGCTGTTCACTGTTGGCATTTTGCTGCTCAGCAGCTTCGGCATCTATATCGGCCGGTTTGTCCGCTGGAACACTTGGGATGTATGGACAAGACCGCATGTCATATTCGGCCAGCTTTATGAGATTGTAACGAATGCGAAGGCAGAGGTGCTGCTTATCCCCTTCACGTCGTTGATCTTTGCTTTCACTTTATTTTTTTATGTGGTGCTTTATGCATTTACTTGGATGAGGCGGTAAAGAGCAATTATCCGCATGCCTAGCTGCCTATAACCCCCTGTCCGATTTGGGCTAGGGGGCTTCTTGTCCTTCCTTGAAAAAAGCAAGCAGCTCCGCAGTCATGCTCTGCACAGCATCCTCTTGGGGCATGCGGATAAAACGGCTGATCCGCTTCATTTCCGGCTCGAAAAATCGGATCAGCGCAAGCGTGGCCTGCTCGTCATTTTGCCGAACCAAGTCGAGCAGCCTCAGGAACTCATCATCTGACATAGCTGCTTTAGCGTCTTTTGCTTCCATTTATTCACCGCCTGCTGGCTCATGTTCAGCGCCTTGGCTACCTGCGCTTCCGTCTTGTCCTGCAAATACAGCTCACGAATAACCGTTCGGCCCAGCGGTGAGGGGAGCGCAGCAAGCAGCTGCTTCACAAGTATTTTCTGCTCCATCTGGTCGGAACCGCTATATGGCCGTACGGGATCATAGGTGAGCGAGCATTCATGCTTGCGCTGCTTTTTCGCCTGGTACTGGATGCGCCAGCCGATGCGGTAGAGTTCTTTTTTATAAAAATCAATAACCGTCCTCGCCTCATCCATCTGCTTAAGCCTCCTCTATCGCCATAATCATCTCATTTGTTAGGATAATTATAACAATTTTAGAGCTTTTTCAGCGGACATCTACCGGACAAATTGGGGACAGCGAACGGACCAACATGGATCATAAAAATAAGTACTACGAAAGTTAGAACTGTGGGAATGTTTAAATAAAGGTTATATTTACGCTAGAGAAGCCATTTGAAGATGAATGAATAATTAGGTGGAATAAAAATTATGAAGCGTTTAGGTATATATTTTCTAGTTGTTAGCTTCAGTTATTTATGTGGAGTGTTTTCTTATAAAGCAGCTTATACTGTGCTTTCAATTTCTGAACGTAGCGAATATGATCTACTCTATACGGGAATCAACTTATTTTTTATTTTCTGTGTCGTTCCTGCTTATTTTTTAATCGTTCTCATCCTAAAGTCTGTGAATATCCAGTCTACTGCGGTTTACGCCTTATTATTGACCATTTTCGGGTTCATCCCCTCCATGCTCGTCCCTTTCATGGGCGGGTTCGGCTTTATTTTTCTAACGCCCGGCTACTATATTTCTGAGATGGCTATTCTGCTCTATGCCTTTTTCACGGGGACAGCCGTCTCCTTTTCCTTAGGAATAAAAATATTAAGGCATTACCCTACATTACTGAAATGAGTTGTGAACTTTCGCCATGAAAAAAATATTCGGTATATTTTTCCTATTATTAGGCCTCTGGGTCGCCGTCGCCTCGCTGAACCCGATTTATTTGTTGAATAGAGAAGGCAGAATAGCCAAGTCAATATCCAGGCAATATACAATTGATCAGCTCGATATGATCGGAAACCATGGTCAGTTGAATGGAAACGAGGTTGAAATTGTAACGAAGCCACGCGGAAATCGATACGAGCTGCAGGTGCTGCTGAACGATGCTCCTCTTATTGGGCCGATGAACGTTCCTGTCCATGAGAATGGAAAATTTTATGAGGGAGCTTGGATTGATGTGTTTCGCCTTCATAACAATGATGAGCGTGGACATAAGCAGGATCAAATAGCTATCGTACAAACGATGCCTGAGAAAAAATCATTCCATCTTGTCTATATCTCCCCCGACCAGCAAGTAACCGCTAGTTCGGTTGATATAGACAAGCATACAGATAATTATCTGGATATCGCCCTGATCAAACGAAGCGGTTACTATGAAATGGGTTATAAATTAGCCGTCGTTCCCGTTACCGCTAACATTCTCGGATATGTGTTTCCTTGGTTTTTCGTCCTTATTGGCTGTATTCAAATGTTAATAGGCGTGATTTTACTGGTTAAAGCCCGTTCAGCCACTAAGCGCCAGCTTGCTACTGGTACTTCTTCGTCTCCTTGAAATACGCCAAATTGTTCACGATAAACAAAACTAACAGGATGAGGAACGGAAACAATTGAAAGCTGCTTAACGCGGAGTAGGCAAAGGTGACAAATACGAGCGCATACAGCGTATTGTTGATCATGTTGAAGGCGCGATATGACGCTTTATACACAATGAATTTCTCCGCCTCATCCAGCTTGTCCATATAGGCCTGCTTCGCTCCAAAAGGACGTCCGGTATCAAAAACCCGCTTCGGAAAATTGCGGTTAAACACTTTAAACAACAGCGATTGCAGCCGAATATGCGCCAGCACCAGCAATATCGAAATAATCAAAAGGGCGAGCACTGGCTTGCCGTGCAAGTCCTCAATGATCATCTGTGAAAGCAGCGTCATGCTTCCAACGATTGCCGTATACGTACCGAACGTGTTCAGCATCATGCTGGAGCTAAGCAGTTTCTCTCCCGCTTCCTTATCCTCCTCCTGGTTAAACTTCAGGCAGTACCTTACGCTCGCAGCCCAAGTTCCTACAGAAGCGACCAGAAACAGCATATGGATGATATCAAGGCGAAAAAGTCCCACCGATATCCCTTCGAAATTCAACTTCCCTGCATTCGACATGCCAAAATAACTAACTCCAAATCCTAATAGTCCACTAAGGACAAAAATAAGCACCCACTGCAGCTTCCGTGATTTCCCCTTGCTCATTGAAGTTCCTCCTCCTCATCATTCAATATGAAAATAAATTCCACAGGCTCCTTAAACAGCTTCGCCATCTTTAACGCTAGAACCACTGACGGGGAATAGTCGCCCCGTTCAATTAAGCTGATCGTTTGCCGAGAGACATCGATGGCTTCCGCCAGCTCCGTCTGGCTCATTCGAAAACGAGCCCGTAATTCGCGAACCCGATTATCGAGCTTCATACGGCCACCTCCATGCGTTTAATATACAGGATTCATGACATAATGTAAACTAAAGTTGTCAAAATAATAAATAAAACTTACACACCCTTCAACTTTTGAACATGCGGGCCTGCCTCCTCTCCAAAAAATGGTTGACGAATTCCCAAAACGAGGTATACTCATATCTATCAAATAGATATATCGATTAGATACATTATAAACAAATTCAAATACCTGAATGGAAGTGAATCACGATGCTAGAAAACATAATATTGGGGCTGTTGATGGAGCAGCCAATGAGCGGCTATGACATGAAGAAGACGATTGACCATTCCGTCGGCATTTTCTATCGGGCGAGCTTTGGAAGCTTGTATCCCGCCTTAAAGCGTTTGGAGACTAAGCGCTGGGTTAGCGTATCGGCGGAGCTTGATCATAGCAAAAATAAAAAGCTCTACACACTGCTGCCAGAAGGCAAAGCGACCTTTCTCGCCTGGCTGGCGGAACCGATTCAGCTGTCGCGAAGCGAGCTGCTGCTCAAGGTTTTCTTTTTTGACTATTTGGATGAAGACACCCGCCAGCAGCGCCTTAGTGAATACCAAATGCGTTTAGGTCAGGAAATTGGCAGGCTGAAGGCCACCTCCGGCATTGTTGCTGGAGAGCTGGAGGAAGTGCCTAATCCGGAGAACTACTATTACCGAGTGTCCGTGCTGTCCTACGGGCTCGACTATTTTCTAATGGAGCAGAAGTGGATTCAAGCGATTAAAGAGAGGAAGGATTTAAATGATGACCGCAACGAACACCAATCCCCTAAATAAACCCGCTTTTTCTGAAAAGAGACCTGTGCTCGCAATCCTTATTATCCAGCTGCTGCTGCTGTTTGCTGTCTCTGCTGCCGGAGCCTACGCCACCATTAAAGAACTGGCTTATACCGCACCTGTGCTGCTCTCTTTCATCCCTATTGCGCTTGCCTTGATCATCTACTTAACTTTGCGAAAAAAATGGGGCTTTGCCGGCTTTCGCCCGCTGTCTGCCATTCCGCAAGGCGGCTGGAAGTATTACCTTCCGCTCGTAGCTGTGCTGGTCGTAATTGGCACGAATGGGCTCAAGGCGCTTACACCGGGCGAAATTTATTTCTTCATCTTTTTCACCTTGCTTGTCGGCTTTGTAGAGGAGACGGTTTACCGCGGCCTTATTCTAAACATCCTGCTGCGCAAATCGGCTTCCACCGCGGTCATCGTGTCCAGCCTGCTGTTTGGTGTCACTCATATTTTGAACGCTTTATCGGGGCAAAATGCGGTAGATACGACGATTCAAATCGTTTACTCCTTGGCAGTCGGCCTTTCCCTTGCGTTATTAATGGTGAAAAATCGCAATATTGTGCCGCTGATTCTATTCCATTTTGTCCATAACCTGATTCAGTTTCTGGGCAACGATCGCAGCGCCATCGGTCCGGATCTGCTTATTATTGCAATTCTCGCGGCGCACTGCATATGGGTAGGCATGAGCCTCAGAAAAGGGAAAGCAACAGCTTAACGCAACACCTTTTTGATATAGCTAGTTCTCTCCATGAGCTTGCAAAAATAAAGAGACTTCCGTAAGCAGCAGCTGCTTGAACAGAAGTCTCTTTATTGATTTGTATGCAACCGGACCGACTGTGTTCCCGAGTCAGTCCGCCCGCGCCTCCGGCTCATACTCGCCGTTTAATATGCGGTCGATGAACGCTCCCGGCTTTTTCCGCAGCTTCGCCCATGTCGCGTCCGGCAGCAGCATCAGCTCCTGATGCTCCACATCGTAGCTGGCGAATTTCTTATGTGCCGGCACCCAGACGAACATGCCCAGCGCCGAATAATTGTCCATATCAACAAGTAAATTAAGCAGCTTGAGCCCCCCATATTCCAGTTCCGAGACGTCCAATACCGAACCAAATTCAATATAGGATACCTGCTCACAATCCGGCATTTCAACCCGGCTGCTCGTCTCTCCCAGGTCGCGTATAATGGCGGCGGGAAGGCCTGCTTTTTTCAATTGAGCCGCTCGGTTATCGAAATCATGCAGCTCCTTCGGCTCGTATGAATAGATGAGTTCCATCACTTCTTTATGCTTATAGCGCTTCGCATCGGTGTAAGCCCGCTCTCCATAGCTGTCCTTAATAGCTGGATCAGCACCTGCCTCCAGCAAATAACGAACGATTGGCAAATGCCCGATGCCGGCAGCTGCTTGCAGCGGTGTTCCGCCATACGGGCGCACCATGTCCGGCACATTAAAATTAACAGGCGCTCCTGCCTCTACCAGCATCTTGACCAAATCCAGACGCCCGCCCGCCGCACCGCGCAAAGCAAGGCCGCCATGCAAGGCGACATCAATGCCAAGTGCCAGCAGCGCTTCTACCGCCTTAGCATTTTCCCAGCTGATGGCATGAGACAAGGCCGAGCTGCCTAGATGATTCACCGCATTAATATCCGCGCCCTGCTCCAGCAAAAACTCGAATACGGGGCGCTTGCCCTGTTTTGAAGCTGTAACGATAGCTGGATTGTTTGAATCATTCAAATCCATGCCTTCGGAAATCAGCGTTTTGATCGCTTCTATATTCCCGCTCTTGCTAGCTTGCATCATACGCTCGTCCCATTCTGTTCCCATTAAAATTCCCCCGCTTTCCCAAGCGTAAACGGCCGAAAGCCGTCCTCTGGCGGCAAAGCTACCGTTTCGCGATGAAATATAGAGAATGGATAAAAAAATCATATCCTTTCCTATATTTCAAAAAAATTCATTACTCCTCTCTCTATTTTACCCTTAAACGCTACTACAAGTGTATATGACGCTGCTGTCCTTTGGTGTTAATGGCCGTTTTATGCAGCCGAAACATCCGAAACAGAAAAATACCGCTTCTCCCCACTATCGCCGAGAGAAACGGTACTTTGCGCTGCTTATTGGTTTTAGCATTTATTCCGCACCTGCCGTGCCGGATTTTTTCCGTTTGCCCGTCAGCTGGAATTGCTCGATTTCCTTGCATATTTCATGCTGCCAATCTACATCCTTGCTCATTGAAGCAAGCAGCGACATATTCGCCAAATAAGCGGCTTCGCTGACATAATTCACATTGAGCTGCTGGCATTGCTCCAGCTCTGCAGCTTCGCTTGGCGAAAGCGGTCTTTTTTTGCTTTGCAGCCACAGCTCCGCCATTCGCTGATGAAACGGGGTTACCACTTGCGACCACCACCCTATACGAGCCAGCGTACCCTTTTCAGCCGCAAAATATGCTTTGCACGTTTCTATCCTTCAGCCTTAACCCTCATGACGCGTACGCTGTCACCCGTTTTAATGCTGCCTTCGCATTCAACGGAACAGACAATTCCCCTGCGCTTGCGGGCGGCAGGAACAAATTTGCTGTGCAGCCCTGCATGTCCAATTGCCTCCTCGATGACCTTGCCGGGGGCGATGCACGGCAGATTTTCACCTTCACAAATTAAGCCTGTACCATCTGGAAACAGCAGTCTCGTCCCTACCGGAAGCTCCGTCAGCTTCTCGATGCCGCTAATAAGCAGGTTAGCCCCTAGCCACTGCGGTTTAATAAGCGGCAAGCCCATATTTTCCGCGATAATCGCACACTCTTCTGCCGACACAATACTGATCTGCCTGCGGTTTGCAATCATCGTGCCGCGAGAATAAATTTTTTGCCGAGAATCCGCTGGACGGAGCAGTCCATAATGACGGTCGCCCGGAATACCGCCTAGCTGCACTTCAATGCTTGGCACCTCGCGGGTTACGAAGGTCCCCTTCTCCTCCGCTAGTAAAACCTGCTTTACCACAACCCCAGCACCCATATGCGCTCCCCCTTTTCACCAATTAGTATTTATATGTTTCGCTCGAATTAATCACCGTGTGGGTTCATTAGCAGGCCGGGCTTGTAAAGGAGCGGTTTCCACAGTTCTATTTGATCAAATCAATCATTATAAAGTTATTATATTTCATTTTTTCGTCTTTTTATTTCAGCCGTTTTGCGCCATTGTACTGCGCGGGTACGTGCTTTCTGCTAAACTAATATTAGGTATAGCGCTTTCATTTTACTTGCTTTCCGGAATTTCCAGCTATTGACTAAGCGGTCATTCGATCGTATTATCGTTGATAAACCGCAGAAGTGTTGACGGCATCATTATTTGCATAAGATGGGGAGGAAGCGTACTTGCGTGTAGATTTTCATTTTTGCTTGAAAAATAAACCTGATTCGTTTACCCGTCTGCAGCCGCTGACGCCACTCTTCGGGAAAGGAGATTAACATGACGAACGCCGTTTCTTCCGTATGGGAAATCAGCTATTATGAGCTGACCATTCGCCTGCTGCTCGCAGTCGTGCTTGGCGGGCTTGTCGGCCTGGAGCGCGAATTCGGGGGCCATTCCGCAGGCTTCCGTACGCATATTCTCGTATCTCTAGGCTCTTCTACCGTCGTATTGCTATCCATGTACGGATTCGCTGCATTCGCGAACGAGCCTCGTGTTAGTCTCGATCCGGCAAGGCTCGCGGCGCAGGTCATCAGCGGCATCGGCTTCCTGGGAGCCGGCACCATTCTCCGCAAAGGCAATGGCATATCAGGCCTGACAACGGCAGCTTCTTTGTGGGTTGTAGCAGCCATCGGTCTATCGGTTGGAGCTGGATTTTATGTTGCAGCAGCTATCTCTACTACATTGGCGGTGATATCTTTGTTTGTGTTCAACAAACTGGAAAAAACATTTTCACGGGCAAAACGCATTCATGAAATTAGATTTAAGCTGGCGAAGCACTCTTCCGGCTTGCAGGACATAGTCGCCACTTTCCATGAGCACGGCATGAAAATTCATAAGCTGACCATATTGGATGACGACGACGACTCCTCTGAGCAAATGGGCGGTTCGAAGACGATGAATGTTATTATTCAGGTGAAATTCAAAGGAACAAGCCTTTTCAGCGATCTAACGCTCGTCATGGCTTCCATGGATGGCGTTCGGGGCATGGAAATTAGCGGTGAACCGCTTTAATTATAGTTGGCAAGCCCGTTATAAACCAAGCTTAAGCTAAATTTCTTTACAATTATGATCATTAACCAAAAAGAAGCAATTCCGAGTATTAACCTCTCGGGATTGCTTCTTCTTTTATTGCGTCCTCATCATTTTAATGACAGTGATCATTGACAGCATGATAACGGGAATGAGAACAGCTACAGCCTTATTAGCACCATCCAACAGTAACCAAGTACTAATACCTAACAATAGGAATAAAACTGCTAAAATCCAATAACCCGTATGTGTTATCTTACTTTTTGACTTTTTCCTTATTATGAATGTGATCAAAAGAAATATAACAACATAAAAGAAGAGGAACCCATAAATTAGAATATTGCCCAATATCATATATCACGCAACTTTCTAGTTAGACGTAGATTCAAAGTAAGGGACCGGGAGCGCCCTCAGCTCTCGAGATTCGCGGATATGGCCGATGCCCTCCTGGCACATGCCGTACGGCTGCCATGGGCAGTCCGAGCATAGGCGGTTAATATCGTCAGGCACAATGCGGCTTGCGACTGACTCGCACACATCGGACCATTTTGCCACACTGCCTATCGTTAAACCAACTTCCTTCAAAATGGCTTGGTCCTTCTGGTAGACGCTCGTATTCTGGCAATGGGACGGCTTATCCGTCGGGAACGCCTTGCAAATATCGTCAGGCCCGTCAATAATTTCGATGACCGTATCCGGCTGCTGACGCAGCTGCTCATAAACGGCTGTCATATTGACGCAGAAGCCCTCCGAGTAGCCCTTGCCTCGATAACCGAGCAGACAAAATAAATGATGGCCCCGCAAACGAATGTTCATGACACTTCCTCCCGCTTCTCGCTTTCACTGTTAACCAAATTATATCACGAAGGTTAACATACTTGCGAGCAACAAGCGGCGAGTGCACAGGACGTACTAGGTGAAGCGGTATTCAAAAATTTGTCCGCTGGGGCGAAAGCCAATATTGCGATACGCTTTATTTGCGGCAGGATTTTGCACATCCGCATACAGCATCGGTTCTAACCCCCCTGCCACAATAATGGTGCTTACCTCTGCGACCAATGCACTGGCAAATCCGCGATTTCTTGCATCCAGCCCCGTATAAACCGCATTAATTCTCGCATGCCTTGCCGTCCGATGGGCTATCGCTGCCATGGATACAAGCTTCTCCTCCTCCACCCACACATATAATTCACCCGATTCTACCATTTCCGCAGCAGCCGGAATTTGGCTAGCTACCTCCACCTGCTGGCCGTATGCCTCCTGCGTGAACGCAGCGATGAAACCAGCCACCGTCTTAATATCTTCCGTTCTCGCTTTCCTTATGGCGCCCGCTATGCCTGAAGGCGGCCGTACGACGGGGCACCGATAAGCCTCCAGCTTTATATGCAGACGCTGGCTCTGCCCTGTTAACGGCGGATACACTCTGGCGAAAAGTCCGGCCAGCTCTGGGCTGCCCGATATCCCCGTCACCTCGATGCCTTCTCTATACAGCTGCCCCGCCAGATTTCGAGCCATTTTCTCACGAACCGCGTCCGGCAGCCCGGGCGCCATCCACAGCCAGCCGCTATTGCCGGGTGTTTTTGCAAAAATCAACGTATCATCCGCCGTCTTCCAGCAGAGCTTCGTCTCCGAATCACAAACTCGGTAAATGATATTATAGGCGACTTCATCGGCGAGGAATGAAGCCTGCTCCAGCACCGTATCATCGCCTTCAAACCTTTCCAGCATCAGCCTCTTCTCCTCTTTATAAAATCACTTTATTGCTTCGTTTTTGCCAGCAAATCAATCAATTCTGGCAGCCAACCATCTATGTGCTTAAATGCAAATCCTGCCGATTCCGCCTTGCTTGTATCCATATACCATGAAGCCGGCACTCCAAACGGCGACTGATGTTGTTCGGATGCTTTTTCAACAATTTTTGCACGTTTACCCACATTTCTTTCAATAAGCGACATGATTTGATTCAAGCCGACTTTTCCTTGAGAGCAAGCATTAATCGGCCCTGTAAGCTCAGATTTACCAAGCCAATCAAGGAATTCAGCCGCTTCATTTGAGTGAATGAACGAAAGCTTCGCTGCGGGAGCAGGCATGCCAATCGCTATTTCTTTTTGCACATGTTCAATATGGAAGTGCAGCCGGCGGGTGTAATCATCCGGCCCGAGGACGATCGGAAAGCGAACCGCTGCTACCGGAAACGGCGCCTCTTGCATAAAAACCGCCTCAACTAGCCGTTTTCCGTCGGCATAACTGAGGGAGGAGAATGTATCTGGCTCGGGCAACTCGCAAGTATAAGGATCAAAAACCTGCTCCGTGAGCGGTTCCTCACCGAATGGATATACGCTCATCGAAGAAGTGACGATATATTTGCTCGTGCGACCACTAAATAGGTGAACGGCCTCCCGCGCTTCCTTAGGCGAGAAGCAAATATTGTCGTAGATGACGTCGAAGCTTGACCCGCCAACAGCTTCAGCTAATGCGGCCGCGTCAGTTCGGTCGACACATATGCGTTTTACCATGTCGCCAAAAGGGTCAGGCTTAATGCCGCGAGTAACGATCGTCACTTCCGCCTGCTGATCAATAAGCCGCTGCACAAGCTTTTTTCCGAAAAACTGCGTTCCTCCCAGAATCAATACCTTCACCATCCGTACCTCCACGCTTTGAATTTTTGTATAGTTCCTGTATTGTAACATTATCGCAAATGCTACAGTTAGAAATATAAGGAAATTCTAATTCATTCGCTTTATTCAGGAGGTTACGATGAAAACGCTGCTTGTAGTCGACGACGATCCCCATATTCGCACGCTGCTGAGGCACTTTATGACGAAAGAAGGCTATCGCGTCGTTGAGGCAAAAGAGGGAGAGGATGCTTTGCATAAGCTAAAGGAGCATTCGGTAGATCTTGCGATACTAGATGTCATGATGCCGCGGATGGATGGACTAGAGCTGTGCGGGTACATTCGGACGAATTATGATATTCCTATTATTTTGCTGACGGCGCGGGAACAGCTGACCGATAAGGAGCAGGGTTATTTGCGCGGCACTGACGATTATGTCACCAAGCCGTTTGAACCAGAGGAGCTGCTGTTTCGCATCAAGGCGCTGTTTCGCCGTTATTCCATTTCCTCCAGTGACAAAATCCAGCTCGGCCGCCTCACCATTGACCGTAGAAACTACGAGATTGCCGATGGCGATGCGATGCTGCTGCTGCCGCTTAAGGAGTTTGAGCTGCTGGCGCAGCTTGCCGAATACCCAGGACGGCTGTTTTCCCGCGAGGAGCTTATACGGCTCGTATGGGCGGCGGATTATGAAGGGGATGAACGGACGGTGGATGTGCATATAAAACGGCTGCGGCAGCGTTTTGCCGCTCATGATCAAGATTTTCGCATTACGACCGTGCGGGGCATCGGTTATAAGATCGAGGCGGCAGCGCCATGAAGTCGCTATACTCCAGAGTATTTCTAGTGGCAATGGCGGCGATTATTGGCAGCAGCCTGCTCGGGTTTCTGGTCTCCAATCTTTATTATCATAACAAGCTCAAGCCCTATAACGATGCCAAGCTGACGAGCATCGCCCTGCAAATGCAGCAGTTCGCTGAAGCCCAGCCGGAGCTGGCCACCGCTTACTTTGCCAATGCAGCCGAGCTCGGCTATGAGATATTGCTGGCGGACGGTCAGGAAGAGGAGCTTTTTTTCGGGCGTGCCTTTCGTGAAAAAGAGCTGGCGGATGACGTGCTGAGCAGCGTACTTGCCGGCGGGCAATACCACGGCATCGCAGAGTTTCCCAATCAGCCTTTCATTACGGGCTTTTTCGATAACACGCTCAGCAATACGGTTGGCGTTCCGCTGCAATTGGACGGCAAGCAGTACGCCCTGTTCATACGCCCGGATGTCATTTTGCAATTTGGCGAGCTGCGCAGCTTCTTCGCGATGATCGGACTGCTGACCGTCGCCTTCAGCCTGCTCTGCTTCCTGCTCAGCACCCGCTATTTGGTCAAGCCCGTCACGAGGCTGACGGAAGCAACGAAGCGAATTGCCCAAGGACACTATGCCTTGTCCCTAAATACGAATCGGCGGGATGAAATCGGGCAGCTCGCCGCCCATTTTACAACCATGAGCCAGGAGCTGGAGCGGGTAGAGCAAGCGCGGCAGGAGTTCGTCGCCAACGTCTCGCACGAAATCCAGTCGCCGCTTACCTCCATACAAGGCTTTGCCCAAGCTTTGGCGGAGAAGGATGTGCCAGCTGGGGAACGCACCCATTACGCCGCTATCATTGGCGAGGAAAGCCGCCGCCTTGCGGCACTCACCAAGGAGCTGCTGCTGCTCTCCTCGCTGGACCAGGCAGCGGATGTGCTTCAGCGCAAGCCCTTCATTCTGCGTACTCAGCTGCGACAGGTTGCGCAAGTGATGGAGTGGCAGCTGACGGAGAAGGAGCTTGCGCTCAAGATCGCTGTCCCCAGCTCTCTCATGCTCGATGGCGATGAAATGCTGCTTAATCAGGTGTGGATGAATCTGCTGTCCAATGCTGTAAAATACACGCCGGCAGGAAGGGCGATTGAGATTGAAGCCAAGCTTGAGCGAGGATGCTGTGTCATTCGGGTCACCGACACGGGAGATGGCATCAGCAAGGAGCAGCTGCCGTTTTTGTTCGATCGCTTCTACCGCGCCGATCGGGCCAGAGAACGAGGGATCGGTGGAGACTCTGGCCCACACGACCGTCCAGATGACTCGGTCGACTCGGGCGGCTCTGGGCTAGGGCTCGCCATTACCCAAAAGATCGTCCACCTGCATAACGGGACGATTGAGGCTGCAAGCGAGCCCGGTCTAGGCACGACCTTCACCGTGACACTTCCCCAACCCTAACTTATCGTTTTATGGTTATCCTCATTTGTAATTTGCCGTTCATACGCCGTTCATTTTCACTTTCTACACTTGTGGCATCACAAGTAGGAGGGATGAGAATGTATTTGGCTCTTAGAGAAATGCGTTTTGCCAAAACCCGTTATTTGCTCATTATGGCGATTATGCTGCTCGTTTCCTTTCTGGTCCTGTTCGTAACCGGACTTGCGGGCGGGCTCGCTTATGCGAATGCCTCTGCGGTTGAAAATATGCCTGCTACCCATTTCCTTATGCAGCAGGACGCGAGCCAGCGCTTCGCCCGCTCCATCGTTGGGGAGAAGGAGCTTAACACCGCCCGTTCGGTCGTTGGCGACGTGAATGCCCAGCGGCTTGGCGTGCAGATGACGACGGTAACCGGCGGAACAGACGGGATGAAAACAGACATTACGTTATTTGGTGTGGACATGGGCAGCTGGCTCGCTCCGACGGTCGTCTCCGGCTCAGCCGTCACAAACACGGGAGCCGGGGAAGTTGTCGTAGACCGCAAGCTGGCGGAGGAAGGCATTACCGTCGGCAGCTTGCTGCATGACCAAACGACGGGACTCACGTGGACTGTTAGCGGCTTTACGGAAAATCAGTCGTTCAGCCATACGCCTGCCGTATTTATGAACCTGCGCGACTGGCAGCAGCTGAAGCAGCAAATGGCAGGCCGGGCTGCGGCTGATCCCTCATTTGCCGCTCCCTTCAACGCCATCGCCATTCAAGCAACGGATGCAGAAGCGGAGCTGCTTTCACAGCAGCTTGAAGGTACGGAAATGATTACGAATAAACAAGCGGTAGCCAGCATTCCCGGCTACAAGGAAGAGCAAGGCTCGCTAATGATGATGATCGGCTTCCTGTTCGTCATTTCCGCTTTCGTGCTTGCCGTCTTCTTCTACGTCATTACCATTCAGAAGACAGGCCAATTCGGCATCCTTAAAGCAATTGGCACCAAAACCATCTATTTAGCCCGCAGCGTTGTGGCTCAAGCACTTGTCCTCGCTGTCGCAAGCTTAGCCGTAAGCTGCATGCTGGTCGCGGTCATGCAGGCGGCGCTGCCTGCTTCCATGCCATTTCAGCTATCGCCAGTGACAATCGGCTATACTTGCCTGCTGTTTATCGCCATGTCGCTGCTTGGCTCGCTTGTTTCAGTCCTTCAAGTGACGCGAACCGATGCGCTTGATGCGATAGGGAGGGCTGCAGGATGACAACGACAAAGCTTATGCTGAATGAAATTACACGGGTTTATCATGATGGCGATACCGAGCTGACCGTGCTGGATAAGCTATCGCTTGAAGTAAAGGCGGGAGAGCTCGTCGCGGTTATGGGGCCTTCCGGCTCAGGCAAAAGCACCTTTCTATCCATCGCAGGGGCGCTTCTGACGCCGACAAGCGGCGAGGTGCTCATCGACGGCGAATCGCTTGCCGGCAAAAACGGGCAGCAGCTCAGCAAGCTGCGGCTGCATAACATCGGTTTTATTTTTCAAAGCGCTAATTTGCTTCCATATTTGAAGGTGGAGGAGCAGCTTATGCTCGTCGCCAAGCTGGCTGATAGGGATAAACGAGGGGCTCAGGTACGATCAGCGATACTGCTGGAGCGTCTGGGATTGCTGCATCGGCGGTCAGCCTATCCGAATCAGCTCTCTGGCGGAGAAAAACAGCGTGTTGCCATTGCGCGTGCCTGGATGAATGACCCGGCTATTTTATTTGCCGATGAGCCGACGGCGAGCCTGGATGCGAGCCGTGGACAAGATGTTGTGGCGATGCTCGCCCGTGAGGTGAAAACACATGGAAAAGCCGCCGTTATGGTTACCCATGATGAGCGTGTACTGCATTTATGTGACCGCATTTTACATTTGAAAAATGGCGTATTAGTCACCGCTTAAGCTGTGGCATAATGACCATATGACCGCTGTATGAGCTGGATTTAAGCCCACAGCCCTAACCGCCCTGCCCAAGAACAGCCCCTCCGGCGGACGGCTGCTCCTATCCTTTTTGGTATAATTTTCTTATAGCTGTGCTTCGTACCGAAAGGATGATAAGATGATCGCCAAGATTGGAGATATTTATGTTGTATATGAAGAGCGGCTTCAGCAATATGCCGCCTGTCAGGTTATTAAGATAAAAGAGCAAGCTTCGAGCCGTCACAAAGTTTTGGCCGCCGTCCTGGAACTGGATTGGCACAGCGACCAGCTGCCGACCGAGGACGAGCTTCAGCATATAAAGCCACTCGTATGCAATTATTATTTTTGGAACGACCGCTGGGATTACAGCTTTGTGGATGCCAATGTGCCCAAGCATTATCGCTTGGTCGGCAATATTCCTCCGCTTATTGAAGCGGAATGCAATAGCTATGCCAGCTGGAGGACGGGAGGCAGCTTATATCGCCAGCTCCAGTGGGAGGCGATTCCAGCTGAGCTTCGCGCCCGTTTTAAAGCAGCAGCGGGCTCCGACGAACAGGTGGACATTGCCGGATTTCCGGCAAAGCTGTCAACAAGCACGATACGCCAAGGAGCGCTGGAGCAGCTGGGGGATTGGTCAGAGCTGCATAAGCTGCCCTGCTTAACTGCGATTCATACCTCGCACCCGTATAAGCCGGAACTGATCGACTATTTGCGAGACACACCGTTTATAACTGAGCTGAGCTTGGACGATCCCCGCGCTACAGAGCTGGATTTCACAGGCACGAGCTTAAACCGCCTTATTTTAAAGGCTGATGATGTAGAATCGCTAACGCTTCCTAAAGGGCTGAGCCAGCTTTCCTTGGTCGGCACCGTTTCCGAGAAGCTGCGTATTTACGCGGAGCATGATGGCAAGGAGCTTCTGCTCATGGTGGATAAACAAGCGACAAGCCATTACGGACTGAGCCAGTTAGGGGCACTGAATATTCGCGGAGTGGCGGACATCGATTTGGCCGAGCTCGCCGGGCAGTTTCCTCATTTGCACGAGCTGCGGATTTGGGGAGCGCCAGGGTACGCTGCCAACATGGGCAAAATCGTCAAGCTGATAGGCCTGCACACCTTTACAACCTATGATCTATTCGGCTTCACCGGCGAGGAGTTTCCGCTGCCAGATACGCTGCCGCAGCTCAGCATGCTATGGCTGGACAGTCTTCCGGCTGATGCCGCCAAGACGATCAAAGCCCGCTACAAAAAAGCGGCTGCCAATGGTCTTGATCTATCCGTCACCAAGCCCCGCAAGCCCGAATGGATGGCTGAAAATTTGACCAATCCGTTTCGCGACTGGGACGGCCGCGAGCATATTACGAGCACCAACGCCAAAAAAGCGATGAATCTCTATAAAAAAATGCTGGGCGAGCTTGGGACGCTGGAGAAGCAAGCCGCTGCCGGCATGAATGCCGCGGAAGTGCACGCTGCTCTGGCGGCGCTCGTGACGGATTTTACAGCTACGCTCAATAAAATGGACAGCCGCAGCGGCTTCATTGAAACGATAGAGCGCGAGGAAATATACGAGGTGCTGCACGATCTGTTGAAAAATGCGAAGGTGAACCTCGCCGAATCCGGCATCGAGGTGGATTTGGACAAGCTGATCGACATTTTTGACGCTGAGCGGGATTTTTAAATCGCAGATCCAGCGTATGCTGGACGCGAAAAACCGCCTGCCTCCAGAATTCCGGGGAGCAGGCGGTTTTTCATTATTCGCATTTTCAGAGCCTGTATTCAGCATATTTCTAGTCGCTGTTGAGTTATTTATTCATCATCGCCTATATCGCCCTCATAGGTCGAAGCCGCCCGTCTCCCCACTCGCGATTTGGCAGACACGCGCTTCTCAGCCTGTTTTTTCGTGCGCCTGTTCACCGATTCCTCTTTACGTGCCATATGAGCGAGCTCCTTCTCCATCTTCTTGAAGTTGGCGAAGCGGCGCTGCTCCAGCGTTCCATCTGCAATCGCCTGCTTGACCGCACAGCCCTCCTCCCTTTCATGACGGCAATCTTGAAAACGACAGCTGGCAGCCAGCTCTCCAATATCGGAAAAGGTAGTATCCATCCCCTCATCCGACTCCCATAATTGCAGCTCCCGCATACCTGGCGTGTCAACGATAATCGCGCCGCTCGGCGTCACAAACATTTCGCGGTGCGTCGTCGTATGACGTCCTCTGGCGTCGCTTTCGCGAATGTCCTGGACGCGCTGCTTCTCTGCATCTGCCAGCCAGTTAAGCAGCGTTGATTTGCCAACACCGGATGAGCCGGTTATCGCAATCGTCTGCCCGGGGAGCAAGTACTCGGATAGCGCCTCCCGCCCCTGATTTTCAAAAGCACTCACGGCATGGACGGGAACGCCGGGAGCTACCCCCTCCACCAGTGCAGCATAATGATCCGGGTCATCGCAAAGATCGGCCTTGGTCAACAGCACAACCGGCCTCGCCCCGCTTTCCCAGACAGCGAGCAAGTAACGCTCTATTTTCCGCAAATTAAAATCCTGATTCAAGGCGTTCGTTATAAAAACATAATCCAGATTGGCGCTGATCACCTGCACATCGACCCGCTGTCCCGCCTCCTTGCGCACCATCGCTGAGCGGCGAGGCAGCAGCGCATGAATAACGGCCCTCGCTTCACCGGGAAGCGGCTGCACCAGCACCCAATCGCCTACCGCTGGAAAATCACCGCGATTGACCGCTTCAAACTCGAACTTTCCGGTGACAACGGCCGCCTGCTCGCCTGCCTCCGTCACAATTCGGTACTGATGCGAAAACTGCGCTACTACACGCGCCGCCACCAGCGGTACACCTCCTGCTCCTGCTCCTGCTCCTGCTCCTGCTCCTGCTCCTGCTCTTGCACGCTGCAGCTCCGCTTCCCAATGCTCATTCCAGCCATAGGCTTGCAGCAGCGTTTTTTGTTTCTGTGTATCCGGTTGTTGCTTGATTTCTTGATTTTCTGGTTTCAATGTCAAATCGTATTCCTCCGTTTGTCGAATGATTATTTATTTAGGTACAACAAAAAAAGACCACAGCATGATCCTGCGGTCTTTTTCTCGCACAGCGATGCTGGGGAGCAGCATCCGTATGCACAAGCGCAAAGGGCTGTCTGTCTCCACCTTTCGGCGGCCAGAGCCCCTTTCGCATGAAAAAAAGTCCGCAAGACACCAACCTGGTCTCCTGCGGACACAAAAAAGCTTCAAAAGCAGCCCTGCTGCGCCTTGCCCAGCATAAGCCTAATGCTCTATCCGTCTTCTTAGCTTAAGTCCGTAGAGACCGACGCCATAACAACCAATCCTCTGCTCATTGTGCTCATATAACATCAGCCTCCTTCTTCAAATTAGTTCCAGTATAGACTTGGATGACCAGCCAGTCAAGCCGGGCAGCTGCCTTTTTATTGCTACTTTAATTAGAGACGTAGTAGAATAAAGCTTAAAAACGTGCCTTAGGCACGAAGGAGAATGGGAATGGACGAGACGACAACTGGGAAACTAAAAGTATACATGGCGGGCTTTGAGGTGTTCCGCACCGATGCTGTGGAGCTGGGCAAGCAAATGAAGGAGCTGTGCGAAGCATACGGCTTTGAAGGCATTTTCCCACTGGATAAAGATATTAAGCCTTCACCGACAAAATGGGAGACGGCGCAGGCGATATTCGCTGGCAACGTCAAGCTTGTGCAGAAGGCCGATGTCATCATCGCCAACTTGAACCCTTTTCGCGGGCATGAGCCGGATTCCGGCACTGTATTTGAGTGCGGGCTTGGCTACGCGATGAATAAGAAGCTGTACGGCTTCGTCAGCGATAAGCGCACACAGGCAGAGAAGCTGCTGCCGGGCATCAATTCGCAAACCGGACTGTATCAGGATGGCATGCAGGTAGAAAACTTCGAGCTGCCAACCAACCTCATGCTGTCCGTCCCGCTTACGATTGTTGAAGGCGGGCTTGAGGATGCGTTGAAGCAGGCACGTCAGGACCTTTTGTAAATCAAACGGCTCAGGCACGCTGCTGCTTGGAGGCTAATAAAAAACAGCCGCTGTTCCCTTCCTTAAAAAGGGGGCAGCGGCTGTTTTGGCTTTATTTTATAAATATAGAAGTGCGTTTGGACGCTGTTCGATCTTACTTCCCGTAGTAGCTTTTCAAAGCTTCAATTATGCCGAGCGGGTTTTTGCGCAGGTCTTTGGCACTGAAATAAATATCGCCCTTCACCTCAGGATGCTTCGTATTGTATTTCAGCTGCTTGATCAGTTCCTCCGAGGTTTGCCACCCTGTTTCTTTCGTTCCCAGCTTGTAGGCGGCATGGCCGATATAAAGATCGACACCCGTGTTCGCCACTTGGGCTGCCCACCAATCTACCACTTTATCGTAACGCGCTGCGGAGAGGGACATGCTCCAATACACTTGAGGAGCGACATAATCGATCCAGCCCTGCTTGACCCATTTGCGCACATCAGCCGACATGCTGTCGTAGGCAGTGACTCCAGCATTCGTATCGGAGCCGTTCGCATCCTGCGATTTGTTGCGCCATACACCGAATGGGCTGATGCCAAAATCAACCGTCGGCCTGACGCTATGAATCGACTCGTCGAGCTGCCTTACGAATTCATCAATGTTGCTGCGTCTCCATTCCGCCTTGGTCGCCAGCTTCTTGCTGTTATAGGCCTTGAATGTGGCATCATCGCTCAGCGTAATGTTGGACGGATAAAAATAATCGTCCAAATGCACGCCATCGATATCGTAATTGTTCACAACTTCCATAATGACATCAATCACATGCTGGCGTGCGGCCGGAACGCCCGGATTAATGAGCAGCTGCGAGCCGGAGGTCAGCACCCAGTCGGGATGCTCCACCGCTACATGATTGGAAGCGAGCTTGCTCGTATCTGTATCCGTATTTGCCCGGAATGGATTGAACCAGGCATGGAACGTCATGCCGCGGCGATGCGTCTCATCCAGCATAAATTGCAGCGGATCGTAGGTAGGCGCTACTCCTTGCTTGCCCGTAAGCACCTTCGACCAAGGGACAAGCGATGATGGGTAAAGCGCATCAGCCGATGGACGAACCTGTACGAATACGGCATTCATCCCCATCGCCTGCACATCATCGAGCAATGCTTTAAATTCCTTCTCTTGCACAGCCTGTTTTCCATAGGAAGCCGTTGAAGGAAAGTCCAAATTGTAGATCGTCGATACCCAAACTCCTCTTAGCTCGGTGCCCGCAGCGGGAGTCGGTACGACTACCGGCGGCATCGGCTCTGTTGTAGCAGCAGGAGTTGGGGCCGGTGTAGAAGTTGGTATCGGAGTCGCCGTTGGACTCGGCTTCGCGGTAGCCGAGGGTGTTGGAGCAGGCGTTGCGGCCGGGCTCGCTGGCGTGCTTGGTACCGGACTAACGGTATCCTTGTACAAATTAACGACCTTGGCTTCATTATCCCATCTCACAGCAACGCCCAGCTGATTGCTGACAAAACGAAGCGGTACCATGACACGGCCGCTCACGGTCTGAACCGTCGCATCGAGCGTAATGACGCTGCCGTTCACGAATGCGCTATTTTGCCCCGAAACCATCGTAATAATCGTATCATCCTGACTAATCGTTACTTGCTTAGCCGCCTGCGACCATCTCACCTGTGCGCCCAGACTTTCGCTAATGACGCGCAGCGGCACCATCGTTACGTTCAAATCCTCCCGCAAATACGGCGGGACATCGCTGCTTACCACTTTGCCATCCAGTACAATTTGAATCGTCGGCGCTGCCGCAGCTTGTACAGAAGCTGGCGCTACGCCTGCCGGGATCATCAATATAAATAATAAGAGGAGCAGAAGCGCCCGTTTGAATCTCATTTCCTTAAAACCTCCAGATTTTTTAGTCATTTTTTCCTCTGATATGCTGAAAATATAGACGCTTCCTACTAAGATGAAGTTGCGTTTTACGGTAAAAAAGCAAGCCGACGGTATAGACCGCTTAATCGATAACGGCGATTTTGTAGCCGCCTTCTTTGTTTTTTTGGAAGGTGTAGGTCATTGCGCTGTTCTCTTCGAAACCTGCCTCCGACCATAAATTGACCTTTACAACTACATTGATATTGCCAGAGTCAAAGTAAGTGACATCTCCGATTCCCGTAAAATAATATTGGTAATAGCTCAAATAAAACTGAAACGGCTCCGCATGCGCCTGATCAAGAAAGGTGCTGTTAAATGCCTTCTGATCCTGCTTCAGCAGCGCCTCCAAATTCGCGTGCAGCGCTTCCGCCATCCCTTGCTCCTTCAGCTCGGATTGAGCCGCTTCCCAATCAATGTCCATCCCCGGTTCAAAATCGGCGAGCGTGTTGGCGGATGCATCAGCCGTTTCACTCGGGCTTGAACCCGCGGAAGACTCTGGCTCCAGCGCCGAACCAGCTTCCGGCACTTGCGTCGCTTCAGCTTCAGGTGATGCCGTGTTGGCGGATGCCGCTGTATCGGACTGCGGCGCATTCTCGGCTGCGGAGCAGCCTGTGAGCAGCAGAATACAAACAGCTGCTGCCTGCACTATTTTCAGAACCATTAGAAACCAACCCCTTCTCTCATTCCATCTACTCCTATGATCTAAACGCCAAAATCAGGAAAATAGTTTCGAGCTGCTGTTAGGCGATTCGGTACTATAAAAAGTGAGTACTAGTTCGCTGGCAAATAGGAGAATATAATGAGGCGTATACTTCCAGAGAAAGGCAAGTGAACGCTATGCTGCGTATAAACATGATAAGAATGGGCTTCCTGATGGGCATTGCATTGCTGCTTGCGGCTATTTTCTATTTATTCGCTGCGAATTGGAGCGGACTCAGCAGCTCTCACAAAATGCTGACCTCCGGCGGATTCGTTTTATTTTTCTATGTGCTGTCTTTCGGCTTCTCCCGGAGCAAGCTTCCGCTTGGCTTGTCCGCTTTTCTAAGCGGCATCCTCCTCATCGCAGGCTGCATCGCCTTTGGAGCAGCCGCAGCGCTTGCTGACCAAATATATAATCTGCATCAGCCTCCTTACGTCATTTGTCTCATTTCAACTCTGCCGAGCCTGCTGCTCGCTTGGATAACGCGATACAAGCCGCTATATGTGCTGACTTATATACTGGCGCATTTCACGCTGTATTTTTTATTCGATTATCGTTTGTTTACGCCTAATGTAGAGATGAACACCCTGCTGGCCGATTCCACTTATGTGGCGTTCAATCTAGCTCTGTTCCTGCTGGCACAGACAAAGCGGCTTGCTTCTGAAATCGTTCGTCTGGCAAGCTTTGTAATGCTGCATATTTCGCTGCTCAACCTCGCTGGCGCCTTTGACCATGCCGGCCTATCGCTCTTCATGAATGTTTTGGATATCGCCGTCATTGCGACCTGCTTCTATTACTTCATGCGAATACGGCTTGATAAAACGATGCTGACTCTTACCGCACTAGCTGCATCCGCTTATACGGTGGCAAAATTCATTCGTTTCTCGTTGGAGACCGAGTCCGTCTTCCGTTTCGTGCTAGGCATCTTGTTCGTTATCGTGCTGCTTACGGCAAACGTGCTGTTTTTCCGCTATATGAACAAGTTAGGCAATAAAACCACTGCCGAGAGAACGACAGAGGGGGTTAAAGAGTCTGCTTCGGAAGCTGCTCAGCAGTCCGTGAATACTACAGCAGAAAAGACCACTGACCACCATCTGCTGGGCAGCATCGTCTCAACAGTCATTACGATTGTGGGCATCATCATCGGCAGCATTTCTGTTATTGGCCTTGTCGTGCTGCTAACGGATGAGAACGGGCCGCTGAAGACGCAATATGCCCTTTATGCCTTATCGCTGCTGTTCATCGTACCGATGCTATTGCTGCCACGCGTAAATGCGGTCGTTCGCTACACGGTGTTTACGGTTGGCTTCGCCATGGGGCTCGTATCCATCGCCTGGATCGGGAAAGCGCCGCTGAGCGTCATTTTCTTGGCTATTGCCGTCATCAGCTGGCTTCGCCTCCAAGGACGGATGCAGCATTTGATCACCTATATGCTGATGAATATTGCCGCTGCGATTGTGCTTTATCAGCTATTCCAAAACATGCACGATGCTTATTCGATCATCATCATTTCCTTGACCGTGCTAAATGCAGTGGTATACGGCAGCTCATTCGCTGGTTTGAGTGGCGAGCGGCGCGCCCATATGAGGGAGGGCAGCCTGCTGTTCAGCTATATTTTTCTCTTATGGATGACATCGCTGGACCCGGTATTTGCTTATTCAGTAGCGCTGTTTAATGTGTTGGCCTTCATTCTGCTGACGGCTGCAGTATTCCTGTTCATCAAGCGTGAGCAAACGCTGGAAACAGCGGGAAGCTTCTTCTTCTGGCTCCTCTTTCTCACAATCAAATATTACGATTATTTGTGGACGCTGCTGAACAAATCGGTCACGCTTGCGCTGCTTGGCATTGTCGCACTCGGACTGTCCTATTGGTTCGCAAGCCGCCTGTTGAAGAGCGGGGGCCACTATGAGGGAAGCGATAAACCCGGATTTTTCATTGGAAAAAGGGTTTGGCTCATCGCCATAGTCGTGCTGCTACAGCTAGGCTTCATCGGCTATGAGACAGCTGCCAATGAGCGGATACCTAGCGCTAATAACCATGCGACAGCCCTTGCCGCTCCGGCCAACGATGCGGTTGGCACCGCCACTATTTCCGCCGCACGGTCTAGTGATAGCAACGCTGGCTGATCATAGCCGCATCGGCTAGCAATTCCAGCAAGCAGTTTAATTCTATGCCTATGTGCATTACAAATAGCGCCAAGCCTGCCGGCTTGGCGCTATTTCTTTATTTGCCACGCGATCGTGGTTATCTGGAGACAGGGCGGAACACCCGGCGCTTGTTCATTCTATCGGACACGAGATCCACTATTTGAAGAAAAGTGGAACAAAATCTGCTTGAGAGGACTACAAATCAGTTATTTCACCGAAACGGCGTATAAAGAAGAGGAAAACAACAAAATAAGGTCATTGGTGTCCGTGAAAATCCCAAAATCGTTATTTTCCCGAAAATAACGGCTCTGGTGTCCGCCAGCAGCGGGAATACGGCAGAATCATTCGGATTCGTATTCAGATTCGCATTCGCATTCGGATTCGCATTCGTGGCACACTGGTACCGCGACTCCGCTCGGCTACGGCTTCATTTTTCCTTCCTCTTGCTGGCTCCCAAGGACTGAAGCTGGCATGGATGCGTCGCACTCCACGCGATTCGCAAGCGGGAAACGGTTAATAACGAGCTCGCCCATGCCCCTCGTTATTTTCACCTCCGCTGTTTCCTCTGGTTGAAGAAACACGAGCATCGCCTGAATCGCAACATGAGGATCGACGGTATCGCCACAGGTGTAGCAGTCAAGCGCAGCAAAGCCCTTCTCGGGATACGTATGGATCGACATATGGCTTTCCGACAGCATGACGAGCACTGTCGCCCCCTGCGGCTCGAACTGCTCCGCTTGTACGGATAAAATCGTCGCGCCACTCGCCTCTGCTGCTTGTACCATCTGCTGACTCAAAAGATCAGCGGCGTTCAAATGCTCGAATGCAATGCCCCAAGCGTCCATTGCGACATGGCGGCCATACGTTGAATATTCCATCTTCAGCACTCCCTCAGCAGCCTATTTTCTTGGTGTTTATAAAGGTCAGGACGTCTGTCATAAAAAGGAGCGACCATACCCTGCTCCCGGTTTGTGCGCAGCATGGAAAAATCCAACTCGGCCATCACGAACATGTCCTGATTCAGCTCGCCCGTCTCCAATATGCCATCCTCGGCAAAAGGAACATCGCAGGGCGTGAACAGCCCCGCCTGGCAATAGCCGCGGTCGACCTGCGGACGATCCTCGCCCAGCTCCCCAACGATACCGCTGAGCACAACGAACAGCTGGTTTTCAATCGCCCGCGCCTGCGCGCAAAGGCGCACCCTGTAATAGCCGAAGGAGGTGTCCGTATAAGACGGACATAACAGCAGCTCCGCGCCTTGATCGGCAGCAAGCCTAGCCAGCTCGGGAAACTCGATATCGTAGCAGGTCAGCATCGCCAGCTTGCCCCAGCTTGTTTCCACAATATTGAGGCTGTTCCCTGCCGCCAGCGGCCAGCGTGTCTGCTCCTCAGGCGTGAGATGCAGCTTGCTTTGCGTCTCTATCCGTCCATCCGGGAAGAACAGGAAGGCTTTATTGTAAAACTTCCCGTCTTCCTTGCAAATATGGGTGCCGCCCAAAATCATCAAGCCCTGCTCGCGGCTGTTTTTTTGCATCAAGGCCATATAATCCTCGGTATAGCTGTCTAAGTAACGGCAGGCTGCCTCATGATCCATTTCCTCCGTAAAGCCCAGCAAATGTGCGGTCATGTATTCGGGAAACACGATAAGATCCGCGCCCCGTCCTGCGGCCTCTTGGATGGTAGCCGTGATTTTTTGCCAAAATGCTTCCTCGGCCGTAATGCCCGTCAAGCTATATTGCACAGCTGCAACCAAAAATGGCCTCATAAGCGCCTCCTATGCTACGAATGAATTTGCAAGGAATAG
The DNA here is from genome assembly GCF_059383875.1 of Paenibacillus sp. JT22N7. Lineage (NCBI taxonomy): Bacteria > Bacillati > Bacillota > Bacilli > Caryophanales > Paenibacillaceae > Paenibacillus > Paenibacillus sp. JT22N7. The sequence goes on from NZ_JBXENY010000004.1 coordinate 445,629, forward strand.
ATATCCGTCCTGCGATCGCGGAACGTCAGCACATCCTTGGACTTGCGGTAGCGCTGCAAAATTTCCATGTCGACTTCGACCATGATAATCGTCTCTGTATTTTCACTGCACTCTCCGGCAATGCCGTCGCGCGGGAATGAGGAATCAGCTGGCGTATATACACCAGACTGCGCATATTGAATATCGACATTGTCCACATGCGTCAAATTGCCGACCGTTCCCGAGGTGACTGTAAACACCTGATTTTCGATCGCCCGCGCCTGCGCGCAATATTTAACCCGCAGGAAAGTCTGGCGATCCTCCGCACAGAAAGGGATAAAAATCATCTGCGCACCGGCTTCCGCCACTGCGCGCGACAGCTCGGGATATTCAATATCGCTGCTCAGCTGAATGGAAATTTTGCCGCAGTCGGTATCGAATACCTCCAGCCGGTCTCCGCCGTTAATGCCCCACCATTTGCGCTCATTTGGCGAAATATGCAGCTTGTACTGCTGCTCGATCGTCCCATCGCGGCGGAATAAATGCCCCACATTGTATATGCGATTATTTCGCTCCACAAAATGCGAGCCGCCGATAATATTTACATTGTATTTAACGGCAAGCTCCGTAAACAGCTCCACGTATTCCGCTGTGAATGTCGTCAGCTTGCGCACCGCAAGGCTGGGCGACCGATCATCGAGGAAAGAGAGCAGCTGCATCGTCACATTTTCAGGAAACACGACAAAATCTGATTTGTAATCGGCCGCTACATCGACGTAATGCTCGCACTGTGTCGCAAACTCCTCGAAGGAGTCGATTTTTTTCATCATATATTGCACGACGCAAATGCGCACCGGAAACGAGAGCTTATAATGGATTTTGCTGCTGCTCGGCTTGTAGTCGATATTGTTCCATTCCAGCAAGGAGGCATAGCTCATCGAATCGTCATCATCGGGCAAATAGTTCGTCAAAATCCGCTTGAGCGTAAAGCCGTTCATCATTTGGAACGTCAGCACCGAATCATAAATGTTCTGCTGCAGCACTTCCTCCGCATATTCCCGCGGCGTCAGCTTGTCGCTGTATTTGTGATAGCCGGGAATACGCCCCCCGACGATAATGCTTTTTAAATTAAGCTTCTCGGCCAGCCGCTTGCGCGCTTCATACAGCCGTCTGCCGATTTTCATCCTCCGGTACTCGGGGTGCACCATAACCTCCATCCCATACAGGCTCTCGCCACGCGCGTTATGGTTGCGGATAAAGCCTTTATCCGTAATTTCCGAATACGTATGCTGCTCCAAATAGTCATCAAAGTTGACGATGAGGCTGGAGCAGGAGCCAATAATTTCGCCATCCAGCTCCACGCAAATTTGCCCTTCTGGAAAAATGCGAAGATGGCTTTCAAGCTGAACTTTTTTCCATGGGGCCATATTAGGAAAGCAAATGAGCTGCAGAGCAATAATCTGGTCGATATCTGCCGTTTCTATATTGCGGATGATCATCTTCTTCTCAAATTGAGCAATCGGATCGGCTGTCATAGAACGCCTCATTTCATTATTTGTCCTTAGTATACGTTTGAAAGTTTATAGCTGTATTAGAGTACGGTAAATGCTTTGTAAACTTCGTAATATTAGCATTGCCGTTTTTTTCGAAAATATGGAGCTTGGTTTCAATATCGGCCGTGAAATGAGAAAAAGCCCGACGCACAGGCTGCTTTCCCCACAAGGGAACGCTTTCTGCGCGCCGGGCTTTCGCCACGGCAACTCGGTATGGTGTAATGGAAGGCTAGGCAGTCGATTCCAGTCCGGCCGCTTTGCGCCTTAGTCGATTTTAATAACGCGACCTTTGTCATCCACAATAAACTTCGCTTTTCTGACTGTATCCTCTTTGACCATGCGTACGGAACGAATCGCCGGATCGGAATGATCCAGCTCCGTCTTCCAGCCAGCTGTGTTCACCAAAGCCAGCACCTGCTCGAAATCCATATCCTTGTAGCCAAAAAAGCCGCTCTGTCCCGCCCATTCCTTGAGCAGCACCGTTAGTTTATGATTCAGCTTGTCTTCTACCGTCGTATGAACGATTTTTTTTCTAGCCATTGTCCATTTCTCCTCTATTTGACCACGAATAAGTTGGTGCGTTACGCCTTAATTTCGAGCAGCTCGTATTTAATGATGCCCATTGGCGCGTTCACGCTAATAATGCTGCCTACTTCTTTGCCCATCAGCTCTTTGCCGAGCGGGCTTTCGTAGGATATTTTATTGCTTGCAACGTCAGCCTCTTCTGTGCCGACGATTTTGTATTCCAGCTTTTCCGCGAACTCCACATCGTTCAAAATCACGGTGAAGCCAATGTTGACCCGGCTCGTATCCAATGCTCCCACATCAATGACGCGTGCCTTCTTAAGCATTTTTTCCAAAATAATAATCCGGGTTTCCATGAAAGACTGGTCGTTTTTAGCTGAATGGTATTCGCTGTTTTCCTTCAAATCGCCGTAGCTGATGGCCAGCTTGATCCGGGCTGCGAGCTCCTTGCGCTTCACATATTTGAGATCGTCAAGCTCCGCTTCCAACTGGGCAAGCCCCTCTTGCGTTAATATAATTTCTTCTCTATCTTTCGACATCTTAACAGCTCCTGTCCAGCATTCTATTGTTCATTCTAACCTAATTTGCGTCAAGTTGCGAAGACTGCCTTTCATTTATCGCTGGTTCCGGCTGTCGCCAGCCTTTGGTGGTGCGGTGCGTTTCAGTCCGAGAAATATAAGCCTAGAATAAGTGTGAAACTAATAAATGCTTATATTTTAGAAAAAGCACTTCCTGCCGCCTGTAAAAAAGCAGTCGGAAATGCCCGTATGCCTTGCTGTTATATGCCTATATGCCTGCTATGCTCTATCTCGCCGCGCTTTCCTGCGGCACTTGATCCTTGGACGCCTTGATCTGCTTGCTGCGAAGCTGTCCGCAGGCTGCGTCAATATCCGTGCCATGCTCCAGACGCACGCTGCAGCTAAGGCCATTTTTCTTAATCGTATCATAGAACGCCCGGATCGACTCCGGCTCGCTGCGCTGATATTGGCTATGCTCATCGACTGGATTGTACGGAATGAGGTTTACATTCACAAGTGACCCTCTATCTGCAATCAGCTCGACCAATTCAAGCGCATGCTCCACCTGATCATTCATATCCTTGAGCAAAATATATTCGAGCGTAATTCTCCGCTTCGTCTTCGCCAAATAATAATCGATCGCTTCCATCAGCTTCTCAATCGGCAATGCGCGATTGATCTTCATAATGCGCGTGCGCAGCTCATTATTCGGCGCATGCAGCGAAATCGCCAGATTAACGCCAAGATCGTTGTCGGCGAAATCCATAATCTTCTTCGTCAAACCGCTTGTCGACACGGTAATATGCCGCGGGCCAATCGCCAGCCCCTTATGATCCTTGATCACTTGCAGAAAATCGACCAAATTCGTATAGTTGTCGAACGGTTCGCCAATGCCCATTACGACCAGATGGCTGACGCGGTCGCCCTGCTGCTCCTTATCCAGATACAGCTGCGCCTTCATCACCTGCTCAACGATTTCTCCGCTCGTCAGGTCGCGGCTCTTCGCCAGCAGTCCGCTCGCACAGAAGCTGCAGCCGATGTTGCAGCCTACCTGCGTCGTCACACAGACGGATAAGCCAAACTTATGCCGCATCAGCACCGTCTCGATCAGATTGCCGTCGCTGAGCTTGAACAGGAATTTGCGCGTTCCATCAGCCGACTCCTGAAGCGTGTGCTCTGCCAGCGTCTGGATAGCAAAATGCTCTTCGAGCACCTTCAAGCATTCCGGATTCACATCCGTCATTTCCTCGAAGGACGTAACCCGTTTCCGGTACAAATATTCCCACACCTGTGTCGTGCGGAACTTCTTATGTCCAAACTCCAGCAGCCAGGCGGTTAGCTGCTCAAAGGTTAATCCATAAATGGATGGTTTCATCATGATTGTTCCTCTTTCCACTGCATTGAACGACCGATCCGTTCTTCTTTATCATTATTGTCCCAAAAATACTACCCGAACACAAGGGGCATGGAGAAAATGGCTCCGTGGCGGCCGTAGGTAAAGATTACTTTATAGTAATATGGGTACTTTAAAGTACGTACTGTTTATTTCGGGTGTAAGGGTGCATAATTACAGTTGTCAGCCAGCAACGAGCTAAACGCTGCAAATGACATTGCGGCTCAAGTATACATTTTATTTTTCAGGAGGAGAGTTCATTCATGACAGCACAACATTTGCAGGATACGGTCACGCTTCATAACGGCGTCAAAATGCCTTGGTTCGGACTTGGCGTATTTAAAGTAGAAGACGGCGAGGAAGTCGTCAGTTCGGTTAAAGCCGCGATCAAAAATGGCTACCGCAGCATCGATACCGCAGCCGTATATCAGAACGAGGAAGGCGTGGGCCAAGCAATCAAAGAAGCGATGGAACAGTACGGGGTTGCCCGTGAGGAACTATTCATTACTTCCAAAGTATGGAATTCCGATCTTGGCTATGAGACGGCAATTGCCGCATATGAGACTAGCCTTGCAAAGCTTGGACTAGCGTATTTGGACCTTTATTTAATCCACTGGCCTAAGCCGGGCAGATATAAGGAAGCTTGGCGTGCGCTCGAAACCTTGTATAAAGAAGGCCGCGTGAAAGCAATCGGCGTCAGCAACTTCCATGTCCATCATCTGCAAGATGTGCTGGATGGCGCGGAAATTGTGCCGATGGTCAATCAGATTGAGCTTCACCCCCGCCTGACGCAGCAAGAGATCAGAAGCTTCGCAAGCGAGCACGGTATCGTTATTGAAGCTTGGTCACCGCTCATGCAGGGAAAATTGCTCGATGAGCCGGACAAGCATGGCAAATCGACGGCTCAAGTCATTTTGCGTTGGGATTTGCAAAATGGCATCATCACCATCCCTAAATCGATTAAAGAAAATCGGATTATCGAAAATGCCGCCATCTTCGACTTCGAGCTTTCCGCAGAAGAAATGGCACAAATCGACGGCTTGAATCAAAATGTGCGCGTAGGTTCAGATCCAGACAACTTCAATTTCTAATCTACTTAAAAAATGGTATAGATGACCGCGCGAGGCGGTGCGAGCTGCCTTTGGGCCATTAAGGAGGGGAATAGTCCCCTCCTTTTTTGCTGCCCCTATTTTCCAATGAAAACGAAAATATATTTCAAATCGACAAATAGCGACGAACTGTCTAAAATGAGGTTAGATGTTTGCAGCGCATGCAGATCAGATGAATCCGGAAGGGGCAGAGAGGCCTTGAGTCTGTCGGAAGTATTAGTTTCACTGGGTGCTTACTTGCTCCCGATGCTTTTATTTTTCTATATGGGTCTGGATGTGCTGTACCGCAACCCGAAGAAGATCGAGCATCAGCTCGTCAGCCTTATTATCGCTTGTTATTTTATTTTGTTTATGGAGGAGTATGTTCGGTTTCTGCTTCCCATTGAATACAGCCCAGCTCTTACAGCGTTGTGGTTTTCTAACGTTGGCATCGCCATACCTGGAATTGGCGTACATTTCATCTCCAAATTTTCCGGCATGGACAAGCGGCTTCCGCGTTGGATTTATCCCTATATTTTCTACATCCCACTGCTGATTATTCCCTTCAACATTTTTAGTAGCCAAAAATACATTTCCTCCCAAGATTTCGTTCAAGTTGGCATTTGGAAATATCCCGTATACAATTTCCCTTATTTCGCCGCCATGACGGGCAGCATTCTGATTGCCATTGTCTATCTGGTTTTTCTATTGCTTGGTCAAGCCCGGGTTAGAGCTTCTCAGGATCGCGAACGTGAGCCTATTTATCGGCTTATGATTGCCGGCACCATTATTACGATGCTTTGGGTTGGTTTCTTTGGCTATTTCCAATTCGAAAATACACTGCCCCCTTACTCTTATTTATACGGCGGTCTTGTCTGGTGCTTTATGCTGCGACTCGCTATGCAGAGGTTTGAGTTTCTCAATTGCAATAAACAGCGATATGAGCGACTATTCAATTTAAATCCAGCCGCGATTTTGCTCGTTGAGAGCTCCGGTAACATTAAGGAAGCCAATCCAAGTGCAAAGCAGCTGTTTGACCATTTGCAGCTGGAGCATACTGGACTGGATGCGCTAGCTAGTGCCGAGCTGAAAAAACGGCTCAGAAGCCAGCTGGAAATTAAAGAGCTGGAGACGAAAATTCATAATGGAGAAAGAGAACTCACGGTGCTGATTGATGGGGATTATATAACGGTAGATAATGAACCGCATGTCATTCTTATTTTCCGCAATATTACGCTGATCAAGGAGCATCAGGAGCAGATTGCCTTTCTCGCCTACCATGATGCGCTGACCGAATTGCCAAACCGCCGCTTCTTCTATGAAAGGCTGGCGGCAGCTATTGCGGAAGCTGCGCGGAAGGAGCATCAGCTCGCTGTCGTGCTGATTGACCTGGATGAATTTAAAGAAACGAATGACCGCTTCGGGCATGATGCAGGCGATGCTTTGCTGCGGCATACGGCTGGGCTCATTAAAGAAAGTGTCGGTGGTCAAGGCATGGCAGCTAGGCTGGGAGGCGACGAATTCGTCCTATTTATCAGCCCGCTCCCTGCCACCGATTGCGTCCACGAGATTATTCCTGAAATAGAGGAACGTTTTGCAAGCCGAGCGCTGAGCTATGGCAATGAGCAGTTGTTCGCGAAGCTCAGTATGGGGATCAGTATTTATCCGCAGGACGGACTAGATGGGGATTCCTTGCTGAACCGTGCAGATAAAGCAATGTACAAGCTTAAGCGCGAACGCAAGCTGCGGAAGCACAATATGGACCAGCTCCCGCAGTCGCAGTCGACTCTTTAGCTGTTAAATCGAAGCAACGAAGGGCTTCAAGCGCTCCAGCTGGCGCAGATGATGGCGGAAATGCATTTCTACGAGCAAGAACCATTCCTTAGCGTTCATCTCGCCAAAACCCGGATGCGGAACCGTCTGATGCTCAGGTGCCTGTGCAACCGCTGGCTCCAGCTCCTTCATGCGGTGAAGCACCTCTGCCATTCCTTGGATCAGCTCTTCTTTGCTGCTAGGCTGAATGGGTGTATATCCCGGAAAAGGATCAACGTGAACGCGAATTGGCGGCAAGCTGCCTTCGGCATAAATGGCGTTTTTCCTTTCCTTCATTTCCTTTATTTCCTTCATTTCACTAGTTGAATCACCAGGGCTATCGGAAGCTGGCGACTCCCCGCTCAAGCATTGCTCAGCAGAACTAAGCTGCATGTATAGCGCACTGTTGATTAGATGGACATAAACTTGACCGATCGACCATTCAGCTTCAGCCGGCTTTTTCTGCAGCTGTTCGAGCGTGAACAAGTCCAGCTCCCGTTCATATTGCTCCTTCAATGGTTCAAATTGCTTCAAAGATTGCAGCGTATTTATCAATTTGCACAGCCCCTTTAAGTAAGATAGCCCCAGTATAAGAAAAAGCTACTGACATCAGTATGTCAGTAGCTTTTTCAGTAGCTTTCCAAGATTTTAGCAGCTTCCTCCCGAACCTGATGGCGCAGTGATTCCGGCTCCAGCACAACGACGCCTGAACCCCAGCCAAGTATCCAATGCAGCAGCTCCTCCTGCACACGAACAAGAAAATTCACGTACAAGCCGTCCTCGTTCTCCTCAAATGATTCCATATAAAAGTTATTTTGTTCCTTCACTTTATCCGCTATAGAGGGATTTACCCGTATACGCACAGGCAGCTTGCGGTCATTTTCGGGTACATAAGCATGCAGATCAAAGTCCTGTGGCCGTCTGAAGCGCTCATCCAGCAAAGCAAGCTGCTCCATGCGCGACAAGCGGAAATGGCGCAGCGATGCCCTTAGCTCGCAATGGGCCAGCAGCAGCCAATTGCCCTGCGAAAGCACGAGTCCATATGGCGAGACTGTCCGAGTGCTATGCCGGGTTCCGTCCTCATCAGCATATATTTTCTTATAATGGAGACGTATTTTACGCTGTTCTAGTATTGCGGTGCGCAAAAGATTGATTTTCTGTTTATCCAATCCGCCCGCAAGCGGATCATAGGGTGCCAGCAGCTTGATGGCTGCACTGGTGCGGTCCGCTTCCTCACGGACACGCTCCGGCAATATAGCCTCGATCTTCCCGCGAGCGACTCTCGCCTTCGACGTATATCCCTCATCGAACTGCTGCTCGACAAAAACCGTACCAATCAATAAGGTCACGGCTTCCTCCACGGTAAAGCTAATAGGCGGCAGAAAATAACCCTCCATGAGCGAATAGCCGACACCCGGCTCTCCGATAATCGGGACACCGGATTCACTGAGCGCCTGCATATCTCGATAAATCGTGCGAACGCTCGTCTCAAATACCGCAGCCAAATCCTCGGCGCGCATCATGCCTTTACGCTGGAGCTCCAGTAAAATCGCTAACAATCGCTCTGTTTTATTCATAAAGCCAGCTTGTCCTCATCGTAGACCCTCCTATTTTCATATTGGACGAAACCAGTTGCCGATTTTATACGCTCTTTACAAGTCTATTAAAAGCTCTTTATAAGCTCTTGAGCTGCTCTTTATACTCCGTCGGGCTGCATCCTGCATATTCCTTGAACACTTTGGAAAAATAGTGCTGGTCGCTGAACGATAGCACATCGGACAGCTCTTTAATTTTCATCTCCGGCTTCGTTTCCAGCAGCCGGCACGCCTCCTTGATTTTCAAATTCAAGTAGTAGTGGACGAAGGTTTTCTCCGCATATTTCTTCATAATTCGGCTGATATAGGAGGGACTGACATGAAATCGCTGCGCAAGATCGGCAATGGACACATGCGAATACATGTTCATCTGCACGTACTCGTCAATTTGCTGAAACAGCTCGGAGCCGCTTTTGCGATTTTGATTTTGCAGCAGCTCAAAGCATTGCTCGGTCCAGAGCAGCAGCTGCTCGGTAAAGTGTGCAAAGCTGTCCAACTCCAGCAGCTTATTCGCCTGTTCCGTCAGCTTGAGCCTATTCCACGGGTCCTGCTCAGAGAGGGAGCTGCCGAAAGCCTCGGTCAGCAGCACCAGAAAGCGCTCCAGCTCAGCCAGCCGAACGTTGCTGCTCTGCCACTTTTGCAGCTGCTCTGCCAGCTTTAAGGCGAAGCGCTCCTTCTGGCGCTGGCGAATCATGTCCACGAAGCTGTTCGAGAGCAGCTCCGTCATCGCAGAATCAGCGCCAAGCGGCAGCGCCGAATAGCCTTTATCCAGCAGCAGCGGGCCCGTGATAGATAGCTGTTCCTTCATAAGCCGCGACATTTGCTGATAAAACTCCGCCAAGCGGCCGTCTGGGATTGCTTGCAGCTGGCCGCATAGCGAGGCATATAAGCCTTCCTTCAGCAAGCCGCTGCGCGCCGCCTCCATGCATTCATAAGCGGAAGGGTATTTATCCTTTACCGAAAGATTAACGAGGACAAAAAACTGATAGGGCTGCTGCGTTGGAAAAACCCAACAGCCGTGCGGAGCAAAAACCTCCGTCAAACCGGCTTGCAGCACGCTCAGCTTCCATTGCTCCTTATTCGGCGAGAAGGGCTGCTTATGGATGAGAAAAGGCGCTTTCGTCTGTTCCCGAAATTCCGGCCCCAGCCTAAGCTCTGCATGAAAATCGGGATCAACGATATCTTTGAAGCTCCCGGCCTCCCCCGATTGCTGCTCTTTCAGTTGGACAATGATCCGCTCCATAACCTCTTGCAGCTGATGGCGCTCAACAGGCTTGAGCAAGTAGTCGAACACCTGCAAATTCAGCGCTTTGCGCGTATATTCAAAATCGTTGTAGCCGCTGATCAGCACAACCTTGAGCTGCGGATGAAGCAGCTTCGCCTGCTCGATAAGCGCCAGCCCATCCATTTTCGGCATCCGAATGTCCGTAAGCAATATGTCGATGCGATGCTGCCGCATAGCTGCCAGCGCTTCCTCGCCATTCGCCGCTGTTGCGGCAATATGAATGGGCAGCTCGGTTGCTTGCAGCAGCGCTTTAATATTGCGAAGGATCGGCTTGCTGTCTTCTGCAATTAAAGCCTGGTACATCGCTTATCCCTCCTCATCAGTAAAAATCCTTCGTCAGTGATGCAATAATTTGAATCGTTGCGCCTTTGCCCGTTTCTGCATTGTTGTAAACATTGAAAAAAAGGCGGTTTTTGTACATCAGCTTGAGCCGGTTAACCGTATTCACCATGCCCATATTGCCAATGCCCGTGCTGTTCATTTTCAGCTCAAGCGCTCCCGAATCGGAATCATCAATGTTCCCGAGTATTTCTTTGATTTTATCGTCGGCGAGCCCTTCGCCATTATCGCTAATCTCAATCGCCCACAATCCGTTATACAGCTTGAAGCGAATCGATATTCGCCAAGGCGGGTCTGTATTTTCGAATGCATGCTCAATGCAGTTTTCAACAAACGGCTGAATGACGAGCCGCGGAAGCTGGATCAAGCCCGTCAAATCATCATCAGCTTCAATGTCCCACTCCAAATCATCCTCGTATTTCTGCTGGACGAGCGATAAATAATTGCGCGTATATGCCAGCTCGTCCGACAGCGATACATGCTGATAGGGAGAGGATACAACATAACGCAGGCTGTCCGACAGCTGCTTGCACATATCCTGAACGACCTGATCCTTGCCCTCCTGGGCAGCAATACTAATCAAATACAGCACATTATGGATAAAATGAGGCGCGATTTGCGCTTGCAGCGCGGAATTGCGCGCTTTAATTTCCTCATGCAGCGCCAGCTTCTCGCGCTCAATCGATTGCTGCAGCCGCTCCAGCAGCTCCTGAAACGACTCATTGAGCAAAATCAGCTCATTATTATGCGAGCGGCTGTCCACCTTCACATTCATATTGCTGTAATTGACACGCAAAATTTGATTGCGCAGCTTGCGAATCGGCAGCAATAAATTTTTGGCGGAAAAATAAATGTAAAAAAAGGAAAACAGCATCAGCGAAGTAATGAGCAGGATGGAAATGTTGCTGATCGAGCTGACGGGGCCGAGCACCGCTTGTTTTGGAGTGACAATATAGGTCGTCCAATCGGAGCTGCTGGATTTGTAATACGTAATGTAGTTTTGTTGATGATCCATATACATGCCGCTTGCTCCCGACCGCGGCTCCAGCGTAGACAGCAGTTTGTCGACCTCTGCATTTTGCGAGCTTGAGATGAGCTGACCGTCCTGCGCCAAAACAAATACCTCGCTGTCTGCCAGCCCCTCCGCCGGCATTTGCAAATAAGCTTGATCCAGCTGGATCGACAAATAGCCGAAAATTTCACCATTTTGATTGATAATCGGGCGAATAAACGAGACTTTTCCTGCCTCCTCCCGATTGAGCAAATAGCCGCTTCTGCTCCAAATCGCTGAAGTTTCGCTGTCTGCCAGCAGCGGCTTTAAAGAAGGCGGCGTTCGGTCGTAGCCTATATAGGAGACCAATGCAGAGCCTTCGAGGTTGTAAATAATCATATCCTGAATGTTCAAGCTTGGCCCAATCGCCTGAAACATAATATCCTTCAGCTTGCGGCTGCGGGACAATCCTTCAAACGTTTGGGAAGCGGCGTCATCGGCCAGCAAAATATAAACATCTTTATTGGACAAAATACGTTGGGATAGCTGATTTTGGCTATCGATATAAATATCGAGCTGATCGCTGACCTTCTCTGCTGACATCAGCTTTTCATTTTCGGTCTTCTCTTTAAGCGGTTGTATAACGACGAGGTTGACATAGACCAGAAAGCTGCCAAGCACGATAAGCAGCAGCACAACGAACGTTAGAAAAAACTTGGTCTGTAGACTCGCTTGGAATTGGTTTTTACCGAACTTGCGATTCATGATAGCCAGCCCTATTCCTCCTTGAACCTTTTAATGCTCCTACTGTACCATTTGCAGATATCGACGGACAAGCGGTGAATGGCTCAGAGTGGACGGTTCAGAATATTACACATGAAAGGTAAATGCCAAACATGTACCTATCTGGCTCTAAAGTCTATAATCGAACCTGTAACCGCATTCAGAATGATTCACATACATTTCAATACGGGGGGATATAAAAATGAATTACAAGATGAAAAAAGCTGCAACGGGCGTCATCGCAAGCTTACTGGCTTTGTCACTGGCGGCATGCGGATCAAACAGCAATAGCCCAGCAGGTACAGCAACCAACGGAGGAAGCGGCAGCAGCGGCGGTAAAGTAACGCTGGAGCTAGCCATTTCCAAGAGCTCGCAGGACTCCGCTTTTGTAGCGCAAGACCTTCTTGATGCTTTTGAAAAAGAGACAAACATTAAAGTTAATCTTCAACTGCTTCCAGCTGAGCAGACAGCAACCGTGCTGCAAACGAAGCTGGCGGTTGATGAAACTCCAGATATTATCCAGTACAACCTGGCAAGCGCCGTAACCGACCTGAACTTGGAGCGCAACTTTGAAATTTTGGATAGCGAGCCATGGGTTGGCCGTCTGTTGAACAAAGATGTGCTGTCCGCTAATGATCATGTATACAGCTTCCATGTCAGCCAAGACACAGGCATGCAAGGCGTTGTGTACAACAAGGATATGTTCAAGGAGCTGAACCTGTCGATTCCGACAACCTTCGAGGAATTCCTTGCGGTATGCGAAGCGATTAAAGCAAGCGGCGTAACACCGGTATTCATGCCGTTCAAGGATAATTGGGCAGCCAACATCTGGCCAGCAGCCGCATTCGCAGATTATGCAGCGAAAAATGACCCAACGTTGTTCGATGATCTGAACAGCAATAAGAAAAAATGGACAGACATCCCTGAGTTCGCAACTTTGCTGGACCAGCAGTACCAAGTATTCAAAAAAGGCTACACGAATCCTGATATTTTGAGCGACAGCTACGATATGGCCGTTGGTAAATTTCTGGACAAAGAAGTGGCTATGATGTTCATGGGCGACTGGCTGATCGAGAACGTAGCGGAAAAAGATCCTAGCATCCACCTTGGACTGTTCGCGATTCCTTCTTCCAAAGATGCAAGCCTTGGCGCAAGCCCGCTTGGTGGACAGCTGTTCATTCCTAAAAAAGCGAAGCATATGGCTGAAGCTAAAAAATTCCTTGAGTTCATCGCTTCCAAAGAGCAGGCACAAAAAATTGTTGATTCACAGGGCTATGTTTCCAACTTCAACGATGTGACGACTCCTAAGCTGCCTGACTACAAGCAGGAAATCGTAGATAACTACATTACACCGAAGAAAACCGTTCTGACTACAGATGCGCATATGCTGGTAGACCGCAGTGAGCTGTACAGAAACCTGCAGGATCAGTTTGCTGGTGCCAAAACACCGGAAGAAGTATTGTCTGCTTGGAACGACAAGTTTGCACAATTGATGAAAGATAAAGGCGTTGCCGGATTTTAATTGATAGAACACTAGGCAGAATAAGGTCCTTCAGGGCTTTATTCTGCCCAAGCTGTTATGGAGCGTGATTACAGATGAAGACAAAAAGCTTGTATCCTTATTATCTAATATGGCCGGCCCTGCTCGTTTATTGTGTATTTTTCGTATTGCCTGCCCTCATCGGCTTGTTTTACTCCTTTACGGACTGGCGGCTTGACCGCGAAACGCTTAAATTTATCGGTTGGGACAATTTCAAACAGATTTTTTCCGACAAGACGCTTATTTTAGCCCTGAAAAATACTTTTATTTTCGCGATTGTTACGGTTATCGGAAAAAACGTGCTTGGTATCGCCTTAGCCATTGGCCTCAACATGCGACTGAAATCCAAAAATCTGCTGCGCGCGATTTTTTATTCGCCGTCGATTTTGAGCGTTCTCGTTATCAGTATTGTGTTCACGCCAATGCTGCGTACAGATGGCACCATCAATAAATTTCTGGAAGCCATCGGCCTAGGTGTCTTTGGCCAATCGTGGCTGACCAATCCATCCATTGTAATCTGGACCGTTGCCCTGGTGTCGATCTGGCAGCATACCGGCTTCCAGATGGCGATTTATTTGGCCGGGCTCCAGTCTATTTCCAAAGAATATTATGAAGCAGCGACGATTGACGGAGCAGGCGTGTGGAGCACGTTCAGCAAAATTACGCTCCCGTTATTGCTGCCCGCTATCAATATCAATCTCATGCTGACGCTCATTGGCGGCTTGAAGGTATTTTCCGAAGTATTCGTCCTTACAGGCGGCGGACCGGGCAACGCTTCCCAGGTTGTCGGAACGATTATTCTCCGCGCTTTCGGAGAAGGCAACTGGGGCATGGGTACAGCGATCAATACGCTGCTGTTCGCGGCGGTTACCGTTATTTCCATTCCACTGCTGATCTTCATGCGTCGTAAGGAGGTTGCTGAATAATGAGCTACACACGCAAACTTGCGCTTCGCAACTATATTGTCGAAATTTTTCTGCTGATCGCTTCCCTGATCATTATTGTGCCGTTGCTCATGATGATTTTCGGTTCCTTCATGACCAGCTCCGAGGTGCTGCGATTTAAGCTCGCGCTTCCGGACAAGTGGATGTTCACCAACTATACGCAGGTTTTTAAAGAAGGCGGCCTCGGCCGTGCCTTCCTGAATGGGCTGCTGATTACTGGCGTATCTTCCATCGTCAACATTATTACCTCTTCAGCCGCTGCTTTCATTCTGGTGCGAAGAGAATCAAAGCTGTCGAGCTTCCTGTATATGTTTTTCTTTATGGGACTTATTGCTCCGATGTCGATTATTACGACGATTCGTGTCGTACAATGGCTGGGCTTCTATGGCAGCATTACGAGTGTTATTTTCATTTACGCCGCTTTGAACGTCGCGTTCAGCGTGTTCCTGTATAGCGGATTTATCAAATCGATACCGAGAGCTCTCGATGAAGTAGCTTTCCTGGAAGGCGCGAGCATGCTTGCTGTATTCTTCCGCATTATTACACCGCTCATCGTTCCGGTGAACGCGACTGTGGCGATTATGGTGTTTATGTCGGTATGGAATGATATTACGATTCCGCTTTATTTCCTCACCGACAGCTCCGACTGGACGATGCCGCTATCCGTTTACAATTTCTACGGCAAATACAGCCGGGACTGGAACCTGATCTTCGCCGATCTCGTTATGACTTCGCTCCCTGTGCTTGTGCTTTACCTGTTCGCACAGAAATACATCGTCAGCGGCCTTACAGCTGGCGCGGTCAAAGGTTGACCGCCACACTCCCCCCAAGCCCTCGCGCCGGATTGCCATCTCCTGCGCGGGGGCTTTTTACATGGACCGTTGTATTTAAATAGAGCCAGTCTTGAGCTGCCAATAGCCGAACAACCGTCTGGGGCGAGAAACATAAAAAGAGAAGAAACTCAGGTTTCCCCGATTTCCTTCTCTCTGCCTTATGCGACCTGGGCGCTTGCTAATTACTTACTGCGAATTCAAATATGCAATGCCAAGTCCGCCCGTTACCGGATTTTTATAAATTTCGCAATTGACGTCGAATACGTCGCCGATCATCTCTTTCGTCAGTACTTCTTCTGGCGTTCCGCTCGCGTAAATTTGCCCCTGCTTAATGATATACAAATAATCGCAATACTCTGCTGCCAGCGTCAAATCATGAAGGGCGGCTAAAATGCCGATGCCCAGCCCTTTGACGATGCTCAAAATTTGCAGCTGGTATTTAATGTCCAAATGATTCGTCGGCTCATCCAAAATCATAAACTTTGGCTGCTGTGCAAGCACCCTCGCCAGCACGACGCGCTGTTTTTCCCCGCCTGAGAGCGACATGTAGCTTCGTTCCGCATAATGGGACAAATTCACCTTGCTCAGCGCCTCTTCCACAATCTCCTCATCCCGCTGATTGTCCGTCTCCAGCATTCCCTTATGGGGTGTCCGGCCCATCATGACCATCTCCCGCACATTGAAATCAAAGCTCATTTCATTGAACTGTCCGACAACGCCAAGCTGCTGTGATACCACCTTTGGCTTGGATTTTAATACATCGGTGCTGCTTAGAAATACCTGTCCCTGCTTGGGCTTAATGACTTTATAAATGCTTTTGAGCAAGGTTGATTTGCCGCAGCCATTAGGGCCAATAAGGCCTACAAATTGCTTGTTGTCTACCTTGAGCGATATATCCTTCACAATATCCGTACTCGCAAACGATACCGAAATATGATCCACCGTCAGCTTCATCGTTATTTCCCTCCAAAGGCGTAGCCTTTTTTGACCAGCATGTACATGAACAGCGGCGCGCCAATCATCGCCGTAATTATGCCGATGGGCAGCTCCACGCTTGGAATGATCGTCCGGGCAATGACGTCGGTCCAGATGAGAAAAATGGCGCCAACCAAAATGGAGGCCGGCATCAGCCTTCTATGATCCGAGCCGACCAGTCCCCTCACCATGTGAGGAATAATAAGCCCGACGAACCCGATCATACCGCAGCTCGCCACAATGACGCCTGTAATAAGCGCAGCCAGCAGCAAATAAATTTTGCGGAACACCGCCAGATCAACGCCCAGCGTCACCGCCGTATCATCGCCAAGCAGCATGGTATTTAATATCCGCGACTGAAAAAGGAAGAACAGCGCAGCCCCAACAACGACGAGCGATATGAGCGGGAGCTTGTCCCATTTTGCCGAAGCCAGGCTGCCCATTGTCCAGAACGTGACGGTCTTAATGCCAACGGCATTGTTTGCGATATAAATAATAAAATTGGCGAAAGCCGTACATAAAGCATTGATGACCATCCCCGACAAAACCAGCTTAACCGACGTCATTTTGCCACCAATGCCTGCTAATATAAAGACGAGCAGCGATGCGCCCAAAGCGCCTGTAAATGCCCAGAAGGCAACCCCCGTCTGCCCGAGCAGACCGCCCGCGCCAAAGCCAATTAAAATTGCAAACGTCGCACCGAGCGATGCGCCCGAGGAAATGCCCAAAATATACGGGTCTGCCAGCGGATTTTGCACCGCCGCCTGCATGACCGTGCCGCACATCGTAAGCCCGGCCCCGATAAACAATGCCATTAATACACGTGGAAACCGAATTTGCCATAAAATATCAACAAACGAGCTTGTCTCCATCGCGCTCCCGTCGCCTAGCTGGATTCCTAATAACTTGTAGAGCAAAATCCGATAAGAATCCCCTAACGGAATCTTTACCTGCCCGATTGATACGGCAACGCCAATCGACACCACGATAACAGCCGCGAGTACGAGCATTAAAGTTAAAAACAGCGACTTTTTTCGAATAAGAGCTTCTTTCTCTTCCTGCCTGCTTACACTAACCTCTGCCATCCCGATTTACCCTGCCTTTTCATTCATTGTTCCGATTTTAGTTTACAACTGACTGTTTTTAAGTATAATTGATAATGATTCTCTTCGTCAATTAAAGACAATATATGAAATGAGGTTAGTAGGATATGTTTCGTTTTTTGCGTAAAATGACGTTTTTTGCACTTCCCCTTGCTCTGGCAGTAACCGCTGGCTGTTCTTCCGCTTCGACCAATTCGCCAAGCAGTTCCCCGAGCCCTTCCGCCGAAGCGACGGCTTCAGCAGCAGTAGTAGAGGCTTCTCCGAGCCCCGGCGGCAAAACCGCTTATCCGCTCACCCTTGAAAATTTCAATTTGTCGGCAGAAAGCGGCTCCTTCCAGCCGAAAACGCAAACGTTCGAGAAAGCACCGGAGCGCATCGTCGCCAATACGCAGTCCGCTGCGGAAATTTTGATCCGACTTGGTTTGACGGATAAAGTCGTTGGCGTCGCCGCCCTTTACGGCGATGTGGAGGCTGACATTGCCGAGCCATTCGCCAAAATCCCTGTCTTATCCGAGACATATGTCGGCAAGGAGCTTGTCGTCGGAGCGAAGCCGGATATCGTCCTCGGCCGTGGCGACCTGTTTGCAGATGCAGATTGGGGCGTCGGAACGGTTGACTCGCTGAACGAGCTTAATATTGCTACTTTTGTTCAAAACAACTCCCGTCCGGGTGCTGTACTCAGTGATCTTTATAAAGACATTGAGCAAATGGGCCAAATTTTCGACGTACAGGATAAGGCGCAGGAGCTTGTCCAGAGCTTGCAGCAGCGCGCCAAGGATATCGAGACTCGGTTTGCCGGCAATCAGGAGCAGAGCTTTGCTTTTATTGGAAGCAGCACGCCGGATTCCATTGCCGTCTACAGCGCAAATAATGATACCTTCCAAGCCGAGGCGCTTAGCCTGTTGAAGGTGACCAACAGCTTCGCCGACGTTTCCGGTGAAATCAGCGCGGAGCAGCTCGTTGCGAAAAACCCTGATTTCCTTGTCATCTCGGATTATAAAGGCGGACCGGACATCAATGAATCCGTGAAAAATATTTATGAAAATCCAGCTCTGCAAAGCATGTCCGCTATCCAAAACAAAAAAGTATTCATTATCGATTTCAATGATTTCTGGGGCTACGGCTACCACATCTTTGACGGTGTCGAGAAGCTGGGAGACAACTTGTCCAAAACCTCTTAAATCTTGCAGCTATCTATTGGCCGTCTTCAGCCATGCACCAACAGAAACGACAAAGCGCCTCTTCCTTTACGGGTCCAGTTCATTATCAGAGCTGGTCCGCAAGCAAGAGGCGCTTTTTTATGGCATCACACTATTTTAGTTCGTCTTTCCTTCGTTTTCCGCTTCCCACTTGGCAATTTCCTCGCGCACTCGCGGTGCAACCTCCGTGCCAAGCAGCTTGATTGCGTTCATTACGTCCTCATGCGGCATCGTGCCGAGCGGCGTATGGAGCAAAAATCTCGTAATGCCGACATGCTTGCGCAGGTTAATGATTTTACGGGCAACCGTTTCGGGATCGCCGACATAAAGCGCACCTTCAATGCTGCGGGCAGCGTCAAAGCTGGAACGGTCATAATGCCCCCAGCCCCGCTCTTTGCCGAGCACATTCATAACCGCTTGCGTCGAAGGGAAAAACTTGTCTGCTGCGAGCTGCGTCGTCTCTGCAATAAAACCGTGCGAGTGCGAAGCGATGGGCAGCTTCGAGGCATCATGCCCCGCATGGGCTGCGGCTCTCTTGTACAGCTGCACCAGCGGTGCAAAATTCATCGGACTGCCCCCGATAATGGCGAGCACAAGCGGCAGGCCGAGCAGGCCCGCGCGGACAACCGATTCTTGGTTGCCGCCGCTGCCGATCCATACCGGCAAAGGGTTCTGAACAGGGCGTGGATAAACGCCCAGATTGTTAATGGCTGGGCGATGGCCGCCTGCCCACGTTACTTTTTCAGATTCGCGAATTTTCAACAGCAGCGCCAGCTTTTCATCAAACAGCTCATTATAGTGGTCCAGATCATAGCCGAACAGCGGAAACGATTCAATGAAGGAGCCCCGCCCTGCCATAATTTCCGCACGCCCGTTTGAGATGCCATCCAGCGTAGCAAAATCCTGAAACACGCGCACAGGATCAGCCGAGGACAGCACCGTAACAGCGCTCGTCAATCGAATCTGCTTCGTTTGTGCGGCAGCAGCCGCCAAAATAACGACTGGAGAGGAGGCCGCATAATCCTCGCGATGATGCTCGCCTACTCCATAAACGTCCAGCCCGACCTGATCCGCAAGCACAATTTCTTCAACGACTTCGCGAATACGCTGGGCATGGCTCATAACCTCTCCTGTTTCTACATCGGGCGAGGTTTCGACAAACGTACTAATTCCTATTTCCACCGTACAATCCCTCCTGCTTCCACTCTATATTTTTTTAACAAACTCCGATTTCAGCTTCATAGCGCCAAAGCCGTCAATTTTGCAATCAATATCATGATCGCCGTCGACGAGCCGGATGTTTTTGACCTTGGTGCCAATTTTGACGACGAGCGAGCTGCCTTTGACCTTCAAATCTTTAATGACCGTGACGGAATCACCGTCGCTCAGCACATTGCCGTTCGAATCCTTTACAACCTTCTCATCCTCATTGGCATTATCCTGTGCATTTGCATTCCATTCATGCGCGCACTCCGGGCAAACAAGCATCAGCCCATCCTCGTATGTATATGGCGACTGGCACTGTGGACAATTTGGCAAGCTAGACATGTATTCATGCCCTCCATTCCTGTTACTATAATCGTTACGACTTTGCTTGGAAGTTTCATTATAAACGGTAAAATAGCAAGCGTAAACGGCTGAAGCCGTCCTCCGGCGGTAAAGCTGCCGTTTCGCGGTGAAATCAATGCCTGATTTTCGGCTGCAACGGCAGTCAGGAATCGATATAATAAAATCCATCAGAAAAAGTAAGGGGCGCACGCCATGATACCTGCCGAACGTTATCCCGAATGCTATAGGGCCTTAATAGAGAAAAATACCGAATATGAGGGCGTTTTTTACGTTGGAGTCAAAACGACGGGCGTGTTTTGCCGGCCAACGTGCCCCGCTCGCAAGCCTAAGTTTGAAAACTGCGAATTTTATGAAACGGCGCAGCAGGCTTTGCTTGCGTCTTTCCGCCCTTGCCAGCGCTGCCAGCCGCTTTCCCATCCGAATCAAGTGTCAGAGGTCGTTCGCCTGCTCGTCGAAGCGGTGGAGCAAAATCCGGAAAAGCGCTGGAAGGGCCATGATTTCAAAAATCTATCCGTCGATGAATCAACGGCTCGCCGCCAATTTAAGCAGCGCTTCGGCATGACCTTCGTCGAATATGCCCGTGCCCGCCGTATGGGCATCGCCTTGAAAAACATTAGAGCTGGCCAATCGGTTATGGATACGCAGCTCACGACCGGCTATGAATCCAGCAGCGGGTTTCGCGATGCCTTCTCCCGTATTATGGGGGCGGCTCCTACTCTATTGGAAGATGACAAAGTGCTGAAGGCGTCATGGATTGATACTCGGCTTGGGCCGATGATGGCGATTGGCAATGAGCAGTACTTGTATTTGTTGGAGTTTGTAGATCGGAGGGGTCTTGAGCGCGAGGTCGAGCGGCTGCGCAAAAGGACCAAATCCGCGATCATTCCCGGCACAACAGCATCCATTCAGTCCATTGAACGGGAGCTGGCGCTTTATTTTGACGGGAAATTGACGGAATTTAAGACGCCGCTATTTTTATTAGGCTCGCCGTTTCAGCAAAGCGTGTGGGCACAGCTGGTGAAAATACCGCCGGGCGAAACTCGTTCTTATTCCGACATTGCGGCAGCACTTGGAAAGCCTACAGCCTTTCGCGCAGTCGCCCAGGCCAATGGAGCCAATCAGCTGGCTATCATCATCCCCTGCCATCGCGTTATTAATTCAAACGGCGAATTGGGCGGCTATGGAGGCGGATTATCCCGAAAAAATTGGCTGCTCCGGCATGAGAGACAAGCATCATGCTGAAGCAGCCGCTTCAAACGAGCTATTCGGCTAAAGCTTTTTCGGCAGCAGCCAGAGCATTCACTACTTTATCGCACCAAAGATCGAATTCCTCGTCTTCCTTCTGATGCTCAGCATTGGCCAAAATGTGGGCAACCGTCTGCTTGATGCCTTGATCAAGCCGCGTCGTAGCTACAAACTCTGGAACAAGCTTTTTCAGCTTCGCATTGTCAAAGACGACGGAGTTCGCCTTGTCGCCCAGCAAGCCGCCCCGGAAATCATATTTGCTGCCCGCAGCGAGAAAATCAGAGGATACATGCACCGCATTCAGCTTTACGCCTAGCGCATCCGCAATGATTTCATAAATCTGATTCCAGGTCACCGACTCATCCGACGTGATATGCACGGATTCGCCAATCGCGTGAATGTTGCCCATTAGACCGATAAAGCCTTTGGCAAAATCGCTGTTATGCGTCATCGTCCAGAGGGATGTGCCGTCGCCATGGATGATGACCGGTTTATTTTCAAGCATACGCCTAGCGACCTGCCAGCTTCCGTTATTGCCGTGCACACCCAGCGGAATCGAGCGCTCGTCATACGTATGGCTTGGCCTTACAATCGTGATGGGGAAGCCTTGCTCGCGATACTGCTTAGTCAAATACTCTTCACAAGCAATTTTGTTGCGGGAATATTCCCAATATGGATTGGATAATGGCGTTCCTTCGGTAATGCGATAATCCGACAGCGGCGTCTGGTAGGCTGAGGCCGAGCTGATGAACATAAACTGCTTGGTTTTTCCCTTGAATAAGCGGTAATCGCGCTCGAGCTGCTCTGGCTTGAAGGCGATAAAATCCGCTACTACATCAAATGACAGATCGGCGATAAGCGCCGCCACCTGCTCCTCATTATTAATATCGGCTTTAATGCTATGTACACCTGCTGGCAAATCAGCATTTCTAGTTCCCCGGTTCAAAAGATAAAGCTCGCATCCACTCTCTACTAACTGCTTCGTAATGGCAGAACTAATCGTTCCCGTTCCTCCAATAAATAGCGCTTTCATAAAACACCTCCGTTAGTATGGTATTGCTGTAAAAGCTGCTTCTTTTCTTCTTAATGATAGCATGGGGCTCGTGCGAATACTACGACTAAGCGTTCATTATTCGCCTCCTCGTGGAACAGAGGGCGAATAAAATACGTCAGCATGGATATGCCGGAATTTTTCCCAGTTGCCGGGATTGGTCGTGTCTGGAGTACGATGCTCCATAATGGCCTGATATAGGGCGGTTTTCTCTTCCAAATGGGCGACGCGCTGTTTGGCTTCTTCGAGCTGAACGAGCGCCGCTTCTCTATGCTCCATCATGATTTCGCAGCGTTGCGGAATGGTCGAATCCCCTTCGATACAGAGATCGACGTACATTTTGATGATTTCAATCGGCATCCCTGATTGCTTGAGGCATTTGACGCCATACAGCCAGTTGATGGATTCTGCGTCGAACAGCCGGATATTATTCTCATTGCGCTGTAGGCTTGGCACCAACCCTTTATCGGTGTAAAAGCGTACAGCGTGCTCGGTAAGTCCCGTTAACAGGGCGGCTTCTTTGACCGTATGCATGAGTAATCCTCCTTGGAAAAAAATGATAAGACCACTTGACTTCGTGTAACACGAAGGCGATAAGCTTATTATAATGCAAATCGGCCGTTCACGAAATCAGCCGCTGCGGTGCACGATTCCCGGGATTCACGGCCGTTTGCCCTATTACATTTGAACAATAGGAGGAATTACAATGCAAACTGTAACCTTGAACAACGGTGTGAAAATGCCAATCATCGGCTTCGGTGTCTACCAAATTCCCGATGCTGAAGAATGCGAGAACGCGGTATATGAAGCGCTGCTAGCCGGTTACCGCCTGATCGACACCGCCGCCGGTTATCTGAATGAGGAAGCGGTCGGACGCGCGATCAAGCGCAGCGGCGTTCCGCGTGAAGAGCTGTTCATCACGACCAAGCTCTGGATTCAAGATGCCGGCTACGAGAGTGCCAAGCTGGCGTTTTCCAAATCCTTGAATAAGCTTCAGCTCGACTATCTTGATCTGTACCTTATTCACCAGCCGTTCGGCGATTACTACGGCGCTTGGCGCGCGATGGAAGACCTGTACCGCGAAGGCAAAATCAAGGCGATTGGTGTCAGCAACTTCCTGCCCGACCGTCTAATGGACCTCATCGTGCATAACGAAATCGTGCCTGCTGTCAACCAGGTTGAAACGCATCCGTTCTACCAGCAGCTCGAGAGCGCCGCTTTTATGAAAGAGCAGGGAGTACAGCACCAGTCGTGGGCGCCGTTCGCTGAAGGACTGGGCAACATGTTCGGCAACGAAGTGCTGACCTCGATTGCAGCGCAACACAACAAGTCCGTCGCCCAGGTTGTGTTGCGCTGGCTTGTTCAGCGTGAAATCGTAGCTATTCCAAAATCGGTGCGCAAAGAGCGGATCGTCGAAAACTTCGACATTTTCGATTTTGAGTTGAGCGCTGACGATATCGAGCAAATTTCCGCCCTCGATACGCGGGAAAGTCTTTTTTTATCGTACCACGATCCGAAATTCGCCAAGATGCTGGGCACCTTGAGAGTCGATCTGTAGCCTGTAACCTTGCTCGAACCGTAAACTCATCACGCGTTTATCCTCATATCTATTAAGAAAGGACAGGGCAGCGCACCTGTCCTTTCTTTGTGTCAATTTATACTTACAATAATCATACCAGCCTTACCTTTAAGAGACCGTAACGAAGAAAAAAACTTAGAAAAAGGCACCGACATTTCTGTCGATGCCTTTTTCTAAGGAATCTTAACCAGCATTTTCCCCATATTTTTGCCTTCAAACAGCTGCAGGAACGCTTGAGGCACTTTGTCGAAGCCTTCGACAATCGTCTCCTCGTATTTCAGCTTGCCTTCTCCGAGCCACTGTCCTAGCGCCTGAATGCCTTCAGCCGTACGGTCGGCATAGTCGCCCAGCACAAAGCCTTTAATAAGCGAACGCGTCTTGATCAGCTGCGTCTGTATCCGGGGGCCGATGTCGCCCGATTTGCTATTGTATGAGGAAATAGCTCCACATAGCGGAATGCGCGCATGCGTGTTCAGCAGCAGCATCACCTGATCGGAAATGTCGCCGCCGACATTGTCGAAATAAACGTCGACTCCATTCGGACATGCCGCTTCCAGCGCTTTGCCCAGATCGCCGACCGTCTTGTAGTTAATCGTCTCATCGAAGCCGAGCTCCTGCTTCAAATAGCTGGTCTTCTCATCCGTTCCTGCGATACCAACGACACGAGCGCCCTTGAGCTTCGCAATTTGCCCGACAATCATGCCGACCGCGCCTGCTGCGCCAGATACGACGACGGTTTCTCCTGCCTTAGGCTGTCCAATATCCAGCAAGCCGAAATAAGCAGTCAGCCCTGTAAGGCCCAAAACGCTCAAATAAGCGGGCAATGGCGCCATTTGATCATCTACCTTGCGAACGCTGGCAGCATCCACGACATTGTACAGCTTCCAGCCCAGCATGCCGAGCACCTTGTCTCCAACTGCAAACTGCTCGGATTTCGATTCGACAATCTCGCCAACAACACCGCCGACAATCGGCTCGTCTAAAGCAAATGGAGGAATATATGACTTGCTGTCATTCATCCGTCCCCGCATATATGGATCAACCGATAAATACAGGCTGCGGACGACAACCTGCCCTTCCGCCGGTTGCTGCACCGCAGCATCCTTCATCGCGAAATGCTGCTCTGTCGGCATGCCCTCAGGCCGTGCTGCCAACACGATCATCCGATTATTTAAAGTTTCGTTCATGATTCCAAAACCTTCTTCCTTGTTTTAAACTAATATATCCATTTTACCGGGCGGCATTCTGGGGCCCGAGCCACAATAAAGATTTTTCAAAGTACAGCTATCGTTGTATTCAAGCAAAAACGAATTCGTCGTCCTCTGGCGGCGCAGCGCGTTTCAGTCCGAGAAATATAGAGAAAGGTTGGCGAAATCATGTCTTTCCTATATTTTAAGAAAATAACATACTGGGGATAAAGTTTCAATGTTCGATTTTCATCGAACCGTTTTCGCTGTTTGCTTGCAACTGTGATTCAATCGGTGAAAATGCCAAAACAACCGGAGCCTTTTATGGCCCCAGTTGCTTCCCTTGATTTTGTACTTTGATCTTTTTGTACCATGATCTTTTGTACCATGGTGTTGTGTCGCTCTTTTGTACCGCAGCCCTATGGGCTGACTATCGCACTTGTCGTTCTAACTCCCGCAACACGCCCCGCACAGCTCGCAGGCGACTTGGCCTTAAAGGTGACAATGACACTATCCTTCCCTCGTGTGAACGGCTCTGCTATCTCATAGGTCACATAAAAAATATGGCCGATTTTATTGCAATGAATCGTCTGCTCTCCGACGATCTCGTCATCGACCAGCACCTCAAACTCGCGGTTATATGCCGTACCTTCATGCTCAAAGCGAAAATGATCGCCGCCCCAATAAGCTACGCAAAGATTATTTTTGTTCGATCCATCAACCGCAAGCCGGTAGCTGAAGTAAGCATCGCTGACGCCAAACGCTTCTCTCCACATATGCAGCTTGTTCTGATTGTCCGTGAACGACCCGTTATAGGGGCTCGTTAAGCAGTTGCCTTGAAGCTGATGCCCGATTTCATCCTGCTGCCCGTCCGGCTGTACGCTATCGATGGTCACCTTATTTAGCTTCTTCTCAAAAGCATCGCCTTCGTCATTCAAATTCCAATACAGCGTATAAAACTCATGATGCAGCGCGTAGAAAGGCACGAGTGCTGCCCCCTTCCCATCGGAGGTCACTTCCTTCGCTATTTCAAATGTCAGCGTTTCGGCGTCCTTCAGCCTGATGAAGTCAGACAGGTTCTCACTTTCCGTCCAAAGCACAGGCACATCCGCCGTCTTCATGCTTAATGCGGTCTCATCGACGATCGTATCCTCCGGAAGGCCATCAGCCCCAAACCTTCCCGCAAGCACGATTGGGCCATAAAGAAAGGCGATTTTGCTTGCGCTATCTTTGGCGGTGTACTTCCTCAGTGCCAGCGGCAGCGTGACAATAATATGATCCCCCTTGCTCCATGTCCCGCTGATGGTCAAGTATCCGGCTTGTTTTTCAACATATTTGCGCTCGCCGTTGACGACCGCCACTAGCTCACAAGGCAGCCAGGATGGGACGCGCAGCTTAAGATTAGCCTCTGCCGTTCCCTCGGCAATAACAAGCTTCACGGTGTCTGAATACGGAAAGCTTGTTTCCTGCCTGATGACCAGCCCCTTGGCTTTCCATTCCAGCTCGGAGGCCATATATAAATTCACATACAGATCATCCTGCTTTTCAAAATAAATCGCCTCGGCATATTTGCCCGGGTTTTCCATGCCCGTTCCGGTACAGCACCACCAAGCGGAATCGCGGGTGCCGTAAATTTTGAAATGGCCCGGCAGCGTCGAGGCAAAATAAGTTTTATTGCCCGTATGCGGGTCCTGTGTACCGAGGATGTGATTGTATAAGGCGTTTTCATAATAATCCATATACGCGCTGTTTTGCTCCCAGCTAAACAAATATTGGGTCAGCACAAGCATGTTATGTGTAAAACACGACTCTGCCGATTTAATGCCCAAGCTTTCCATATCCATCGCTTCAAAATGCTCCGAGAGGCTGCTTCCGCCAAAAACATAAGAGCGTCTGCCGACCACCGTATGCCAGAAAAACTCGGCAGCTGTGCGATAGGTTGTAAAATCCTTGTTCTGCTCATACATTTCGGCCACACCAATGACCTTTGGTATTTGCGTATTGGCATGCTTGCCCTGCAGCTCATCCCGCTCCTGCTCCAGCGGCGAAATGATGGCTTTATGCGTAAATTGAACCGCTGCTTCCATATAGACAGCTTGTCCCGTGAGGCCATACAGCTGCGCAAACACTTCATTCATGCCGCCATGCTCGCATTCCAGCATATGCTGCGTCTGCTCCTCCGACATTTGCGAGAGTCCATTTACTGCCCAATCGGCAAAGGCTTTGACAACGTGCAGTGCCTCCTCATTTCCAGTCAGCGTGAACGCATCAATTAAGCCTTGATAAATTTTATGCACGCTGTACCACGGAACCCAATACCCGTTCATGCTAAAACCGCCAATGTCCGTGCCTTTAAACGCTTCGATAAAAGGAGTTTCGACCAAGCCTCCAACGTATCCGCTGCCGGTCGCCGCTTGAATGCCTGCAAGCTCCGATACGGCATAATCCAGCTTCGCTTTTAGCGCCTCATGGCCCGTTGCCTGATAGGTGACGGCAAGTGCCGACATATAATGCCCGAGCGAATGACCGCTGATCGTTCTGGCTTCCCAGCCTTCGTACCGCGGCTGCTTGGGAGCCAAGCCATGCGCCTCATAACACGGGGCGAGAAAACGGTCGATATCAAGCGCGTGCAGATAACGCTCGCCAACTTCCTGTGACGTTTTAAAGAGGCCGTCCAGCAGCAATACGTCGCTTTGGCTGACGAAGCCTTGATTTATTTTTTCCATATTTATGAGTCCTCCCTAGACCTAAAATCAGCTATTTGCTATTCAGTGGCTACCATTCATGATAGTATCTTATCAAATCAAATTTGAAATAATCAGACTCATAATCAAAGAAAAGGTGGATAAATCAGTCTACATGAATGAAAAGCTGAGCCATTACTTATGCGGTAAATTCATATCCGAAGGCAACTGGTCGCACATGAAACGAAATGCGCTGCATTATGAAATCATTATGATGCTGGAAGGACAGATGTATATCGCTGAGGAAGAGCGGGAATATGTCGTCCGCCCAGGTGATATGCTGCTGCTGCAGCCCGGCATGACTCATTTTGGTTATCGGAATAGCGAGTCGCCCGTCAGCTTTTATTGGGTACATTACGGTACGAAGGCGGAGCCATATCGGAGCTATCCGACCCATGTGCCGATTGATGGTCCGTCGACGATTAATCAGCTGTTTAAGCAGCTGCTGCATGTTTCTTCTTTTTCGGCGGAGGAGGCAAATGCCGCTCTATTGTTATTATTGAATGAGCTTACGCGGACGATTGACCAGCAAAATCATGCCCCGCACGCCATCGTCGACAACATTTGCAGGTGGATTGATGCCCATTTGCATCTGGACATTAATGTCCGTAAAATTGCAGAAGTGTTCAACTTTAATAAGGATTACATTTCGAAGGTTGTGAAGCGGGAGAAAGGGATGGGCATTAAAGCTTATATTTTGACGCAGCGGATCAGCCGGGCGAAGCTGAAGCTTCTGAACACGAATTTGAGCGTAAAGGAAGTTGCTGGCGAATGCGGTTTTTCCGATTATAAGCTGTTTCTGCGAACATTCAAGCATTATGAGGGCATGACGCCGAGTGATTATCGCAATATTTTATACTCGACACCGCTCAATATTTAAAGGTTGCATACGGACAAATGAGCTGGAAGAAGTTTGGGAGATGATCGTATTGAATAAAAAGAAGAAAACGATGGCGATTGAGGCACCGATCCTGCCGATTGAGCTTCCTGTGCTGGAGCAGACCGAGCTGCAATCTCATGCTTTTTTTGAAATGGGCATTATCCAGGATTGCGTATGGGATGGACAGCAGGCTCGCAAGGTGATTTTCGACAAAATTATTTTCAGAAATGTCACGTTTACCGAGACTGCGCTGAACGAGGTCGAATTGACGGATGTGATTTTCGACAAATGTGATTTATCGAATGCCGATTTTAGCGATGCCATTATCCACCGGACTGTGTTCAAAAACTGCAAAATGATTGGCATGAATTTGACCGGAGCCACGCTGCGAAACATGGTTTGGAAGGACAATTTGGCCGATTACGCCAATTTTAGAATGTCTGATATGAAGCAGGTATCCTTCCAGGACAACTCGATGGGCAAAGTTGATTTCAGCTTTGCAAAGCTGCAAAAACTCGAGCTTTTCCAATGCCAAATTGACCAAGCCCAATTTTCAAATACGAAGCTCGCTGGCCTTGATTTAAGCACCTGCGAATTTAATGGGATTGCCGTAGCCCCCGAGGATTTGAAGGATTGCGTCATTTCGCGAGAGCAGGCGTATGTGTTTGTGGCGCTGTTTGGGTTGATTTTGAAGGAGTAGCAGCTTCGCTAGGCTATTTGAAGCGTTATTTTGAACATGGTTTTAACTATGATTGCCATTATAAAATCAAAAAGGGCATCCCCGAAGGGTGCCCTTTTTTTCATTCAGACCATCATTAAATACAATAAGAGCGCCAGTCCCATAACGGCAGCAAACCTATAATTCGGCCTTGCCAGCTCGAAAACCGACTTGTTGAATAATCCCGCCAGCAAATTGTTCACCGCCGAAGCGGGAGAAATCGGGTTGGACAGCCCCCAGCTTCCGAGCAGCAAAACGGCGAAATAAATCGGGCTGATCTGCACGACGTCCGGATCAATGCTGGTCGCGAGAATCGTCACCCATACAATTGGATGAAGGCCAATTAATGAGGTAGCAGCAATCATAACGATTGTGAAAATAGAAAACGATAATGCAATAGGCAGAGGTATGTGCCCGAGCAGGGAGGGAATGACGTGCCCAAAACCTGTAGCGCTAATCGATCCGCTGAAAAAGCCTGCGGCTAAAAACAGCGTAATCTCCTTTTGCAAAGCGGGCAGCGTAACGGTCAAATGATTCGTCAGTCCCTGCCGGAATGTCGGGAGTGCTCCCTTCGCAAGGCACCACAGCAGCGGAAAAACAACCGCCCCCATGCAAGTAATCAGCACCATCGGAAGCTCAATCAGCTGCTCCAGCAGCAAAATGGCCGCCGTCGCACACAGCAAATAAATAGCGAGTCCCATCGGAAAGGAGGCCCGTCTTCCGTGTTCCTTCTCCATGCCTTGGCCTCGCTGATTCTCGATCGCTTTCGTGGATCGCGTGACTGTCGTGACTTCCGTGACTTCCATGGCTTCCTGGCCCAGCTCATCTGTCTGCGCTGCTGCAAGCTCACTTGCCTCATCCTTTGCACGCAGCTGCTTAAAGTCCACAGCCAAGCTTACCAACAGGCTGATCAGCGACAGCCCGATCAAATAGGGCAGCAGCGCTGACCAATTCAGCTTAAGCGCCGAGGTGACAAGCGCCATTGCTGCAAAATAAGGCGACCAGCAAATCGCGCCTCCAAAGCCGCGATTCAAGGCGTTCGCCAGCAGCCCGGATAAGCGCCCGGAGCGGGGCTTAACGAATACCAAATGATAAACGACGGGAATAGACCCGACGTTTATAAACCCGCCCATTATATGCGTCATAAGCTGCGTACCGATGAACAGGGCTGTCGTGCTGCGCATACGCGTTTCATAGAACCGCTTCAGAGCAGCAACATAATCCGGCAGCCGTACCGGAATGCCGAACAAGGGAGCAAATACGAATAAGGTAACCAACGTCGCATTCATACTCGCGGCTTTAAACCAATATGCGGCATCCGCTTGCTGTGCCAGCATCAGGACGACCCCGCCAGCTATAAAAAAAAGACTCAGCCACAGCGCGATTCCTTTGAGCTTAGGCAGCAGCAGGAGCACCGCCATAAAGGAAAGTCCGCCCAGCACATAAACAAGCGGCCCCCACTGCGTAAACTGCTGTAAAATAAAAACGGCAGCGAGAGCGAAAATAACTGCTCTATCGATCACTGCCTTTGTCCCAACTGTCATGACCTTCGCCTTCTCTTCTGCTTCTGCTCTCTAGTTGAACTTCCAACAGCTTAAGCTTAAATTGCCGTACTGGTAGCTGCGGTGAAGCAACGTTGCTTGACGGTTCTTATCACCCGAGCCCATAGCCAGCAGGAGCGGGATAAAATGCTCGCTCGTCGGCACTGCCTCCTGCGCAAAGGGAGCCAGCTCCCTATAATTGAATAGTGCCGGGAGATCCCATGCCTCAAGCTTGCTCTGCAGCCAATTATCGAATGATTCCGCCCATTCGTCAATGCCTTCAGACTGCCAATTCAGCTTTCTGAGATTATGGACGGTTCCGCCGCTTCCAATAATCAGCACATCCTGCTCCCTAAGCGCAGCTAATGCCTTGCCGATCTCATACTGCTGCTCATTGGTCAAATAACGGTTAACCGAAAGCGCGACGACGGGAATATCCGCATCCGGATAAATCAGCTTGAGTACGGCCCAAGCGCCGTGATCAAGTCCTCTCTCCTCATCCAGCACACTTGGAATGCCATGTTCAGTGAACAAGGCTTGAATGTCTTCACTGAGCTGGCGTTTGCCTTCCGCCGGATACGTCATCTGGTACAGCTCATCCTGAAAGCCCGAAAAATCATAAATCGTGCTGTACGCTGGAGCAGCGCCCACTGTCTGAACCGTCTGCTCCCAATGGGCGGAAAAAAGGACAATCGCTTTCGGCTTTGGCGTCTGCTCCTTAAAGCTTTTCAATAGAGCCGTATAACCATTATTCTCCAATACAATGGACGGCGCGCCATGGGCAAAAAAGTATGCTGGCATCATTGTGCTTGTTCCCCCTTGTTCTCAAGTAGCCATGCAAGAAAATCCCGTTGATTTTCTTCGGACACGCCATGGTCGGTCGGATAAATCTTAAAGGTCAATTGCGGCGTCAGCGCTTGAAAATAATCCGCTGTCTCGTGTCCAATTCGAATCGGAAATACGGAATCAAATTCACCATGCGAGACAAACATGGATACGTTCTCCAGTGATTGCAAAACATATTCGTGTTTGACGAACTCTGGCACATAGCCGTTCAACGCAACAATGCCTTTCAACTGGTCCCCCATCGTAAGGGCAAGCGTCATCGATAAAATCGCACCTTGGCTGAAGCCAAGCAAATAACGCTGGCTCGCATCAATCGGGTATTTTTCCGTTGCATAAGCAATAAAACCTTCAAGCTGCTGCACAGCCCGGTCAAAAATGTCCCGAATCGGGTTGCCGAGGCTCTTCAGCTCATAATATTGGTAACCGGCGCCCAGCCTAAGGTCGCCTCGGATGTTAATGATGATGAACTTGTCCTCTAAAGGCGCTACAAGCCCATGCATATTTGCCTCATTCGAGCCTTTCCCATGAAGGGTGAAAATAACAGGATAGGTTTGGCCTGCCTCCGCATGCGCTGGCAGGTGAACATCATAATGATAAGCGGGGTTCATAGTGGCCCTCCTCAAAATATTAGTAATAAGAATTAAAGTTCTGTATTACAAATATATAGTGAAGCTATAGCTTTGGTCAACATGAAAATCGCTGCGCCCGCTTCTGACACATGCAAATAGCGCGTGCTGATCGGGGATCGGCACGCGCTGCTTGGTTTCTTTTTTTTATAAACAAACTACAATGTTTCCAGCAGCGCTTTAAGCTCAGGATTCAATTGCAGAACATGCAGCACCATTGTTAAAGCCTCCGCACGGGACGCTTGGTTATTCGGCTGGAACGTTCCGTCGCCAGCTCCGCTGACGATGCCAGCTGCCGCGGCTTTCTCAATTTGCCCCTTGTTCCACACTTGATTAATGTCGGTGAAAGCAGGCACACTCGCTGCATTCACACTATCAAGATCAATAATTTTAGCAAGGATTGCGATTATTTCAGTACGGCTAATTTCCTGATTCGGCTTAAATGTGCCGTCCTTATAGCCTGAAATTACGCCTGCTGCATGCAGGCTTCCAATCGCCGCTTCCGCCCAGTGGCCCGAAACATCACTTAGCACGCTGCCGCCTGCAGCAGGGCTGGATATGCCAAATAACTTGGAAATGATGGCCGAGAATTCAGCGCGGGTAATGCTTGCATTCGGACGGAAGGCATTGTTCTCATATCCATTAACGATGCCGAGCTTAGCAAAGACGTCAACCGTCTTATTTGCCCAGTGGGAGCCGGTATCCGTAAATGGGATGATTGTTGGATTAGCTTTAGCTTCATCTACTTGCTTCGCAAGTCCTGTGATCACATCATCAATCTTGACGACTTTATCATTGAACTTTATTTGGGGCGCTGGCACCGATGTCGGTGTCGGCGCTGGCGTTGCTGTAGGCGTTGCTGTCGCTACAGGCGTAGTCGAAGAGCCGCCTCCATTGCTTCCACCACTAGCTGGCGCTTGAACAACA
Organism: Paenibacillus sp. JT22N7; assembly: GCF_059383875.1. NCBI lineage: Bacteria > Bacillati > Bacillota > Bacilli > Caryophanales > Paenibacillaceae > Paenibacillus > Paenibacillus sp. JT22N7. Next base: position 478,997 of record NZ_JBXENY010000004.1, read on the forward strand.
ACGCTATGGGAGGCAAACACAGCCGAACCATCGGCCGCCGTTGCTTTCACAGTAACCGTACCTGCGGACACGCCCGTCAATAAGCCGCTGGCATTAATGGAGGCGACACCTGTACCATTTTCAACCGACCAAACGATCGATTTGTCCGCTGCATCCACAGGTGCAATTTCTGCTGCCAATTGGATGGTACCGCCAGTCTGAACAGCGGCTTGCCCCGATACCAAGACGGAGTTTACCAACACAGGTGTCGCTGTTGGCGTCGGCTCTTGTGTTGGTGTTGGTGTTGGTGTTGGTGTTGGCGTTGGCGTTGGTGTCGGCGTTGGTGTCGGCGTTGCAGGCACGTTTATCGTTATGTCCTTGCTCCCTACAATACCAGTGCCGTCAACGGCAGTTGCTTTCGCTGTAACTGTTCCGGCCGATACGGCCGTCAACAGCCCGTTTGCATCAATCGTCGCTGAGCCTGTACCGTCCACAACAGACCAGACAACCGCTGGATTAGCCGCATCGATTGGAAGCACTGCTGCATTTAACGCTAAAGATTGACCTACATCGACCGTATCGATACCGCCAGACCCACTGACCTGAATATCTGTTACGACATGAAAAAAGTTATCCGTAATCAATTTCGGACCAGAGTATACAGCTAATTGTGCCAAAGTCACAGGAACATTAACATCGTTATTTTTAATTAAAAACGTCACGAGTCCGCTATTCGTATAGGAGGACATCCCCCCGAATATTGAAGCATTCGAAATATAATCAGGATCCATATCATAAAAGAGTAAATTCGGATTACTCGTATGAATAAATATTTCTGTTCGTCCCGTCACGAGCTCGTCATCCGCATCATAAACAGAAAAAGTGACACTTGTATAATCCGGATGATTGACATCCGTATGTGGCAGCTCGGCCAAAGCAACATAATCTACAGCCTCTGTCGGTTTGTACGTTTGAATGTTGGATAATGATACGGATTGGCCGCCATAAGAACGTCCGGGAATCCAGCTGACCTGACCATCCGTTACATACCCGCCCATCATCGTTTTATCAGCATAGGTATTTACGGTTACCGATGTTTCCCCTGCGTTAACATCCGGAACCTGTGTGACCGTTCCATCGGAATACCGTATAAATGCATGTTCTGAAGCGTCTGGCAACCCACCATTATAATAGACTGTTACAAGGCTGCCCGAGGAGATACAACCGCTTAACAAAGCGAGAGTCAAAATTAAAACCAAACCCAATTTCATTGTTGAACTTTTTTTCATTGCTTTCCCTCATTCCTTATCGTCTTAATAAATGCCCGTTAGCACTAGTATAGCCCTTGCCAATGACAGGAAAATGACAAAGTCTTGGACAACGCAAAGAACCCTCACTTTGAGGGCCCTTAGGTTATGTTACGGATGCTATACGATGAGGAAGAGGAGCTAAACCAAAAGTTAAGGAAACTTTTTAACGCCCATCACATGATCGAGCGGAATATATCCGATTTCCCTGCTGTCCGAGCTATGATTGCGATTGTCGCCCATGACGAAAATATGCCCTTCAGGAACGTTCCATTGCTGATCCGAAACAAAATTCATCGTTTCATTCAGATAAGGCTCGTCCAGCGCCACACCGTTGCGATAGGTTTTATGATCCTTAAACTCCAGCACATCGCCAGGTTTGCCTAGCACTCTTTTCACATAAAACACGGCGTTGTCATTCGTATTATTTTTCATAAAAAGCTGAAGCAGCGGGTGCTCCAAAAGATCATCTGTCAAATCCCGTTCTCTGCTCACCCGGCTGTCGATCACGACCACATCGCCATATTCCGGAAGCTTGGACAACGTGTGCGAGATTTTCGAAACGTAAATTCGTTCCTTATCCTGCAAAGTCGGGTCCATTGAATGACCGTCAACCTTATAGGGCTGAATAACAAATACACCAATAATTAATGAAAGTACAACTGCAATGCCGAAAGTGCTGACCCAGCTGCCAATCTCCTTCAAGGCTTTCATCTTAATAACGTCATCCTCCTCTTTCAAAGACTCCCTAAATTATACCATTTACTCTACTACATGAAAACCTGAAGCCAGGCAGGGCAGCTTCATGCTTTTCGTTTCGTGAATCTGCTCCCTGTACAAAGATAGATTTGGCGGACACAGCAGACTCTATTTCAACAGATTGACGGGTTATGGAATAGGCTGCGGACTCAGGAGACGCTAATGTGCTGCAAATTTGGTCATTCAGCGGTTCTTGTTTGTTAGACCGTTTTCTACCCGTTTAGAAACGCAATTAAGGCTTTATTAAATGACTCGGGATGCGTCGCATTAACGCCATGCGGACCGCCTTTAATTAAAGCAAGCCTGCTGCCTGCAATGGCTTCGTGCGAACGTTTTCCACTTACTTCGAATGGCACAATAGCATCGGAATCGCCGTGGATAATGAGCGTCGGTACATTTATTTTTGTTAAATCATCGCGAAAATCGGTGCGCCCAAACGCCTTGATGCAATCCAGCGTCCCCTTCGGTGAAGCAAAAGCGGCAATATCGCGGTTATACAAGCGAGCCGGCTCGCTTACCAAATCCGACTTTTCCCCAGCGGCAAAAAAGTTCTTAGTAAATCCATCAAGAAAGGCCAGACGATCCTTCTTTACCCCGTCCTCGAACTCCTTGATCAGGGCATCATCAACGCCGCCATCAGGATTGCCCTCGGTTTTATATAGGTATGGCGGGACAGCTGCCGCCAAGACGGCCGTGAATGAGCACCACCGGTTTTCCTGTACCCCGATCCTCATAAAAAAGCTCAATAGGAGCATTATTTTCCGATCCAACCGTTAATTTTGTCATGTGAAGCACCCCTTCCAAGTTTGGGTTACAGCCTTGCAAGCAGCTCTATTCATCCTGACACCGGGTGAAGAAAGGACAGATTTCATACGCTGCGAGCCATTGCTGCAATATTATTCCCCTGATAGAGGACCTCCCAAACATTGAAGAGGCGGAATAGGAGGGTCCTGCAAGCGTTAGCTTTTTAAACAACCTCTTCATACTGCTCCATTATTAAAAGTGAAATTTTTACAAACCTATAGTAAAATAGACTAGTTCTTTTTGTAACCAAGAAGTATATGGGGGTTAATTATTGAATAAAAGTCTAGCAGTAAAGTTGTGTTCTTGTTGTCTTATCATCCTGTCCATTTTGCTCAGCGCCTGCTCAATCAAGCAGGAAAATCCGCAAGAGCAGCGTCCCAGCGCAATCCCAATTGCCGAGCCTCTTATTAGTTCCACAATAAGCCCTACAGCTAGTACTTATCACCATTCTTTAAGCGACTACTCTGGCAGTTGGACAGATGCAGTATTTAATCAGTATCTCTGTAATAATTGCTTTAGTGGAATTGATATTTATAGTACAGACAGCGATACAGGCAGCTTGTCTTTCTATTTATATAATCCTGATCGTGTGATGGACTCGTCCACAGAAATCAAGCTTACAGACAATGAGGGCTCTTTTCTATTGGAAGATTATGCAGGAAAAGGAACCGGCACGATAAAGCTGGAACCTGATCGCGTTATTATAACTTTAAAAATGGATACCGATATAGAAGGCGTTCTAGAGGCCTATAGTGATGAGCGAACCTTTGTAAGAGACCCCTATAAAGGACTGACTTATCTGGACCCTCTCGCTCTAATGACAGACTACGTTAAAGACAAAGATGGGCTTAACCGCTTGAATTACATTTATGACAATTCAGCGGAATGGAATGAAGAACTGTATGGCACTGATGAGCTGAAGGTTATAGTCGGTTTAGATGACAAGGGAGAAATTACAAAACGATTCACGGTGAACAGATTGACGGGAAATATATTAGAGCTACCCTTTTTTTGAGTATGTCCCTTACAGGAAAAAAAAGAGCCCGCTCATTACTGAGCTGGCTCCAACTATAAATCATAAGTTATAAGTCATCTATTCCAGTATTTCATTCGAAAATGCCGCTTACAGCTCAATTACCGTATATTTAATTTCCTGCTCTGAATTTGGCGCCATCGCATGCAGCTCGTGATCCGGTGACTCCCAAATAGGCTTGACAGGCACTTTATAGCTTTGCAAGTTCTCATTTGTCCGCCGCACGGCGTAAGCCTCTGCCTTGCCTTCAACCATCATCTCTATTCTGTTGACGTTGTTCAAATCGACACCTTCGTTAATGGACATGCCCGCCAAATCAACGGTAGGAACCTTAATGGACCAGACGGATAACAATCCTGGCATAATTCGGGTACGACCATCACCTACTACGCCGCCTGCCTTAAAGCTGAGCTTCTCTCCATCAGGCTGAAGGTTCACTTCATATTGATACAAGCCTAAGCTGCTTTTATGAATAAAATCATGGCGCTTCGCTTCTCGGTCAAGGAAGGTAGAAGACCCGGAATGCGCAAAATCAACATGCACTTCCCCGTCCGTCTCACGCGCTCCAGGCAGCACAACCCGGCAGCCGCTCACCATCATATGTGCTTTTCCGGCGATTTTGCTCCGGATGAGAAGGTTGTCAAGCGATAGAGAGAATACAGCCGCGTCGCCTGCGCGCATCGCTGCAAACTGCTCTGGGAATGTCTCCTCCTTAAAAATAAATTTGATATTTTCAAACGGCTGAATAGCGCTATCCGAAGCATTAAGCATATTTTTCAGCTTGACGATTACATCGGCATGAATCCCGCTCAGCTCTGCGACATGGCTGTCTTTGATTTTCGGGAAACGCTCATTGCCCAATGTCATATAGCGGAATGCCTGATATTCCTGATAGAGGAAGTCAATCAAGGCAAGTCTAGCCTGACTGAAGCGTTCGAAAATATAAGTATGGAACAACGGCAAGCTAGCATCCATACCGTCTCCCAGGTTTTGGCGCAAACGATCGTCATTGGCTTGCAGCTCGATCAGCTCGGCCGCCAGCTTCTCATCCTCCAGAAAATAGGCGCTGTAGGCCGACGCCTTATTTTGATAATCCTCGACAACATTCAGGAATTCATAAAATACCGTGCGGTATTCCCCCGCTTTTTCGGGAACCTTGCTGTAAACCGGCTTCAGCAGCTCCTCAAATTCCTCCCTAGTCATCGTCATCAGCGTCGAACCATAACCGAACCGTTCTTGTGCCCTGTTCATCTGCTTCGTCAGGTCAACCAAGCCTCCGCCCTGCTCCCATAGCGCGCGGCCAGCAGCAGCGGTCTTCTTGACCGAATCCAGTGATTTGGATAGCTCCTTCTCCTTCTCCTTCTTTTCCTTTTTAATCGACTTATCGCTTTTGAAGGCTTCGTCAATGATAATCGTCTTGCCTTCAGACGTGAAATTGCTAATAGCCGATCGCAAAGCGCCGCCCACTTTGAGTGCTCCTACTACAGGAGCCACACCCGTAGCCAATGAAACGCCCGTGACAATTAAATCAACCGTTATTTTCAACGATTCCATGCGAAGCTCGTTTTTCAGTGCCTCGACAAAAGCGGTCGCTTTCTTTTGCAGCTCCTCACCTTTGCTTTGGACATCCTTCAGCATCGCATCGATATTATGCTTAAGCTCGTCTCTTTCTTTAATGAGCCATTCCCTGCGTTTAGTAATTTCTGCGGCTTTGTCCGCGGATTGAGACATGGCCTCCTTGATTACCCCGACCCGGCTGTCCTGATTGGCCTGCACGCTTAAATAATCTTTATATAAGTCCTCCGCTTGCTGGGCGGCCGTTATTAAGCTGCCGCCAAGCTCCAAATAGCGGTCGAACGGCATAAGCGGAACCCAGTTCCATGGATGCCCGAAATAATCAAGTCCTTGGCTGAGTTGGGCAATCAGAATGGCGGCTTTGTTTCGCAGGGCAAGCCATTGAAGCGAAACCTCCAGCATGCGGCTTTTGAATTCTTCAAACCGATGCGCCTCATCCTCATGCACCTCATGAAGCGCAGCGTAGCGAAGCTCTTCAAACCAATCTGCATCCGGCATTGTTTTAAGCATCCATTCGAGCAAAATCGCCGCTTCATTCAGACGCTCCTCGCTGGAGGCCAGATAAGCGATGCCGGCCTTATGCAGCGTAAGGCTTTTCTGCTCCAGAGACCCCATTAACCGCTGATCAAAGTAAAGCAGCTTGGGAGCATCCTGCCTATGGATCACTTCAAAGCTACCGAAGAAATCGGTATATTCAATAAGAGCAGGTTTACCCTCGCTATTAATTCCACAACGCCCCGGCCTGCCATCTGCTGCGGGAGCTTTAGAGTCGCCATTCTTGCCATTTGTTCCGTCTGTCCCGCTTTTCGCTCTGTTTGTCTCACTAATAATATAAATATAATTTTTGTCCATCCATGCCGGTGCAGGCTCTTTATCATAAAAACGGCCGCCTTTGCCGCCTGTTCCGCCGCTTGCTCCCTTGCCCGGCTTTGCCTGTTCACCGGCCCTGCCCGCCCGGCTCTCCATCTTAATGTAGTGCTCATTGGCCGATACTACGTATCCGACAATGATATCCCCTCCGTTGCCGCCATCTCCCGATTCTCCGGCATTTCCACCGTTTCCGCCATTGCCGCCGTCGGTGCCTGGCGTTGGATCGTCGGGAAAGAAAATGTTGAATTTGTAGTCTACTCCATCAATGCCGTTCGCGCCTTTGCCCCCGTCTCCGCCCTCCTGTCCACGCCCGCCTTGTCCGCCGTTAGCGATTAGCTTCAACTCGCCTTTCAGCTCAAAACGCTCCGCTGCCAAAGTAATAGCGCCGCCATTATAGCCGTTTGAACCACGTTCCCCATTTGCACCGGATAATCCCTTCTCGCCCGGCTTGGCTCCCGCAACACCCGTTTTAGCACGATTTTCCGTAGTGAAATTGATATTAGCTGTTGGACCTGACGTATCGATAACAGCCTCTGCTTCTGAAGAGATAATACGCGCATTAATTGTTATATCTCTTCCCTTTGTTTCAAGCTTGCCTGCTAGACAAACGGTATCCGCATGAATGACATAATTGCATGTGGTATCCCTTAAATCCTCATATGTCAAAGTCAAATCAGCAGCTGTTAAATAAATCGTATTGCCCTTCTTACCTCGCTGAACATTCGAATACTTTAATTGATTAGCCAGCCACTCCTGCTCCATATTCTGCTGTGCAGGCCTATTGTCACCAACCATATTTTCTTTCGTTGGCATTCCCTTCGCCTCCCTGTATTTTCCTCATTAAATAGCGAAAAACCAGATTACTTCCATTCTTCTATCGGCTATATTCCTGTAAAAGCTTGTAAGCTTTCACTAAATTCATCATATCAAATCGTTCTGAACGGATATTGAACCATATTCTCCCTGTCAGCCATAGGCTGAAAGATAATACTCCAAACGCACCAGATAAAGGCGAGCATAAGCCGAAGAGGGAACTGCTATGATAACGCTTGTATCGAAGGCCATCACTGGATATAAAAAAACAAAACAGGCTGCCACGGGGCAGCCTGCTGTTTATCTTCTTTTTACTTTTTATGGTGTGAACAGCAAATTCAAATTATTGACGATTCCAGGTGTATAGCGCTCACCGCTGCCGCCTTCACCAAGCATGCCGTCGGCACCGTCGCCCCAAGCCCATAAGCTGCCATCAGCTTTTAGAGCATAAGTGGTATTGCTGCCGCCCCCGTTAATCACGAGGACATCAGATATACCATTGATGATCCCTGGCGTGTTTGTATCATTGGTATGGCCGAAACCTAACTTGCCGCTCTGGTTACTGCCCCAAGCAAATACATTTCCATCTTCATCCTGTGCAAAAGATTGATAATTCCCTGCACCAAGCAGCGTGATTTTGGGTAGATCTTCAAGTTCAACTGGAAGCAATTGATTAACATTCGTCCCATTGCCGACTTGGCCCATTTGGTTAAAGCCCCAAGCATATACGCTTCCGGTCACGCTTAAAGCAAGAGCGTGCTGGTTGCCCATCTTCATGGACACGATATTAGTTAGTCCCGATACTTGAACCGGAACATTGCTGCTTGTTGTCGTCCCGTTGCCAAGCTGTCCATTTGTATTGTCGCCCCAAGCCCATACGGTTCCGTCAGCTTTTAAAACGTAGGAGGAAGCGTATCTAGCTTGGATTTCGAGCACATGATCCAAGCCCGGTACTTGAACAAGCGGTGAATAATCTCCCCATGTCCATACCGTTCCATCACTTTTCAACACAAGTGAGTTCGTGCCGCCTTCTGCTGAAATAGCAATCGCATGATCAATTCCGTTCACTTTAACTGGTGTATTGCTTGAACCCCTGCCCCATTGCCATACGTCGCCTTTCGAGGTCAGAATCAGGGAATGGCCAAAGCCAGCTTGTACCGCAATAATATCGCTTGGCAAGTTAGGCACTGTAAATCGGTTAGGGGAAGCTGTCGTCGTCCCATCGCCAATTTGCGCATTCCAGTTAGCACCCCATGTGAGCACTTGGCCCATCGCGTCCAGCACTATAGCATGGTTCGATCCTAATGAGAAATGATTTTGCGGCAAAATAGCAATTTCATTCACTTCATACTCCAGTTCCTCAGAGTCCAGACTCGCCCCCCGCATGGAATCTGCTGCATGAGCGGTTATCGTATGTGTTCCCGATGCTAAAGCATTCAGTGCAAGCGTCAGAGTATCCGTTATCGCCGTACCCGAGGCCAGAATTGCCGTGCCATCTGTATCGTATACGGTTACCACGCTGCCAGCAGTCAGTTCGCCAATCGTAATCATTGGCAAGTGGTTCGAATACGAGCCATCTACTGAAATGACAGGCTGCCCCATGACGCTTTCTTGACTTACCGCTTTCGCTGCCTGCCCTGTTGTAGGAGCCGCTGTATTTTTCGGTGTCACTTCAAACGTCATATATTTGCCAGCATCTTCGCTGCCAAGCACATAAGTAAGGCTTGTCGCTCCATCAATTGCCGTATAATTAATGGTCTGTTCGTAGTCATCCGAGCGATACCACTGATAGGTTGTTCCCTCTTCTGCATCCCCATCGGTATCCCAATAGTAATAATCCCCTGTTAACGTTTGGCCTACTGCAGGTACACCTGTCACTTGAACTCCTTCTACGTATGGAGCAACGGGAGCGTTTTTCACTGCGCCCGTAATTGCACTTTTAACAGTATCTCCAATTGTTGGCTCTGCCGCATTCACAGGTGTAACTTCGAAGGTGATATAATACCCCGCATCTTCCTCGCTGAGCACATAGGTTGAGTCATTTGCTCCGTCAATTTGCGAATAGTTTGATCCATTCTCATCATCCGAACGATACCATTCGTAAGCTGTTCCATCTTCCAAGTCGCCATCTGCATCTTGGTAGGTGTAGTTGCCCGTTAGCGTTTCCCCAACAGTCGCTGTCCCGCTAATAAAAACATCGGATGCCGTTGGAGCCTGCGGCACTGGTGTTGGCGTTGGTTCCGGCGTTGCTGTTGCGCTTGGCTCCGGCGTTACCGTCGGTTCAGGCGTTGCCGTCGCGCTTGGCTCTGGCGTTGCTGTTGGTTCTGGTGTTGCAGTTGGCGTTGCGCTTGGCGTCGGCGTTGCTGTCGACGGCGCTGGTGTTGATGATCCCGTTGTTACAGTTGCTGTTGGAGCTGGAGTAGCTGGCGGATTTTCAAAAGTCGTACCCACTCCTCCAGTATTAATGGTAGCCAGTACAATTGTACCTTGGCCTAACATTTTCACAACCGTATCTAGGACAAGCGTGTTGACTCTGCTGCCTTGGCTGAGATTCACCGTCGAGCCAGTTGCCCCTGAGTTGACATTCAACTGCTGGACAGTACCTGTCGGCAGGTCAACCTGAATTTGCTGAGCGCTGACATTGACCGTGTTGAATGAGCCTTGCAGGGTTACTTTCGCACCTGCTGGCAGTACTGCATTTAAGTTTACATTGCCAAAGCCTGCTCCTGAGCCTGATTCTTGAATAATCGCAGGAGAGTTAACCATAACAAGCGCAATCGTTGTTGTGCCTTCCGACACGATACGCACAGTTCCTGTACCTGATTTTTTGTCGATCACAATATCAATAAGCACCGAGTCGTTAAAATGGATACTGTTCTCGCCGCCGCCTTGAACGGTTACGGTTCCCGTTACTTTGACGTTGTTCAAGAACGCATCGCCATTGCCGATGCCTTCGCCCAATAACAGATCGCCATTAATGACCATGTTTTTCAGCGTTACGCCAGCTGCGCTAACAACGACGTTCTTATTAACCGTCTCAACTCCAGCAGCTGGACCATAAGTTCCCGCCGCGTCATAAACGATCGCTTGCGACTCCATTGCACGGTTCAGCGTTACTACCGCTTCTGCGCGAGTAATAAAGGCTGCCGGTTTAAACGTATTATCTGCGCTGTAGCCCTTCATAATTTCCTTAGCTACAACTGCGCCAATCGCGCCCTTGCTCCAGCTGGCAAACTGCTTCGCATCTGCGAAGGCTGCTGCCGTAGTGCTGGCTGCCGGATTGATTTTCAGCAGACGGATGACAATGACCGCAGCCTCTTGACGGCTAATCGGCTTAAAGGCTCCGATTGTTCCATCCGCATAGCCTGAAATGTAGCCTGCTTTTACCGCCTTCGCGATATCTGCATAAGCCCAGTTTGTAGAAGGTACATCGCTAAACGTAATTTCCGTTTGCTCGGTAAAGCCGAATGCACGATTGACCAGTGTTATAAATTCAGCTCTTGTAATTTGATTTTCCGGCTTAAAGCTGCCGTCCTCATAACCCGTAATCAGCCCCTTGCTGATCCACTCCGAAACTTGGCTTTGTGCCCAATGCCCTTCAATATCCGCCGGAGCAGCTGCTGCCGTAGTGGCACCAAATGCCATGCCAAACGACGACAACAATAAACATGCTGCAACAGCTGACGATACGAGCTTCTTAACCAGTTTGTTTTTCACGATAGTCCTCCTAATGATTATTGCTTTTTATAGTTGGTTCTTTATTCCTACTAATTAAATAAGTATAGCCCTACTCAATGACAGCAAAATGACAAACTCCGACAAGGAGCATGAAACTCTGGAAGAAATACGGATCGTTTTTGTAGCAAGAGAAAAAGCAGCCTCCTCGGTTGAGGACAGCTGCTCCTATACTTCTTGATATATATTGATATAGCTTGACCCGTATGAGGTCTATCTTCTCATTAACTCAGCCACCAGCACCTTGATACTTGTTCGCACCATACATCCAGAACCTATAGCCTGCCCAATAACAAAGAGGGCCGACAAGTGGCACCATCCACATTGCCCACTGCGGTAAAAGCGTTGCATCATTAGATAAAAGGAATGCCGCTGGATAAAAACTAACAAAGGCGAGTGGTACAGCAACCGTAAGCAATAACTGAATAAACGTTCCGAATATCGGCAAAGGGTACGCAATAAAATCCTTTAATCTGAAAAATAGGGTAAACATAAAATTAGTTCTAATCCATATAAAAGAAACAGCACCGATAATGGTGAGGATTCCGGCATAAATCATAGCACCGCTGACAACGACTAGGATTAAGTAGATGTACTCGCTCAGCGTCCATTGCATATTCAGCTTCGAGATGGCCCAAATCAAAACAGAACCAGAGATTAAAATATGGGCGATGTACCCTAAGTTGAAGCCCCTGCTTACTAAGTATAAATAGGGATTTACAGGCTTTATAAGCAAAATATCAAACGTGCCCTGTTTAACCTGGCTTTCCAATTCACGCATCTGTACAAAAGAAAAGGATGCCCCTAGTGCATACGTAAAGAGACCGATGCTATACAAAAGGGCTATTTCCGGCCAAGTCCAACCAGCTATCGTGTTAAACCTTTGGATAAATAACCAGATTATAATATAGTCCCCGGCATAGGCGATGATTTGAGCAAAAGCGGAAAGGATGAAATCAGCCCGATACTCCATTCTTTCTTTTAATAATAAACGAACTAGCTTGCCAAACAACTGCAGTGTCATGAATTTCCGCCTTCCTCTTTATCCGCCCTGCACAACTAAGCGACGCACGGCTCTAGTCCAAAGCCATTGAACGAGGACAAGTAATCCCACGATCCACCCTACCCCCATGGCAAGCACCTGCCATAGTTCAGTTTCCGTTATATTGCCTAGATATATGGCCGCCGGGACATAACCCATATATTGAAATGGCAGCATTTTCGCTACAGAAGCCCATGAAGGGGGGAAAAACCAAAGTGGCAAAAAAGAGCCAGAGAAGATAGTGATTAGGCCTCCCATCATCCAACTAAGAGCAAAATGATTCATAAACCAAAATGCTAGTAATGAGATTAGATAACCTAGAAGAAAAGAAATAATAAGAGCCAGCATCAGTGCCAATAAAAAAGCGAAAAGGTTTGTTAAGGTCGCAGGTGGGAGTATTCCGAAAAACAGCCCTGCTATAAGGAGAGACGGCGCAACAGTGAAGGCTAGTTGATAGAGGGAATTGCCTAGCCCATCAAAAAGCAAATATAACGGGTACGATAGCGGCTTGATTAATTCTGAGGCGATTCCTCCCGATTTTAAGCTTCCATCCACTTTACTGCTTACCCCATTTAATAACAGGGCAAAAAGCAGTGTATTGATAATGCTGTATGTAATCATTTGTTCGGCCTTAATACCCGCTACACTGCCGCTACCAATAACGGCTCGCCAGATTTCAACCTGGATCAGGATCGTGACAAAGTTGCCCAGTAAACGGAGCCAAACTTCCGAACGGTAAGCTAACTGGTTAGAAAAAGCTTTCATTGCGAACATAAGATACATTCTCATTACTAACCCACCTTAACCAATTTGGCGTTTTAAATCGGCTTCAGCTAGTTGATGATATAGCTGCCGGATAACGGAATCGATATCCGCACTTTCAATTGAAGCGTCCTCAACGGGATACTTCGCTGCAATTCGACTCACAAGATCAAATACGCTGGCATCACTTTTTGCAAAAGAATAGGTTCTTCTTAGCCCTTCCTCTTGAAGCAAGGTTATTCCCGGCATATCGATTAAACCTGGCTCTTCCCGAAAATCAATGACAACTTGGCGTTCATTACCTAGTCTGTTGCGGAGCTCTACAACAGACCCGTCGTAAACGACGCTCCCCTTATTCACCACAATCATTCTCGGACATATTTCCTCTATATCTTTCATATCGTGTGTCGTTAAAACGATGGTTACTCTTTTATCACGATTTACCGTACGCAAAAACTGCCGGATTTGGTCCTTGGCGATCACGTCGAGACCAATTGTAGGCTCGTCGAGAAAAAGAATTTTGGGTTCATGCAAGAGCGCCATTGCAATTTCAACACGCATCCGCTGCCCTAGACTTAATTGTCTTACTGGTTTTTGAATAAAATCCTTGATGGATAGCAATTCCACGCAAAATTCCAAATTGTTCTCGAAAGTTGCCGCAGGTATCTTATAAATGTACTTATGTAGATCAAAGGAGTCCTTAACCGGAAGGTCCCACCATAGCTGGCTTCGCTGCCCGAAGACCACTCCAATTTGCCGGGAGTTAACTTTACGCGCTTGATGAGGCACGCTTCCAAGTACTCGCAGTTCTCCAGCAGTAGGCACCAAAATTCCGGTCATCATCTTAATCATTGTTGATTTCCCCGCACCGTTAGGGCCCAAATAACCTACCGCTTCGCCTTCTTTAATGGAAAAGCTAAGATGATGAACGGCCATTTCTTCTATATACTCACGCGTAAATAAACTCCTAACGGAACCAATGAGCCCCGGGAATCTTCTATACTGTCGATAAGTTTTGGTGATATCATTTACAGAAATAATAGCCATACTACTATGACGCCCCCATTTTTCACTTAATGATCCCTAACCTCTACGACGGGCATACTGGTCCAAAAATCCTTATGATACGGCGGCGCCGTTTGCCAATGTGGAATTCTGCCCAGCAAATTATCTATGACCCCTATAAAATATCCAATATAGTCGCCACTTCCAAGGTTTTCATAAGGCAAATAAATAATCAAGTTTCCATTATCGTTTTGAAAATGAGAACAGCCTCGCAGGACATCTTCTTCTCTCACATGGGCAAATTTAGATCTTTCAACTGGCTGGAGCCTGTTGTTTTCTTTACGAATAATGACTTGATGTGTGAAATAGTCTGGGCAATCCAGATCCGGATCGACCAGAAAAATCATTATTTCCTGATTTTCAGTAAGGTTATTTAAAGTTGGTTCGGAAAGGTTCAAACGGAGTATAAGGCGATTCGCCTCATATTCAAAGTTATAGCGCAGATCAAATTTATCATCGTTTACTAACAACTTCCGCCACTGCTTATCGTTTGTTTTTATGGGCCCGCAATAATTGATATTATGATCGCTAAACGCTGCTTTTTTACTCATTAAAGCGATCATTTTCTTGCGCTGCTCACCATCAAGAAACAATCTCTCTGTTATGCTGATATCCCATTCATAAAATGATTGATTATGATTTAAAGCTTCGTCTGCTCTAATATAATCTAGACATGATAGATCGACGCCGGCAAATATCTCTTTAATTTGCTTTATAACTAGAGCAAACTCTCTGTTCAATTCATACTTAGCTATCCATTTATTTACGTTATCCCAATTTACCATTTGCTCATATTTTTTAAAAAACATGACTATATCCATATAGTTTTTAAGTGCTGGAATTCGCTCATCGAAGCCCTCGGCATCATTGAATGCATTTTCAAGCAAGGCGATACAGCTATGCTCGAGATCTAAGGTTTTCACATTTTCATTGCCCTGAATATTCATATATTGCGTGGATTCCAGAAAGGAAGTAATCTCTTTAATGGATTGATGCAGATGCCTTCCCGTCTCAAGTACAACGTATCTTCCAGAATGGGTATGTTTCCAGTATTCGAAAAATTCATGGCTATCTGGAGCTTTCAATATTGGCTTATCCAAATAAAAGAAATCGTTTGGGTCCTTCCTGTCTATGTGATACGTGTTTTTATTTCCTATGGCACTATGAAAGCCGCATACACGCAGCAACTCATTAATTTGATCCATCTCATGTTCATTAATGAGCAAATCTATATCCCGAGAATCCCTCTTATAAGCATCCTCATATATGAGGATGGATAAGGCAATTCCCTTGTTTAATACAATATTTATATTCATTTCTTTTGCTTTATTAAATAATAATTTAATTTCTTGTATTCTCTCATCAATAATTTCCACATGGTTTTGGTATAGGGTTTCACACGATTTTTTTAAGCTATCCGGCAGGACAGGAGATATATTTTGATAGGTTAAGGCAAAAATTTTATGCTGCTGCAGCAAATTCATTAAAATGGACCAATCCACATCCTGAAAACCATCAGCCGTTAATGGATGATTATTTATTACACTTTTTGACACTTCCAATAATGCCGCTTGCTCTCTCGTCAATTTCATAAATCCTCCATCATATTAATGCGTTTTCAAGGGTTAGAAGCTTATCTTTAAACTTTTTCACATTGCCAAAAGCCTTTCTCATCTTTAAATCTTCTGGATTTATCACCCTTGAATAAGGCAATATGGCCCTGCTTCTAACAATTAAGGAGAGCGTCATTTTATTGCTTGGAATGACTCGATGGAAGCTGCCCGCTTCAAAAAAATAAGTATCGCCCTCTACTACCTTAGAGCTGCGGGTTAATTCAACCTCTACTTTATCCATCTCAAGTTCCGTGACATTATATTCCTCATGGGTATATTCACCGCATAACATGATGACCGCAAAATTAAACCTATGATCATGTATGCTTTCAAAAGGCCATTTATTTTGCGGCCAGTAATGCAAGCGACCACGAATTCCCGAATTTTCGCCGCTCCACAGTACATACTTTTCAAATCCCAAAGGATGAATTTCCATGAGTGACGCTAAATTACCTAATTGATCTTCAGATTCTTGACGCAATTCTGAAAGCCATTCTGTAACTTTCTGTAGATTCACCTGTTCCTTTAGCAAGCCGCACATCAGCTCTAATTCCTTTTTGCTTTCTAAGGTAAATGTACGATCTATAACTTCAACAAATTTATTTAATACCATACGAATATCCTCCCTTTGTGCTCATAATCGTTTCTAAATGTAATATAATTTCAGAATGAATAGCTTGGGGGTCTCTTTCCCCATCCATGATTAAGGCATCTTCAGGCAATACCGTTCGAAAAGCTTCCCTTACATTAATAAAGATAGACGGGTCTTTTTCTTCATATTTTAGGTGCCCATCCCGGGCCTGTATTCTCTTAATGGTTATTTCGGGCTTAATATCTAAAAAAACAGTTAAATCTGGTTTGCGTATGGAGCCATAAAGATTTTTAATATCATTGATATCCATTCCCCGAACTTTGAAATAGGCATAAGAACTGTAAATATATCGATCAGATATAATGTTAACGCCCGACTCCAAGCGCTGCTCCAAATCATACATATGGGTTATTCGATCAGCAGCAGACAGCATCGCAATGACTCTCATGTCAGGGGCATGTCCATCATCAAGATAGGATCGTACCCTCGGATCATTTCTATATTGATCAGTTGGCTGCTTGGTGTTGTATAATTGCACATTATTAAGCTCAAACCATTTGGTAAGCATTCCGATTTGTGTAGTCTTCCCTGCTCCATCCAACCCGCACATTGCAATTAAAAGTCCACTCAAAATGTCATTCCTCCATTAATGTCTATTGAAGCTCCCCATATATATGAGGAGTGGTCTCCGAGTAGGAAAGCAATTACATTAGCGACCTCCTCAGGTTTGCCAATGGTGTTTGACAGCGTTTTTTTTCGATGATAGTCACGGCGCTCTGAGGATTGCACCTTGGACATGTCCGTATCTATAATTCCCGGCAGTATGGAGTTAACTCTTATTCCCTTCGGAGCCAATGAAAGACTAAGACTTCTTGAAAGCCCAAGAAGTGCCGCCTTCGATGATGCATATGCAGGGTCTCGACTTCCAACTTTAGCAGCTGTACTTGAGGTGCAAATAATACTGCTTAAAGAATCACAGCCTTGTTCTAGCAATAATTGCACGATAATAAATAAAGAAGTTACATTTACAGCGTGAACCTTCTGCCATAATGATAAATCGTATTGCGATAGACTGAGGTTCGGATATATTCCAGCCAAATGAACAATACCCGTTATATTTTTCAAATCATCTTTATATAAGTCGAATGCTTTCCTTATTTGATGCTCGTCACTTAAATCGCACTGTATAGGAATGTCCACCGCTGCACAGCTAGTCTTCAAATCCATACCGATGACCTGAACGTCCCGCTCCTTTAACTGCCTGATTAGCTCTGAAGCTATGCCTCCTCCAGAACCCGTTATTAAAATTTTGTCCAATATATCACCCTTATACATTCATTTTCATTCTATCTCTTAATAGATCTTGCTCAGGCTCTTTCGATTTATTGCTCAAGTATTTCAGAACCTTCTGATCCGTCCCGTCATAAACTAAAGCAAATCTATCAACGACATGAATACCTGCGTTACGTGTGGCTTCATATTTCTTTTTATTATTTCCTATAAGCCTAACTTGAGTTATGTTAAAATGATTGAGTATGGCGATAGAAGCTCTGTAATTTCTAGCATCCTCCATCCCCGTCCCCAATTGGGAGTACGACTCAACCGTATCAAGTCCTTCATCCATCATATTGTAAGAAAGAAGCTTCGTGGCCAGGCCAAAACCTCGTCCTTCATGGGAGGCATGATAGGTAATAATTCCTTGTCCCGCTGCACTAATCAACTCCATAGCCTTGTCCAGCTGCCATTTACAGTCACATCGAGTGCAATTAAACACTTCGCTTGTTATACAAGCCGAATTAAAACGACATAATACTGGACCTTCCCAATCTACTCCATTGCGTTTCACTACTGCTAAGTGTTCAACGGCTTCTGAAGGCGCTTGCAAAAGATCTGTCATACTAAAACGATATAAGTCCATCGTTCCAAAGATGGTATGAATCTTACCTTTAACCACATGATTGATTACAATATTACTGACCACGATACTTCACCCCTTCTATTCAAATATTTCCAACAATTAGATATAAATAGTATAGAACGTAAAAGATGTCAATCGATACCTTTACAATCGGTTAATTTTTCATGCGGTTATTAGTGGTCATTTCTTTAGAATGTCCCATGGAGTATTGTGATAAAAAAATAAAGGGCTTCATCTCCGCTTCCGAGATAAAGCCCTTCTATTTGAATTTCATCATAATATTTCATAATAAAATGTATTAAACATCTAAAAAGTTAATGGCTAAGCCGTACCTCGTTGATTTTATCTTTAGACTCTCTAGCAGCCTTCGCAATAAATTCATATAGGATAGCTTCTGTTTTCTTCTCTTCCTTTGCACCGTTATAGATGATGCCTCTGGATGAGGAAACCAAGGCGCCTAATCCTTTTGCATCAAAAAATGGCTTTAAATCATCAGCCGTTCCGCCTTGTGCGCCGAAACCCGGAACTAGAAAAATAGAGCTTGGCAATACTTTCCGCACCTTCTCAGCTTCCATTGGGTAGGTTGCCCCAACAACGGCGCCAATAAAGGAGTAATTATTTTCCCCCAATGTTTGCTGCGCCAGTTTGTTGATATCATCAGCCATTTTAATATAAAGCAATTCTCCGTTTTCCAGCTTAACATCTTGTACTTCATGTGAAGAGGGATTAGAGGTTTTCACTAGTAAAAATAAACCTTTACCGTTTCTTCCAGCTTCCTCGATGAAAGGGAGGTAACCATCGCTGCCCAGAAAGGGGTTAACGGTAACCATGTCTCCTGCAAGAGAGCCATTCCCAAGGAATGCCTTTGCATATGCACTTGAAGTAGAGCCTATGTCTCCACGTTTTGCATCATTGATGACGATTAAATTTTTTGATTTGGCGTAGGCAATCGTTTTCTCTAATGCATGAATTCCCTCGCTGCCATAAACCTCATAATAAGCCAGCTGTGGCTTTACAGCTACTGCATGCTCGGCTACTGCATCAATTACAATTCGATTATAATGATAAATGGCTTCACTAGCTTGTTGGTTGCTAATCTCATCGTTATCCACTAAAAAATCCGGGAAGTATTGTAAATCGGGATCTAACCCTACGACTAATACAGAGTTTTTATGTAGGATCTCTTCAATAAGCACATCAGCGAAATTCTTCATATTCTATGCTCCTCTTATAAGTAATCCGTTAGATTTGGCCGGCTCAGTGATTTATTGTATCACACAATGAATACACTGTCTTCCAAATCTATACAAAAATTCATCTATATCTTTATATATCCTCTTTGTGCTCTACTTTCAGTAAGTATTCAGTTCCCGCAGCAGCTGCTCATAGAGTACGGTTATCTCAAGCGATGGACCGACACCCATCTCATGATGCAGCATGTCTACAAATTTCATGTATTGCTGGACTAACGCTTCTTTGTTTTTCTGGAGAGCGTGGGCGCGCATCAGCAGCTTTATGGTCTCTTCATCCAGCTCGTTTATAGCAGACTGCTTAGCGAGCAGTCGAATTGCTGTCGCTGTATCTCCTCTAAGCAGCAAGGCGCTGCACAGCCTCTGGGAGAGAGCGATATACATTTGCGAGAACCGTTCGATCTCGCTCCATGCCCACGGATAGGCGCGATCTCCAAACAAATCCCCGACATAAAGCTGCTCCAGCTCAAGCGCCCGCCCGATATTCTCGTCAAGAACGAGTGCCATTTGCTTGCAGCCCTCTTCAAAGCTGAACATATCGAAGCGCGCCTCATTCAAATTCAGGCCATAATGAATACCGTCGGAGTGCAGGCTGCCCTTAAGTCCATTAGCTTCAAGAAGCTTGCGCAGCTGGTAAGCAGTTGTGTTTAAATAGTTTTCCGCATTTTTTCGGGGCATGCCGCCAAAAATATCCTCAATCAGCCGCGCCCTTGAAACGAGGCGGCCTTTTTGCAGCGATAAATAGGCGAATAGCTCGGCGCTTTTGCTCGTCTTCCATTTTATAATTTCATCACGGGCACTGCGGATTTCCATTCTACCGAGACAATTGAACAGCACTTTGGTCGGGGCAGCCTTCTGTTCCTCCGCCGGCATAGCGGGAGTACCTTCGGATAACGCTTTGTGAATGGTCTGTCTAAGCCTTTCCTGTACGACGGGCTTTACCATATAGTCGTAAGCGTAGACGCCGAACGCAGGCAGCGCATATTCCTTATGCGAGGTTACAAACACCAGCTTCGTCTGCCTGCCCTGCTCTCGTAACCGCTGAGCAAACTCCAGCCCGCTCTCCTTCGGCATGCTAATGTCCATAAAGATCATATCAATCTCCTGCTGTTGCAAAAAAGCGAAGGCTGCAGCCGTCTCCTGAAAGCTGCCCATGATCTCGACTTCGTCGATTTTGCCCAGCATTCTGCTCATAATCAGGTGCATCGCCAGTTCGTCATCGATGATGATGACCTTCATCCTGTCCCTCTCCTTTCTGACTGTTCATGGGTGTAAGCTGGTGCTAATGGAGGTAGAGGCAATGAAAAATAAAATGTACTCCCCTGTTGGGGCGCCGTGTCGAACCAAATCTCGCCCCCGTTCAAGTGGACGAATTCCCGGCATAAAGTAAGGCCTAATCCTACGCCGCGCTCGCCCGCGGTTCCTATGGAAGGCACAGGATAAGCATCCTGCTGCAATAGTGAATCCACCTGCTCCGTTGGCACTCCCGCGCCTGTATCGCTGACCGATACGACCATTTTGCCCTCCACAAGCTCTGCTTTTAAACGAATGCTGCCTCCGTAATCCGTAAACTTAATCGCATTGGACAGCAAATTGCGAATAATGAGATCAAGCATTTCCTTATCGGCAAAAATAAACGTTTCCTGTGGAATCTCGGAAATAATACGGATGCTTTTGCTTTCACTGCGTACCTGCAAGAGACGCGCATTCAGCTGTACCGTCTGGGCAAGATCCCGCACCACCGGATTAAACACCATCCCGCCCCGCTGGCTGCGAAACCATTCGAGCAAGCTTTCTACGAGAGCAAACGTCTTCTGAATTTGCTGGCCCATCTCCTGAACGATTTCATCGTGCTTGCCCCCGTAGTCCAGCAGCTCATCCTCCATTAGCTCCATCAGATTCAGCGATACCGCAAGCGGATCACGGATATCATGGGCTACTACGCTGAACATTTTATCCTTGAACGTATTGAGCTCCTGGAGCTGTTTTGCATTTTCCTGCAGCCGTTCCTCGTTGCGGACGCTTTCGGTTACATCGCTTAACAATAGGATCTGGCCAGCGGGTCTGAGCCGGTTATCAAGAATAAAGGAGAGATGAAGATTATAAAACCGTTCAACACCCTCCCGAGCAAGCCGCACTTTAGGAGCAATAGTGGGGCCTCGAGCTATTTTCTCAAGTAGAGTGGGATATTGTGCGAATATGTAAGCGGCCGGCTGCCCAATCCAGCTATTGTGAAGGCCTGTTATCACTTTTTTGGCAGATTCATTAAAGCTCGTGAGCGTATGATCCAGATCGAAGATCATTACGGCATCCTGCATGGAGGCAAATACCTTTTGCAGTGCCAGAGGTGCCAATCGCAGCATATTAAACTGGTAAATGCCCCACATGTAAAATATGCCGGAGACTAGAAAACCAAATGGAGAAATATCATACGGCATGTTAAGAATGCCGCTTAAATAAACGAGAGTGAAGCCGTATGGACCCCACGATCCAATAAACATAAGCGCAATTTGTTTTTTCATCCGCGAAGCCGATTTAAAGAACATTTGAATCAAGAGGATCATGCCAATGACAAAAAAAGAATAAGCGTATGCGACATGAAGCTTGTAGAATGGCCCTTTTTCCAAAACAACCAGCGGAAAGCCTTCTGAACGATCTAAAGTCATGCTTGTATAAAAGAGGTGATGCCACTCATTCGTATGGTGGGCTAGAAAATTAATGAAGGGAATAAAGAGAAGAAGAATGACGAGTTTTTTGGTGACAAGTACCTGTCGTCCGGTATACTGCAATACCATAATGAACCACAATATCGTGCCAAATGGAATACCGATGTATTCAATATGCAGCCAAAACCGGATATCCTCCAAAGAATTGCTGACGATTTCAAAGGCGTAGCCGAAAGTATAAAAAGTACCCGTCAACATTCCTAATCCATAGCTAATGGCAATGGGAAGCTCTCTTCTTTTGAAGCAAAGATAGCAGATGATTAGGGAACAGCAAGTGACTGCCAAGAGCATGGCGGATAAATATAAGTTGTTATGCATGGCTGAGTGCCCCTTAGCAGATTATTCTTTTATGATGCCCTTCATATCTTATCAGAAGACTAGGAAAAAAAATATAAAAAAGAGCCAGTCCGCGAACGGACCAGCCTATGAATGGACTGGATTTCCTAATATGGCGAAAAACAGGGCCATTTCAGCAGAGAAAGCAGCCCCTTGAGCAGGGACTGCTTTCTTCTTTTTTATAAATGGTTTACTGCCTTATTTGCTTTGCAGCGCCAAAATATTCAGCAATACCGTTACCGCTTCCGCTCTTGTTGTATAGGCTTGAGGCGCGAATTGATTATCGCCTTTCCCTTGTACAATGCCGGCTTGCTTCGCATAAGCCACGCCGCTTTTCGCCCATGCTGGGATGTCCTTATCATCTGCAAAACCAGTTGCCGCATTCTCATCAGCAGGAATACCTGCTGCGTTTGCCAGCATAGCTGTCATTTCCGCTCGCGTAATTTGAGCATTCGGATGGAATGCGCCATCAGCGTAGCCTTTCGTAATGCCAGCTTGTACCGCTTGCGCAATTGCTTTTTGCGCCCATGCACCAATTGTCGCCGTGTCAGTGAAGGTAAGTGCCGCGCCTTCTTCTTCCGGCTTCAACGTGTTCATCAGCATTACTGCAAACTCCGCACGCGTTACCGTTGCATTCGGCTTAAAGCTGCCGTCCGGATATCCGCTGACAATGCCTGCACCAATTGCTTTCTTGATATTTGCTTCTGCCCAGTGGCCGAAAATATCATTGAATTCCTGAGCTGGATTTATAGGATCGACAATAGGTTGAGCTACAGCCATAACCGCATATTTAGTGAAATGGTCGACCGCTACCGTAATCTGGTTGCCGCTAACCGTTCCACCGACTTCTACCCATGTTTTCTTCACTTCGTCAAAATAGAACACAGAAGCCTTCTGGTTGCTCTTCAGACTTGCTTTGTTGAAAGTAAACGTCAATGTAACAGGATTGCTGAAGTTTTCCGTGAAATTTTTCAAAATTTCAAAGACGGAGCTAGCCAGTGTTTCCTTATTTGTGAGCAGGCCTTGTACATTTTGCAATTTGGTAATGGAGATGATTAATTCTTTCGCTGTCGCATTAGCTGGAATCGAGACGATGACTTCGCTATTCAAGCTTACCTCGCCCGCTTTGCCAACTGGAAGCGTCAGATTACCATTCGTTGAGATAACTTTGTCCGTGCTAGGCACAGTCGTCGAACCGCCGCCACCAACAGCGCCACCGCCGCCAGTTGAGGCTGAAATCGTGTAGCTTGCGCTCATCACTTCGCTATTTGCTTTGCCGTTGGCAACAGCGATAGCTTTAATCGTCAGCGCGCTGCTCACGACAATCGGTCCACTGTACAAGGTGCTGCTTGTGGTTGGGTTGCTGCCATTCGTCGTGTAGTAAATAGCCGCGCCAGCTGTCGAGCTGCTCAGCGTCACGTTTGTACCCGCTGCAACGGCTCCACTCGCCGGATTTGCCACAGGGGCAGCCGTCGTTGTGCTTGTCGTTACCACTACATTGGTGGATGAAATCTGGTCAGCTTGTCCAACGTTAATCTCATACGTTCCGACCACTTCATTAGCACCAAGGGTAATGGTGTCGCTGTATGTGCCATTGCTAACCTTGGCCACATTAAAATATAGAATGCTGCGGTCAGGACGGTACACTTTAATAATGACCTCGGACAGGTCTGAGGTTCCTGTGATATTAATTTGGCTGCCAGGATGGATGCTGCCTGTCACCGGATTGACCGAGACAGCAGCCCATAAGGAGATGGGAAACAGCGATAGGCATAGACCAATGATTAGAGTTAAGCTCCATGTACGTATTCTCACTTCAGACATACCTCTTTTCTATTCAATTAAGCGTAAACGGCTAAAGCAGTCCTCTCGCGGCTAAGCTACCGTTTCGAGGGTGAAATATAAGCCCACTATCAATCCCAGTTGCGCCATTCTTGGTAACGCTGCTCAAACTCTGTCGCATCCACTTCTGTTACAAGATTATAGCCTAGGTTGCTAGGATCGGCATTGTCTCCTGTAATGAGAAAAGCACGGACCGAGTAGTTCGGATTTGTTGCCGCATCCGCTAAATTGAAATGTGCGCGATTTGTCTGATAGCCATTCAGCCTGTCAGTCGTAACAGAAACGGTATCCACTGGCACATCGCCGTTCATAAGCTGAAAAATAACGGTTGCTTGATCATTATAACTATTGTTAGTGATGTTTCTTACGAATTTGACGGATGCGGTTAGTCCGCCGCTCGCCCTATCAATAAGAGGCTCGCTCATATAGTAGGAATGCTCGGATTGATGAAGAGTAGTTTCGTACACCCCATCTATCGTATCATAGGTCTTCACAACGATTTTATTTTCACCTTCTGACAGCACGCTGGCTTGCAGCACAATTTCGCCGTCAATTTGACCAAAGACCCCAGGTGTATAAGTATAGCTTTCGCTTGACACAGTCACTCCATTTACTTCAATAGAGTCCGGCGCCCATTGTGCAGTTGGAGGATTAACGGAAATCGTTAAGGCTTTTCCAGTAAAATAGTAATCTTCATTATTATTTAGATATGGCTGGCGAAATGTCACAACCGAAACAGGCATTGTTGTTCTTATTTTATCCCCTGTCAGATTGTCTGCGGCATCAAAGCTTATAGTAGCCGTACCTGTGCTAACCCCATTAATATAAAAATACCAACCATTTGGACTTGCAGAAGCTATAGCGGTATCAGAGCTTATGAAGTTGCTAAGCGTTACTCCATTGGGTGTATCGTAAAAATTGGCACCCTGCAAAAATTGATTATAACCAGCTTGTATTCCAGGGAAAACATAGTTCCGATCGACCATAGGAGCCACCGTACCAACATGATTAGCTCCAACCGCTAGCGAAGTGTAGCCTACAACCTCTCCGCTTTGAGCATCTACTTCAACGATAGAAAGGATATCGCCAGCAGCAGCCGGTACAAAAGGATTATAGTTCAGGTTATAACTATAAGCACCCGCAATCGTGCTGAACGATGTCCCTGTTTCAGGCACCACCTCTGCACTTGCCTTTCCATAGGTCGACCATACAACTGTACTATTCGAATTAAAAAGGCCCGTCACTTTCACTTTACCTTGTGTAACGATTCCTCTGTTTGTCTCCAAGGCAACTGTACTGAGATTCGGGCTCACCGAAACCGGAGTTGGAGCAGCCAAAGCCGTGCTTGGCAGAACAGACAGCGCTACGACTAGCGCCAACATCATAGACAACACGGTGAAGCTAGATTTCCCTTGCGCTTTTACTTTAAACCAACCTTTTAACATGAATCTTTCACTCCCCTGTACATTCTCGTATTCGGCATGTCTTTCAATGAGCAACCTTCCTGCCCACTATTCCAGCTAAGTATAATCCACCCCAATGACAGCAAAATGACAAACTCCGACAAAAGACCTCCTCTAATTGACCCATTTCAAATCTCTCGTCCCCCCTTTTATCCTAGGCGCCAGATTTTTATGAACAAAATATGAATAAGTAGAAACTTTTACCCTTCTTGCTTCGTCTTATTATCGATCCAGAAAATGATGGAAGAACGATCCAGAGGGGATATGAACGTTATGAGAAAAATGGTTTCCGCTCTAGCTGCTTTTGCAACGCTGTTTTTTGTGTTACTTCAGCCTGTAGCGCAGGCAGCAACAACCGATATTAAAATTTATATCGATGGACAAGTGCTGCAAACTGATCAACCCGCTATTATTATTTCGGGCAGCACCTTTGTGCCCTTGCGCGGGATTTTTGAAGCTTTAGATGCCAAAGTATTATGGAGTCAAAAAACCAAAACGGTAACCGCTACGAAGGGCGATACAACCGTTGTTCTTAAACTGGGTGCCAGAACGGCTACGATTAACAATACAACCGTTACACTGGACGCCCCTGCCCGTTCCATTAAAGGCAGAACCGTCGTTCCTGTCCGCTTCGTCAGCGAATCGCTTGGCGAGGATGTGAAATGGGATTCGAAAACAAGAAGTGTACGCATTACAACATCTGCATCCGTAAGTATTGGCGCAGCCACCTCGGTGAGTGTGTCCACAGTTAGCCAAAATGGAGACGGAAGAGATTTGCAGGTTAATTTCACACCTCCAACCGATATGACGAATGTGAACAGCTACCGCATACTCGTCGTTCCGGCAGACAAAGCGTCTTCCTTTAATTTGGCTAAGGCGCAAATTGTAGGCGGTACGAATTATACGGCGCTTCCTACATCGTCCGCATACCAAAACAATGTACTAACGGCTCAAACAAGAGATACAGACGGGGCGTTGCTTCGTTCTAATCTGCCTTATAAAGTTTTTATTTTGACTGTTGGCAATAACGATCGTTACGCGCTATCCAGCCCTTCTGCCTCCATTACGCTGAGCGTCAAATCGACAGTAGACGCTGCTTCGAATGTACGCATTAGCGATGTTAGCGACTTCGGCGACGGCCGTGACCTCTCGGTCAGCTTTACACGGGCTTCCAATGAAAGCAACATTTCCAGCTACCGGGTGATCATTGTGAAGACCGCCAATGCTTCCAAATTTGATTTGGCAGCAGCCAATACGCTTAATAGCTCCTATTACACGACGGTTTCCAAAACGGGCAGCAGTACGATGAGTACAGGCTTCAGCTCCTCGGCAAGGGACACTTCGGGTGAATATATTAAAAATGGCGTTGCCTATACCGCTTATGTCCTTTCCATGAGCAGCAGCGCAGGTACTACTGCTAATACCTTGTCTTCGGCTTCTTCGTCTGTGACACTTGGCTCTTCTTCCGGATTTAATCCGACGATTACGAGCGTAGCCGATGTCAGCAACTATGGAGATGGCCGCGATTTGCGCGTTAATTTTAATCGGGCATCGGATGAGTCCCGGATTAGCTATTACCGGATTTTCGTAGTAAGAGAGGCTGATTACGGCAACTTTAATTTAACAGAGGCGAATAACGTAGCGTCGGGAAGATATACCGATGTTTCTAGAACGGGAAGCAGCAGCTACAGCCAAATTCTCTCTTCCAGCGCAAGAGATGTGAAGGGAAATTCCATTATGAATGGCGTTGCCTACCGTGTGTTTGTAATGGGTGTTACGAATAACAGCTCCTCCTATTCCAGCACCTTGTCCACCGCTTCCTCCAGTATTGCGCTTTATAGCACAGGAGTCAGCAGTGTAACCAATGTAGGCGTAAGCGACGTGAGCGACTATAACAATGGACAGGATTTGCGCGTTTCCTTCACTAGAGCTAGCGACGAGAGCAGCTTGAACCATTACCGCATCTTCGTCGTTAGGACGGCAAATGCAAGCAGCTTCAATCTGGCTGCAGCAAACAATATTACAAATTCCAGCTATTATACGACCGTTTCCAAAACAGGCGGAAATATTAATCAAGTATTGCCTGCGACAGCGCGTGACGTTAATGGCGTGCTCATCCAGAACGGAGTCAGCTATCAGGTATTCGTCTTGTCCGTCGGCAACGGAAGCTCGACTAGCAACAATGCTCTGTCTGGCAGCTCAGTTCCGATTATCCTGTCAGCTAGCGCTGTAACAGCAGCAGCCAATGTTGCTGTCAGCGACGTAAACGAGCTTAACAACGGTCAAGATTTGCTTGTTGCTTTTACCAAAGCAGCCGATGAGACCAACCTGAACCAATACCGTATTTTCGTCGTTAAGACTGCTAATGCGGGCAGCTTTAATCTAGCAGCGGCTAACGCTGTGAGCAACGCCAATAACTACACGACAGTAGCTAAGACAGGCGGAAATATTAGCCAAGTGCTTGCTGCAACTGCGCGGGACGTTAACGGCGACCTTATTCAAAATGGCATCAGCTATCAAGTATTTGTATTGTCCGTTGGCGGCGGCAGCTCGGCAGGCACCAATGCACTGTCCCTCGGTTCAGCAGCAATTACGCTAGCAGCTAAAGGTGTATCTGCGGCAGCCAATGTGGTTGCAGCTGAATACAATGGCGGTCAAGATATCAAAGTCGATTTTACAAAAGCTTCGGACGAAAGCAATATCGACCATTACCGTATTTTCATCGTCAAAAGTGCGAATGCTGGCGGTTTTGACCTGAATGCAGCGAATCGGATTACTTTGCCTGATTATTTTACGGCAGTCAATAAAACCGATACACCGAGCAAAGTGCTTACTCGCAATACACGCGACACAGGCGGAGAGTTCATCCAAGCCGGCGTCAGCTATCAAGTGTTTGTATTGTCCGTTGGCGGCGGCAGCTCGGCAGGCACCAATGCACTGTCTTCTGCCTCTGCGACTATTACACTTCCTGTACCGCTGCCTCCAGCAGCGGCAGCAACAGCGGTTAATGCAACCCTGCTCGCGAGCGGCCAGGATATTCAAGTATCCTTCACGAAACCGGCTGATGAGCGAAATATCTCGCAATACCGCGTGTTTATCGTTAAAGAAGCAGATGCTGGCAGCTTTAACCTAGCCTCGGCAAGTGCATCCAGCATTTACACACCATCGCCAGCTGAAGCCATACTAACAATAAACAAAAACACATCGGATGCTAGTGGTCAGCCACTCGCTTACGACACCAATTATCGGGTGTATGTGCTTTCGGTAGCCAAAAGCGGTGCGAATGCGTTGTCCGATCCTTCGGCAGCTGTTCTGTTTCCAACGCCAGCTACCCCACCAGCGACACCAACAGCACCAACAACACCAACTCCTGACCAGCCTACAGGAGTTTAAATTTAATAGAATCAAGATGTACGCAAAAAAGGCCGGGAGCCCCTCAATGGGGTCCCGGCCTTTTTTTGCATGACATGCATCTCACCAATAGGAAGAGCATCTCTTTTATTAGCTGTTTTTTAATTTTTTAGCATGCCCGATTCCAGCTGGCACTTTATTGCTTGCAGGCATTTTAACGCCTTCCTCTTCACCTTGCTTGACACTTTTTATAAAGAAAGAAAGCACAAGTCCAATAACGCCAATTCCAACAATAACAAGATAAGCATCATTAATACCTTGAATGTTCGCATGTACCATCATTTCCTTGGAAGCCGTCTGTGTGCCGCTAGTCACCATCGTATCCGTCAGATGGGTTTTGGTGCTCGACGTCATGACGGTTACGAGCAAGGAGGTACCAATCGCGCCAGCCACTTGCTTAATCGTATTAGAGATAGCTGTTCCGTGCGCATTCAGTCTCGCTGGAAGCTGATTCAGACCCGCAGTAGTAATTGGCATTAGGAAGAGAGCCATACCGATCCGTCGTCCCGTAGACATCAGCAGCAAGTAGTTATAGCTGGTGGAGTCCGTCAAATTCACAAATCCAATCGTAGTCCCGATTGTTATAATCATACCCACGATCGACAACCACTTTGCACCAAAGCGGTCAAATAGCTTCCCGGACACTGGCATCATGAGAGCCATAAGCAGGGCTCCCGGCAGCATAAGCATGCCCGACTCCAATGCCGTATATCCGCGTGCATTTTGCAAATAGAGAGGAAGCAGCATCATATCAGCATACATCACCATAGTGACGGCGATATTAATAATGGTCGTTAAAGAAAACATATTATATTTGAACGCTCTGAGATCCAGCAGCGGACTTTTGGCTCGCAGCTGCTGCCACGTAAACACGGCCAAGGAAACAATACCCACTGTAAGTGAAACTACAACTTCTGTGTTGGACCAGCCTAGGCTGCCCGCCTTACTGAATCCATAAATGACCATACCAAAACCGATGGTCGAGAAGATCATTCCCCATACGTCGAGCTTAGGGAACAACCGTTCAGCTACATTTTTCAAATAAAAATGAGCAAGAATAATGACCAAAGCAGCAACAGGAATAATCGCCTGGAACATCGTGCGCCAGCTGTATTCCTCCATGACATAACCCGTGATAGCAGGTCCAACAGCAGGTGCAAAAACAATCGCTAAACCAACGACTCCCATGGCAACCCCGCGTTTGTCCGGAGGGAAGATGGTAAGAATGACATTCATCAATAACGGCATAATAATGCCGGCGCCAGCCGCTTGAATGAGCCGTCCAACGAGCAATATTTCAAATGAATTCGCCATCGCCGCCAATATGGTTCCTCCGAGAAAGATAACCATGGCTGATTGAAAAAGCTCGCGTGTCGTAAAACGCTGCATAAGATAGGCCGTAATCGGAATGAGAACGCCATTTACCAGCATATACCCGGTGGTGAGCCATTGAGCGACGGAAGCCTCAATCGAAAATTCGACCATTAGATGGGGAAGCGCGACACTCATAATGGTCTGATTCAATACCGCGACAAATGCCCCTACGATTAAAACAAACAACAAGGGACCTTTCTTAATTGAGCTGCTGTCAAAAACAGTGTTTGTACTAATCTTACTCAATCCTTTCGACTTCAACTAATTGACAGTCTGTAGTATAATTTACTTAATGTAAAAGATTATAGGCGTCTCGTTTTATGATTACAAGCGACACCTTTTTCAATACTGTTTGATAGTTTACAAATATGTACGATATGTAGTTTTACTTCGTAATAATCTACAAATTCATTCCATCCTGTCGTATAGACGATTATTCTGAAAGTAGAAAGGACCGGTATTCGCATGACAACAAAATCTTCAAAAATGGATCCGCGCGTTATACGCACACGCCAACTGATTCGAGATGCTTTTCTCCAGTTAATTCAAGAGTATGATTTAGAGAAAATCACGGTGAATCGACTCGCGGAGCGGGCGACCATCAATCGGGTTACCTTCTATCTTCATTACAGGGATATCCCGGATATGTTGAATCAGATGGCGGACAACATGACCACGCACATTCGAAAGCTGCTAGAAGATGTGGCCGATCAATCCAGTACCGCTAAGGATGAATGGCCCGAGCTGGTCAGGCTTATTCAGCATTTTGCCGATCATTCAGCGTCTTACAAAATCATGCTCGGCTCCAGACGTCTGCCCATATTCACGGAGCGCCTTTCTGTGCTGATGATGGAATTTATTAAAAGTAAAATTGGCAATCATAATGCCTCATCCAAAACCATCACGCCCCAAATTCCGAATGATATTGCAGCCTGGTATGGCTCCTCTGCCTTTCTTGGCACGATCGTTATATGGCTGCGCAACGATATGCCCTATACGCCTGCCTTCCTTGCCAAACAGCTTTTGCTTATGGTGCCATTCAAATCTAATGCAGACAGCTCGTAGAACACCAATCCTTATTCATTCAGATAAGACGCGAGAAAGGCCGGGAACCCTCACTAGGTTCCCGGCCTTCAAACTCATGTATGAGAAGTTCTCTTTATTCCTCTCGCCGTTGTGGGCTGGAGCACTTTCACGCCAACCTTGACTATTTTCCAAGCAATGTACCCCATCATGCCGCCAACCGTGTTTAACAGCAAGTCGTCCACATCAAAGATGCCGATGCCTAGAAAAAATTGAGTCGATTCGAAAAATAAGCTTAGCAGAAAGGAAAGCATCACTACTTTTATACATAATGCCCTTTTAGATTGGATGAGCTCCGCCATAAAAATACCAAGCGGAATAAAGGCCAGCGTATTGCCAATTAGATTCGAAAATAAAATAGAGCCTGAAATCGATAATCCATTTATATCTCCTATATCTCTTGAAATCTCATCGAATAGCTTGAAGTTCGCTTGGCGCTCGTAAATGAGGTACGGGTGGTGCAGAAACGTTTTGAAATGATACCATAAAGCATCGAGACTAATGAAGTTCCATTTGAGCAAAATGATTTTAAATAATAAAAACAGATATACGATAAACGCCGCTCCTATAAAAAGTTCCCACTTATTTGTCTTATTTGCCGTCTGTTCCAAATGGCTTCCTCCTTCACCGTCACAATCTCGCCGTTCTATTTATAAAGCTCTCTGTCCGTCGCTGCATAGCCCAGCAGAACCAAGCATATAAAAATGCCCCACCTCGTCATTAACGCGTCCTCCTCTTGCCTTATACTTCTAGGATAGAGAAAACTAGTTAAAAAAAAGTGGGGCAAATTTAAAGTTTTTCTTAAATTATGAGCGCACAGGCAATCGCACTTCAAATACCGTCCGCACCACATTGCTCTCGGCCTTAAGAGTTCCCTCATGCTGCTCTACAATATTTCTGGCAATGAACAGGCCTAAGCCCGTGCCGCCCTCTTGATGCGCCCGTGAGCGGTCGCCCGTATAATACATTTCGAAAATATGCGGCAAATCTTCTGGCGGAATCTCCCCTCCATAATTGACGACTTGAATGACCACATGCCCGGTATCGATATGCCCATTCATATCTACATATAAGCCTTCTTTGCCATGCCTGGCCGCATTCGTCAACAAGTTCTCGAATACACGGGCCAGCAGCTCCCCGTCACCATAAATATAAAGCTCGGGAGCCACATCGATTCGGGAAATTACACGATTTTTCTCAAAAACAGGATATAGCTCCTCATTCAGCTGCCTGAGCAGCTCGCTGAGATCAATGTGCTCTTTCTGAACCGGCAGCTTGCCATAGTTCATGCGGGTAATATCGAATAGTCCATCAATCAGCTTCTCCAGACGCTGTGATTTATTGAAGGCAATCGTAGTGTAATGCTTGATCTGCTCATCGGTTAGCTGATTGTCCTTCACGATCAAATCCAAATACCCCAATATCGAGGTAAGCGGCGTGCGTAGATCATGGGCCAAATTCACAACCAGCTGATCCTTGCTATTTTCGGCAAAATCCCCTTTTTCGACCGCCGCTTGCAGCTTTTCGCTGGCCAAATTCAAATCCTCCGCAATGCTGTTAAACTCATCGTTTGAGGAAATATGTACCCGATTATCAAATTCCCCATTAGCCAGATGGCGGATTCCTTTGGAAATTTCATTGAAATACGTCCCATAACGCTTCGTAAACCAGAAGAAAAAAACAATAGCCAGCGGGATAAAAAGAATGAGGAACACATAAATGTCCCCGACCTCCCTCATCATCCTCCGGTACAGAGCCAATCGATCGCCCTCGCGAACGTCGACGTAATAGAGCTGCAGCATTTTATAAATGCCATACGTAATCGCACCGGACAAAAGCATGCTTAAGCCCAGCAGCATAATCATCGTAGTCCGAAAGCTTCGTCTGCTTTTAATCATTAAACGTGTACCCCACGCCCCAGATCGTCTTGATGAATTTACGCTTGGTCGTATCTTCTCCCAGTTTTTTGCGCAGTGTACGGATATGGACCATCACCGTATTGCCGCTCTCATAGTAGGCTTCGCCCCATACCTGTTTAAAAATGCTTTCCGCGCTAAACACCTGTTTCGGGTGGCTCGCCAGCAAATAAAGAATGTCGAACTCCTTCGGCGTTAATTCGACGTCCTCGCCGTACAAGGTGATTTTATGCTGATCGGGTGAAATCACGAGTCCGCCTAGCTCCAGCACCGCTTTATTCATGACGGCTGGCTGATTGAATTGCAGCGACCGGCGAAGCTGCGAATTGACGCGTGCCACCAGCTCCATTGGATTGAAGGGCTTGGTCATGTAATCGTCAGCGCCCATAACCAGCCCTGTGATTTTATCGAGGTCCGAGGTTTTGGCACTTAAGAAAATAATCGGCAGATGGTATTGCTCCCGAATTTTACGTGTGACCTCGTACCCGTCCATTTCCGGCATCATAATATCCAAAATAGCCAAATCGATCGTTTGCGATTGCACAGCTTGCATGGCTGCCTTCCCGTCGGCTGCTTTTATAATGTAATAACCTTCCTTTTGCAGGTGCAAGGCGACCAGATCCGCGATCTCCACCTCATCGTCTGCGACCAAAATCGTAATACGCCTCAAATCCAGTCACCCCTAACTGTCTATGCCTAAAAGTAATGAACAACAAGTGAAGCCATACGCTTTTTACTCAAATCGGCTTAACAAAGCCAATGCCTCTTCATGACCCGGCTCCAGCTCCAGAAATTGCTGAATATAGCTCAATGCCTGCTCGTCCAACTCCAGCTCAAAGCAGCTAATAGCGAGACAATAAAATACGGTTGAAACGACCTCATCTTGTTCTTGCTGCACCGATATTTCTAGAAAATGCTTGGACTCCTCGTACATTTCCATCTCAAACAGCAGCAAGCCAGCATCTAGTGCCAAGTCATAGCGCTGCTCCATGACGTAATACGACGACCACATTAGCTGAATGCCTCTTAGCAGGTCCTGCATTTCTTCATCATTCGCATCCGGCAGCAGGCTGGCTATTTGCTTCGTGCTCTGAATGAAAAACTCCGCATCATATCCACCCAAACGCCAAAAGCTCAATAATGGTTGCAGCTCCATGCTGGCAAGATGGCGGTCAACCCACATTTTCATGCTGAAAAACTCGTCCGGGCCAAAGCGCTCGACAAATCGGCGGTAAGCTAGTCTCGTATTTGAGTAGGCCATCGGTTGATCCAAATGGAGAATGCAGCCGACATTTATATTTTTATAATGATGCGGGGGAAATAACGCCTGGGCTCCTCTTTGCTCAAACACATGCTGAATCGCATGGTAGTTGGCGGTTAAGGAGAAGCTGCCATGCAGAAACAGCTCCGGCGGCTCGGCAAATTTCCAGTTATCGAGCAGGTGGTCGCCCTTGTCAGCAGTTATTAATAGAAAGCCTGCCTGGGACAACCGATTCAAGCGCTCCAAGCAGGTTAAACCCGCGGCAGGAAATAATATATGCGAATCCTCCAGCTGTTCCTGATATACGGCAATGACATCACGGTAAGGATAGTCGTCTTGCTCATACTCGGGTGCCCGCCTGTGCTCATAATGCAAAGCGATTTGATCTAATAGTTCGGCTGGTTTAAGGGCATCCCGATTTTCAGGATATTCGACAAAAACATCCGCTTCATAAATTTGCCCGTCGCCTACATAGATTAATTCTTGTGGAATGCTGTCAAAAAAATAGTTGGCGACAATGACTAATGGTTGCTCTAAGTCCTGTTCTCTAATGATTGTGTCTGACTGGGCGAGGCTTAATGCCGTATCATGAACCGCATCAAATCGTGCAAAATCAAGCAAGCCTTCAGCGATAAAAGCTTGCAGGGCAGGATGCTGCTGCCAGGCTAGAACATTTTTCATAGCCAAATCGGTCATAATATAGCGGAAAGGGGGCAGGGATATCCCCGCATAGTCTCTCAGCTGGCATAGCTCATGCAGCACATGATAGGCGAGACGGCCTGCTCCCGCCCCGAGCTCTACAATAAACACAGGCTCTGAGCCGTTTCCCTTATTTGCCCGATCTTGGAGGAGTCCGAATATCATCTCGGCATAGGCCGCCGCAATCATAGGATTACTCGTTATATATTGAGGGACTTGATCATTGTTCCAAGCCTTCATGCCTTCTTCTTCAAAATATTCCCTTTGAATATGCCATATAGGCGCTTCACTAAAACGATAGCGTTGTGTATGATTAACAGTCATTTAAACGAATCCTGCCTTCTGAAAGTGATTGCATGCCATCTTGCCCGCCTGCACATTACTTATTTTCATAATATCCCTTTTTATGATAGCACATCCCAATCAAATACGCCGTTTCAACCGTCAAGAGTCCGACTGCCATACAAAAAAGGACGCCCAAATCGGCGCCCTAATAATTAATGAAACGGAATTACTTAATCAGATTCAATAAGTCCGACTTTCTTTAAATCTTCAATCTTGAGATACATCGTCCCTTTATACTTCTTGACATGTATGTCACTTAAAACAAAATAGAAGGGCACCCGGAAGGGGTGCCCTTTGTCAGCTACTTTAAGTCGAAGACCATCAGGTCGCGACCTACTGTGATCGGGCCGGCGTAAATTCCAGCCATCCCCTCGATATACGCTTGCTCGGCCTCTGGATTCGCCGCTGGTGCGGGAATATGATGCGTGAGCACGAGATGCTTGACTCCCGCCCGTTGCGCGATTGCAGCCGCTTCCAGCGTCGTCGTATGATACTTCGCAGGGTTTGACAGCGCCTTCTCGTGATTCGGGTATTGCGCGATCAGGGCGTCAAGCCACGACTTGTTGTACGCTTCGTGAACGAGCAGATCTGCCCCAGTCGCTTGTTTCTCCATATTGGCCACCGGAATCGTATCGCCTGATATAACGACCGTCTTGCCGTTATACTCGAACTTGTAGGCGATAGCCGGATAGACAGGGCGATGGTCCACCTCGAAGGCGGTAATTCGGATGCCCTCCTTATCGTAGATAACACCCTCGTTGCATTCCGTATATTCGATTAGTGAGCCCGCTTCATCCGACAGATTATAACTAATTCGGAGCTTGACGTCGAACTCGAAGGACTCCCGCATTTTACCAATGATCGCCTTCGTCGTCTCTGGTCCGTACACTTGCATGGGCACTGAACGACCTTCGAAGACACGTTCTGCGGTAATATGCGTGCGCCAACTCGTGATGAACACGTCGAAAAATCCTCCGTTATGATCGTAATGGTGATGGGTAAACAGGACATCGGATATCCGTTGAGGCATGATGCCCGCTTTGATTAGTTGGTCCACCGTAGAGCCCCCGCAATCAACGAGGAACGTCTTGTCTCCCGCGAGCACCGCGGCTCCGGGCTTCGCTCGCCCATAGAAGGCACGGGGAGAACCTGTCCCGAGCAGAACGACGGTCAGATCTGGGTGGTAGTCTGGCCTCAAATTCATTTGTGGCTGGATATACATCGCTGTCAGCCCTCTCATCTTCGTTTTATTTGCCTTCCTGTATCTCCTTCAGCAGCGACAGATCGTACAAGCCTGCCAGATCCAGGCCATCTGCTTCGACTCCCTTGATATAGCCGGCATCGACGGCTACCTGCGCCATTAGCTTCAAGGAATCTTGGTCGATGTTCATCGTCAGATTTAGATGAGACAGTGTGGCCTTGATCAATTCGGCATCCAAGCCCTTGCCCGTCAGTTCCTTCAACTCATCGCTAACGAGAGAATACGTGTCGCTGGGACTTTCCTTGATAAACTTAATTGCGTCCTCGTTGGCCAGAAGAACGGATTTGGCCAAATTCCGATGATCCTTCAGGAAGTCGTCACTAGTTACGATAATCGTAAGTGGATAATTCCCCTTGTTCGGCGGAATTTGATCCCAATCAACGGCGATATTACCGATGCCTTCGTTCGCGATCAGCGTCCCCCATGGCTCCGGCAATAGCGCCGCGTCTACCTGGCCTTGCTTCATGGCCGTCAGCGTATCTGCCGGAGCCATCGCAATAAGCTGAACTCCGCTCTTATCCGTGGACACCTTCAGGCCCTGCTCCTGAAGAAGCAGACGCAGAGAGATCTCATTCGTGCTCCCCTTTGTCGGGATAGCGACCAGCTTGCCCGACAAGTCCTTGACGCTCGTCACGCCCGAGCCCTTCCTCGTCACTAGCACGGCGCCGCCGTTGTTCGCTCCTGACAGAATCTTGATGTTCTTGCTCCTTACATATTGGTTGATTATCGGGCTTGGGCCGACGTACCCGATGTCAATCTGGCCTGTCGCCATTGCAGTCGAGAAGTCGGAGCCGTTGTTAAAACCCTGTACCTCGATCTTCACATTAGCGCCGAGACGGTCTTGCAAATAGCCCTTCTTGATCGCTACGAAAGCCGGAGCATGGGTCACGTTCTTGAGCAAGCCGATCCGCACCGTAATGGGGTCGACCGATTTGGAGCTTCCATTGCTTCCCGAGCCAGAGGTCCCGCAGCCGGAAAGCAGAGTCAGAATCAAGACGATCATAAGACTCGAATAAGCCGCTTTTCTAAACATGCATCATTCCCCTTTTCCTAGTTAAGCTTACGTTTTGGCCGTATTCAGACCGTACTGGGTCCAGATCCGCTCCTCTATGCGCTTGAAGACGAGGTGGTCGGAGATCGTACCGAGAATCGCGATCACGAGTACGATGCAGAGCATAAGAGAGGTGTCGCCGAGGCTTCGCCCCTCCTCCAACAGCTGCCCCAAGCCGATGCCGCGCGCAATGAGCTCACCGGAGACGAGTGCCCGCCAGGCGAACGCCCAGGCCATACGCATGCCCGTAATGAGCTGTGGTATAGCCGCGGGAATCATCACTTGGTAAAAGAGTCGGAACCCGCGACCTGTTCCAAACATCTGCGCCGACTTCAGATAGATTGAAGGAATGTTCTTGATCCCACTCCGACTCGCAATCGTCATCGTCCACGTCGCCCCAATCGTCGTGATGAACAATACGGCGAAGTCGTTCAGCCCGAACCATATGATAGCGAAAGGTAACCAAGCGATGCTCGGCACCGTCTGCAAAGCGACGACGACAAAGCCGAACGTCTCGTCCAGCAGCCGGCTCCGAGCGAACAAGACGCCGAGTGTCATGCCGATGCCGCACGAGAGGACGAACGCGATGAGGATTCGCCTCAAGCTGCTAAGCGTCGCTTCGAGTAGCTGCCCATTTGCCATCCCATCGTAGAATGTCTGCACCGTCTGCAGCGCCGATGGAAAGCGCCAGCCCCAATGCATCGTCCTATATGCCGTCTCCCAGATTATTAGCAGTAGAATGAGAAAGAGGGCTTTTCTCCAGAGTGTAGTCATTGCCATATTCCTCCTTCGCCACCTTCTCCAGTTCAGCGGCCAATGTATCCATAATCTGACTCTCGATATGGTGCAGAAGAGAATCGCCAGGCTCCCGCGGCCGTGCCGCCTGTACGCGGAACTCCTTCTTAATCCGTCCCGGCCGGGTAGACATGACGAGCACTCTGTCCGACAGTATGACCGCCTCCCGGATGTTATGCGTGATGAACAGAATGGTCTTCCCCGTGCTCAGCCATATTTGCTCCAGCTCCTTATGCAGCAGCAGCCTAGTCTGTTCGTCCAGTGCAGCAAACGGCTCATCCATGAGCAGAATCTCTGGGTCCATGACGAGCGCCCGCGCTATTGCCACCCTCTGCTTCATCCCACCCGACAGCTCATGAGGATAGCGGTCCGCGAACTTCCCCAAATGGACAGCCCGGATCTGCTCCATGGCTCGCTCGCGGCGCTCCTTCTTTTTGATTCCCTTTTGCTTGAGACCGAATGCGACGTTCTCCAGCACGGTAAGCCAAGGATACAGTGCATGGTCTTGGAATACGACGATCCGATCAGGCCCTGGGGCCGTGACTTCCTTGCCATTCGCTTCTACTCGGCCGTAATCCGCCCGCTCCAGCCCTGCTACCAGGTTAAGCAGCGTGGACTTGCCGCAGCCGGAAGGACCGAGGATGGAGACGAACTCTCCCTTTCCAATCTTGAAGTCAATGTCTTTCAACGCAGTATAGCCCGCTCTGCCCCGTTGCGCGAACGTCTTACCTACTCCCTCTACCTGGATCATGCTCCCGCCCCCCATGGCTTTCCACATCGTTACAAGTGCTGTTGGAACTCGTCGGTATCGTGAATGACAACCATTTTCCTCTCATAGCGAATGATGCCTTCCTCCCGCCATCGACCCAATGTCTCCGTAACCGTCTGCCTGCTGCAGCCGATGACATAGGAGATCTCCTCATGGGTAAGCGAAAGCGTGACGACCGTCTCCTTCCCCACACGAACTCCGAGCTGCATGAGTAGTTGAGCCAGCCTCCAAGCAACCGGCCGTGAGATGAGCGTCTCAACGTAACGCTGTGTCTGCAGCAGACGACGGGCGTTGACCACCGTTAGCGCATAGAGGGCATCCGGATGTCTCTTCAGCAAGCTGGTGAATTGGGAAGCCGGAATCGAGAGGATCCAGCTGTCCGTGATGCATCGCGCATAGCGTTGTCTCTTCTGCCCCGTCAGCACCTCGGCCGCACCGAACACCTCGCCCTTGTGCCTCAGGAACAAGGTGATGCTCTGGCCCTCTTGCGCAAACTGCGAAATCTTCACCAGTCCGTCCTGAACAAAATAGATATCCTGACTTTCTTCCTCGCTCCTGAAGATAAAGGAGTTCTTCTTCATGACACGAGAAGAGCCAAACTCCTGGAAGAGCTTTGCCAACGTGAGTTGCTCGGCTTCACCGCTATCCGTTACGTTTCCTTCCCAATAGGAGGACATACCCTCTTGGTCCATCGTCGTTCCACCCTTCTCTAGCTGTTGGTGAATTCAAAGTTTACCTATCGGTATTTGCAATTATAATCCATGGTTCAAAACAAAAACAGTCGGCTAGCCGACAAAATATAAGCCGTATCAAACGGCACGAGTGAGAAAGCTGTCTACAATCAGGTCTGGATCGCAACGTTAGTGAGGAACAGTCATATAAAAATACAATTATTCAGGTTTTCGTCGTATACTTGGCGAAAGTTAGTCTATTTCTAAGAGCACCTTGAGTCCTCTAATTTATCTGTCATTTACGAGCCCTCCATGAATGAAATAGGGCATACAGGAAATTATTTTACATAGAGAAAGAATTTGAAAGAGACAGGCTCAGTCGTATTTAGTTACATGGCACAAAAAATGATAACTTCATTTTAAGTATTAAGAATATGGAGGCAAGGAAAAGATGAACTGGGTTAAAGTGATGCTCGTGGATGATGAAGTGCTCGCGATCGAGCATATGAAAAATTTAATATCGTGGCAGCAGCTCGGATATGAGATCGTCTGCACGGCGAATAAGCCGTCGCAGGTCGTAAAATTGGCGCGGGAGCACCGACCGGACCTGATCATTATGGATATCGTCATGCCCGGAAAGGATGGGCTGGCGCTTAGCAGGGAGCTGCTGGCAGAGGGACTGGTGCTGAAAATCGTGCTGCTCACCTCCTACAAGGAATTCGAGTACGCCAAGGAAGCGCTAAAGCTCGGCGTCTCGAATTATTGGATTAAGCATGAGATGGATGCGGAAGCGGTCAAGCGGGAGCTTGGCGGCTTAAGGGAAGAGATCGAGAGCGATAAGCGGCTCCGAAAAAATGATCGCGGCCGATTGCTCATTGATTGGCTCGGCGGGAGACCTCTGTCGGACGCACAGTGGAGGACGGCGACGGCTGAGGTGGGCGAAGCGTTCGACCGGCTTCATCTGCTGGTGCTTGAGCCTGCCCGAATTACTCCGCTGCTGCCCGGCACGGCTATAGGTAAACCCGAATGGCCGACAGAGTGGCCCGATACAGGAGATTCCAGCCTGCTAGCGGCGATCCCCTTTCTAGAAAGCTGCTTTGTTCTTATTTACGGGGATAAGAGCAGCAGGGGTGAGGGCAAGATGCGAGAGCTGCTGGAGGAGAAGGCGGTCGAGGCACGCCGGACGATAGAACAGTTGACGGGCCGCTCTGCATCAATGGCGATGGCCTACGGTTTGCCAAACCGGGCAGACGTTCCGGCAAAGCTGGCTGAAGCTTTGAAATGGCTGTCGCAGGCCATATTCTATGCCCCTAGCCACCTGTTCCGGCTGAACGAGCTTCCGCGTGCAGAAGAGAACGCCCCCATACATTTGGAGTGGGAAGAAGGCCTGGCGAAGACGAAAGAACTGCTGCCGGGCCACCAATATGAAGCAGCAGCACGGGAGATTTCGGCTTTGTTCGCGCGAGCTTTGGCGGCAAAGGATGCGGTTGGCTTCGCCGATCTGTGCCGGCAGCTGGTCGCCGTATTGAACCGCTATCGCTCCACTTGCGGACTGCCTTCTCTAGCAGAAGCTTGGGCAGATGGCCCCGGCACAACAGCCGATTGGACCTCGCTTACGGGGATTC
This sequence comes from Paenibacillus sp. JT22N7, assembly GCF_059383875.1. NCBI lineage: Bacteria > Bacillati > Bacillota > Bacilli > Caryophanales > Paenibacillaceae > Paenibacillus > Paenibacillus sp. JT22N7. The sequence goes on from NZ_JBXENY010000004.1 coordinate 520,742, forward strand.
GCGATTGGTTTTTGTCGGAGTTAAATGCGCTTGCAGAAGCGACATCCGGGCTGCCCGCGGTGTCCCGTAAAGTGCGCCAGGCACTCGAGCAGATGGAACGGCATTACGGCGATCCCGAGCTCGATGCAGATGCGATTGCAAGGCAGCTCGGCATTTCGCGCGACCACTTCCGCCACTTGTTCAAGCTGGAGACGGGCCAGACGGCACTCGACCGGCTTACAGAAATCCGGATGGAGAAGGCTAAGCAGCTGCTGGAAGAGGGGAATCTCAAGGTGTATGAAATCGCTGACCGGGTCGGCTTCCGCAATGGGCAGTATTTCAGCCAAGTCTTTCGCAAGACGACGGGCATGACCCCGCTCGAATATATGGAGAAACGCAGGTGAACTTGCAATGCGCATGAGGATACGCACCAAAATTATCGCCAGCACCGTTCTAGTCGTCTCCATTTCGCTTATTCTTAGCGGCTTCTTCATCTATGACTACGCAAAGGACATTATTCGCGAGCAATCGATTAAGGACAGCCGGACGAAGCTCGCGCAAATTTCGTTCCAGTTGAAGAAAATTCAGGAGCAGGTCGTCAAGACAGCAGAGTACATCGTATCCGACGAGGAGATAACCGCCCTTATTAACGCGCCAGCAAGCGAGGATATTGAGGTGAACTATTTTCGCAAGCAGGCCGTACAGGAAAAGCTCGGGCGGTTCGTGGCGCTCAGCAATTTTATTCTGAATGTCGTGATCGTTGCACCGAACGAGGAAACCTATTCGAATTATAGCGGATATGAGGAATATTTCTCCGAGTACTTGAAGCAGGACTGGTTTGTGAAAATGAAAGATACACGCGCTGCCTATAGCGAGCCGCACTCCTTCTTCTTTATTAGCGGCAACCGCCAAGTATTTAGTTACGTGCTGAAATACCGTCCGATCGGGCAGGACTTAGAGGCGGATAGCTATCTTGTTATCGATATTGCCTATTCCGAACTATCCAACGTCTTCTTGCAAAGTGCGCAGGATTTCGAGCAAATCGAGCTGTTCACCGGCTCAGGGGCTTTGCTGTTGGAGGCGAATGAGAAGCTGCCGGATGCAGACCGGGCGTTTATGGCGAGCACCTTGCATTCCGGCCAGCCGTTCGCGGAGGACGCCCGCACCATCGTGTTGACCGACGATGCGATGAGCCAGGGATGGAAACAGGCGGCTTTGCTGTCTAAGAGCAAATTATTTATGAAAATTAATCGCGTTTTCTTTTTCTATATCATCATCATTATTACCGCCATTATCGTAACGCTCATCGTCATGCTGCCTATTATCGTCAATCTGATGAAGCCTTTGATCCGGCTGACAAATGCAATGAAGCGCGTAGCGGTCGGCGATCTTGGGACAAGCGTCCAAATCCGCAGCGGGGATGAGCTGGAAATTTTGGGCACAGGCTTCAATCGGATGGTTAGAGACTTGAAAAGCCTGATGGACACTGCCGTACAGAATGAAACGGTGAAACGGCAAATGCAAATCGATTTATTGATGGCCCAGATCAATCCGCATTTTCTGTACAACTCCTTGAACACTGTCATTTACTTGTCGCATGCCAATCGCGGAGCAGAAGCGGCCGAAGTGACGCAGGCGCTCATCTCTATTTTGCAAAATACGATCAAGACGGGGGAGGGAGCTGTGCGAGCGCCGTTGTCGGAAGAAAAGCGGATTATCGACAAATATACGGTCATCCAGCAGACGCGTTACCCTGGTCAATTCCGGCTCGTCTGGGAGGTGGATGAAACGCTGCTTGACCGTTCGGTTCCCCGGCTGGCGCTTCAGCCGCTCGTGGAGAACGCGATTGTACATGGCATCATTCCGTCGGATCTGGAAGAGGGCACGATTATTGTGCGGGCTTACCGGGAAGGGGAACAGCTTGTTTTGGAAGTGGAGGACGACGGGCAAGGCATGACGGTGCCCGAGGAAGGCTGGAGGATGCAAATAGGACAGGTGGGACAAGAGCCTGAGCGTACGAGGGGAATCGGTCTGTCCAACATTCAGGAGCGGCTGCAAACCCATTTTGGCGCTTCGGCGCGGCTGGAAGTATTTAGCGAATGGGGAGAGGGCACCCTGATACGAATTAAGCTTCCTTGGATGGAACAAGCGTAAACGGCTGAAGCCGTCCTTTGGCGGCAAAGCTACCGTTTCGCGGAGAAATATAGAGAAAGGATGGAAAAATCATATGCTTTCCTATATTTCAAGCGTAAACGGCTGACGCTGCCCTCTGGCGGCAAAGCTTCCGTTTCGCGGGTGAAATCGACTTGATCACCGGATTTTATACGAAATCACCGTTTTGGCTGATTACCGCCTAACAGGGTCCTGAGTTACGATAGCAGTGTAAGCACTTACAAAATTATTTTAGGGGGACTCACCAACATGAACATCAAAAAGAAGGCCAAATGGGTGGGCGGTTTCGTATCTGTGCTGATGCTGACTGGGCTGCTCGCAGCCTGCGGCGGCAACAACACCACTGGAGACAACGGTACTGGCAACAACGGAGGCACTGCTGCTCCTGCGGCATCAACTGCGGCCAGCACAGATCCAACACAGATTAGCGGCACCGTTAAAGTCTGGGATTGGGATGAAGCGTTTCAGAAGGGCATGATCGTAGAATTCAATAAAAAATATCCGAACATCAAAGTCGAAGTAACGGTCGTTAATCCGAACGATTACTTGCAGAAGCTGCAAAGCGGTATCGCTTCCGGCTCTGACGTTCCGGACGTCATTCTTGGGGAGTCGGCCTACCGCGGCAAGCTGTTTGACCTTGGTGTGCTCGACAATCTGGAAGCGGCGCCTTATAACTTCGATAAAAGCACCATTATAGATTACGTTGTGCCTTACGTCTCTAATTCCAAGGGCGAAGTCATTGCCGTTGATCAATCGCTAACGCCTGCTGGCTTCGCTTACCGGAGAGATTTGGCGAAGCAATACTGGGGCACAGATGATCCAGCTGAGCTAGAGAAAAAGATTTCCACTTGGGATGATTTCATCGCTGCCGGCAAGGAGCTTAAAGAGAAAAGTGCTGACAAGGTGCTCATGTTCCCTGGTCTGGGCGACGCCTTTCTCGCTTTGAAAGGTCAGAATTTTGCTTCCTACGTAAACGGCACAGAAATCGATTTGACGAGCAAGCTGCAAAAGCCTTTGAACCGCTTGTTTGAGATGCGTGACGCTGGCATTATCGGCAAAAATGAACTGTGGACGCCAGCTTGGTCTGCTTCCATGGCGAAAGGCGAGTTCATGTTCTATCCAATGGCGCCATGGGGAGCCAAATGGCATATATCCGCGAACGATCCGGACGGTTCGGGACGCTGGGGTCTTCTCAAAGCGCCAGAAGGCGGATTCACCCGCGGCGGAACGGCGATCGGCATTTACAAGGACAGCAAAGTTAAAGAGGCCGCTTGGGCATTTATCCAATACGCTTACTTGTCCGATGAAGGCTCGGCCTTCAACTTTAAGACGTTCGGCAACATGACCAGCTCCAAGTCGTTCTATGAAACCCAAAAAGCGCTCATCGACGCGCCGGGGCCTTATGATGAATTTTTCGGCGGTCAAAATCTTGCGAAATACTTCGTCGAAAATATCGTTCCAGATATGAAAGGCGAAGCACAGTCCAAATACGATTCCGTTGTAGACTCTGTGTTTAACGCGCTGTACCCGCTATGGATGAAGGATGGATCGGTCACTGCCGACTCCGCGCTGCAAAAGTTCATCCAAGAAACGAAAAACAAAGCGTCCGACGCGACCATCAAGTAAATTTTGGGAAAACGAGGGATGACCGTGAATGCGGAACGCATAATTAAGACTTCCGCCGCATCCAGCAAACGCAGATGGGGGCCACGCATGTGGCCCTATCTTTTCGCCCTGCCTTTCGTGCTGACGTATGCGGCGTTTCAATTGTATCCAGTCCTTTACTCATTCGTGCTCAGTCTGCATGACTGGAACGGCATAGGCGACAAGACGTTTATCGGCTTAAAAAACTATGTGCAGCTTTGGACGAATGACCCTTTGTTCATTAAGTCCTTGTGGAACACCCTGATTATGATGGCGATGTTTATTCCAGTAACCTTGATTTTAGGGCTCACGCTGGCGTATTGGACTTTCCATTTGACGCGCGGCAAGAGATTATTTCAGACCATTAATGTACTGCCATATATTACGACTCCGGTAGCCATCGGCTTTATTTTTTCCTACTTGTTTGACTGGCAGACCGGTCTTGTGAACCTGCTCCTTACGAAATTCAGCCTATTGGAAGAAGGTTTTTACTGGCTTCAAGACCCATGGGGCTCCCGGGCTATTATTGCTCTAATGGTCATTTGGCGCAATCTCGGGTATTTTATGATTATTTTCATGGCCGGCATGACCGTCATTCCGCAAGACGTATACGAAGCGGCCAAGATGGATGGCTCTACGGGACTTCATACCTTCCGCAAAATTACGATGCCCTTGCTGCGAAATATTATCGTATTTCTCGTCGTCACCTCCGTTATTAATGGATTGCAATTGTTCGATGAGCCAAAGCTGCTTTACGGCGGATGGTCGGGCTCCGCACAGGTAGGCGGTCCTGATAACACAGCCCTCACTATTATTTGGAAATTTGTGGATGAGTCATTCGGTTCCAATACACGTTTCGGCTATGCTTCGGCCATTGCCTACTCGCTGTTCCTGCTAATCGTATTATTCTCCATTCTTAGCTATAAACTCACAGCACCTAAGGAGGACAAACGATGAAAACAGCCAGCATGTGGTTTTGTCTAATTGTCATCTCCCTGCTCTCGCTCTTTCCGTTCTATATTATGATCGTGATGGGAACGCATTACAGCGAGGATTTATTCAAGGGAATTCCGATTCTTCCGGGCAACTATTTGGGAGAAAACCTGAAGACCGTCCTGCAGGCCGATTTTCTAAAAGTATACGGAAACAGCTTGATCGTATCCGTTGCCTCTGTCTTGCTGGCGACACTCACCAGCACACTCATCGGCTATGCCGTGGCGAAATTTGAATTCCGCGGTCGCAAGCTGCTTCAGACCTTCGTTATTATTACGATGATGGTACCGACCCAGGTCGGATTAATCGGTTATATTATTGAAATGAGACATCTCGGTGTCGGCAATACGCTGTGGCCGGTCATTCTCGTCTGGGCGGCATTTCCGTTCGGTGCATTTTTTATGATCCAGTTCATGCGCGATTCGATTCCAACCGATTTACTGGAATGCGCGCGTATTGACGGCTGCTCCGAGCCGGGTATCTTAATTCGCATTGTACTGCCGATAATGAAACCGGGCTTGGCGACGCTGGCAACGCTGGTGTTTCTATGGTCATGGAACAACTATTTGCTGCCGCTCGTCACGATTAACAAGTCCGAGTGGTACACGCTTCCAATCTTTATCTCGAATCTGGGTATCGTTCACCGGACGGATTACGCAGCGCGAATGACTGCCCTTACGATGACGACGATTCCCGTGCTGATTCTGTTTATTCTTGGTTCGAAAACGTTCATGAAAGGCCTGACCGCTGGTGCGGTCAAAGGCTAAACGTTATAGCAAGGCCACCAAGGCCAGCCAGCTATATTGTGCTTTCAATATGAGAAGGTGAATAGGCTCTCCCTACAGCACAGGTTTTATGACAAACTTGTCTGCTATAGGGGGAGCCTATTCGTTATTTTACTAATCTAGAAAGGTATCCGACATCCACTTAACAAAACGTTCCTTTTCTTCATATTGCGGGTAATGCGCCGATTCCGCATAAGGAAGGAATTCCTTGTGCTCAGCTTCAATGCTGTCAAAATAATGCCGAGCTGCTTGGGATGAAGTCATAAAGTCATAATCCCCCATTACAAAATAGAAGGGCAGATCAAGCTTGTTGACCAAGGTTGGCAACGGTTGCTTAAAAACCTCCTCAATCAATATCCCTTGGGATTGATTCATCCCTTTGTTGTAACGGATGGCATCGAGCAAGTTGTATTCGCTAGTGAACGTCAGATTCACCAGGGTAGCGTCTGGGATTTTGGTTAGTCTGGAAGCCCCGCCGTATTTATTAACATAGTCGCGAGGAGTCAGAGCATCACCATTCTCAATAGCTTCCTGCAATTGCTGCAGTTGATCTGCATCCTCCGCATTTCCTTCTTGCCCAGCCTGTTCCAAAACGTAATGCAGAGCGTCGATCTCGCTTTCTACCGTATCCCCCATTTGACCGATTCCGATATAGGCTTCGTACTTTTCAGGAGCTCTGGAAGCAGCTTGCGTAGCAAGATAGGTGCCGTAGGAATGCCCGATCAGGATAATCTTTTCTTTGCCAAGCCGCTTTGCTATGTAATCCGTTACCGCGAGCAGATCCTTCACCAGCAAATCAGAGGAAAGGTTAGAATAGTCCTCGGAAAAATGATAGGATTTGCCGCTCGCCCTTTGATCGTAGTTAACGATGGTAAACTTCGTTTCCAACAGATCCTGCATGCTTTTTGCAAAGGGAATTTCCGAAGCACCTGGCCCTCCATGCACATTCAAAATGACAGGGTTATTTCGATCATTGCCCCTAATCATAATCTCTTGTTTGGTCCCATTCAGATCAACGTGCTCCAGTACATTTATACTATTCTCGCCTTTTATACGAGGCGTCCATGTCGGGAAGAAGAGCGCTAGCAGGATTAGTGCAATCAGGATGGTGCTAATCATTAAGGCTGGTTTTAAAACGGTTTTCATCTCATGTGTTCCTTTCCATTCCATATCATTTCAGCTGATCATTCCATATTACTTCACTGTCGATCCTTCTAAATCCATCGCATGAATGAAATAGGGCACCGTCTCTGGTTGTATATAACCTCTAGTTGAGCGCTTCTCCACACCATGTTCAGTTTTTGTAGATAAGCCTCCTTTATAATCAAAAAGATTTTTAATCCTTGGGAGGTAAGTTATGAACGCATCATTCAAAAAATATGCAGCCGAATTTATTGGAACCTTCGTCCTTGTTCTATTCGGCTGCGGCAGTGCGGCTACAGCGGGAGCTGAGCTTGGCTATTTGGGCATTGCATTGGCATTCGGGCTGTCTATTGTGGCGATGGCCTACGTCATCGGACCGATATCGGGGTGTCATATCAATCCGGCGGTTTCACTCGCCATGCTTATTAGCCGGAAGCTATCGGGGGCGGATTTCATCGGATACGTGGTTTCGCAAATCGCTGGCGCTATTGCAGGCTCCGCCGTTTTGTACGCCATCATCGTCTCCGCAGGCCTGCCTACGACAGGGCTCGGCCAGAACGGTTTTGGCCCTGGGTACGGAATCGGAATTTCAGCACTAATGGCATTTATTGTCGAAATCATCTTAACCTTCGTATTTATTTATACGATACTGGGAGTGACCTCTACGGAGGGCAATGGAAATGTAACGGGCCTCGTTATCGGGCTGACGCTCGCTTTTGTCCATATTCTTGGCATCGCCTTAACCGGAACGTCCGTCAATCCGGCAAGAAGCTTGGGACCCGCATTGCTGCTTGGCGGCGAGGCGTTATCCCAAGTGTGGGTATTCCTTATTGCCCCGCTTGCCGGCTCGGTGCTGGCCGTTGCCGCTTACAAGTGGCTGAACAGCTACAAGGCGAAGCAAGCCTAAAATGATTTTAAGCTCGTTATGAGGGATTTCGGGAGGAAAGGGCTACTGGGAGGTTTTCCAGCAGCCCTTTTTTTATGTGTATTTTTCTATAAAAAAGACCCCCTCCATATAGGAGGAGGCGATCACCGGTATATTTTATAAATCTGAAGAAATTCCTCTGAAGGCTGCAGGCCAAGCTCATCAAACAGCAATTGCGTATAGTGCTCATAATAGCCGCTTATGGATTGCCGATCTCCCATAGCCACGAGGATTTTCAGCAGCAGCAGATTTGATTCATCTTCAAATTCATTGCGCGCTACGATTCTTCTCGTTATTTGCGCCGCTTCTCTATAACGCTTCTGGTCCAGCAGCCAGCTTGCGAGACGCTTCGCCAAGGAATCATAGATAATGGCCAGCCTCTCACGCTCGACAGCCGCCCACTCAAAGGATTTATCATCAAACAAATCGCCTGTAAATTGTTTCTCCAGCTCTATAGCTGTCGCTGCATTGGATTCATTGATTTCATATAAAGCCTTCGCCTGCTGCTCAAATTGAATAAAATCGACATCAGCCTGATTCAAGTCAATCCGATACTGCTCTTGCGCTGAAATGACCACCTCTTTCAACCCATGCGGCGACAAGACTTTTCTAAGCTGGTATGCCGCTGTACGGAGATACGTTTCTGCATTTTTAAGAGGCATTTCTGAGAAAATGTCCTCTAAAATACGGGTTTTAGAGGTGCTGCGGCCATGGTTGATGAGCAAATAGGCGAATAATTCCATGCTTTTTTTAGAAATCCATCTTACGGTACCTTCTTGCCTGCTGCTCACCTCGAAACACCCTAAACCACGAACCACTAGTCGATTAGAGGAGAGGTCCCCCGTAGGATGGGAAGAAGCATCCTGTCTGCTCGCCGCTTGTGTAATGGTCTGGGCTAAGCGCTTGCGGGTAACCGGCTTAACCATGTAGTCCAACGGATAAACATCGAAAGCTTGAATGGCATATTCAGAATGGGATGTCGTAAATACGATATCCAGCTTAGCACGAAGGGAACGCAAGCTGTGGGCGAGCTTGAGCCCATCATCCCCCGCTATCTTGATATCTAGAAACGCCAGCTCCACGTCATTTGCCCGAACAAAGTCCAGCGCCTCAGCTGCCTTCTGGAAGCTTCCAACAAGCTCCACGTCATCCATAGTGGATAACAACCGCTTCATAGCAAGCAGCATAGCAGGCTCATCGTCAACGATAACCACCTTCATCGCTCTGTTCCGCCTCTCACGCTGAATTGAAATAGGCTACCTTGTCCTAGTTTGCTTTCCACCCATAAATTTCCCCCGCCTAGTTTGACGAATTGCCGGCTTACAAGCAGTCCAAGTCCCGCTCCCTTTTCCCCTAAAGTACCCGTCAATGCGTCCAACTGCTGCTCACTAAGCAGCCTGTGAACCTGATTCTCGTCCATCCCAACTCCGTTATCGTGAACTGAAACGATTACCATGTCCTCTGATAGCTGGGCGTCAATATGAACGGAGCCGCCCACCCCAGTAAATTTAATCGCGTTGGATAACAAATTGCGGATAACTAAGCCAAGCACCTGCTGATCAGCGTACACATAAGTCTGTGCAGCAATGGTATGATGTACATTTATTTGCTTGGCCTCGCTTGTAATATGCAGCAGATGGATGCACTCCTCCACAACCTCAGACAGCTCCAGCAGCTGTAGCCGGAGGGACACATCTTCCCGCTGACTGCGGAACCACTCCAGCAAATTATTGGCTATGCCGAGCGTATTGCGGATCTGGCCACCTAGCGCCTCAACGATTTCCCGGTGATCGCTCTCCATTCTGGCTCTGTCCTCTTCTAGAAGCTCAATCAGTTGGAACTGTAATGCCAGTGGACTGCGGATATCATGCGAGACGATCGTAAACAGTTGATCCTTCAGCTGGTTAAGCTGTGCGATCTGCTCCAGATGGCGCTGCTTCTCTGTTATATCGAAGATAAGGGAAATACTGCCCTGCGTATGCTTGCTCTGCTTTTGCAGCGGATACACGTTTATGCTGTAAATTTTCCTCTCGCCATTAAGCCAAGTGTCAATTTCCACACTGCCCTGCTGCATGGACATGCACAACTTCTGCCATTGCGGCCATGGTGCTAGCAGCTCCGCCATTTCCCGGTCATAAATCTCGGCATGGCCCAGCTCTAAAAACCACTGAACAGCCTTTTTATTGCTGTCGATGATCTTTCCTGAAGCATTCGCGATCAATATACTTTCCTGAAGCGTATCGAGCACGGCATCCCTGGCATAAGGAACAATAGAGAAAAACTTATACCGCATGGCAATGACCAGCATGATCATACCTGTAAATCCACAATAAACCGAGAGCCTTAGCAGCCATGACGACATTTCAGGATTCACGAATTTAATAATCTCAAGCACCAGAGGCAATGATCCTAGACATAGAACCCACATGCCTGGCTTGCGAAAATCATCTCGAATATTACGCACATAATGAATTAAAAAATAAATACATACAGCCACGATGCTGTAGCAAACTAGCGTAAATATGATGGAATAAATAGTTCTTGTCGTTATTAATTCGCCATTATAGAGCTCAATCGTGCGAAAAATCAAATGAAGCTCAGGGTTGAGCCACACCAGCAGCGACCATAGCACAAATACCGTGAACAGCAGGACCTTCCAGCGAAGCTTAATGATCTTGTCGGAACCGATCAAATAATAGACAAATAGAATTAAGAAAGGCACCATTAAATTAAGCATCGTATGCTGAATATTACGAAAAATCAGCTTTTCCGTTAATAGAGAACGGCTCTGCTCCATAATGATGGCACCGGAGAAAATCATTCGACAAATCGTCAAACCGATGAGATAGCCCACTCCGCGCACTCTTCTAAAACCATACTCCGATAATAAAATAATCCCCATCATGATTAATGAAGCAATCATAGAGACGAGCTCTATTGTGGAATCCATAAGGATAGTCCCTCTATATTTGACATAAATAGAATAATAACTTTTTACTCTCTTCATACAGTATACGAATACGAAACCATGGAGCGCAATATATGCCTCCTCCTATTTCATCAAAAAAACCAATTATTCGACAGCATGGGATAAGGGCTAAAGCCGCAGCGTATAGAGAAAGTCAAAAAAAGACTGGCCGAGCATATCATTAACCAATGACATACTCAGCCAATCTAAGTTATAAATCGGGGGATGGGCACTGCAGCATCGGGGGATGAGTACTGCAGCCTATTAAATAAAAATTTGTTGGATTAATAAAGAAAGTTCCAAAGCCGCAACAGCAGGGCAGTAGCTTCGGCTCTAGTTGTAAGTCCAGCTGGCACAAATTTATTGCCTTCCCGGCCCTCTATCAGCCCATTCGCGCGAGCATTGTGAACATGCGTTTTGGCCCAGGCTGGAATATTTGCATCATCGGTAAAGGAAGCAGCTTCCTGAGTGTCAATCTCCCACTTCATTGCCCGGGAGACCATCGCAGCCATTTCCGCTCGGCTTACCGTTTGCTGCGGCCGTAATGTCCCATCGGAATACCCTTCGAGAATACCCTCAGCTACCGCTGTCTGAACGGCCTGTTGTGCCCAGGCTGGAATGCTGTCCTTATCGCTAAAGGGCATCGCAATCGATTTATTGCCAATGGGAATTTGAAGGGTGCGAAGCAGCATAAGAGCAAACTCTGTCCGAGTTACGTAGCCATTAGGCACGAAGGCATCGGCACTCATACCCTCCACAATTCCAAGTTTCGCTGCTTCGCAAATATTTGATGCAGCCCAATGATTATTAATATCTTCAAATGTACATGCAGAGCCTGTATTTCCATTATCAGAAATACGATTAATCTTTAACGTATACGTTTTTATCGTTCCATCCTCGGCTTGAACCGTGATGGCGAACACATTTACTCCCATGACCAAAGGTACAGAAGTTGTCTTTATTACTTGTTCTCCCAGCAATCTAACCGCTGCCATGACATGAGCAGGTGCCAATTGCAGCTCAACTTCTTTTGCATCCGTCTTCGTTCTATACTCCGTAGTCCCGGGTGTAAATACAGGCGACAGCTCTACTGCCTTACCGCCTGCAAAGACGTTCAAATAAGCTAGGTTTGCATTGCTAGAACGTGTTACGGATGGCGGCGTTGCTGCACTCACTATGCTAAAGCTTGCAGTTGCTGCATCAAGCGCATTGCCATATTCATTTTCCACTTCGCCTCCAGCCACATTCACCCTGTATAAGCCATTGTTAAGCGTGCCATTAAACGTCAACGTATACGTTAGCAAAGATTCATCAAACGTTGTCGTATAAGAAGTAAATGCTTGTCCGTCCTTCGTCAGGCTAATCAGAGGCTTTGCATTTGCAGAGGTGAGTGGAGCCCCATCATTAATCCAATATACCGATTCGCTCACAGTCACGGAGACTTGAGTAGGCGGCACAACGAATGCTTGCTGATCGGTAAAGCCACCGAATGCAGTGACGGGTTGTGCCGTGTTATACAACAGGCTGAGCATGTTGGATGCTGTATTGTCCAGTCCTGCGGCATTTACTGCTGCACCCGCACCAATCGATACCGTCACAGCTTGACCACTCGTCAGCGGTGTAATGGTCGCTGTGTAAGTCGATGCGTTAACGGAAACCAAATTAGATGCTGTAGCGTTAACGACTACAAGGTCATCCACGGTGAAACCATTTACATTCTCGTTGAAGAATATGTTCACCGGAAAAGCCGCATTCACGGTTTGGCTTGCTGAACTGGTTACCGTTACTGTCGGTGCCGTGTTGTCCAGCACAAAAGGATTGGATACAGAATTTACAATATTACCCACTTTATCTTTGGCTTGAATGTGCAAGTACCAATCGCCATCAACATTTGTTTGGCTTAACGTATCCTCGCTGCTGAAGGCCGTCCAGCCTCCCGTCGGAACGGCTGTTCCTTGCGTCCAAGCATACAGCAGCGAGGCAGGCTCCACGCCGCTTTGCGTGTCACTAACCGTTACTTTGCTTGAGACGCTTGTTGCAGGCGTTAACCCTCCATCAGTGCTGAACTTTACCACTGGTGGAGTTGAATCAATCTCTAGCGTAATCGTATACCTTTGATTAGGAAAGAAATAGGGCTCGACGCGAACAGGAATGACCGTATCAGCCGTCGCTCCCGCTACATTGATTGTCGCCGCACCGCCACTCAATATAGACTGATTGTTCACATACACCAAAATTTGGTCAGGGTCTGTCATCGTCGGTGTTATATGGGCACTGGACAAAGACTGCCCGTCATAATAATAGGTGTAGGAGGTAACAGTGACGTCAAAGGCTTCCGTAAAATCGCCCTCTTGCAGCTTCAAATCGATCAGCTTGCCCGGTACGGTGCTTTGGCCAAAATCGTCGTTACCCCAGGCAATGACGCTTCCATCTGCTTTCAAAGCGAGCGAATGCTCAGCGCCAGCGGCAATGGACACTACATTTGCCAATCCAGCTGGCACGTTAATCTGACCGCTAGCATTGCTTCCCCATGCGACGACGGTTCCGTCTGCTTTCAAGGCAAGCGAATGCTCAGCGCCAGCGGCAATGGACACTACATTTGCCAATCCATTCGGCACCGCTCTTTGGCCACTATTATTATTTCCCCAGACAACGACAGTGCCGTCCAATTTCAGGGCTAGCGAATGGTTGGCGCCGGCAGCAATGGACACAACTTGATCCAGTCCAGCCGGAACTGTGCTTTGACCGTAATGATTTCTTCCCCACGCGACGACCGTATGGTCTGATTGCAAGGCGAGCGAGTGAAATTCTCCTCCAGCAATTGCAATCACTTCATCGAGTCCGATCGGAACCGTGCTTTCATTATAAGCATTGTTTCCCCATGCAGTGACCGTCCCATCCGCTTCCAGCGCAAGCGAATGATTAGCTCCCGCCGCAATCGATGCTACATTTTCCAGTCCAATAGGAACACTACTTTGACCATTGCTGTTGCTTCCCCACGCTGCAACAGTGCCGTCCGATTTCAGCGCGAGCGAATGATTCGCTCCTCCAGCGATCGACTCCACGCTTCCCAGTCCAGCCGGTATCGCACTTTGTCCATCGCCATTGTCTCCCCAAGCGGAGAGGGTACCATTCGATTTCAAGGCAAGCGTGTGAGACCAGCCCGCTGCGATTCTGCTCCCTTTAATGGGCGAAGCATGATCCGCTGGAACGGTCCTCTGACCATTAGCGTTGCTCCCCCACGCGACCACTGTGCCATCGGCTTTCAAGGCGAGTGTATGAAACCAGCCGGCAGCAATCGCAACCACATCATGCAGTCCCGCCGGTACGTTCGTCTGACCTGCATCATTTTCTCCCCAAGCAACAACAGTACCATCCGCTTTCAGAGCAGTCGCAGTCGCCCTGCTTGCAGAGATCGATATGACTTTGCCATCTGCCGCTGCATTTGGAATTACCGTTTGACCACTAGCGTTGTTTCCCCATGCAACAATCGTGCCATCCGCTTTTAATGCCATCGCAAATAAGGACCCTGCGGCAATCGATACTACGTCACTCAGGCCAGCAGGGACATTCGTTGCGCCAGGCTGACCCCATGCAACGACCGTGCCATCCGCTTTTAATACGAGCGAAAACTCTTTTCCGGCAGCGATTGCGATCACTTCTTGCAATGCCGCTGGGGGTACGCTTGACTGGCCATATTGATTGTCCCCCCATGCTACAACCGTACCATCCGCTTTCAAGGCGAGTGAAGAACCTCCTCCTCCAGCAATCGCTGTCACCCCTCCCGCTGCTAATTCATTCGGCACTGTTATTTCGCCCGAGCTATTGTTCCCCCATCCGACAACTGTCCCATCTGCTTTCAGAGCGAGTGAATGCTCACTCCCAGCAGCAACAGAGATTACATTAGCAAGGCCTCTCGGTACATTCGTTTGGCCCCCACTATTGAGTCCCCATGCGACGACGGTACCATCCGCTTTTAACATGACGGAATGGTTGGCTCCTGCGGAAATCTGTACTCCCTTCACACTTCGCATGCCCTCTTGTGCTGCATAGACGGTGCTCTGCCCATAGGGTGTAAGCAATCCCATTAGCAGCACAAGGATAAGTACAAGGTAAACCGGCTTTCTCGATTGATTGGATGACAATATGTACGCCTTCTTTCATGCCAAAAATTTTGGTTAAAATTCCCTAGTTGAAATTTTAACAAATCCCCGTGAAAGAATAATGAAAGACTTGTTGCTAGGTCCTGTATGCAAACGTAAGCGAGCTGGATCCCGAAAGAAACCAGCGTTTCAACTTCTACCCTCTACTATCGAGAATGGCATAACTTGGAGGACACAGCATCCGCTAATTCAACCGAATCACTGGTTTTGGTACAGGCTTCGGACACAGGAGCCGCTAATGTGCTGCCTATCTTCATTTTGAGAGGAATGTGAGAGCAATAGCGAATCTCCTGTCCGCTTACGACCTGAAATGGGATTAAGAGCTAGAATAGCGGAAGCTCAGTCCGCCAAAAAAGGAATGAGCTTCCAAAACTGCGTGGTCTCAGTCACAGTGCTTTCTGTAGCTGTAGGTCTCTGCACTCCCGATAAGACAATCATTGAGATAGACTCATCCAGCTCTATTGACGGTACCCTTCCCCGCAAACTGGCTGTCCCTTACATCCAAGAGTATTAGAAGGACAAGCTCAAGTAGGATACATGTCATATTTTGGAAAAAGTTCTTGGTAATATGGGTAAACCAGTTTTACTGCCTAAATGATAAAAAGCAGTTATCACAAAAGAACACTTTTGTGATAACTGCTCCTATGAGTAAGCTTCGCAACGCACCGTAATAGTAGCCGAAATTACTCTTTATTGGAATCTCTCAATTTTTTTCGGGCAACTCCGGTATTATAGGCTGCTTCTATAACGGCCTCTCTTACCTTTTCCACTACTTTCTGGTTGAATACGCTCGGAATAATATACGTTTCGCTCAATTCTTCATCCGTCACAACGGATGCGATCGCCTGAGCGGCTGCAAGCTTCATCGCTTCATTGATTTCACTCGCCCGGCAATCCAAGGCACCGCGGAAAATGCCCGGAAAGCAAAGCACGTTATTGATCTGGTTCGGCTTGTCGGACCGCCCTGTCGCCATCACTCGAACGTAAGGCTCGGCCAGCTCTGGATCGATCTCCGGTACCGGGTTCGCCATTGCAAAGACGATCGGGTCTTTCGCCATGGATTGGACATCTTCGACCTTGAGAATATTCGGAGCCGATACGCCGATAAATACATCCGCTCCCTTGATCACTTCAGACAAGCTGCCTGTCTCCAGATGCGGATTAGTCAGCTCGGCAAACGCCTTCCAATGAGGATTGCCATACGGGATGTTCCGATTAATGGCGCCCTCGCGGTCCACACCAATCAAATTGCGCACGCCTGCGGCCAGAAGCATCTTCGAGCAAGCAATGCCTGCTGCGCCGATACCGTTCACAACGACTTTAATATCCGACATTTGCTTACCGGTAATTTTGAGCGCATTGAGCAGCCCGGCCAAGATGACCACAGCGGTTCCGTGTTGGTCATCGTGAAACACAGGGATGTCCAATTCCTGCTTCAAACGCTCCTCGATTTCAAAGCAGCGCGGTGACGAAATGTCTTCCAAATTGATGCCTCCGAATGCCGGAGCGATGGCCTTTACGATGCGGATAATTTCTTCGGTGTCCTTCGTATCCAGGCATATCGGAAAAGCGTCCACACCAGCAAATTCTTTGAACAGCATGGCCTTGCCTTCCATCACCGGCATGGCCGCCATCGGCCCGATGTCGCCAAGTCCGAGTACAGCTGTTCCGTCAGAAACAACGGCAATCGTATTGCGCTTGATCGTCAGCGAGTAGGCCTTATTCGGCTTTTCCGCAATCGCTGTACAAACTTGGGCGACACCGGGTGTATATACCCGCGATAAATCATCACGGTTTTTCACCGGTATTTTGGAGGTGATCTCAATTTTACCGCCCAAATGCACAAGGAAGGTCCGGTCCGACACATGAATGACTTTAACGCCTTGCAGCTTCTCAAGCGATTCGACAATCTGCTTGCTGTGTGCCTGATCGGATACATTAACGGTAATATCGCGGACGGTGCTCGTACGGCTCGATGAGATAACGTCAATCCCCACGATATCCCCGCTTGTCCTTTCAATTGCAGCAGCGATATCGCCGAGAGAAGTTAGTTGTTTATCTATTTGCAGCCGAAATATCATATAGGTACTGGCACCACTTGTTACGGACATCTCGCTCTCTCCTTTGTGGGTCACTCTATTTCTAGAAATTGCTTTTTTATCTTTGGTCCAAAAGCTCCACTCCCGCAATGCCCGGGTTCGTCATCTCATACGGATCAAGAATGATTTGGAGCTCCTCTTCCGTCAGCACGTTGTAAAGCAGGCAAAGCTCACGAACCGGACGGCCTGTCAAAATCGCTTCTCGCGCAATTCGGGCAACAACCTCATAGCCAAGATGCGGGTTGAGCGCAGTGATAACCCCGACGCTTTTCTCCACATACTCTTTGCAGCGCTCGACATTCGCTTCGATTTCCTCCAAGCAATGAGCGCGAAAAACTTTAAATACTTGATTCATCATGCTGAGGGATTGAAGCAAATTAAATACGAGTACTGGCTCCATGACGTTAAGCTCAAGCTGCCCGGCTTCAGAAGCCAAACAAATCGTATGGTCATTGCCTATGACCTGGAACGCCACCTGATTGACAACCTCCGCCATAACCGGATTGACCTTGCCTGGCATGATGGACGAGCCCGGCTGGCGGGCAGGCAAATTCAATTCCCCGAATCCGGCACGCGGCCCGGAAGCCATCAGGCGCAAGTCATTGGCGATCTTGGACATGTTGATCATGCATACTTTGAGCGCCGCAGACACTTCTGTATAAGCATCCGTATTTTGCGTAGCGTCGACCAAGTGCTCTGCATTGATAAGCGGCAAGCCGCTAAGCTCGGCAAGCGATTCAACGACCCGCTTAATGTAGCGGGGATCGGCATTGAGGCCCGTTCCAACGGCCGTTGCCCCCATATTGACATCGTACAAGTGGCCGCGGGTTTGCTTGATCCTCTTAATATCACGCTCCAGAACCCGGCTGTAGGCCTCAAACTCCTGCCCGAGGCGGATCGGTACGCCATCTTGAAGATGCGTCCGCCCCATTTTAATAATGCCATCGAACTGCACAGCCTTTTTCCGAAACGCCGCCAGCATTTCCTCCATCGTCGCCAGCAGCTTATCAATTAAAACGAGTACGGCGATATGAATCGCTGTCGGAAAAGCGTCGTTGGTCGACTGGGACATATTCACATGCGTGTTAGGACTAACATTGAAATAATCGCCCTTCGTTCCTCCAAGGATTTCGATCGCCCTGTTGGCAATGACCTCGTTGGCATTCATATTAATGGAGGTGCCTGCTCCGCCCTGTATCGGGTCAACGATAAATTGCTCATGCCATTTTCCATCTATAATTTCCTGCGCCGCTTGCATAATGGCTTTTCCGGTTTCCGGGTTCAGCTGTCTAATTTCCATGTTCGCTTCAACTGCCGCATGTTTAACGATAGCCATCGCACGGATTAGCTCTTCATGAATGCGGTAACCTGTAATTGGAAAGTTTTCTACTGCTCGCATCGTTTGAATGCCATAATAGGCGTCTTCCGGCACTTCTTTAGAGCCAAGGAAATCTTTTTCGATTCTAAAATGAGCTGACATTGGACATTCCCCCTTGTTATGGTCTTACGAACTTTTTTTGAGCGTCTCCAAATATTGTTGTCCCTTATTCTGATCATATTGTTTCTCCCATTTCGCCATTACAACCGCGGCGATGGAATTTCCAAGGACATTGACTACTGAACGGGCCATATCCAAAATGCGGTCAATACCCGCGATAAAGGCAAGCCCTTCGAGCGGAATGCCAACTGACCCAAGAGTGGCCAGCAGAACGACGTACGAAGCGCCCGGCACCCCGGCAATTCCTTTCGAGGTCAGCATCAGTACAAGCACCAGCATAATTTGAGAGCTGATCGGCATGTGAATGCCGTACATTTGTGCGATAAACAATGCCGTTATCGCTTGATACAAGGTCGACCCATCCAAATTGAACGAATATCCGACCGGGATGACGAAAGAGGTAATGGATTTAGGAACTCCGAACTTCTCCATCTTCTCCATCATCTTGGGAAGCGCTGTTTCGGAGCTTGCTGTCGAATACGCGAGTATGAGTTCATCTTTCAATATGCGAATGATCGATATAAGACTAGTTCCGCATAGCTTCGTTATCAGGCCGAGAATAAGCACTACAAACAGAATCATGCCCACATACACGGCCAATACTAGCTTCCCCAAAGGAAGCAGCGAGGCAATGCCGAATTTAGATACCGTCATGCCGATTAATCCAAAAACGCCGATCGGAGCAAATTTCATAATTTGATTCGTTACCCAAAACATCGATTCGGCAAGACCTTGGAAGAAAGAAAGAACCGGCTTCCCTTTCTCGCCGATAGCGGCAATGCCCAGACCCAGAAATACCGAGAAAAAGATGATGGCGAGCATATCGCCAGCTACTAATGATTCGAAAATGTTTTTTGGAACAATGTTTACAAAGGTATCCATAAAGCTATGATTGGTCACCTTTTCCGTTGCTTCCACATAACCCGAGATGTCCGACTTGGCTAACCCCGTCATATTAACGCCAGCTCCGGGCTGAAAAATATCCGCGATGAGCAGGCCGAAAACAATGGCTGCTGTCGTCACGATTTCAAAATAAAGAATCGTCTTCCCGCCCAGCTTGCCGAGTTTTTTAATATCTCCAACACCAGCTATTCCGACAACTAGAGAGGAGACGACAATGGGAACGACAATCATCTTGATCAATCGTATGAAAATGTCCCCCGCCGGCTTCAAGTAGCTTTCGATGGTTGGGTTGCCATAAAAGATAGCCCCTACAGCTACCCCTAATACGAGGCCGACTAAAATTTGAAAAGCCAAACCAAATTTTTTCATCATGCTTCCCCTTTTCTGTAGGTTATTAAGCGCTTTCATATTGTATAATTTCGCTATTCCTTTGAATGGTTTCATTGTACAGGCAAGCTACACAAATCTATTTAAATCTACATATTCGTTATAAGAATTTATTAATTTCGGCATAATGAGGAGGAAGAAAGAAAGCTTTTTACGGAGGAATATGGAAAAAGATGTCGAATGACTGTTACGTCGTGCAAGAAAGGAGGCTGGGATGTAGCATTGAAAGACAAATGGCTTTTGTTTCTGCTGATGGTTGTTTCGGTGCCGCTTGCGGGGGAATTGAATTTTTATCCGTTTCATAATGATTTTCGGGTCAGTCTGGGAACGCCCACCTTCTTTCTGTTTTTACTCTGGCTGAGGTTTCCTTCCCCTTTTGTCTCCGGTCTGCTTGTCGGCGCTGCGGTTACCTTTTTTCGCACGGGGCTTGAGGTGGCCATCGAACCGGCCAGGAGCTGGGACGCTGCTTTTCTGCACCACTATCCGGTATTCTTCTATTATTTGACCTATGCGGTGGCATTTAGAGCTGTACGACTGAATCGTTATCATAACCGCCCCATTGTTCTCGGCTTATTAGGCGTGACGATTGAAATTGCTGCATCGTTGGCAGAACTGCTGATGCGCTATTCGGTTACGGAGCAAGTCGTGAGCTTCTATACTTGGAATCAAATTTTGCTCATCGGGATTTTTAGAAGCTTCTTTGTGCTTTCCTTATTCAATCTCGTCATATTGCGCCAGTCGAAGGCGGCCGAGGAGCTGACGCGCAAGGAAAACGAGAAGATGCTTCTCCTTATCTCGGAGCTGTACGAGGAATCCATTCAATTGAAGAAAACGCTGCACAATGCGGAGAATATCGCCCGGGACAGCTACGGGTTATATCAATCTTTAAAAGCTGAACAACCCGAGCCGCTTGATGAGCTAGCACAAAAGGCTCTACAAATTGCTGGCCAAGTTCACGATATCAAAAAGGACAATCAACGCATTTATGCCGGGCTGTCCGACTTAATATCGCACGAAAGCGACTATATGCCATTGGAGGCATTAGTTGATATTGTTCTACGATCGAATCAGAAATATGCCCGCTCGCTCGGCAAGCAGATCGATTTTTCGCTGCATACGGAAGGTGTCTTTCCTTTGTGTCACGTATACGTTTCATTGTCCTTGCTCAATAACTTGGTCGTGAATGCCGTCGAGGCACTAAATGAAGCGGGGTCTATCCGAATGGAGGTTAAACGGGAGCAGGAAGCTGTCGTTTTCCGCGTAGCCGATAATGGCCCGGGAATTGCACCCAAGTATCGGGAGAAAATCTTCATACCCGGATATACGACGAAATACGATAAATCCGGCAACCCTTCTACGGGAATCGGTCTGGCTTATGTCAAGCAAGAGACGGAGCGTCTGCTTGGAACTGTCCAAGTTCAAGCTGGGAACGATGAGCAAGGCACTATTTTCACGATCACACTGCCTGTGGGTCAAATAGGAAAGGAGGAGTCGAAGGATGCGTTTCTTTATAATCGATGACGATCCGGCCGTACGCTCCATGCTGGAGCAAATGATTGAGGATGAGGATTTAGGAAGTGTTGTAGGGGAAGCCGAAGACGGAGCGTATGTCGATAATACGCTGCTCGACCTTAAGCAGGTGGATATCGTTCTGATTGATTTGCTGATGCCCATTCGCGACGGCATAGAAACGGTTCGAGAAATATCGAGCAGCTTCAAAGGAAAAATCGTCATGCTGTCTCAAGTGGAGTCGAAGGACATGATCGGCAAAGCCTATTCCTTCGGAATTGAACATTATATCACCAAGCCGATAAATCGTTTGGAATTTATTTCGGTCATACGCAAAGTTTCCGAGCTGCTGCGATTGCATCAATCGCTTCGAGATATTCAAAAGTCGCTCAGTGCCTTAGGCTTAGGCGGCGCAATAACGGAGAAAGAGGCAGCCTCTCCTGATAAAAGCATCATCACTTGCGGAAACTACGTGCTATCCGACCTAGGGCTAATCGGCGAAGCCGGCTGCAAGGACTTGCTGGAGATGCTCGATTATTTGTTCCGTTACGATAGCGAGCATCCATTGGAGCAAGGCTTCCCTCCGCTTCAAGACACGTACAAACAGCTCGCCTTGAAAAAACTCGGCCCCACCGCTTCTGAGACCGACTTGAAAAAGGAGGGAAAAGCCGCCGAACAGCGTGTACGGCGAACGGTGAACCAAGCGCTAACCCACTTGGCCTCCCTGGGGTTACTTGATTACTCCAATCCGAAATTCGAGCAATACGCGAATAAGTTTTTTGATTTAAGCGACATCCGCAAACGGATGAAGGATATAGAGGATGAAGAATCGGCGTCCATTAGCATGATCAGGCAAAACACCAAAAAATTTATTCAAGTCCTTTATTTTGAATCCAAAAAGTTAATGAGCCAGCGATAAGTGGGCGCCGGGAGCCACTTGCGGGCAAGGCCCTAGCTAAAAACGCAGCCTCATTGGCTGCGTTGATAAAGGCTCCCCGGCCATTATCTCTGAGAGGGAAGCAGCTTCCCCTCATTCACTGTTTGTTTGGGCAGGCACTAGGGCATGTATGCAAATGTAAGCGCGACTAGAGCTAGATCCAGAGACAGAGCCAGATCAAGCCAAGCCCAGCATGTCACACGTATTTCCTGTACTGCCGAGAAGATCAGTCCCCGTGAATATGAACTTGTGTACTTAAAGGCAGCTTCATGCTCTTCGTTTCAAGAGTTTTCTCCCAGGATCAAGATAGGTTCGGCGGACACAGCAGCAGCTATTTCAAGCGGATCGTGGGTTATAGCACAGGCTGCGGACTCAGGAGCCGCTATTGTGCTGCAAATGACCATTTTGGAGGGAGGATTAGGGCGATAACGGATCTCCTGTCCGCTTATGGCCAGAAATCGTAGAAAATGCCAGAATAGCGGAATCTGTGTCCTCCAAAAACCATATTTCAGCAGCAACCCTTCCGTTTTCTATACGTCATTATTTGCTGATCCTTATGCCAAAGTAAAGACCGCTTTGGTTGCAGCGCCCCGCAACCGCTGGTTGCCGCCCTTTTTTCGCCTATGAAGTGAACCAATAGCCGCCATCCCGCTACAGTTTTGCTCCGTTCTGACGTATACTTCTATATAAATAGATACTAACGGAAGAAGTGAGGGAGCATGATTAATGTCGAAGAATTAGCCGAAATGTTTGCGGGCCGTTCCTATGATATAGCTGAAGTCCATCGGTTCGTCATCCAGCCCGACAACATCCTGCGCGGTTATAAAACAACAAGACACGGGCTATTGTTTCCCATTCGTGGAGAAGCCCGATTACAGGTGGATGATGCCACCTATGATCTGCAGCCGGGAGCGATTTTTCATTCACCCCCGAACAAGCTGCTGAATTCGCATGTGACAAGCCAATCGGTGTATGAATATTATCTCGTGTTATACCGGCTTGATAACCAGCAAGACACGGATAGTGCCCACACATGCGATACCCATTTCAGACTAGAGCCGGGTGTCCACTCGCGCGTACATGAACATTTGGCCATGCTTCATCAGCATATGCATTCCCCAGGCGGGATTGGAAAGCTTCGAGCTAAGGAATTGTTTCTTGGCATTATGCATCAGGTGCTCGTAGGCTGCAAGCACAGAGAAAGTGGTGAAAGCGGCTATCCGCCTGACAAAACAGCGATCGAAGAAGCAGTTGCCTATATTAACGGCCACTATATGCATCCATTGACACTGGGCGAGCTTTCCGAGCTGCATGCGATGAGCCCAAAACGTTTTTCTTATTTCTTTCATAAATATACCGGATTCCGCCCGATTGACTATGTCATTCATTATCGAATGGAACGAGCCAGCGAGCTATTAAAAATAGGTCAATTCCCCATCCGCGACATTGCGGGAAGTGTCGGCTATTCCAATCCGCTGTATTTCAGCCGCATTTTCAAAAAGAAGTTTGGCTTGTCCCCTTCCGCTTATTCCGAAAAACAGGAGCATGAACATTTATAAACAGGAACTAACAAATCCCCCATGCTCCCGCTCCTTCTTTCTCCCCTTTGATAATAATCCATATCCCATTTGTGATTTGTGCATTCGCAAGCATTCCGGTTCTTGCTATACTACATATTGATAATAATAATCATTATTGATTAAATGAGGGATCAACAACAAAACGAGGTGAATAGGCATGATAAATGAACAAGAATTATATGACCTAACGATTATTGGTGGCGGTCCCGCCGGATTGTTCGGAGCCTTTTACAGCGGGCTGCGGGAAATGAAAACCAAGATTATTGAATTTCAGCCCCAGCTTGGCGGCAAGGTTCATGTCTATCCCGAAAAAATGATCTGGGACGTAGGAGGCGTGACTCCGATACTGGGAGCACAGCTGATTGACCAGATCGTAACGCAGGGGATGACGTTCCATCCGGAGGTGGTGCTCGGCGAGAAGGTCACCTCGATTGACCAAAACGAAGACGGCCATTTCGTCTTGCATACAGCGACCCAGCAGACGCATCTGTCCAAAGCGGTGCTGCTCGCGGTTGGCGGGGGCATTTTGAAGCCCATTAAGCTGGAGATTGAAGGGGCAGAACGGTTCGAGGTCACCAACCTGCACTATACCGTCAAATCATTGGCCCGCTTTAAGGATAAAACCGTATTGATCTCAGGCGGCGGCCATTCTGCAGTAGACTGGGCCAATGAGCTCGCTCATATTGCCAAGAAGGTTTATTTGACCTACCGGAAGGATGCTTTAAAGGGACATGAAGCGGAAGTGACCCGCCTGCAAAAAAACGGTGTGGAATGCCTGCTTAACAGCACCATCGACAAGCTGATCGCAACGGAGGATCATAGCCGGATCGAAACTGTGCTGCTGAACCAGAATGAAGGGGAAAACCTATTCAAGCTGGCAATCGATGAGGTCATCATCAATCACGGCTACGAGCGCGACAAGGAATTGCTGGGCAACAGCAAAATCAATATCGAGCTGCTCAATTATCAGGTTGCGGGAACACCATCGAGCGAAACCTCTGTGCCGGGCCTCTATGCCGCTGGCGATATTCTGCATCATGAAGGCAAGCTGCACCTCATAGCGGGAGCGTTCCAGGATGCCGCCAATGCCGTCAATAAAGCCAAGCAGTTTATAACACCAGATGCTAGCGCTAACGGGATGATATCCTCGCATAACGAACTGTTCACGGAAAAAAATCGCGATTTAATGAAGCATCTTTATACAAAATCACACACTTAATCTGGAGGATTCCTCATGAGCAAACTGCTCGGACTCATTGTTTCCTTTTTTATTCTGACCGCTCTCATCGCCGGTTGTTCTGGCGCAAGCGGAAATAATCAGCCAACAGAAAGCGATCCTGCTCCAAGCGCGAGCAGTCCCTCTCCTTCTGGAAGCGCACAGACCGCCGATACAAGCGCAGACGAAGAAAGCACTGCCGCAGCCGCTGCCGCTTGGCCAAGAACGATTACCGATGGCGCGGGCCATGACGTTGTGCTAGAGGAGCAGCCCAAGCGCGTAGCGGTGCTTCATCCTTTGTATTTGGACTACTTTTTCGCCTTGGACACGCCTCCTATTGCGTCCGGCAGTGCGGCAAGCGCGCTCGCAGAATACGCTACACTGAAGCCTTATGCCGACACAGCCGAGGTTATTGATTTGGGTAGCGGACGGGAGCTCAATCTTGAGAAGATTATCGAGACAAATCCGGATGTCATTGTGACCTTTAAAGGGCATATAGACGCCCTTTATGACGAATTGAGCAAAATCGCTCCGGTCGTTCAAATCAATTACGCAGATACATGGGAAGAGGCCACCATGCTTAGCGCCCAAATTGTAGGCAAAGAGGAATTGGCAGAGCAATACATTAAAGAAACGAAAGAAAACATTGAAAAATCCAGACAGCAGCTTGGCGCTTTGAAAGATAAAACGTTTGCCCTGCTGCGGGTTGGCGATGACGGCACCTTTCATGCCCAAGGCACAAACAACACGACGTACTACAATGAAACGACTGGCTTTGGCTTGCTAGTGCCGAAAGGCTATCCCGCAGACAACGATGTGCTTTCCGTGGAAGCTCTGTCCGATATGAACCCGGATTACATTATTTTTCAGCATGATATAGCGGTGGCCAAAGCCGCCGTTAAGCAAAACGAGAGCCTGGCGGTATGGCAATCACTTGAGGCAGTCAAAAACAATCATGTCCTTTATTTCGACAATTCCCTTAATACAGGAAGTGTGCTCGCTGTTCGGCTAGCCGCAAACCACTTTATGGAATTGGCCGCCGATCAATAACACGAGCTTCTTATCCCCCATTTGCCCCTTACATGAAAAATTGAAAAATCAGACCAAAAAAGCGTCAAAAGCACATCACTGTGCTTTGACGCTTTAACTACTTTTAACTATACATTCTCGCTTGACGTGCTCTTCCCATGACGGCCAGTATCAGCAAAATAATAGTCGCTAGCAAGTAATACACATATACCCCTCGGTCCAGACCTTGCGGTGTCGACCCTATAAAATCCACAGCCTCCCACTTGTTCAAGGGACCCAGATACCACAGCAGCATAAATACCACTTGAAACAGCTTGCCATTCCCAGACCATATGCCCAACGCTACAGCTAATGTAGGTATAAATATTCCGCCAACGACCATAGCCTTTAAGCTTTCCCATTCGCCTGCAATAAGAAAATGAATGAGCGCTCCGCTGCCCGTCAAATAAGCAACGATAATTCCAGCAAGCCACAATCCGATAAATGTATTTCGAACGGGATGCACCGCTGTGAAAATCAATGAATGGGTACGGTAATCCGTTTCATTTGTCCCCATAGTCGACCAAATGAGGATAGGCAGCAGCCATGTAAAAGGTACAACATACGCTGTTAAAGATTCTATCGGCAGTACTAAACCTAATACGATCATAACCAACGCTGCCAAGTACCACCACACGCGTTGCCCTTTGAGCATAAGACGCAGTTCCAGAGCTAATGTTTTAAAATAGTTTGGTTGCCCCTTTGCAGCAGCATAAGGAGTT
This sequence comes from Paenibacillus sp. JT22N7, assembly GCF_059383875.1. Classification (NCBI taxonomy): domain Bacteria; kingdom Bacillati; phylum Bacillota; class Bacilli; order Caryophanales; family Paenibacillaceae; genus Paenibacillus; species Paenibacillus sp. JT22N7. The sequence goes on from NZ_JBXENY010000004.1 coordinate 547,433, forward strand.
AGCTTTATTTCTGTTTCCTTCCTATATGCAGGCTTATTGTGCGGCTCTGCTTTTTTAGCTTCATCGGGCTTGCTTGTTCTGTTTATTTTAACGTAACGTGTCAGATCAAATCGGTGAAAAAAGAATGAAGCCACTGTTACGATCATTACTGCCGCAGCAAGCCACATATACCGTTCTAAAAACATCTGGATCGTCCAATGTACGCCGTTCCAGTCGTAGGTTAGCAGGTCTCCCTTCAAGGGGCTTATCCCTGAGACATGGCCTCCATGGCTATTAGGAATCCTTTCGTTTGCCTCGCTCGACATGTTGGTAATAATCGGTGAAATTCCGAACATATCCTGGGTGGAGTGAGTTGCCTTGGTCGAAAAAATCAGCGAAAAGATCCATATCATAAAATATATTAAATTGCCCAATCCCTTACGCAGCCCAGGTACAGCTTCAAAAAAGATGGCAACTGAAGCCACCAAAGCCATTGTCGGCAATGTCGAATACATAAATGGTAGCCATAAAGCGACCAAATCAACCGCGTAATCTTCCCCTCTAATGAGCTGCATGGCAAGCGCAGATACCATTAACACAGCAACGATAGACAGCAAGTAAACGAAGTTGCTCCACATTTTGCCCATGGTGTACATCCACCTAGTAATCGGAGTCGTCGCAATGATTTGCCCAACCCCAGTCTGCACATCTCGTTCTATCGCATTTTTCACTAGAAAAAACGCCGGAAGACTTAATAGCATGGATGCTAATACCGCGACTCCGCTACCGACCCATGCAGAGTTATATAGGCCGCGCATCGATTGCAGCGATAAGGTTAAATAATTTTCATCACTTGAAGGTATGCACTTATATACGAGGAAAATGGAGAGGAGCACTGTAATCAAAAAGCTATAGCGTCGGACCCTTTCCAAATAGTCAGCTTTCATCATATGAAAGAGAATACGAAGCGAGGTCATGCTGTTGCCCCCTGCTTGTGTGCTGAAATGTAATACAAATATGCATCCTCTAAAGTCGGCGTAACCAAGCGGCTCTCCGCAGAAGGCTGAGTATCGGCAATAACCCTTACACGTACCCCTTCACTGGTTTGAATGGTGCTGCTGACCAGCAGTTGTTTGCGTACCTCCATCCATGTATGACTCGGGATCAGCCACTCCCACACTTTGCCTACCGTTGCTGCCAATAGTTCGCTTGGAGCCGCCTGTATGACACTTCGACCTTGATTGACAATGGCGATATCGGTTGCGGTCGCTTCAATGTCGGATACGATATGGGTGGATAAAATAACAATACGTTCTCCAGATAATTCGGATAGCAGATTACGGAACCGAATACGTTCCTCAGGATCAAGCCCAACTGTGGGCTCATCAACAATCAGTAGCTGAGGATCGTTCAGTAACGCCTGTGCTATACCTACTCGTTGCCTCATCCCGCCAGAAAAACCGTTCAGCGGTTTTTTGCGAACCTCATGCAGATTAACCAGGTGCAGCAGCTCGTCAATTCTTTTTCTTGCGATTTTATAATCCAGCCCTCTGATTGACGCCAAATATTCCAAAAACTCAACCGCATTTAAATGCGGGTAGACGCCAAAATCTTGTGGCAAATAGCCTAAAATGTGCCGCACAGCATTGGGTTCTTTCGTAATATCGATGCCGTTCCAGCTCACCTTGCCCCCTGTCGGCCGAGTAATGGTGGATAAAATTCTCATCAACGTCGATTTCCCAGCACCATTCGGGCCCAGCAATCCCAAAACGCCTGTTGTTATCTCTAGAGATAAGTCCCTGAGTCCATAAAAATCCCCCTTATATTTCTTGCTCACATTTTCAATGATTAATTCCATAAATGCACCCCGCCTATATGTTAATTAAATACCTCTGCAACTTACTTTAACTAAAAATTACCTTTTCCATATCTGTCTTAGGTTCAATTCATTACTGGACTTGGGTCTCGGAGAGAACGGAGGGGAAACGTTAGGGGGTGCACTGGATATCGACCATGTGGGTACGAACGTTGTCATTACGCAATCCGGAAACGGACTAATCAAGATTGGCGAGGTAAAAGGGACCACAACCCAGAATAAAAAGCAGTAGCGGTAAAGCCATCGCCGTTGACTAGGAAAGGGGCTTTAGCTGCGATCAACAGGTTCTACTTCAAGATATCGTATCATACTTATATTGCGAAAAAACTTGCCCCTACTTATGGTACGGTTCCGCTTAAAGGTCATCTATGTGTTCAAGGATTAAGCGCTCTCGCCATCGCATCTATATAGCTCTGACTGGCGCGTTGACTGACTTCCGCTTGTGGAACCATCATTTCAAAGCTGTGGAAAGTGCCGGGATACATATGAAATTCGACGTCTACACCCGCTTGCGCAAGTCGTATCACATATTCGATCGTCTCATCTCGAAACAAATCGAGCTGACCTATGCACGTATAGGTAGGCGGTAGCCCTGCCAAACTTTCCGCTCTCGACGGTACCGCATATGGAGATAACTCGCTGTCTTCTGTGTGCTTACCTAAGTACATGTTCCAAGCCTCCAAATTATTCGTCCGATTCCAGATTGCGTTATCGGCCGTAATCTCATAACTTGACGCCGTAACATTTCGGTCGTCGATCATCGGATACAGCGGCATTTGGAAAATGAGGGCTGGACCACCCTTGTCACGGGCCATTAGAGCAAGAGCTGCAGTCAGACCACCGCCCCCGCTTGCACCTGCAATTGCGATCCGATTCAGATCGATGCCCAGCGACTCAGCCTCGCCCGTCATCCACGTTAAGCTGGCATAACAGTCATTGATAGCAGCTGGATAGGGATGCTCCGGGGCAAGTCGATAATCAACAGACACGACGACGCAATTAGCCGCTTGCACAAAACGTTCGCACAATGCATCGTCCATATCAGGGTTCCCCAGCACATAACCTCCCCCGTGAATCCATAACATCGCCGGAAGCTTAGCATCCGTTTCCGTTCGCTCACTTGGTTCGTAAATTTTGACCCGCACCTCCCCTTCTGCGCTTGGGATCATGCGGCTTGTCGTGCGTACATGCGTTGACCCCTCAATAGGAGAACTCGACAAATAGCTCCTGCTCAATTCTAAATTTCCCTCCAGTTGAAAACCAGGAAATTGTGTTAATATCGGCCTTAATTCCGGTAATACCCGACTTTCGAGATCCATGCAAATTCCTCCAATATCATTCAATGTACTTTCAAATGTCCATCTCAGCTTCCCACTTGGCTACTTCCTCCCGAACTCGGGGTGCTACCTCTGTTCCAAGCAGCTCAATGGCTCTCATTACCTCGGCATGCGGCATCGTGCTTAACGGTACATACAGCATAAAGCGTGTAACGCCTACATTTTTGCGAAGGTGAATGATCTTCTGGGCAACCGTCTCGGGGTCGCCGACATACAGTGCACCTTCGAAGCTGCGCGCGGCATCGTAGCTAGAGCGATCATAATGCGCCCATCCCCGCTCCATGCCTAATCGATTCATACCTGCCATGGTAGAAGGAAAAAATGTATCTGCAGCTCGCTTCGTATTCTCTCCAACAAATCCTATCGAGTGCGCCCCAACCTTAAGCCGCGATTCGTCATGGCCAGCGTGCGCCGCTGCTTTCTTATACAGCTGCACGAGCGGTGCAAAATCCGTTGGACTTCCACCAATGATCGCCAGCATCAGTGGTAGTCCTAACAAACCTGCACGGACAGCCGACTCCTGTCTCCCCCCGCTGCCAACCCATATCGGTATTGAATCCTGAACGGGCCGTGGATATACGCCCAAATTGTTAATCGCTGGCCGATGCCCGCCCTTCCAGGTTACTTTCTCGGATCCCCGTATTTTAAGGAGCAATTCCAAATGCTCTTCATACAGCTCAGCATAATCGTCCAAATCATAGCCAAACAATGGGAAAGATTCGATAAAGGACCCTCGGCCCGCCATAATCTCCGCACGTCCATTTGAAATGCCGTCGAGCGTAGCAAAATCCTGAAACACACGCACCGGATCAAGGGAAGAAAGCACTGTCACAGCGCTGGTCAGCCGTATCCGTTTCGTCTGAGCTGCAGCCGCAGCCAGTACAATAGCTGGTGAAGATGCCGCATAGTCCTCCCGATGATGCTCACCTATGCCAAACACATCAAGTCCCACCTGATCAGCAAGGACAATTTCCTCGACAACTTCACGCAGCCGCTGTGCGTGACTGATCACTTCACCCGTGTGAACATCCGGCTTGGTTTCTACAAACGAGGTTATACCTATTTCCACGAACACCCGCTCCTTTAATCAAAAAGTTTCTATTGCATTGAGAGAAATTAATTCAGATTGATTTGTAGCTGCAGTTTTATGACGATGAATCTGTACTCATGCGACAGAAGCTTACTTTATTGCGGCAGCCGTAGTGCGGAGAGTCATTGCCCAAAACAGCAGCGCTGCAGCACTAACAGAAGCCCCAAGCATGCATACTCCTTCCCAGCCGTAATGCGCGTAGATGTGGGTCGAAGCAATGGAACCACCAGCACTTCCAATCGAATAGAACACCATATACCCGGCGGTAAGTCGACTACGAGCCTCTGCACGCAACGGGAGGATCATCGTCTGATTCGTAACATGTACGGCCTGTACGGCCAAATCGAGAAGCACGATACCAATGACCAATGCAAACAGCGATTGTTCTGTATAGCTGATGAACAACCATGAAACCAATAACAAGGTTAGAGCAGTGCCCGTCGTTCTCTGTCCGTAACCTCGATCAGCAAGCTTCCCCGCTCGAGCTGCAGCTAACGCTCCAGCTACACCTGCAAGACCGAATGCTCCAATTGCACTGTGCGAAAGCGATAATGGTGCAGAGCTAAGAGGCAGTACGAGTGAAGTCCATAAAATACTGAAATCAGCAAAAATCAGCAGAGCGAGAATAGAACGGATACGTAATATTCGTTCTTGAATAAATAACCTAAACACCGATCCTAGCAGTTGAGGATAGGACAGTGATTTCACCTCGCGTTCAACACGAGGCAGTACCTTATAAAACATACAAACCATAACAAGCATCAGCGCTGCAGAGACCATATACACGGATCGCCAACCCGCAAGATCGGTTAATATGCCTGAAATGGACCGCGCAAGAAGTATGCCGATTACGATCCCGCTTGTTACCATGCCAACGACACGTCCCCGTTCAGCAGGCGCCGCCATAGTTGCCGCGAACGCCACAAGAGTCTGCGTCACAACGGCTAGCAGGCCCACCATAGCCATACCTGCAAATAGTACGGTGCTGTTGGCCGCTGTTCCAACGATAACCAGAGCTATCATGGACAATAACATCTGACCGATAACCAAGCGGCGTTGGTTCAGTAAATCTCCAAGCGGTACCAAGAGCAGCAGGCCCAATCCATAAAAAATCTGCGTGATGGTAACAACGATGCCAATGATCGAATAGTCAATACCGAACTCACTTGACAGCCGATCGAGTATCGGTTGTGCGAAGTAGATATTGGCAACCGACATCCCGCAGGCAACCGCAAACAATAGAGTCACATAGCGAGACATAGAAGCAGGTTGCTCTGAATCAGACCCGATCAGCGGTGCCTGTGACGAATCTGCCTTGCTATTGGCGTTGACTGCTGCCATTTCTAAAACCTCCTCTGTTTTGTACACACCTTTCCCCCTTCATATGACATGATAATAAAAATAACATACTAATCGGTACGTTATTATCCCCAGTAAATATAGACCGCTGTTATACTTAATGTCAATAAAAAAATGATTTTACTGGTCATTTCCTTATAAATCTTCTCCTTTGTTGAAATAGACCCGGCTTCATTTGACAAATTATCCGGCTAAATATAAAATGATAATATACTTTTTGGTACAGAAAAATCGACAGTTGAGATGTCCGGAATCATGGAGTAATGAACAAAAATTCAAGATTAACGAGGGGTATTCATTATGGCAAGAACCCGTGAATTTGATGAACAAAAAGTATTAGAAGCAGCGATGGAGCTATTTTGGGAAAAGGGATATGAAGCTACCTCATTAAGCGATTTAACTTCCAGAATGGGGATTCAACGCCCTAGTATATACTCGACCTTTGGAGACAAGAAAGAATTGTTCGAAGCTGCGCTACGAAGATACACAATGTCCCGCGCATCCGAAGTACGAGCTAGACTACAGAACCATTCTTCTGTAATAGAAGCTTTTTCCGCTTATTTTGAAAGCGTGGTTGTTGAGGAATATGCAGAAGATCGAAGTCGGGGCTGTTTATGCATCAATACCATGGTCGAACTTGCGCCCCATGACGAGAAATTTGAAATTCTCACCAGAGAACATCAAATGTACCTATCTGTCATATTTCAAGAGACCATTGAACGAGGTATTCAATCAGGTGAGCTCAAGCGTGGTATCAATGCGAAGGCTTTGGCGCAGGCGCTAATCTTATCGTTAATCGGACTAACCGTAATCTTGAAATCTCGTCCAGAGCGATCATTTGTTGATCAGGCGATAGCGGTCACACTTACACTGCTTAATTCGAATGAAGTCACCCCCGTTAAATAGATTTTTATAAAAGTGATCATAGCATGGATTCCAATTGTAGTATTTGCTAACTTAGCCATAGATCTATCCTCTATTTACCATCACTTGTGATACGGTACACCACGCTGTCTGTAACGGCAAGTTTTTGGGCACCTTAACAGGTGCCCTTCGCATTATTTAACGCCTAGCAGGCTTATATAACCTCTGCTCGCTCTATTTTTTACCCAAATTAATCATCTGAACCAACTTCTCCGTGCAGCTCAATCATATGCTCGCTATGGGTCTCTCCCCAATCGTTAAGTGCCTGCAACACCGTGCTTAAGCCTTTGCCGTATTCTGAAATGGAGTATTCCACTTTCGGCGGAATCTGGTTATACACCTTGCGATAAACGATATCGTTATACTCAAGCTCTCTTAATTGCTGCGTGAGCATCTTTTTGTTGATATCCGGTATTGCTCTGTGCTAGGTAAAGGTAACTTTTTGTTAGCTATGTTTAGTTAAAGTGCCTACTTCCTTAAATGAATGACTAAGGTCTATTATACCTTTAGCAAGTAGCGAATACGCAGCCAGGAGGAGGCTTTATTAATGAATATCGTGTTATGGATCGTTCAAGGTCTGGCAGCACTGGGTTTTGTTTATTCAGGGTGGTTGAAGGCGTTTCAGTATGAAAAAGCCAAGGCGTCCTGGGGCTGGGTAAAGGACGTTTCAAAAGCGTTCGTGGTCTTTATTGGGTTAGCAGAATTGCTCGGGGCAATTGGAATCATTTTGCCTCAAGCGACAAATATCTTGCCTGTACTGACGCCAATTGCCGCAATTGCATTTGCCGCAGTCGTTCTTTTTGGCGCCCTCTTTCATATTAAGCGTAAGGAATACCGGGAAATCAGCGTGAACATCGTCTTCTTCGCGCTCGCTGTATTTGTTGCGGTCAGCCGTTTTTAGGCCGATGCTCTTCGTGAGGCATAATCCAACTTTTGGCTTGTTCCTCCAATTGAACAACGGTTTCTTCGAATTTTTTTATTGGAAGGTAGCCCAAGTCATTTCTTATTTTGTTGCAATTATACGTCATTCTAATTGGGTTTCCATCGGGTACTATGAGCGTTTTTTTCATAGCATGCGCAAGACGTACAGTAAACTCTCTTTCTGTATAGTTTCCGTCCACAGCGTTGTAGGTCTGATTTACTGCCGCAGGATGCGTCGCTGCTAATACGCACATCTCAGCTAAGTTATCCGCATGCACCCATGGTGTCAAATCCTCAGGATGAATCCAATCCACCTTTTCTACAGCAGCAAGCTTTGCGACCAGCTTGTCGCCCCAGTGGGAGTTTTTTTCGGCACAAATAATGCCTGGGCGCAAAATGACACCTTTTAGTCCATTAGCCATTGCATCTTGTAAAATCCGTTCCGATTCACATTTCGTTGAAGTGTATACCTCAGAGTGGCCATATGCTAAATTGCGTGCTTCATCCAGCTCCACATCTCCTTCAAGATGACCATAAACAGATACAGTGGAAATATGTACGAAGCGTTCAACTCCTGCCGATATAGCCCCCTCAACCAGATTTTGGACCCCATGAATATTAGATTGCTCAGCAGTGGCTCTATCGCCACCGAGATACGCCGCAGCGTGAATGACAATGTCAACATCTTTTAGCGCTTCCTTAATCGCTTCCCTATCCGTTAAGTCTCCAATTATGGGTATTATGCCAAGATTATTGCAGAGGTAAATTTTTTCTTTGTCACGTATAAGCCCTTTGACTTTTGCCCCCTCTTTGAGGCACTTAGTCGCAATTTTGTCCCCTGTAGTTCCCGAAACACCTGTTACAAGAACAACTTTATCTTTAAGTTTCATTTAATTTCTCCTATATTAAGACAAGCGTTCCTCTTAACCAATGAATTCCACACTAATTTTCCGCAAAATATGCCCTTTAACTGCAATAATCATGTCTGAGGTTATAGCTTATTAAATTCCACTCCGTATTTATTGAAGATGGCCTCGTACTTATTTTCGAATATGGCCCACCGATTTTCCGCTCCGTACTTTTCCTGCAAAGCCTTCAAATATTGGTTAGCCGCTGCTGTATCGTTCGATTGCAAAAGCAGATGAAAGCTCTCTTCGCCCAGATGCAAAAATGGACCCGAAATGTAATAGTCCACAATGGATCTAGCACTGGTCATCGTATCATAGAAATGAATAACTTCTTCTAATCCGCCTAACAGCGTTTTTCTTAACTCATCCCTATCCGTATCAGGAGTAATTGCGAATCGATCTGGAGCAGCCGGGGCAATTTCCCCGATTCTTGCTCTGAAGTGACACTCCGCTTCCTGAGGCGCCGTCAAAATCTCTTTCGATTGAATCTGCGCCAACTTCGCTGCATAAATGCCGCAGTTCACATAAAACATAACATTTTCCGCCGAATTGCCCGAGGATTTTTGGAAATTGAACATGTAGATGAGACCATCTGTTTTTCTACTGAAATTCAAACTCTTCTTGGCAAAGCCATGCTTTGCAAGGAACGGCTTTACATCCTGCTTTATCAGATCGATAAATAGCTGCTGCAATACAATTCCTCCTGTCTGACTTTTCATATTACTGCCAAACCCGGTTATATGACGAAGTCCTGTGCACGTTTGTTATTTTTATTATAATGCTCGTGTTTCCTGAGTCCACCTCCTTTTTACCTGAATTTTGGAAATGATTTTTATAAGGGTATCCTATTTTCGCTGTCACTTCTAACTTGATTCGCCATGCTGTCGGTTATGACAAGATTTAGGGCCATCCTTTGCGGGATGGCCCTTTCTTTGATCTCGTATTTTTTGCAAACAGAATAAGTGGATAGACCCCTTCAAATTGCGGTTTTGCTTATTTTAATATTCTTTTTTAATTACAAAAAATGAGCCCCGAATGGTACCAGCTAGTTTAGACTTCTGTCTGGCAAACTTAAACTTCTCTTCTAGCTCCTTTGGTATCTCCATCCCCTCAGAAAGCTTAAAACCAACGGCCCGCTTCTTAGGGTCATCAACCGTATACATGACGTTGATTGCAAGACCATCCTCATAAAAGACATAGGCAAATTTGATATTTTCCACTTGAAACTGCGACGTTTCTAAAGGTTTGGCCGCAAATTCAATATCACGTTCTTCTTTCAAAATCCGGTTCACATATTCAAGAGTCTCTTGGCTTTCACCAGCTTGTACAACCGTAAATTCATGCTTGTATTTGTTCATGAAATAACGGGCTTCATTAGCACGTAATCCAGCCAGTGCTTCTACTACAGGTGAAGACTCTAAACCAACTGTAGATACATTTTTAAAATCAACGATATAGGACATTTCCATCTCTCCTTTTATTTTATTATTTCCAAAAAACTTGCTGTTATTTATGAAACAGTTCAGCTAAACGGATCTATCGGCAAAAATAGATGTATTAAGCATAAAAACAACCTTTGCTCACTTTAAATGTAAGCAAAGGTTGTTCGATCTACAAGATTACTTATCAATAATGTCCGTTATTTTCAACATTCTTGCAATTAATGCCGTGACCTCCGCACGCGTCATTGGTGCTTTCGGACTGAGAACCTCTGGTCCATTACCTTGAATAATTTCCGCTGCGATCAGTTGGGCAACATCTGCTTTTGCCCAAGCAGATACGTCAGGCGCATCCTTGTATCCAGCCAGTGCCGAAGCTGCTTGTTCTTCACTCAACGCGGCTCCTGAGTCTATCATACGGTATGCACGGGCAATCATCGAAAATCCCTGTTCTCTAGTAATTTCCTGATTGCCGTAGAAGCTTCCATCGTTGTAGCCGCGAACGATACCGAACTCATTCGCAATGGCTACGGAAGCACCGTACCATGCTGAATCCGTAACATCCGGGAAAATATTTTGCGGTGCATCCTGACGCATTAAGCCCAGACCCAATACAACAATGTCAGCAAATTCCGAGCGCGTAACATTGCGGTTCGGCGAAAACGAATTGTTGCCCGTTCCTTCAAGATCAAGTCTTGCTGCAACATTGTTCGTGTCCATTTTGCCCCAATGGTTCTTCACATCGTCGAAATCTCGCGGATTCCAGATGACCGAATAGGAACCATGGCTGCGCAAGTCGTTAATTTGTGCGTAATAACGGCCATTGATTTTCGCTAAAACCGTCGGCACATGGAATACACTTCCGTCCGAATTAACAACGACACCTGTCGTGATACGGTTCGGATCGATACCTTCCGGAAGAGCGATGTACTTAGGCGCATATCCACTCAGTTGCTCAGATCTTTTCGTCTTACCGCTATTCGTGAAGGTCAAGTCGAGATCAACCGGGTTAACCAGCAGTTGGTAACCTTGCGATGTCGCTTTATTCTTAGCGCTCTGAATCAATGCATCCGCTGAACGGGAGATGTTGATTTGAACGGCTATATCGTTTAATGCGGGGTTCCCCAATTGCTTGGACACCGAGTCAAGGTCCATCTTTCCGCCAGGAACAGGATAGATTGCCAGCTCATTGCTGATTTCGAGGTTTGCCTTTTTATCAGCCAATGTTTTCACAGTTCCTGCCGTTAATCCGTCTACTTTAAGATCGCCATTTTTAGGTGAGTGGATTACAAGTTTCTGTCCGTTGCCTTGTGCCAGGGACTCGTTCAGCTTGTTCAGATCAACTTGAACCGACGTTGTCGTACGGTCTTCTAAAGTTGACGTTTTGCCGGTTGCAAACGTGCCCTCCTTGTCGTTCACAGAGGTTTGGATTCCCGACTCATCCGGCTTTGTAGGTGTTATTGGAGTCGTCGTGCTTCCGCCACCAGTTCCGCTATTGTTTCCATTTGATGTTGAAGCCGACGTGCGAATCTTGGCGGACGCGCTGATGGTGGACGCGCTTTGTGTCACTGTTGCTTTCACTCGCGTTACAAACGAATACTCCGTATCCGGCGTCAGTCCAATGAACGTCGGGCTGCTTTGCCACGTTAAGCCGCCATCCTTGCTGTACTCCTGGCCGTCAACGGCCTGCAACGTGATGCTCGTTGCGGTCTTACTATCCTCTACCGGAACGCTAGGTGCCGGTGGACCATCCACTTTCGCGACCGGTGCCGTAGCCTCGCTTGCTACACTGCCAGTCGCATGCGTGCCATCAGCTATAACCTTCACGGTAATAGCCTTGCCGATATCGTCTTCAGTTAACGCGTAGCTGGCACTCTCCGCTCCCGGAATGGCGACTCCGTCGCGATACCACTGGTACATCGTCGCGTCTTCCGTCGTGTCCGGCGTATAGTTGATACCCGATAGATCGGCCGTCAACGTTTGACCAATCTGGGCTGTACCCCTGATCGACACGGTGCCTCCCATTACCGAATATTCCGGTGTTGTAACTCTCGTGCCACTTAAGTCTGTTGTAGGAGGCTCACCGATCATATCTTCAGGAACTGTCACAATTTGATAGGTGGTCCCAGGGTCAAGGTTATAAAAGGTTAAATCTGAACCCGTACCTGTTTTCCAATCACTGACCACATTGCCTTGTGCATCAGCTATAGCATATTTAACCAGAGTCGATGAAGGGTTTACAGTAATTGTTGTTTTACCGGGATTTACCGAATCTTTTCCTACTGCAACGTTATCATTTACTGTCGGCAATGTAATACTTTGCGTCTCAGTAACCGTACCTGGAGTTGTTGTACTTGCATTAAATGTCGTCGAAGCGGCAACTTTGTAAGTACCACCAGGCATTAAAGGTTGAAAGACAATTGGGTTTCCGTTGCTTGGATACCACCCGTGTGAATCGGCCATAATTTCATTGCCGTTTTGATCATATGCTTTATATCCTGTAACCGGGTTCCCGTCCAGATCGGTAACGCTCATCACCGTACTTACGTCAAGAGGGGTTCCAATGATTGTGCCGGAACCGTTATAAACGGAATAAACTGCTGACGTTACACTCTTGATACCGCTTGAAAAGCTTGCAACATCTTTTGTGGCAGTGATGACGTTAATGACACCAGAATCATACTCAACGATAACTCCTGGATCTTTATATTGGCTAGTAACACCGTGTGTATTATTTACGGGTAAGTATCCTATTTTAGTATCATCTTTGTCTAGCATAAGTGTAAGATGGGTAGGGATTCCATTTGGCAGAAGAGTTGCTTCCAGACCTGTTTGCTGATTCGGGTTTGTTACATACCTTGTTTCGCTATAAACAGAAGTGTCCCAATTAGGTCCTTGAGTTTTAGTAGCGCCTATAAAGCTTAAAAAATGCCAAATCCCTCCATCCCCCGCCCAGGGACTTTGACTTTTAAATTCTTTAAACATACTGGCAATCGCAAACATTTCACCAGGATTGTCTGCTGTCGGCTCTACAAGATGTCCGTGATTGTTTGTTGCAATATCCACAGCATCTTTAAAACCCATGGTATTCTGTCTTGCCACATATACAAAATGACGTCCATTGTAGGTACGTACAGATGTTTTTCCATCGTTCAATGGTTCTCCTGGCGCTACATTTACTGTTACACTTTGGGTTTGACCTGAATTTTGTGTAAATGTCAGATTTCGAATAATGGCTTGAATTTCTTCATTAGTTGTACCGCTTGAAAAATTGAATACTCTATTTGTAGGTGTAGATTCGTCAGTAATAACGCCACTAATGTTTATGCCATTCGTCAACTCGGTAATACCGCTTGAAAGAGTTCCAACAGTAATTGTGCCATTATTTACAGTCACAATAAAGTATCCGCTCTCTTCATCAAGTCCTCCAAATGTAGCATTGGATAGCTGATAGGTTGATTCGGATAATCGAACAGGAGTACCAAGATCAAATGTTGGTGTATCCGCCGCTCTTGCCTCTAACGGATAAAAAGGCATCGTCGTCAACACCATAACGATTGCCATTAGAAAAGATAACATGCTTCGATTTTTTAATTTCATCTTTGGTTCTTTCCTCCTAATGAAAGTATTGAAATTCTCCCCGCCATGGTCAGATGATTATAACGCTATCTTGTCATGTCGCAACACCCCGTTCTGAGTTCAACTAAACAAATAGCGGAGAGAGACCGTAATGAGCGGTTTTCTATAAACCACATTATAGACAAAACTTCTAACCAAACTCTAACCACAAATAATAGATTTGACGGAAGTGAGCCTGCTCTCAACTTCGGACCAAAAATCCAACCATTTCCTTATTAAATAGATATCGTTTCTTACCGATATAGATATAGCATCAGAAATATGGATTCAATGTTCGACGATTGGGGGCTGCGTACGAATGAAGGTCATGTTGATAGACGATGAGCGGCTGGCGTTAGTCAGGTTGGAAAAAATGCTGGGGGAATTTCACGATTGCCAAGTAATCGGCTCCTTTTCGAAGGCAGAGTTGGCGATCAATCATATTGGCGAATTCAAACCCGACGCCGTCTTTCTGGATATTCATATGCCGGGATTGAATGGTTTGAGAGCAACCGAGAGAATACGTTCTGTCTCGCCGGACACGAAAATCATCTATGTGACAGCCTATGACGAATACGCGATTGAGGCATTCGAACTGGATGCGACCGATTACTTAATGAAGCCGTTAAGACGCGAACGCGTGAGCCGAACCATACAGCGTCTACGGGAGCGCGTTGTTGAGCATAAATTGGAGTCTCCGGAAGAAGGTTTGTTGTACCATTGCTTGGGTGCCATGCAAATCCGGAAGCCAAACGGGGAAATGGAGTTCCTGAAGTGGAGAACGACGAAAGCGAAAGAGTTGTTTGCCTACTTACTGCATCATCGCGGGAAACTCATTAGCAAGAACGCCTTGCTGGAGCTGCTGTGGCCGGAATTGGACGAACGCAAAGGGCTCGCCAACCTGCAGACAAGTATTAATCGGATTCGGAGCTTATGGAAGAATACGTTCGGAGAAGGCTATATATCCATCCGATATTCTCAGTACGGATATGTCCTTGAGTCGAAACAGCTGCTAATCGATGCGGAGGAATGGGAACAAGAGCTTCGCCGATTAAACCCTGTGTCCATTGAGCAGGCCCCTGAACATCAGCGATTGCTCGATATGTATCGCGCTAATTTTTACGAAGAGGATCATTATGTGTGGGCGGAGAGCGAACGCCAAAGGCTCAAGGGACTATGGTTGCAACATGCCCAGCAGTTGGGGCAATTCTATTGTTCTAACGACATGAATATGGAAGCGCTTGGGGTTTATCATCAAATACAAAAGCAGGATCCTCTGAATGAAGATAGTTACCTCACGCTTATGAATATATATGCTCGGCTGAGTGACGCCGATTCTGTTCATAAACAATATGAATTTATAGTTCGAATATTGAAACAAGAAGTAGCGACCGATCCCAGTATTGGCATATTGGAATGGTATACACGATGGAAAAAGTCAGATAAAAGCGTGGTGCACCATTAGACGATTGGACGCAATCTGTACCTGAAATCAAGCGCGTTACCTGGGCTGCATGGAGTCGGTTGACAAAAAAACCGTTCGTCCGATCGTTGTACCAAGGGATTGAACGAACGGTGGTGGGACTTATTAAATCCTATTGATAACGCAAGTGTAAGCGCGAGTGTTCTTATATTTATGTTTGGTTCATTTACGGATTTAGGCTAAGCCTTTTTCCTCCCAATTTTTGGAACTACAAAACTGACAATTGTGCCTTGATTCGGAACACTTCGGATTTGCAGTCCTTTGCCGTATATTTGTTTCAATCGCCGATCCGTATTGAACAAGCCGATTCCCGCCCTTCCTTCCAGCCGACTGTCCAGGATACGCCTCACCGTTTCCTCATCCATACCTAAACCGTTATCTGCAACCGAAATTTCCGCATCATGTTCTTTTTCAGTAATTCGGATATGAATCTCTCCACCTTCATCACGACTTAGTAGGCCGTGTCGTATTGCGTTTTCGACAAGAGGCTGGATGCTGAGCGGGGGGACTTGCAAATGAAGCCTTGAGTCGACCTCCCAGCGAATGTTTAATCTATCCTCAAAACGTTCCTTTTCGATATACAGATATGAGCGGACAAGACCAAGCTCCTGGTCAAGTGAAACGAGCCGTTCCAAATTCCGAAAATCGAAGCTTGCCCGCAAGTAGTGGCCGAATGCTTCAAGCAAAGCGCTCATTTTATCATTATCGATTTCGCTGAGAGCGGCTATTGAATTGAGCGTATTGTAAAGAAAATGTGGTTGGATTTGCGCCTGAAGCCAGGCTGCTTCCATGCGCAGCCTTTCACGCACCGATTGCCTCAATTCAGTCAATGCCCGCACCCTGGACTTCAATTCCATCGCATCAACCGGCTTCGTTACGTAATCGTTGGCGCCAGACAAGAATCCGATATCTATATCTTCCGGTCTGCTACGAGCGGTCAGGAGCAAGATGGGTAGCTCCGAAATGGAAAATCGCTCACGAATAAAGCGGGACAATTCATACCCCGACATATGGGGCATCATAATGTCGGTAATGATCAAGTCCCATTCTCTGGTATCCAAAATGGCAAGCGCTTCAGATCCACTTACAGCTGTGACGACGGTATACTTTTCCGAAGCAAGGATATTGCTCAGTATATTTAAATTGACGGCATCATCGTCTATGACCAGAATGTTTGGCCAATCAGCATCGGCCGCCGACTCCAGTTTGGTAATGTCAACGCGAGGTCCCGAGGAAACAGTAACGGCCGCTTCTGCATAAACGGCCGTTACCGGTGCAATCATTGCAGTCTCGCTTTGCCTGCTCGATACATCGGAGAACGGCAAGGCTAAGCTGAATACTGAACCTTGGCCCGGAATGGAGCTAACCTCCAACATGCTTCCATGCAGCTCCACCAGCTGCTTGCATATACTTAACCCGAGCCCGAGCCCATTTCCAATCGCCGTTATGCCAGAGTCCCCCTGCTCGTAAGGAGCAAACATCCTTTGCTGTGTCTCCAGATCTATCCCCATGCCGGTGTCGGCGACGACAATATTCGCCTTACCGTCCTTCACCTCAGCCTTTATTGTGATTTGTCCTTGATCTGTATATTTCACCGCATTGTGAAGCAGGTTGAACAAAATTTGCGTAAGCCGGTTTTCATCGGCCATGACACTAGGGAAGTTGACCGGAATGTCGTTGACGATACGAACCGGCTTGCCTTCCGTCAAGAAACGAAGCATATCGGTTACACCGGATGCGACTCCCTGAACGCGGACACTCCCTATGTGCAGGCGGATCCCATTCTCCTGAAGTCGTCTCATGTCCAGCAGATCGTTAAGCATGTATGACATTCGCTTGCCTACGGAAATAAGCAGCTTCATGTTCTCTCTGTTTTTGTCGTCTTTATCGTTAATTCCGGTATCCAGAACGGTCTGGGCGATGTTAAGTATGCCATGCAGCGGATTCCGCAATTCATGGGATGTGTTTGCCAGGAAATCGTCTTTCAGCTTGTCCACTTTCTGCAGCTTCTCGGCGAGCTTCGCCGTTTGGGTGGTAACGTGGAAATAGCGTTTGAACCAGAAAGACGCAAAAGCGAGGAACGCAACGATCAAGTCAATCGGGTAATAACCCATAGCGAGCAGACCCTTAAGATAACCCCCAATGATATTAGTCAAAATGCAGGTTAGACCAAAGACCAAATAAATGGCATTCTTATCGCTTATCAGGGCTGTACGCAGCGAGAACATCAGAAAGTACAAACAAGCTATTAAATCTATGGTGTAGTATACAGCCAATGCGCTCAGCCCATATCCCGCTGGCAATAGTACAATCGCCAGTGTAGCAATCACGCAGAGCAAGGGGAACCATCGGAACACCCTGTTCTCCTCATGCTCCGGCAAGAGACTTTTGGCAAACTGCAGCAGGAAGGCGCCTACTCCAATAAAGGACAGAAGGATGAGTTTAATGGACCACTCGTAGCTGAGGGCCGGCAGCCATGCCAGCAAAAGTTTATCGTCGTCGAGCAGTGTCATGACAATAGTACTAACAACGAGCATAAAAAAGTTGATCAAAGATTTATTCCGTGTTCCGATCACGTAAAGAATCAAGGCATACAAGGCATGAATCATCAGAACGACAACTACGACTATCTGCATGTTAACGGAAAACCCTACTTCTTTTTTCACCGCTCGTTCACTGCCGAACTTGATCGATCCAGTCACACCGCCTCTTATGCTGTTGTCATAATTCGCGGCATGTACGACAATATCAATTTCGTCAGTATCGGCCTTGAAAATAGCGGTATAGGGCGTGCTTCGGGCTGTATACTGCTGTTTGTTCTTTGCTGGTTGCCCATCTTTCGCCAATAGACGACCGTTTACGTATAGCTCGGACGATGTAGCCACATTCGGAACGCGGATGCCATAGGTTAGTTCGTTATCCAGGTCCACCTTGACGCGCAGACGATAAGAGCCATAGCCATATGGCGAGTTGTTCGCGGATAATAACGAGTCCCACTTTCCGGGAACCGGGATGAACATCCTCCCTTCTCGGGATGAGAGTGTGTTCGACTCGCCTTGTTTCACAAATTTGCCGGGATAAAACTCCCACTCTCCGTCTAATGTAATCGTGCGATCATTGGTGAAGTCGAAACCGCGCAAATCCAACTCGCCCCGAACCGCATGAGGGTGATCCGGCGACGTCAGAAGAAATGCCCAAATGATTCGAATCAGGATTAAGGTGATAAAGAATGACCCTGTAATAAGGACCGCTTTTCGTTTTGTCATCATAATCCAACCTATTTCGACAAAAACCAGGAAATCCCTTTGATGATAACTATTAAATCTTGAAAAATGGAACATATGCTGATAATCACAGCTTCCATACCGGGTATTGATGGTCGTATCTACAATGCCCTCGACGATGCGCCGATTTCCGTTGCAGAGTTGCTTCAGCTTCATAATAGCGAAATTTTGTCGGAAGCACTGCATCAGGATTATTATCCATAGGACATGATCGTTGATACAACACGTATAAGAAAGGAATTACAATATCGACCGATTTACCCGTCGTTCTATTCGGCGAAAGATACAGGGGCATTTTAAGGACAAGGATATAATACCACAGAGTTTCGGAGGCAAAAAAATCGCGTCCTCCAAGTGGAGAACGCGATATGAAGCAGTTTGATTTCGTGTTTCAATATCGTCATTAACGCTTTCGGGCAACCACCGCTAACCGGCCGTTTTCGGTCGAGTACTCGCACGTGGACAGCACAATAAGCTTGTCGCCATACCGGGCTGTTACTCCAGTGTCATAAAGAGCGAGTTCATTGATGTTCTGAACATACGAATCGAACTCGGCGGGCGTACTTACATTCTCAATCTGGTAGTATTTAAAAACGTCGTCCGATTTGCGATAAACTTTTGAAAGAATAACGGCAACTATCTCATACTCTTCCTGTTCGTAAAGCGTGCTGAACTGGAACGTAGCATGCTCTTTATAAAAGCTTTCGTTCTTGTACTTCATTAAATCTTTAAACATCCAGCCGCTTTTCATGTGATGTCCATGAATCAGCAAAATGTCCGAACCGTTAGTCCGGCTATGCGCGTCCAAAAATGGGAGGCCGCCTTTGTTTTCCTTTTTATCGAAATCATGATTGAGATAGTACTCCGCATCCTGTTGATTCTGCATGACTGGGTACTCAATTCGGGTACCGTCAATCTTCAGCCAGCCGACGATGTCCGGGTTCCTCTCGTAAAGCTCTCGAAATTCGGGAAGCATGACCGGCTCATTCGCCTTATTGAACAAAAGGGAGGGGAATGCATCCCCTCCGACTTTGTCCGACCCTTCCTCCCAAACTTTTGTCAGCTCTTCGATTTTCTGCTGCTCAGCATAATCCCGCAGGAGAGTTCTCGCAGCACTAACGAGAGAAAATACCAACACAAGGAAGGAAACGGCGATAAGAATTTTTTTAGTTTTGCTCATTTTCTTACCGCCTTTCCGATCACTGGATGTGCTTTTTCTTCTTATTACCGAGTAGACAGAATCCGATCGTCATCAAAGACATCAGCGCCAAAGCCATATAGAAGATTGGCGGTACGCTGTTGTCGCCAGTCAACGGAGCATCGTCCAGCTCGTTGTTACCGTTGCCGATTTCATTGTTACCGTTGTCGGTTCCGCTATTACCGTTGCCGGTTCCGCTGTTACCGTTGTCGGTTCCGTTGTTACCGTTGTCGGTTCCGCTGTTACCGTTGTCGGTTCCGTTGTTACCGTTGTCGGTTCCGCTGTTACCGTTGTCGGTTCCGCTGTTACCGTTGTCGGTTCCGCCGTTACCGTTGTCGGTTCCGCCGTTACCGTTGTCGGTTCCGCCGTTGCCGTTGTCGGTTCCGCCGTTGCCGTTGTCGGTTCCGCCGTTGCCGTTGTCGGTTCCGCCGTTGCCGTTGCCGGTTCCGCCGTTACCGTTGTCGGTTCCGCCGTTACCATTGTCGGTTCCGCCGTTACCGTTGCCGCCGGTTCCGCCGTTACCGTTGCCGCCGGAACTGATCGGCTTCATTGGCACATCGTATTTTACAATGTCAAAATCGACAGAAATCGTATCACTCCTGTGCGTTTCGTATCCGTCCTTCGTTACGATCAGATAGTAATCCGCTTCAGGAAACACCATGTAAGCATAGAAGCCATTTGCGTCGCTATCCTGCTCCGGGCTCTCATTGTCGTGCGGCGGAAAATTCGGAACCTGAGGAAGCGTTACTTTCGTATCCGGAATGCGGCCGTTATCTCTATTCCGCTGCGTATCCGCATAATACAATGTAACTTTGGCTCCATCAATTTTCTTGCCAGTGTTGGCATTTCCTGTCGTTTCATCATAAACCGTACCGTAAGGGTCGACCAATTCCTCGGAAATATTCAACTCTCCGTTAGCCTTCACGTCCAGTTGCGTCACTTTGAGGAGCAGTTCCTCGCCGGTCTCAGCTTTATAACGAACTTCCATTGTGTACTTCTGCTCGCTTAGCCCTTCCACGGAGAAAGTTCCGTTCAAAGCCATTGGGAATGCCTTGGGACGACCGTTCTCCATAATATAATTGCCGTGCTGATCCTTCAAATAGATATGCATATGGCTGGTAAACGAATCGTTGAATAGCTCTTTCGCTCCATCCGGCTGCTTGAACAGAACGATCCCTACCGCCGTAATGTCCGCCGGAACGGTCTCTTCCGTTACGCTGCCGTCCACATTTGCTTTTTGCGTGAACTCGACAGGGACATCCTTCCCGCCTATCTGATACCTCTTCGTATATGTGATCGTATAGTCGGTATCCGCTGTGACTGGGACCGAATATTCACCCTTCTCATTCGTCTCCACCTGAAGCTCCTTGCCTGTCTTCAGATCGGTCACTGTAATGGGCGCATTCGGAATGGCTTCTCCTGTGTTGTTGTCACGCAGTACGCCTTCCAGATACGGGCGGGTATTGACAAAGTGTGCTTCGGCCACTTTTTTCTCCGGAATGGTGCCTGTGCGAACGAGACTTTCGGGATCCGTCACATAGCCGTCATTCGTATAATCATCTTGGGTCACCTTATACTGGAGATCTGTCGGAAGTCCTTGCACAACGAGCGTCTGGCCATCTGCAAGCTCGAAGGTCTCTCCGCTCTTAATTGTGCCCTTGCTGCCGTCTGACTTCTCATAGGAGTAGGATTCGCTCTCTCCTTCGCCTGTGAAGGTGACCGTGTACTTGAACGGCTTCTGTTTGTCTTCGTCTTTGCCTTTAACCGTGTTGCTGATTAGTAGGCCGCCCTTCAAGACTCGCAAGTTCGTAAACGGGGCAGCTTCATCTTTGCCCTCCACGATTCCGGTATAATACCGTTCCTCAGGAATGGTCACGTATTCGTCGGCTGTGTATTCCTTCTGGGTAATGGTATATTTCAGACCCTTAGGCAGATCCAAAATATCCAGTGTCTCTCCATCCTTGAGCCTGAAGGTATCACGGGACTTGATCGTACCTGTGCCACCGCCCGACTTCAAGTAAGAGTAGCTTCCATCCTTGCCTGTATCCTCAAAGATGACGGTGTACTCGAACTCCTTCGTCTTGTCGCCGCCGTTGCCCATGACCGTATTGCTGACGGTCAGCTTGTTAACGGTTCGCTCATTGATGAAGTCCACCTTGTGGTCGCCTTTATTCACGATTGTTCCGGACAGCTCTCTCGTATCCGGCGTGATGGTATAACCGTCAACGGTCGTATAATCGGCCTCCGTTATGGTATAGACCAGATCCGCAGGCAATGTAGGGAGCGTCAGAGATTCTCCGTCCTTGAGGGTAATCTTGTCTCCACTCTTAATCGTGCCAGACGTATTATCCGACTTCTGATAGGCGTACTCTCCGTCCTTGCCTTCGCCGGTGAAGTTCACGGTGTATTCAAAATTCTTGGAAGAGTCGCTGCCGTTTCCTTCCACCTTATTGCTGATGGTCAGCTTTCCTTGCGCTGGCGTAGGCACGACCAACGGATTATCAGAGGTTACTTTCACACCGTCTACCCAGATGGGCTTTCCAGGCGTATTCCCGACGTAAACCTGATAAATTCTCGTAGTTGGCAACCATGTCGTTGTGTCAATATAAGTTTCCTTCAGCTCATAATACCCTGGATCTGGGAATAGCAGATTAAGTTTTCCTCCGCTATCGGTTGTTCCTTTAGCGACTTGAGTTCCGTCGCCTTTCTTATAGAGCGTAAACTCTACGTCTTTTAGCGGATTGTTGTCGGGATCTACCTTTTTCAGGGGCAGCAGGGCATTGGAGCTTGAACTGCCGGCCACGTCTGAACTGTCCAGCGTGCTTTCACTTTTGGCACTGACAGATTTCAGCTTATCATCGCCCATCAGCTTTACCTCGTTGCCCATTTTATCGCCAGCATTCGCTTTAGAAGGATCAACCTCGGTTTGGTACACAAACTGGTAAAACTTATTAGGGTCGTCCATTTTAAATAATAGAACCGTGGTGCCGCCCTCACCTGGCCCGGCCTCCACCTGAACTTCTGAATTCGGGTCGCTGAGATTCAGTGCAGCACCGTCTCGTTCAAGAGCACCGCCGGCAGTCAGTTTAGCAGGATAGACTGCCATACTAGGCGCTGTCAGCACAAGCTTTCCGTTTACTTCATAGCGCAGATTCATACCTGCACCTAGGGTATCCTGTAAATAAACACCCTGCTCCATGTTGAATGGCGGGGTATAGTTTACCGTCCATTCCAGCACCCCTGGAACTGGCTTAGTTACCGATTTGCCCAGAGTCTGAATAGGTACAATAACTTTGCGCTGTTCGGTGAGAACCTTCTCTTCTCCGCCCCATGTCATATGTAGGTCGGCTTTGTTATACAGCACCTGCTTGTCTGTGCCGTTGGTGGTGTACTCCTCTAAATATTTCTCTAGAGCCGTATTGGAAGGTCTTGCCTTAACCAGAATGACATAAGGGCTTTCCAACTTGGAGAAGGTAAAGGTGCCTTCATTGCCGCTATGGGAGAAACTCGCCACATGAGCAGGACTGTTTGGCTCAATGATTGACACGGCGTTGTTTCGGACCCCATAGCCAGTGCCGCTGACATTATCCGAGTAGCCCTTATAAAGCTCATAGTCCTTTCCCTCTCCAAAAGGAACGAACTCCCAACCCTCGGGCAAGGTGTCCACCAGCTTAACATCGGTGATAACCCGACTTCCACCGTCTTTCGCCATTTCGACTGTGTTGTAGCCCGGCATATTGATGCTTAGGCGGAAGGTGACCGTCTTAGTTATTCGGTCATAACCAGCTAAGGTGTATGCATCGCCGCTTGATGAGCTGTCATAACCGATATAGCGTTGAACGTTGTTCGGAGTATACCATGTGTCAGCCGTCCCATCCCCCTTAATAGGGTAGGATGCCGTAAGCATATCCTTGTTCAGCATACGCAGGTGAAGGTTGGCGCTGTTTTGCGCTTGCTTTACGGTTTCGCCGTCAATGAGCAAAGCCCGATTCCAGATTGTTTTCCCTGCGTTAATATCCTGTCTGAAGAGGATGTCTGTGTTGGTCTCAAGGGCACGGAAGCTGAAGGATGAAGCTACTTCGGTATAACCGGTCACCTTGATCAAATCAGCCACCACTTTACCGTCCACGGTCAAAGGAATATTTTTCATGGTCAGGCTAGTTGCATTGGTCTTCAAAGTTCCCGACTGGTATTGCTTCCAAAGCTGCGCAGAATTGACGTTTCCTTTGATTTTCGCAATCGTTTCCGCACTCACTTCGCCCGTTTCATCCACAGCGTTGTCCAAGACGTTCAAATCTCCGCCATGCACCAGCACATCGTATACCGCAGCATTTGGCAAAGCATACTGTGGCGTTAGATTAACGGTCCATGTGATACTGCCCAGGTTATAATCCTCCATCGTAATAGCGCCTGTTTTTGTAAAAGTGTGCGCCCCAATGGTGACAATTGCCTCGTCAGTCACTGCGTTAGGTCTTGTGCCAGTCATTACATCGTTGTTCTGTATGCCATTTGGTGTATCCAAATTCCAGTTGGCACGAGGATCGATTCTGAAGCTGGAACCGCTTTTCACCTTGCTCTTAATTACTAATTCTACTTTACCGTTAATATCCCCAAAGGAATAAACTCCGTTTGAATCTGGTGTAATTTGTGTTTCTTCAGATACAGTGCCATCTACCGTTGTCTTCCATGCAGCCGATTCAAATTCCAGCCCAGCAGGTAATACATTGGTTATAGAAAAGTCCTTTAACCCTTTTTTGTTATATTGGTTAACTGTTACTTTCCATGTAATCGTTTCATTTGGATGGTCATATGAAGCCGAGGCTTGAATCCAGTCGGGTGCTACCCACGTTTCCCGTACTGCGCTGGCTTTTACAGCAGCACTCTCATCCCTCAGTTCAACTTTTGGATCAAAACGCTGTCCATTAGATCGACCGGGATCAAGCCCCACGCCCCGATACTCTTTATAAAACAAATCCTTATTGAACCATGCTTGATACTCAACCTTCGGGTCCACACCAGTTCCCGCTGGGAAGATGTAGCTCAGCCCGCCATCAGCATCTATGGTTGGCTCTACCGTAGTGCCGTTTACCTTGAAGGAGCCCGGTACATAGACCATTCGGTAATCGGCAGGCTTCGTATAGAAAGTCATCCCATCTAGTGGCAGCTTGATTGCTGCATCAAGCACATCAAAGGAGGATGGAGTAGACTGGATGGTCAGATAACCATCCTGATAGGCTGGCACGGTCACATACCACCAAGTCCAGCTCCCATTCTTTGGCCAGTTGTTTCCTGTCAAGCTAATGCTGTACGCCGGCGTAACATCAGGGTTCTTTAGCTCATACGCTCCCCCGAAAATCGAGATAGGCTTTGTATCGCCGTAATTTATGCCCGTTACATCCGAATTGGCAGTGGTTTCAAAGCCGAAGGTAACCGCTTTTCCAACACCATTGAAAAACCAATCGTCGCCATTAAATACAATCTTGATGCTATTTGGGGTGAAATAAGCGGTGCCAAGCTGTTTCACTCCAAAATCAGTTGTGGCCATCAAGGATTTGGTTGCTGTTGGCAGCACCACTTCCTTGAAGTAGGGATCCCTGTTTAGCTCGATCGAGTCTCCCTTCTGAATGTACTTGGTCGTGTCATTTTCATCCGGCGTATTTGCATAATCCCCCTTTACCGGCACCTTGAGGCCCTCTGATTTGAGGGTAAATGCCTGTCGGCCCTGAATTGTACCGCCTGGAGCAATTTCAGCTCCCTGCGTCACCTTCAGCGGAAAGGTTGAATTAGCATCCATGAACACCACCGTTTTGTCCGTCACGGCTGCCGCCATCATTATGGAATTGTTCGGCACATCGTACACTGCCTCAGTTACTGATTGCGGTTCGTCCGCACTCGGCGCGCTCTCCGCATATGCAGGGACAGAGAATGCCACCGTCTGCAAGACAAGCATAATTGCCAGGCAGAAAGAGAGTATTGCTTTACCTATGCTGCGTTTACGTTTCAAGACACATTTCTCCTCCATTCCCGAAACTACTGATATACTTCCACCCAAATTTCGACACTTTCTTTCCTAGTTTAAAAACCTGGACTCTACAAAATCTCTACAATGTATATAATTTCCTTCTCCTTTTAAATTTCAATAAAAATCAACCACTGACAGACTTCAAAGCGTTAAATATAGATCGCAATAATAGCTTTCTAACATCGCATTAATTTTGAGAAACCAAAAAAAATTTGGCCTATTCCTCGTGTGAGTTTTTTCCTTTATATGCATAGTTCGGGGTGTGGAGAATGTGTGATTTATTGTGTTTTTCTAGAAATTTTATTCCATTAGAGGGTGTTCGGAAACGGTACTGTAAAAAGCAAAACGAGCCTGCCGGTAATGGCGCAGGACTCGTCTGTGGCTATGCTGCGAGGAGATACGTCGGTCAATTGTCACTGGTCCGAATCTTGACGAGCAGGCTGCTCTTGTGCAGGTGGGGAATCGTGATGCCGAATATCCCGAGCTCGATTTGAAGAGATTACCAATGATTCTTTGGTTAGGAAGCTGGTACGGAAAGCACCGGGATAAAATGGTTGCCTCCGTACATTTGCCGATTACCGGACGATTTTAAAAGATGAACAGAGGGCTTCCGTCCTACAGTTCGCTGTAATTGGCAGTAATGCCCAACGGATTGCTAAAGTGATTACTCTCATTAACCGAGATTACGCTAAGCCTCTGCGTATTGATGAGCTAGCTAGCAACAACTGCTAGCATGAGCGCATCTTCCTTGCACACTCATTTTAAAGAAGTTACTGCAATGAGCCCCTTGCAATATCAAAAACAAGTAAGCTTAGTAGTCTCAAATCTGCCCGCTTACGCTTTTACTTACTTTAATATTGTCCTTTAATTACAAAAAACGAGCCCCGAATGGTTCCAGCTAGTTTAGACTTCTGCCTAGCAAACTTAAACTTCCCTTCCAACTCCTTTGGTACCTCCATCCCCTCAGCAAGCTTAAAACCAACGGCCCGCTTCTTAGGGTCATCAACCGTATACATGACATTAATGCCAAGACCATCCTCATAAAAGACGTAGGTAAATTGGATATTTTCCACTTGAAAACGCGACGTTTCTAAAGGTTTGGCCGTAAACGCAATATCACGCTCTTTCAAAATGCGGTTCACATACTCAAGGTTTTCCTGACTTTCGCTTGCGGGTACGATCGTAAATTCATGTTTGTATTTGTTCATAAAGTAGCGGGCTTCATTAGCACGTAAACCAGCTAGCGCTTCTGCTACAGGTGAAGACTCTAAACCAACTGTAGACACATTTTTAAAATCAACGATATAGGACATTCTCATCTCTCCAATGAATTCGTTTATTTTCTAACAACAGGAATCCATATTTCACCATAGACGAGGCCGTCTCGCTGCCCCATCTCAACCGTTGCATTGGGTCCACCAACATAGGCGAAAATTTGGGCTTCTGGCAAGACTTGACCAAAGGCAATACCTGTAAGCTTATTGCTCATCTCTTCGGCCGTATTTCCTTCGCCTTTAACGACGAGGTATTGCCCCTTCGGAAATTGAATAACTCTGTGCTCTTCCGGTACCGATGCTTCTGTCATGACACCAGCATAATACATCATTTTGTGATTTACAGCTTCGTTCACGGCAAAAATGTAGTCATTCATGGCAATGGCCTTTAAAGCGTTAAGCCTTCCATCCTGCTCCACTGCCCGCCAAAAGTTTTCCTTTTCCTTATTCATGCCGGCATAATCTGTGTAATCGCTCTTCAACTCCGTGCCAATACCTAGAACGATAAAGCTTTCTTTTTCCTCAAGGGTATACACTGCCATGATCAACACTCCTTTTTTTGAATGAACTAAATAATTTGTTTTTTCACTTGATACGTTTATAATAGCTATAAATCATGTCAAAATATGATACTGTTTAGAGGGACACATGAAAAAAGTTGAACGGATTAACATCATCATGCGGTACATCAACAACCGCGCCCACTTTACTATTTCTGAAATCATGCGAGAATTCAACATCTCTCGTTCGACGGCGATTAGAGATGTCAGAGAAATTGAGGCGATGGGAATGCCGCTTGTCGCCGAAGTCGGGAGGGACGGGGGTTATTTTGTCATGAGTAACTCTGTCCTACCCACTGTCCGCTTTACCGATAATGAAATTAAAGCTCTTTTTATTGCCTTTATGGCCACAAGAAACCAACAACTCCCCTATCTTAAGAGTCGCCAATCTTTAGCGGAAAAAATACTCGGCCTCATCCCGAAAAACCAGCAGGATGATCTTGTTCTGTTAAATCAAATTTTGCTGTTCGAAGGAACCAACCCCCACAATCCCGACCTGCTTGATCTGACAGATCTGCCCCATCCTACTTTAGAACAACTCATCCAAATTCTTCTTATTGACAGCTATTTAGTGGTTTCCGTCGAAGAAGGAAGAGAACTAAAGTCTTATCCCATTTACCTCATGCATCTATATCGTGAAAAAAGCTCATGGCAAATTGAAGGCTTTGACTTAGATGAGGAAAAGAGGCGGATCATTCCTGTCGACAATCTCACCGATGTCAAACCATACCCTGAGAAAAAAAGAATAAGCAAGAAGATGATTGTCGAACAACTAAGCAAGCAGGAAGAAGCCATCAACCTGGTCCTCGAACTCGGTCCAAAGGCGATTGCCCAGTACAAAAAATACTATCCCTTACATATTTCCATTTCATACACAAATCCTTATCAAACTACAGCTGTTCTAAAAACATTTATCAATGTTCATCATGCGGAGGAATTGGCTGAAATAACAAATTGGCTGCTTTTTCTAGGGGGTGACATCAAGGTTAGGAAGGTGCCGAAAGAGGTTTTGGAGATTTTGCAGGAGAGGGTGGATGTTTTAGGAAACCGTTGAAAACCATAATAACACCTCCATCTAACAACGAAACAACACGAGTGCATAGCGCACTACGTGTTGTTTTCTTTATTCACATCGAATAACCCTAACTAATCGTATGGTTAGGCATTTTTGAAATGCATGTCTACTTGGGGGTATTTACAGCGGGCAGCCTTATAGTGGTAAAATATAGATAAGAAATATTGGGGGGGGAAGATGTGTATGGCTGAGTACGAAGATAATAGGAAGTTGAATTTTCTATTACGGCACCTAGAATATCATTATACCTACAATAAAACGTTCAATAATGAGGAAGAAAAGGGGAAGAAGCTCCTCCATTTTATAGTTGATCATCCCGGCCGCGTCGCGGGGAATCCCCCTCCGCCGCTCTGGGTGCGAGTAGCTTTCTCGGGAGGGCGATGCCAATGAGGGATGCTGCGGAGGGTCAGCAGAAGCACGGGCAGCAAGAACATTTCGAGACGCTGCCGCTGTTTTCCACCTCGGATAAGAACGGACGGATGACTATGCTCCGGCCGGGACGTCGCGTCGGACGCGCGGCTCCGTTAATGCCGTGGCTGCTTACAGCTGCTGCACTGTGGTCGCTGACAGGCTCCGTGCCGTTCGGTGCATTGCTCGGCATGGCGCCGACACCGGCAATCAGCATGCTCCTCGGTCATCCGGTCACAGTCGGCGTCGCCGTTTTGCTGTTGTTCGTCGCGATAGGTACGAGCGGCGGAGTGTACTCGCGATCGATTGAGCAGTTCGGACAGACCAGGGTGGCCGGCCTGTTCGCGACGCTATCGGTAACAGGAGGGCTCGCAGCAGTCGCGGGAGTCCTCCTGTTCTGGACGCTGACAAGCGACCTGTCGCGCCCCTTTGACCTCGAGGCCATAGCAACATCGCCGACGATCCCGCTAGAGCTCGGCGCAGTCGTCGGAGCTAGCTTCGCCCTCTGGGCCGCCATTACGCTCCTGCGGTTGCCCGGCTCTATCGCCCATGCCCGGCGGCGTCAGGCGGACATCGAGCGACTCCGCGTGGAGGGTTCGTCATGCACCGGGACGTTGACCGCCGTCAATTTTACTAACAGTTGGCTCTTTAATTTCCCGTTGTTCACGGTTGAGGTAAATTATATCGTTTACGGTGCTTCTCGTGTCGTCTCAGCACACATGCGCACCAGCGCCGACCGCGTTCCCCTCGTCGGGTCGCGAATGATCGTGCTGACCGACGGTCGCGGAACTACCCACGTGGAGCTGGACCTGGCAAGCGGAGCGGCATTCGAGCCGGACGTGGGGAAGTACGCCCCGTCGGACGGTTGATTTTGCGGCCCTGAACAGCTGCCATCATTGGAAGGGTATGATTTTATTCCATATCTCCCTAGCTTCACTTTAATTTCAGGGCTAATCATTAATTTTTCGCCGTTACTTGTAATATGGTTCTCCGCGCTGTCTGTAACGGCAAGATTTAGGACCATCCTTTGAGGGATGGTCCTTTCTTTTTCCCGCTTTATTCAAATATCATACCCATATGCAATAAGATTACACTTAGAATTTTTTCTTTCTTGCCCTTACGAAAAAGACTATAATGACCGCAAGTACTATTGCTATTACAACTACGATATACAAATCGATATCCTGCTCAAACATAAACCACATCTTGTGTTCTAAGTTTACTTGTTGTTTTGGTTGAACTCCTTCACCGAATAGTTCAGTTGCTTGGCTCAGGTTATTCATTTCGATTGTCGAACTGCACGGACTACTGCTTAATTCGCCATCCACTTCGCTAACGTATATTAAGTATTTTTTGCCTTCCCTGAATTCAAAACCCCAATTGTAGTCAGTTGCGACAATGATTTGAGAGTCAACTTCAATATTCCAACTTCGTTCAACTTCTACTATAAGATATTTAATTTTTTCTTTTGTCCCCGTAAACCCCTCTTGCTTCAAGTCAACCTTTATTTGCTTAACTTCACCGTAAACGGCTCCACTATATATCTCTAATGCTTCTTTGGGACTTCCCACTTCAGCACAGGACAAAGCTTTAGCCTCTTGTCCATTTGAAACAAAAAATACGGTAGTGAAAAAAAATATTAACGTGAGTAAACGAAGTTTCAATTTTCTCACCTGCTCTCATGATGTTTTTTTATACATCCTTATTGACTTCTTAAACAGGTGGAATGTTGCAATGATCTACCCTTTAGCTTGAAACCGATTCAAGCAGTTTTTGGTACATATATCATAATCGTGAACTAGAGCCAAGCCCCCTTTTCAGGAGGTATATAGATTGAGAATCATTAAAACAGGGCCGGACATTGTCATTTTGCATCGCGCGGAAGTGCTACCCTGAGGCGCTCCGCTACAAAAAGAGCTTGCCCTTATTTATGATACGGTTCAGCTTAATGGGGCTATTGGCGAAAAATGCGAAAGGAGCTGCCGCTGTCAGCTCCTTTGCTTCAATTAGTTCTGGTGCGAGTATCATTTTCTGACCCGTTTACCCACTGGAATACTCTGAGCAAAACGAAATACATTATGTGGATCGTACTTTCGTTTCACCTGCTTCAATCTGCCAAAGTTCACGCCATAATACGCCTTGGGCCAGTTCTTAATCTGTAAATCGGGGAAGTTCACATAATCCCCCTTAACAAAGGGACGTAACGCTCTGCGGAACCTTTTCACCCACTGAATATTCCGCTTCTGCTCCCCGTTGTTCCTCCAGCGTGCTGACAGTTCGTAGATGGTCTCAGCTTTCCGATGAGGATAGGCGGTTGCAGTAGGCGATACTCGACTCACCGCGCTTCCTGCACCACCTAAGCTTTGACTCCACACGGTAGAATGCCTGTTGGGTGCTTTGGATAAAAAATCACGTATAATTCGTATTCCTTCACGAGGCAAAGGTTGAAGCCCGTAAGCCCCGCTTATTTTAAATTTCGGCTCCAAATTCAGGTCCGATTCTGCGAAAAATTTGGTTGCTTTAATAAATGGCACTGTCTTCACCAGCACCTTCACCGGAGTGCCAGCTCGCAAGAGCGGTCTAATCAATCGACGCAGCTCCTCTGCACCGCCAAGTAATTGCCCGGTAGATTCAATCGTTCCGACCTTCTTGGCAGCCACCTCAATGGTTGAGGTTAAGCGGTTCGTGACAGACGGGGCCCAGCGCTGCCAAACCGGCAGCACCTTCTCCAAATCGCCCCATTTCCAAGTGACGCTGTATATAGAAACCGTTGAAATGGGTCTAACCCGAAAAGTATAGGCTGTAGCAACGCCAAAGTTTCCTCCCCCGCCGCCTCGTGATGCCCACAATAGATCGGAATGTTTCCTCTTGTTTGCCACAATCGTCTTTGCTCCATACAGCCCCGAAGCTACGACCATCTTCACTTGTTTCAAGTTATCGCACGTAAGTCCATATTTGCGGGACAGAAGTCCAATACCGCCTCCCAGGGTAAGCCCGGCTACGCCTACGTCGGGCGCTGTCCCAGCCGGAAGTGCCACACGCTTATTCCACAGCTTTTTGTACACTCGGGCAAGTGGATTTCCCGTCTGTACTATGGCCACCCTATTTTTTCGATCAACCTTAACCTTATTCATCTCGCTTACATCGATAATAATACCGCCATTTACAGCCGAAAAACCTTCATAGCTGTGCCGCCCGCTGCGTACTCGCAGCCGTACACCATGCTCACGAGCCCATTTGACTGCGTTGATCACATCCTGAGTTCGTCTGCAAAAAACAATGACCTTTGGAAATTTGGAAAATCGCCTATTGAACTCCATTCTGGCGGCATTATATGACGGATTGCCCGGAAATACGAGCCGCCCTGTTAATCGTGTACCTCGCTTTTTCCGGTTTTGTGTCATCCACTTTACACCATCCCTGTTCATGGCATTAGCCTTTCTCATCAGCTTATGTAGGGATACTTGACCTAGTAGCGGCAAACGCCCTGTTTGTATCGTAAAATAGTTCAAATCGCCGTCACTTATGGTACGGTTCTCCGCGCTGTCTGTAACGGCAAGTTTTTTAGGCCATCCCTTGTGGGGATAGCCCTTCTAGTACATCTAATGAACATCAAACACTTGAACTCAATAACTCACCGAATTCCTTACCAAGGGATATTAATT
Organism: Paenibacillus sp. JT22N7; assembly: GCF_059383875.1. Classification (NCBI taxonomy): domain Bacteria; kingdom Bacillati; phylum Bacillota; class Bacilli; order Caryophanales; family Paenibacillaceae; genus Paenibacillus; species Paenibacillus sp. JT22N7. Next base: position 579,853 of record NZ_JBXENY010000004.1, read on the forward strand.
AAATTGAAGTGAATTATGACGAAATGCACTTATTTACCTTGGCATCCTGCTGTTTCAGCCATCTCAAAATCGCTTGGTTTGTTTCTTCCGGCTTTTCTTGCTGGATCCAATGACCGCAATCCAGATTGACCACTTCCGCATTGAGCACGAACTTTGTCAAGTTTTCTGACTTTTGAACCGCATCCCGGTCGCCGTAGATCATGAGAGTCGGCTGTTGAATGATTGGGTTCACCTCCGCCAATAAGCGCCAGTTGCGGTCAAGGTTCCTGTACCAATTTATGCTGCCCGTGAACCCTGATGTTTCAAAAGCAGAGACGAGAACGGCCAGTTCGCTGTCGCTCATCAAGGGCTCACCCAGTGGTGTTTCTGCTCTGGCGAGTTTGATCAACGCCATACCTGGCTGAGGCTCTGTGGGGGGCTCGTTCTTCCTGTACAGGTTGCGAAGGAACCGGAACGTATTGTCTTCGAATACGGCGTCCGCGACGCCTGGCTGTCGATTGAAGTGGACGAAATAGAAGTCGCCGCCAAGTATTTCTTCCATGAACTCGATCCAGGGTTTTTCTCCGCGCTCTTGGTAAGGCAAGCTCAGATTTATCACTTTGCTTACACGGTTTGGATGCAATAAAGTCAGTCCCCAAACGACCATTGCACCCCAATCATGACCGACAAAGGTGGCGTCTTCGTAACCGTAGTGATCGAGTAGTGCGATGAGATCACCTGACAAGTGTTCAATGTCATAGTCTGTTACTTCGGTCGGACGGGATGAGTTGCCGTATCCCCGCTGGTTTGGGACGATGACATGGTAGCCCGCTGCGGCAAGGGCGGCCACCTGATGGCGCCAAGAAAAGGCATGCTCTGGCCAGCCGTGACAGAGGACAATGGGTTTTCCGGCATTTTGTCGGCCTGCTTCAAAGACTTCGAGTTCCACACCGTTGACTGAAATAAGGGTGGGCTTGGGAAAATCAGTTGGATTAAACATAAATCAAAACCTCCTTCTTGTGATACATGTAGTATAATGGACAAAAGGTGACATCTAGGTGGCACCGTTCTGAAATTATGTAGAAAAAAAGAGGGCAATTATGGATAAAGTGGAGAGACTCATTTCGATTATCATGATATTGCTGAAAAAAGAGGTTGTTTCTACAAAGGAATTCTCACAACTATTCAATGTTTCCAAAAGAACGATCCTTCGCGATATGGAAACATTGAGCTTATCGAACATCCCGATCTACTCTGTCACTGGGGTCAAAGGCGGCTACGGCATAATGGATGAATACAAGGTTGATAAACGCCTTTTAAGCAGCTCCGATTTACAGAATATATTAACTGCACTCGGTGGATTGGAACAAATCCTCCTTACTGAAGAAGTTGAAAGGACGATAAAAAAAATAGAGGCAATGGTTAGTCCATTGTCTCTGAATCGTACCATTCAACTGTCTTTTTATGATTGGGAAGGTCGGTCCGAGATTGTTGAAACCTTAAAGACATGTCAAGAATCCATATTAAAGAAAAGGCTGGTTTCGTTTAATTATACAGATAAAGACGGGACTGTAACGAATAGAATGATCGAGCCCTATGAGCTGCATTTTAGCGAATCGAGTTGGTACTTGAGAGGATTCTGTTTACATCGACAGGGATATCGAACATTCAAGTTATTCCGAATCGATCCTATTACTATGGATGAACGCGCGTTTCATCCTAGAGACGATTGGTCAGAGCAAGGACACGAAGCAAATTATGTACCGCAATTCGTCACGATTAAGGCACGGATATCGCCCAGCATAAAAGATCAAATCATCGAAAGGTATGGTCGAAGAAGTATTGAAGACCATAGTTCTGGATTTTTATTAGCAACCCTTTATGTCCCTCAAAACCGTATGGGATTTCAATTATTAGCAAGCTTCGGCACTCATCTAAAAGTTGTAGAGCCCAAAGCCTATGTTGAAGATTTTCGAAATTATTTATATCAAATGATGGAGAACTATTCCTGATCAAGGTCTCGTCTCGGCCTATATGACCGATTCCACATGAGTTGGGTCTTTACGCGCTTCTTCATAGATTTAGCATCGTAGCTTCAATCCTCAACTCAACTTTTCGCCGTCACTTATGGCACGGTTCTCCGCTCAGTCTGTACCGGCAAGCTTTCATACTAAAACAGATTATAGTGGACAACCCTTCAATTCATTTGCAGGAAGCCTTTAGCCTGGTACCGCTGGTACGTCAACTTCAACATCAGGCCCATCGTTTACGATGTACACTACTAAAGAACCATTAAGTTCTATTGTCGGACGTTTCGTTTCCCACTCTTCTAACCGCAGCTTTAATTCTGTTGATGACTCCGGAAAAAGAGTAAGGGAAGATGCCTCAATCTGAGCAAGCAAACGACCCACGCTATCTGTTTCAATAATGAAATGAAAGGTGGTCATGTGTTTGGCGAACGTTTTGAAGTTTACGATCTATGCCCCTGTATCCTAGATAACATTCTTTGCTGCGTCGATGGCATCATGACGTTCAAGAAATGCCGAACATTTTAAACTGATTCGTTTAACCATGTTTCCGTTCCCATCTTTGATGCTATTTTAGAATGTTTTTCTCCAAGTGTAATTGTCGAAGAAACAAAAACAAGGGAAGACCCAGTGAAGGACCTACCAGTAGCGTACCTGCAATCGGCAACCATAAATATTTCATTTTCTTTCTGGTGCCTTCTAACAGAATAAATCCCATAAGCACGATCACGGTAACTAAAACATCCATCCATGCAAAAGCTCCGATACGCGTACTGGTTATGGCTTCAAATAGGAGAGACAAATCGAGGCCGTTGCGCACGACCCAAGGGATGAATTGCGAATAGGGCAAGACGAGTCCCAAAAAAGATAATACTCCGTAAAAGTACTTCATTTATAACCCTCCATTATTTTGTAATTTGCAACTCCAAAAAGCTCGCAAAAGTCCGTTTGCTCCATCTTCGCTGCTGCGCGTGACCGCTCTTCAACCCATGTCCTTCAAGGCTCCGTTCCAAGCCCTCAGCGCGATTTTTCAAAAAAACTTGCCCCTACTTATGGTACGGTTCCCCCCGCATAATTTTAAACACCCGATAAACCTGCTCCGTCAGCACAAGACGGAGCAGCTGATGCGGATAGGTAATCCGCCCAAAAGAAAGCTTCATATTAGCGCGGCGCAGCACTTCATCAGCGAGTCCCAAGCTCCCGCCAATGACAAAAGCGATCTGGCTCTTCCCATACGTACCAAGCTCCTCGACATGCTTCGCCAATTGCTCCGACGTCCACATCTCGCCTTCAATTGCCATTGCGACAACGTACGTATCCTGCTTGATATGGCTCAGTATCCGCTCGCCCTCCTTCGCCTTTACCTGCTGCTCTTCACTCGCACTAAGCTGCTCCGGCGCCTTCTCATCCGCTACCTCGACTAGCGTTAGCTTTGCATACGGAGCCAAGCGCTTAGCGTATTCCGCGATCCCTTGCGTTAAATATTTCTCCTTCAGCTTGCCCACTGAAATAATCTGTATTTGCACTGACAACGTCTCCTTTATTCGCAGCCTATATATCGGCCTGTCCTATTAGTACCAATCATACCATTCGTCCGCAGCAACAACACATTATTAGGCCTAGAAAAAAAGGCCAACCAGAGAGCTCTCTGGCTGGCCTTGTGATTCAAAAACCTAAACATTATCCTCGCATGTCCATTAGGCTCTACTACTCACTAATATCCATCAGGCTCTTGCACAGCATCTCAAGCTCGCCATTTCCTAGCGATCGCTTCAATCTGCTGCGGCGAAGTCCGGCAGCAGCCTCCAATAATACGGGCGCCGGCTTCATACCAGCCTTCCGCCTCCTCCAGGAAGCTCGGGCAGCTGCCCTCGCCATGCCACGTCTTTGTCTCCGGATTATAGCTTTCCCCGGAATTCGGATAAACAATAATCGGCTTCTGCGAGTGAGCGCGAAGCACCTTAATCGCCTCCGTCACGACAGCGCCGGGGGCGCAGTTCATGCCGATCGCGGCAATCTGCTCGCTTTGCGCGAAGGCAGCCGCGCATTCCGCCAGCGGAGTGCCTTCGCTGATCGCCGTTTCATTTTTCAATGAGAACGACAGCCACGCATACACGCCCGGGAACTCCTTCAGCAGGGCATCCAGCACTCTGGCTTCCTGTAGAGATGGAACCGTCTCGAACGCCAATAGGTCGGCACCAGCCTCAATGACAGCCGCCATTCTTGGACGGTGGAACTCCGTCAGTACCTCATCCGACACGCCATAGTTGCCCACGTACTCCGAACCATCCGCCAAATAAGCGCCATATGGCCCGATGGATGCAGCAACAAGCGGTTTAGGCCTGTTAGCGTACTGAGCGCCCCACGCAGAAGCCTGATCACCATTACCCTCCTTAGCAGCACCTGCACCTGCTCCTTCTTGCTCCCAATAATCATCACGCGCTTTCCTTGCCAGCTCGACCGTGCTTTTAATCAGCTTCAAAGCTTCCTCTTCACTAAGCCCTCGCTTGCGAAAACCATCCACTGTCGCCTGATAGCTCGACGTCGTCGCGCAATCCGCTCCTGCGCGGTAATAATCCAGATGCACCTGATAGATCAGCTCAGGCTGTGACAGCAGCACTCGCGCGGACCAAAGCGAATCATTCAGATCGCAGCCGTGCCGTTCCAGTTCCGTCGCCATTGCGCCATCCAGCACCATAATCTCATGCTTCTGCAAAATATCCTCTATTACATTGTGCGTAGCACCATTAAACTTTTCCATAACACTTCTCCTCCCTTTTCCGTTCTCTTTTTCTTTTTCTTTTTCGGTCTCTTTCAGCTCTATATTTTCCGTCACTTCACGTCACGCCCTGCCTAACTCGCTACTTCTTCACACGATAAAACGAATAATAGCTAATGTAGCACAGCGCAATAAACGGAACCCCGCAATACAGCGCAATCCGCTGTGTCGGATCGAACGCAATACCGATACAGGACGCAAGACACAACACGAACGAAGCAATCGGCACAAAAGGATACCAAGGCGTCCGATAAGCCAGCTTGTCCACCGAGTTCCCCTCGCGAACATACTGCCTGCGGAACATAAACTGCGAAGCGCTAATGCTCATCCACACAACGACCACGGCAAGCCCTGATATCGAAACTAGAGCAATGTACACCGTATCCGGCGCGACAATGCTGGAGAGCAGCGCAAGTCCGCCGCCCATCATACTAAGAATGACAGCATTCAGCGGCACACCATGCTTCGTCAGCTTGGCGAACAAAGGCGAAATGGTCTTCTTGTCGGCTAGCGACCACAGCATCCGTGACGACGCATACAATCCCGAGTTCGCCGCCGACAAAATCGCTGTCAAAATAACAAAGTTCATCACATCCGCCGCATACGGCACGCCGACCCGCTCCATTACCGTGACGAAGGGACTTTCCGTTACCCCCGCCTCCGACATAGGCAGCAGTGCCGACAGCACAACAATCGTTCCAATGAAAAAAATAACGAGACGGAACAGCGTCGTGCGAATCGCTTTCGGTATCGTCCGCTCGGGATTCACCGATTCTCCCGCTGCAATCCCGATCAACTCCGTGCCGGAGAAGGCGAAATTCACCGCCAGCATCGTCAATAAAATGGCAAAGGCTCCATTCGGGAACCAGCCTGCGCTCGTAATATTGGTCAACAAGGGCGCTGGAGCCGCATCCGCCATTGGGACAATGCCGAAGATCGCTCCCGCTCCGATAACTATAAACAGCACAATCGTCAAAACCTTTACAGACGAGAACCAAAATTCCGATTCCGCGAAAAACCGCACCGATCGTGCATTTAAGACAAAGATTAACGCAGCGAATAACGCGCTCCAAATCCATACATTAACCGAAGGGAACCAGCGCTGCATGAGCAGCCCAGCCGCCGTAAATTCCGAGCCTAACGCCACCGTCCAGGTGAGCCAGTACAGCCAAGCGACGGTGTAGCCGGTAGCGGGTCCGAGATATTTTGCCGCATAGCTGTGAAAAGCGCCTGTCTCGGGCATATGTACCGACAGCTCGCCCAAGCACAGCATCACGAGATACACAGCAATAGCCCCAACCAGATAGGACAAAATCGCGCCAAACGGACCTGCCTGCTGAATCGTATAACCGGAGCTTAAGAACAGGCCCGTCCCAATAACACCGCCCAGCGAGAGCATAACGATATGCCGCGTCTGCATTTTCCGCCTAAACTGCTGCTTACTTCCATTGTCCACGTTCATTCTCCTAAGTGTCATATTCGGACAAATAAAAGCACACCCCTTTTGAAAAAGAGTGCGCTGCTAACGAAACCGCATAAGCGGATTTCAAATTTTTTTCGCCCCTGCAACAAGTTAACTTCAATATATCGGGCTGTCAGGTTCATGTCAATGTTAATATTGACCGACAGCTTGACACGCAGAGGAACACATTTTAAAATCCGCAAAAAATCGCTGGGCATATAGATACGCCCAGCGATAGATGAACACTATTCTTATATCGGTTCTTCCCTTATACGACCAAAAACAGTGCCCCATCATCGCATAAATCGCATTTGCGCGGCGGGTCCCAGTCTGCAAATTCCGTTTCCTTCAAATCCACGATATCCGGCGCGTCCTCATACTCATCAACGAACTTATCGATCGCTAGCTCCACGTGTTTTTTGCATACACAATACATAGTTGGTTCGCTTCCTCTTCTGCTTGATTTAATCAGGGTGTTGTCCCTTTGCCTTCCGTTAGCATAACAAACAACCTGCATATTGTGAAGCCCGCACCTTTCCGTCCTAAGAGAAACGCCTGGCGGCGTCCTTACTATTAGACGCCATCGTTTTGGCGAAACGTATAGAGAAAGCATGAGAAAATTCATATACTTTCCTATACGTCAAGGTGAAACGCGCCGTCCTCTGGCGGCGCGTTTCATTCCAAGAAATATAGAGAAAGGATGGAAACATCATATACTTTCCTATATTTTAAAGAAAAAAAGAGCCGCCGCAACAGGCTTCCTCCTGTCCACGACCGCTCTCCCTAATAGGATGACGATATTTTATTCTTCCACCTTATCGGTTAACGAAAGTTGCGCCGTCGTCAGCTTGCCGTCCCGGTAGAAGGTCACTTCTACCTTGTCGCCGATATGCTTCTTGGAGTACAGGTACTTCCGCAGCTCCATCGTGCTGCCAACCGCTTGCTTATCGAGCTTGACGATCACATCGTTGAAGAGGAGACCAGCCTCCTTCGCTGGACCGACCGCCTCCAGCACAATGACGCCCGCACGGACATCCTCCGGCAAAATAAGCTGCGCCGCGCCTTCAGCCTCATCGTCGCTGCCATCTGTCGAACTGCCGGCTTTCCCGCCAGCGCTGCCGCCCTGCTGCGCAAAATATTGCGCCAGGTCCATCGTGTACACGCCCAAATACGGACGCGGCACATAGCCTTTTTCCAGCAAATCGTTTACGATTGGCATCGCATTATTCGTCGGAATGGCGAAGCCGAGGCCTTCCACGCCGATATCTGCGATTTTCATACTGTTGATGCCGACAACCTGGCCGTTCAAATTAATGAGCGGTCCGCCGCTGTTGCCTTGGTTGATGGACGCATCCACTTGAATAACCTCTTGCTCCCAATCATAGTTGCCATCCTGGTTCAACGATACAGGAACGATTTGACGTGTTTTGCTCACGATACCCATGGATAAGGAATCGCCCAACCCGAGCGGATTGCCGATGGCAATGACGAATTCAGCCGGCTGCAAGGCAGAGGAATCGCCAATTTCCGCAACGGTATCAATGCCCTTGTCGTCGATTTCCAATACAGCCAGATCAGAAATTTGATCTTCGCCAATCATTTTCGCCGCACGCTCTTCGCCGCTAATGAGCGTCACTTTTAGCGCATCCGCATCGACGGTGACATGGTAGTTTGTCATTATATAGGCTTTGCCATTTTCTTTTTTGAAAATAAATCCTGAACCAACGCCGGCCTGCTGCAAGCTGTTCTTCTCTATACTGTCTTTGCTTTCATTCTTGCTGCCATCGCCTTCATCATTCGGAACGCCCATGCTGAAAACCTGCCGCTGCTCATTAATAACGCTAACGACAGCTGGCCTGACCTTCGCTGAAGCTTGAATCGTCTTCATTTCCAGCGATTCGCTGTCATCGGACATCTTCGCCGTAGAAACCGCCTGCACTTTGGCGCTGCCGCCAACTCCGCCATTAAAGAACAGCCCGAACAGCAGCACGGCCGCTATTGCGCTTGTAGATGAAGAGATAAAGGCAATGCGCACACTGGACCAATTCCGCCTCGTCTGCTTGCTTGACAAGATGCGCCGCTCCTTGCTGAAGGCGCGTGTGCGTCTGGATACTTTCGTCGAATAGAAATCGTCATCGAATAATCCCATATCTATCTCTCCTCTCGATGTCCGGCCGACATCAAGACTATTTGGTATATCTCTCAATCGAAATCAACGCTGCTAGGAATAATTTCGGAAGATTGGACTACAATAATAATAGATTACAATCCGCAGCTAGAAAAATTTTTTGTTAAAAGATGATTTGCTTTCCACTTCATTGCCAAAGGAGCTTGATTTTTAATGAAAAAACCTACTTCCATCCCATCCGCTTGGGAGCATGTGCAGCTCGGCGCGATGCTCGCAGATCTGAAAGAGGAGCACTATCGCACCGTTCTGACCTTAAGCGCATTGCTAGAGCTTCTGCTAGAGAAAGGCATTGTTACAGTAGAGGAATTACAAGCCAAGACTAGCCAGCTTGACGGGCAAATGGATGAACAGCTGCACAGGCTTATTTCTTCTTCACTTCGTCCCATTCAGTAGGCTTGTCGTGATACGTGTGCCGCAGGGGGAAGTCCTCTTTTTTGAAGAAAATCCCGTTGTCTTCTAATATGTTATTAACGGTTAGCATCGCTAAGTCCATTAAATTATGATCAAGGCTAAGATGGGCCAAATACACCCGTTTTGTCCGGTCAGTCAGCAGCTCGCAGAGCGCTTCCCCAGCCGCTACATTGGATAAATGTCCGACGTCGCTTAAGATGCGCCGTTTCGTATTCCATGGATAACGCCCCATCCGAAGCATCTCCGTATCATGATTGGATTCTAGCACCAGCACATCCGAATCAATGATCGCCTGCTTCACCTTATCGCTCATATAACCAAGGTCGGTCGCCAAACTCAGCTTAACGCCCTGATCGACGAAGGTGTAGCCCACCGGCTCCGCAGCATCATGCGAAATCGGAAAAGACTGTATTTGCAGCGAACCGAAGTTTAGCGTATCTCCCGTCTCGATTACAATGCGCTTATCGGCATCGATTTTGCCCACATGCCGCTCCATCGCGCCCCAAGTCGCTTCATTCGCATAAATAGGCAGCTCGTGCTTGCGCGCAAACGCGCCGAGCCCTTTAATATGATCGGAGTGCTCATGCGTGACGAACAGCGCGTCCAGCTGGTGGCCGAACACTCCGCGCTCCTTCATGAGCTCCTCCATTTTTTTGGCGCTTAGCCCCGCATCGACGAGTACCATCTTGTCGCCATTATTAATAATTGTGCCATTCCCCGTTGAACCGCTTGCCAGTACTGTAAACCATAGTCCCATTTCCGCCTCGTCCTATCCTTTCTCCCACTTGAGCCTGTCGCTGAATAACTCTGCGCCTTCTCCTACTGCTCCTTATCCTGGGCAACCTCACCGCTTACCGCATGGATATAATAAGGGCGGTCCGCATCCTCCACCAGCACACGCCAATAGGGCGCGGATACCTGCATCTCCGTATCGAACGTCTGTCCATGATAGCCAAGCTGGATATCGGTAATGACCGAGCCATCCGGCAAATTCCGCTCAATGAACGGCGCTACCGCTTTCGCTGCAGGCAGCACCGTCTGCTGCTTCGCATCATTGCTCTCCAGCACCTCAATGCGCGACTGCTTAAAACCTGTAATTTTCTGATTGCTGTAATACAGCTCCAGCTTGACCTCGAACAACGGCCGGTTATCGACCATCCGGTACAAGACGAATACACCTGCCTTGCTGCCCAATGGATCGAAAGCGTACTGTTCAATGTCCGGAATTTGATCGCCTAATGCGGTCAGCAGATCCGCTTGCGAGAATACAATTCGTCTATCCACTGGCGTCTCCAGCTTCACAACTTCCTGCTCCTCCAGACTTTGCGACTGGAGCTGGTACGTTAAATCACGCATGCTTGGCGTTTCAAGCGGCAAGTTGGCGTTCAGCTCGATGCGCTTCTGCTTCATGACCAGGGCGGTGTCCGGCGGAAGCTCCGCGGAGTGATTGTTGATGTCCAGCTGCTCCCGCACCTCTAGCCATACCTGATAGCCAAGCAAAATATTAAGCAGCAGGAAGCTGCCAATCAACACACTTTTCGCTCTGCTCCAATCCAAACGCCTCTCACCTCCTACTTCGCCGCTCCAGCCGTTCCTTCAGCACCGTTCGTGGCTTCCAGCGGAACGTAGCCCGTCGGATAAGCCTCCATCAGCACTTCCTGCGTCCCATCCGCAAGCTTCACGCCCCATACGGGGACAAAATCCAGCTTGCTGCCTTCCTTCGGCACCGCCTGCAGTGCTGGGAACAGACTAACGACCTCCGATAGCCTTGCATAACGCTCCAACGCATTGCGCAGATCATCGCCACCCGGCAAATAACGCGGCTCCCTCGATTCTGCCTGATCGCCAAGCGTAATCAGCGAACGGTTATACTCGGTCACCACGCCCTGCTGCAAAATCAGCCGAATCCAGCCGTACTGAAAGCCTGCCGCCTCCAACACCGGATATTGCTCCAAATACTGCTGGAACAGCACCGTTCTGCCCAGCTTGCTGTCCGTATCCAGTACAGGATTAACAAAGCGATGCGTGCCATCCCAGCCGCCATGCTGATTCACAAACTCCACTGCGGCGTACATATTATCGCTCAATATATTATCCGCGCTCTTCGACGCTGCCGGATCGGTATAAATCATCCAGTTGCCGCTTTGCTCCACTTGAAGCCCGCGTTTGCCATCGGTATAGATTTGTGCGCCGCTGCGATCCTTGAGCGCCTTCGTCGTTCCTGGATCGAAGAACAGATTGCGCTGCACCACATCCGCAGAATAAACCGTATACGGATAAACCATTTCCACCGACTGCAGCGGCTTATCCGGGATATACAGATCGCCGTCCGCATACTGGTAATTCGTCTGATATTCCCCGAACCCGACGTAATCCTGCACATCACGAACCGTCAAGTCGGCCTGAACCGATTCATAGACGATATCGCCATCAGCGCTAAAGAAGAAGGTCCGCACCTCTTCCGTATTGCTCGTTTTGAAAATCCAGATGCGGTCAATCGTCTCATTTAGAAACATAATGTCGCCCTGCACCTTAAGCAGCTTGCGCAGCAGATCAACAGGCACGCCATTCTGGAAGCGCAGCTCAACGCCGGCATCCTTTTTCCGCACCTGCTCCCAATCCATTACATCAATCGGGCTCCGCTGAAACCCTTTAAACTCGCGGCCCTGTATGCGATCCTTGAGAATCATGTTATAGAAGGTCATGCCTGGATACAGCACCGTGTGCTTGTCCCCGCCGAAGTGGATAATCAGCTCATCGGGAAAAATAACGTTTTCCACCGTCGTCTCCTCGCCAAGCGGCTCCGCATTGATGTAGTCCTGCTCTGTGCGTACCGTAGCACCAAGTCCTGGCATACTATAAGCGAGAAAATAGCTCTGCATGAGGCTAAAGGCGACCAAAAAAATTAATATCATCGTTTTCGCCCGTTCCATTAGCTCCGCTCACCGTCCTCTTCCAGCATCGGCAGCGTGAACGTAACCGTCGTCCCGACATTCAGCTCCGAATCAAGCGAAATCGTGCCGCCATGCGCTTTGACGATTTCCCGGGCAATGGACAAGCCGAGCCCCGTTCCGCCCATATTGCGCGAACGCGCTTTGTCTACGCGGTAGAAGCGGTCAAAGATTTTTTGCAAATCCCGCTTCGGAATGCCAATCCCCGTATCCTTGACGCTGATTGCTATTAACGATTGCTCCTGCTTGCGGGCGCTCAGCTGAATTTTGCCGCCGTCCAGCGTATATTTAATCGCATTGGAAAAAAGATTGTCCAGCACCTGATCAATTTGATCCCGGTCCAGCCAAGCCTCCGTCAGCTCGCTATCGACCTGAATAGAAGCCCGAATCGACTTCTGGCGCAGCTGGAACGAGAACCGGTCTGCCACCTCGTCGAGCATATCGTGGATATTTGTCTGCCTGCGCCGCATAGGCGCCTGATTGGAATCCAGCCGCGATAAATGCAGCAGATCGGTTACGAGACGAATCATCCGCTCCGTCTCATTGCTGATGACGCCAACGAATCGCTCCGACAGCTCCCGCTCTGCTAGCGCTCCGTCATTCAGCGCCTCTGCATAGCTCTTGATCGTCGTCAGCGGCGTCCGCAGCTCATGGGAGACATTCGCAACGAACTGCCGGCGCGACTGCTCCAGCTTCTCCTGCTCGGTGACATCCTGCAGGACGACAATAGTGCCGGTCGTCCCTTTATCCCGGCGATGAATGGGCGTAAAGGTGACGCGCATAATCCCTTCCGCCTCATCCATTTCCGCTTCCTCGCCCCGGTCCAGAATGAGCGTCTGCTCCTTGCCCTGCCGCAGCTCGTCCAGCCGCTGCTGAGGCAGCGCAAGCAGCTCGGTCAGGCTGCAATTTTCGCAGCTTTTGCGATCAAGCATTTCCAGCGACCGCCGATTCCAGACGATGACCTTCCCATGCTCATCCGCTGCAATAACGCCATCGCTCATATTGGAGAGAATGGAATTCAGCTTCTCATTCTCCTCCTCATTGACCGACAGCGCCTCCTTGAGCCGGATCGTCATATCGTTAAACGCCATGCTGAGCCGCCCAATTTCATCATCGCCAAGCACGGGCACCTTGAGGTCGAACTTGCCTTCAGCGACCGCTGCCGCCTGCCGGGTCAGTCCTTGAATTGGGCTCGTGATCGTGTGAGCCAGCAAAATGCCCAGCACCCCCGTCAGCCCCAAGGCGATAAGCGTTCCCGAGAAAAAAATCTGATTGACCCGGTTCACCGTGTCATACAGGCTGTCCATCGACGCGACCATGTAGACCGCGCCGAGCACATTGTCATTGTCGTTGTCCGTTACTGGCAGCGCAATGATCTTTTTCCGGACATTATTTTCATCAATGATCTCTTCCTCATTCTCTGGAATGCCCACCAGCGCCCGGCTCACGGCGAGCGACGGGTTTTTCTTGCCTACATACGATTCCGGCACCTGAACGGACGTCGCAACGATTTTGCCGTTCGCGTCGAGCACCTGCACCTCTGTGCCGCTAATGCTGAACAAGTTGCGAACGACGAGGCTGAGCCCTTCCGCGCTTTCCACATTCGTATCCAAATCCCCGCCGGGCTTGATCGATAAGTGGCGCGCCGCCAGCTTGGACAATATATCGGCCTGCTCCTTGAGGTTGTTCGTGAAGCTGTCCGTCAGCGACGTCTTAACCGTGCTGATGAAATAAACGCCAATCAACTGCATCGCTACCAAAATCAGCAGCAAATAAATAATGACCAGCTTCACTTGGATCGTGCGAAAAAATCGCCGCCCCATCATACGTAACCGTAACCTCCTGGCTTCGTGCTTCGCATCATATAGCCAAGCCCGCGCCGTGTCATAATGAATTCCGGCCTGCTCGGATCGTCCTCAATTTTCTCGCGCAGCCTGCGGATCGTCACATCCACCGTTCGCACATCGCCAAAATACTCAAAGCCCCATACCGCCTGCAGCAAATGCTCACGCGTCATGACCTTCCCGCTGTTGCGCGCCATATAATACACAAGCTCGTATTCCCGGTGCGTCAAATCAAGCGGCTGATTGTCCTTATAGACGACATACATGTCGGTATCAATGAACAAATTAAACAGACGCAGTCCCTGCTTCTCCTGTTCAGCGTCCTGTCCGCCATCCGAACCGTGCACGCCTGCCGCACTTACCGTAGCCTCCGCCGACTTCTGCTGCCTTCTTAGATGGGCCTTCACCCTTGCCAGCAGCTCGCGGGTGCTGAACGGCTTCGTCACATAATCATCTGCGCCAAGCTCTAGGCCCAGCACCTTATCGATTTCCGTATCCTTCGCCGTCAGCATAATGATCGGCATATGCAGCTTTGCGCGAACCTCGCGGCACACATCCATGCCATCCTTCACCGGAAGCATCAAGTCAAGCAGCATTAAATCCGGCTTCTCTGCGAAAGCAAGCTCCACAGCCTGTCCGCCGTCAAAAGCACAAATGACCTCGTAGCCTTCTTTCTCCAAGTTGAACTTCAATATATCTGCAATCGGCTGTTCGTCGTCGACCACTAAAATTTTACCGTGCATCGTCACACCGCCTGTCGCTTCCTAATTCTTATCGGTTTAATCTTCCCATACTTTAGGGTATAACTTTATACACATAGCAATACTATCTTACCATACTGCCATACCTAGTTCCCAATTAAAGTTCCTTCATGCGACTGGGCCAAGGTGAAACGGCTGCCGCCGTCCTTTGGCGGCGTGGCGCGTTTCAGTCCGAGAAATATAAGCCTATTTATAGATGTGAAACTTATAAATGCTTATATTTTTAAAATAATAAAAGGAGCGCCCCCGCAAGCTTTCGCTTCGGCAGCACTCCCCCTGATGGTATAAGTCCGATTATAAATATTTCAACGGGTTTTGAAGCTCTCCGTCTTTATGAATTTCAAAATGAAGGTGGACACCGTAAGAACGTCCCGTGTTGCCCATAATACCCAGTGTATCGCCTTTTTCTAATATATCGCCTACGCTGACGCTAATCGAGTCAAGATGCCCGTACAGCGTTTCATATCCATTCTTATGATCAATGATGACTACATTGCCGTAGCCGTTCTTCGTGCCTGCAAAAATAACAACGCCATTGTCGGCTGCTGTAATCGTTTTGCCGCCCGTCATGTCAATCCCTTTATGCAATCGGCCCCAACGCGTTCCGAACGTACTGGACACCGAATAGCCCGATACGGGAGCAGAGAATAATCCCGTTCCTTCGCCCAAAATGACCTTCGTGCCCTTCATCATGACCGTTGGAACAGCTTCCTTAATGACCTGCTGGTCTACCAGCTCTTCGCTGATTAGGTAACCATTCTCTTTCACGATTTTGTAGGTCAGGCTCTTGGAGCCGCTGACGCCTGCACTAATCAGCTTGGATTCTCCAACACGCATATCATCGTTTTTCTGAACCTCAGTTGGCGGGTCGATCGTCACGATTTCCGTCAAATTCTCGGTTGTCCGGACCGACAGCTCCGGCTGGCGAACGGTAAGATCAAGTACATCTCCAACCTTGATCATATCATCTTCAATACCTTTGTTATTCTTATAAATCACTTGCGGTGAAATATCAAATTTCTGAGCGATACAACCGACGCAATCGCCTTGCTGTACCGTATATTTCGTTGGCTTAATCGTGCCCTCTACGAGCAGCTTGTACATATCATTGTCTGAAACGATGTCGCTAGGCGAAGTCGATACCGCATCCGTCTCCACCTTCTCTACGAAAGCAACATCCGTCAGTTCCTTGCCTGCCTTAGGTGTATTCTTGTCCGCCTCTTCTTCCTCTGGTGAAAAAGCGAGTGCGCGAACCTTCGTTGAATCCTTCTCCGTCTTCTCCTCCGGTGCATATTTGCTCTGCACGCGTGCCAGTACGGCGTCTGCTGCTGCTTGGCTCTTCACAATACCGATTACTTTGCCATTTACCTTCACCTCTACGCCAATAGCGTGGGTTGTAAGCAAGCCTTCCAGCTTCGCAAGCGTCTGCTGCGTATCTGGGTTGCCTTTGTAAGCACTTGTACTCGTATATGTAAGCTGACCTGATTCCACCATAATTGGAATATCTGGCGTTTCCTGCTGTGCTTCAGATGCCTTCTGCTCAAGCAGCGCTCCAACCTCCAGCGGGCTGCCGACCGTTCCTACTTCGGTGCCGTTCATATATAAGTGATAATAGTCATTCGTGTTAGCCTTAACGTATTGTATACCGCCAATTCCGACTGCTGCCAAAATCGCGATTATTCCGCCTGCAAGGATGATAGGTTTTTTATAGTTAGTAGCTGCTGTAGTTGTCGATGTCGCTTGCACTGCTGCGGACGGTTGTTGATTGATGCCTTTCGAGTCTTGTGTTCGGAATTGCCGAAAGAACTGAATGGAGGTATTCCACGCCTTTCGGATCCGACCCGTTCCCCTAAAATCGGTCATGATCGTCTCCTTCTCGCCTTAATGCCGCTATCTTAATTAGGTCTTCCGATTCATATCAGGGCCCTTTGTCCCGACAGAACACCCGAATATTACTTTAACATAGCCTTAATACGAGGAGCAACCTCTCCGATTACCGCTTAATATTAATATTTCTTCAGAATACTCATAATTTGCTCGTATTCTTCCTTGCTCAAATGCTGGGCAATGACCTGCTGAAGCTGGGTCAGCTCTTCATCTGTAAGGCCATTTTCCATGTAGCCGGATATCGTCTGCCAAGCTTCCTGGGGCAGCTTGGTCATTAATAATCCGAACAGCTCCGTCTTGTCCGTGTCGCTCATTTGGCTTTTGACCTGGTTCAGCTGATCCGTCGTAACCGCTGTTTCCGTACCGTCAATGGAGGAGCTGCCTGTGCCGGATTCTGATTCCGCTAAAGGCTGCTCTCCGTCCACTGCTTCCGCATCCCCGTTCGTCGTGCTGCCTTCTGTACCGCTTTCTGTGCTGCCCGCTCCTATGCCTGAGGCCGCGCCGCTATCCGCTTTCGTCCCGCCGCCAATGCCAATATCGGTAAGCGGCGGGGCCGTTTGCTGCCCGAAAGCATCAATCGCAAGCGGGGAATCTTCCCCTGCCCCTGCGTCCCCGCCTGAAGAAATCGCTCCATCTGGCTTCTGCGCCCCCGTCTCTCCTTGCTCAGCCGAGCTGCCGCTGCTTGCCCCTGAGCTATCCTTTCCAGTCTGCGAGGCGCCAGACTGCCCTTTAGAGCCGCCTGTATCCGCCATCAGCGGATCAGCGCCCCATATTTTTCCCCATAATCCAGTTAGCGCCATCGGCTTTACTTCCAGAGGCAAATTATATTGCTTCAAAATCGTATCCAAATAACTGCTCACAATATAGCCCGTCGTCCAAATCGACAAAAAGCTTATAATGATTCCTGCCGCCACCGTTTTCGCCAGCCAGCCCGTCATCTTCCACATGCTCTCCACCATACCCTTCCTGCTTGACCCATCCGTATAATGAGACCTGCTAGCTCATAGCATTTGAATGGTTTCTTTTACCATTATGGACAAGAGAAAGGGCACATAACCGCTGCTTGGCGCGATGAATCTATAAAGCTTTGGAATGGGGCTGTCCCAGACTAGCCAGCATGGCGAGCAGCTGCTGCTTCGTTTCTTCATCCGTAATTGCGCCTTCTTTGCTCATCTTGAGAGTGATATGCGGAATCATCACTACGCCGTGATCTACGATAATAGCATTAATCATATTCAGTGTGAGCAGCAGCGAAGCATTGGCTTTATCCCCGCCCATCGGAGATGGCGATGCGGTGACGACCGCCACCCTCTTGTTGACGAATTCGCCAGAGGACACGATCCAGTCGAGTGCATTTTTCAAGGAGCCTGGAACGCCATTCCCGTATTCCGGTGTACAGATGAGGACGCCGTCTGCCTCCATTAGCTGTCTCCGCAGCTCCCCAACCGTTGCTGGCCCTTCCTCTACATCCAAATCCGGATTAAAATGCGGCAGTTCGCCCAGCCCGCTGTAAACGCTGAAACGTACATGTTCCGCAGCAAGCGCGATAATAGCATTCATAAGCGCAGTATTGGAAGACTTCTCACGCAAGCTCCCCGAAATGGCCAAAAGCTGAATCTCCTTCTTCATCCCTCATCATCCCTTTTCATTCATTATTGTGAAAAAAAAGAAAGAAGACAGCATTCGCAGCTGTCTTCCCCTTCTATATCCGTCTAACGGATTCGTCTATTCGTAAATAGCTACAACCGGATTTGTCTGCTCGCGGTTGCGGCCGACTGAGAAAATCGCAATCGGAATACCTGTCAGCTCCGATACGCGGTTCAAGTAATTGCGCGTGTTCACTGGCAGATCATCCAGCGTTTTTGCGCCAGAAATATCCTCGGACCAGCCTGGAAGCTCCTCATATACCGCTTCGCATTCCGCAAGCATTTTCAGGCTTGCTGGATAGTGCGTAATGATTTCGCCCTTATATTTGTAGCCAGTGCAAATTTTAACCGTTTCAATGCCCGTCATAACGTCAAGCGAGTTAAGCGACAAGCCTGTAATTCCGCTAACACGGCGAGCGTGGCGCACAACGACGCTGTCGAACCAGCCTACACGGCGCGGACGGCCAGTAACTGTACCGTACTCGTGGCCTTTATCGCGAATCAAATCGCCGATTGCATTGTTTTGCTCCGTTGGGAATGGGCCATCGCCTACACGTGTTGTATAAGCTTTCGCTACTCCGATAACTTGCTGAATTTTCGATGGGCCTACGCCAGAACCGATACATACGCCGCCAGCGGATGGATTGGACGAAGTTACGAATGGATATGTACCTTGGTCAATATCCAGCATAACGCCTTGCGCGCCTTCGAACAGCACCTTGTTGCCAGCATCAATCGCATCATTCAGTACAACGGACGTGTCCGTTACATACGAGCGAAGCACTTCAGCATAAGCGAGGTATTCCTCAACGATGCTGTCTGCATTCAGCGGCTCGCCGCCGAATACTTGCTCAATCACTTGGTTTTTCTCAACAACAAGACGGCGCAGCTTTTGCTCAAACTCTTCTGCATCCATCAGATCGGCAATCCGAATGCCGTTGCGAGCGGCTTTATCCATGTAGCAAGGACCGATGCCTTTGCCCGTTGTACCAATTTTATTATCGCCTTTACGCGTTTCTTCCAATGCATCAAGTACGATATGATAAGGCATAATGACATGGGCACGATCGCTGATTTTCAAGTTCTCAGTCGAAAACCCGTTTTCTTGAATATAGTTAATTTCTTCAATTAGCGCTTTAGGGTTAATAACCATACCATTACCGATGACACACACTTTATTGTGATTAAAAATACCCGAAGGTACCATCGTTAATTTATATTTCTTATTGTCAATGAGAATAGTGTGCCCGGCATTGTTACCGCCTTGATAGCGAGCGACGACGTCGGCGCCTTCAGCCAGATAATCGGTAATTTTGCCTTTTCCTTCGTCTCCCCACTGCGTACCAACCACAACAACCGTAGACATAAACATACCCCCGTCCGGTGTATAGACACACCGAAATTTACTGTTCTTCTATTGCACCGGTTTTCCCTTTCGTACGAGAACAACGGGTGTCACACGAAGACAGCAATATTAGTGTAGCAGTACCCGAAATAGAAGTCAAACTAAAAACGAACAATTGTAGAAGTAGCTCTACAATTGTTCGGATATCATTAAGATGCCTGCGATGGATCCTCATGAGAACGGTCCAAGCTGACGAATTTATTGAAATTTTTCAGAAACACCAGCTCTACCGTACCAACGGGTCCATTCCGCTGCTTGGCGATAATGATCTCGATAATATTCTTTTTCTCCGATTCCTTATCATAATAATCATCCCGATAAAGGAAGGATACAATATCAGCATCTTGCTCAATCGAACCGGATTCCCGAAGGTCGGACATCATCGGACGCTTGTCCTGACGCTGCTCAACGCCCCGGCTGAGCTGCGACAGCGCGATAACAGGCACTTCAAGCTCACGGGCAATCTGCTTCAGGGTACGGGAAATTTCCGATACTTCCTGCTGCCGATTTTCCCCTGCCTTGCCGCGGCCGGAAATGAGCTGGAGATAATCGATCAAAATCATGCCAAGCCCGCGCTCTTTCTTCAGACGACGGCATTTCGCACGAATATCGGCAACCGTTATGCCGGGCGTATCATCAATAAAGATTTGCGCCTCGGATAAGGCACCAATCGCCATCGTCAGCTTTTCCCAGTCGTCGCCCTCCAGATAACCTGTCCGCATCCGTCCTGCATCCACGTTCGCTTCTGCACAAATCATACGCTGCACAAGCTGGGCTGCCGACATCTCCAGACTGAATATGGCGACGGTCTCGCGTGCGCGCACGCCGACGTTTTGGGCAATATTCAGCGCAAATGCTGTCTTACCAACGGAAGGACGGGCTGCAACGATAATAAGATCGCTGCGCTGGAAGCCGGACGTCATTTTATCCAAATCGACAAAGCCCGATGGAATGCCTGACGTACCGCCTTTGTTCATATACAAATGCTCGACCTTCTCAAACACTTCCATCAGCACGTCGCGGATAGATATAAACCCGCTGCTGGAACGCCGATTGGAAATTTCGAGAATTTTCTGCTCCGCATCGCCGAGCAGCGCACCCACCTGCTCTGTTCCGGCATAACCTTCGGTTACGATATTCGTAGCCGTGCGGATCAGACGCCGCAGCAAGGATTTCTCCTCTACGATCTGCGCGTAATAATCGACATTCGCTGCCGTTGGAACGGAGCTGGCCAGCCGTGCCAAATAAGACACGCCGCCAATTTCGTCGAGCAGCTGCTGGTCCTGCAAATGCGCAGTCAGCGTGACAAGATCGATCGGCTGATTATTTTCAGCCAATTCAATCATCGCTTCATATATGCGCTGATGGGGGCCGCTGTAAAAATCTTCACTGCGAAGACGCTCCATAGCTGTAATCAGCGCTTCCGCCTGCAGCAGTACGGCACCGATAACGGCTTGTTCCGCCTCCATGTTCTGCGGCGGAACGCGATCAAACTTCAGCTCTGTACTCATCATTTCCCCCTATAATCTATTATTCCTCCGTTGTTTGAACGCGCAGCTTGGCTTTCACTTCAGGATGCAGCTTCACAAGCACTTCCGTCATGCCAAGTGTGCGGATCGGTTCTTCCAACTCAATTTTACGTTTGTCGACCTTAACGCCTTGTGCAGCAAGCTGCTCGCCGATTTGCTTGGATGTGATGGCGCCGAACAGGCGGCCGCCTTCGCCAGCCTTCGTCTTCAGCACGATCGTCATTTCCTCCATCTTCTTCGCAAGCGTCTTCGCATCTTCCTTCTCCTGCGCTTTACGCTTCTGCTCGGAAGCATTTTGCACTTCGAGCGTCTTCAGATTGCCGTCTGATGCCGGCTTTGCCAGTCCTTTAGGAAGTAAAAAATTACGCACATAACCTTCGGATACGTCTTTAACCTCGCCTTTTTTTCCTTGTCCCTTAACATCTGCCAAAAAAATTACTTTCATTCAAATAACCCCTCTTCCTTATCAATTTCTTTTAGTACCGCTTTAAGCTTCTCCGCAACTTCACTAACGGTGCCTTCAAGCTGGGCGGCAGCGTTCGTTAAATGCCCGCCTCCGCCCATTCTTTCCATTACGACCTGCACGTTCATGTCGCCAAGCGAACGCGCGCTAATACCAATTAGGCCGTCTGTGCGCTCGCCAACGACGAACGATGCCAAAATATCGGTCATATTGAGCAGCGTATCTGCTGCCTGCGCAATCAACAGCTGGCCAACCTTGCGGCCCGGCTCGGTAACCGCAATCGCGATATGCTCATAATGCACGCTCGCATGCTTAATAATTTCCGCCTTGCGGACATACTCTTCCAAATCTTCCTTCAGCATCCGCTGCACCAGCATCGAATCCGCACCGTTGCGACGCAGGAACGATGCCGCCTCAAACGTTCTGGCACCGGTACGAAGGGAGAAGCTCTTCGTATCTACCGTAATGCCAGCGAGCAGCGCGGTCGCTTCCCGGACATCAAGCACAATCCGATCCGCAATGTATTGAAGAAGCTCGGCAACGAGCTCGCAAGTGGAGGACGCATACGGCTCCATATAAACCAGCAGCGCATTCGCAATAAACTCCTCGCCGCGGCGATGATGGTCGATGACCACGATTTTCCCATGCGCTCCAATGAGCCGCGGTTCCTTCACCATCGATGCCTTATGGGTATCGACGACAACCGTCAGCGTCTTATTGTTCGTCATGGACATCGCCTGCTCCGGCGTAATGAACCGTTTGGAGAAACGCTCATCCTCGCGCAGCATCTCCATCATTTTCTGAATCGAAGGATTAATGCCCTCCAGCACGATAAAAGCTTCCTTGCCGAATATTTGCGCCGCCTTCGTAATCCCAATAGCTGCGCCGATTGCATCCATGTCCGGCATCTTATGGCCCATAATAATAATATTGCCGCTTTCCTTAATCAAATCTCTAAGCGCATGCGCCACGACGCGAGCCCGAACGCGGGTCCGCTTCTCGACCGCATTGGACTTGCCGCCATAGAAGGACTGCCTGCCGCCGATTTTGACAGCTGCTTGATCCCCGCCGCGCCCAAGGGCAATATCAAGGCTGGATTGCGCCCACTGTCCCAGCTCGACGATGCTCTCTGCCTCGGCTGCAAAGCCAATGCTGAGCGTTGTTGGGATTTTCTGATCACAGGTCAGCTCACGAACCTCGTCGAGCAGGACAAACCGCGATTGCTCCAGCTGTCTAAGGGTCTTGAGGTCCGTAATGAGCATAAACCGGTCTGAGGTAAGCCGCTTAATATGAAGCTGATAGCGCTGCGCCCACTCGGTAATCTCTGTCGTCACCTTGGACAGCAGCGCCGAACGCTGATTATCGTCCATGCCCTGCGTCACTTCATCCAAGCTGTCAATCATGACGATACCAAGTGCCAGCTTCTCTTCTTCATATTTCTTGGAGAGATGCCAGAGCTCCGTAATATTTTTCACATACAAAATACGTTCTTCCGGCTTGAAAATCAGTTGAAAAACATAGTTCCCCACTATAACCTGCTGCTCTGCCTCGCGTTCCTTGTCCTTTGACTGGTGCAAGGAGGGGAACAGCTCTGCGATGGTCTGGCCCACGACAGAATCATGGCCCAAAATCTCAGCAATATAAGGGTTATGCCATTCAACCGTCTTGTCTTCATTATACAATATAATACCGAAAGGAAGCTCGCTAATCACATCATTGCCAGCCTTCTTTACCCGGTAAGAAATCGTACCTAAATACGTTTTTAAATCTTTGCGGAACGCCCGCTCCGCCAGAAAACCATATACGCTGAAACCGATCATAAACAGCAGAGCAATAAGCCCGATTCGCCATTCGAACCAAGCAAGTGCTGTCGTCATAACCGCCATAATAGCGAAAGCCGCCAACTGATGCATGCCATGCCAGCGAACAACTAAAAACTTTGGCATTTCCTGATCGCTCCTGTGCTAGGATTTCTTCGTAAATGACTTGCGGATGGGGAAAGCAGCATCAAGCACACCGATTAAGCTAAGCGGTGAGAAAATTAGTACAGGTATTGCAATCAGCACCGGGATAGCCGGGTTCCATTTACGTTCATGAGCCAAATAGAAGAAGAAACCGACGGCTTGAATTGCAAAAGCCAGCCTCAGCAATGGCAGCAAATTAAGCACTGCTACTCCGATGAAGGATTTGCTGTCAGGACTGACAAACAGGCTTAGAATGTAAACAATCACATAATAAATGACTAAAACCCGCGGCAGCATCCAATCTTTCGCCAGCGGCATTCTCGGCACCTCAATGCCTGAAGAACCAAGCACACGCCGTGAAATATACTGGGTAACAACAGCGTAAAAGAACGATACGCTAATAACAGCGAGCGGAATCGTATTCAGCATCATTTGAATGAGCATCTCGGTATACTCATCGCTCCATTCCACAGGAAGCAAAGGCTGCAATTGTGGATCATTAAATACGGAGCGAACAAAATTGCCCATTTCGCTAGTCAGAGACAAATCTAAAATCACTTCAAAAGCTGCAAATTCCATCAAAAACAGTACAAGCAGCGTAATAACCGTTCTTGACAGCACTTTATGTGCAGGCAGCTGCTTCTTGAACATATGCCCCATCACTATAGAGGGAACAAGGAAAAACAAACCGATAATTAACGCTGGAGCTCCTAATATGAGGAAGGACAGCACCCATACCGGCAGCATATGCAGAATGAACCCACGCGCGGGAAGCGCTGTGTACAACACCACATAAGGAACCATAAGAAACAATATGGTCAAAATATTAAGAACAGGTACAGCTATGGACAATAACAGGAGCAGTGCTGCCGCGCTCCATAAAACAGATTTCATACCGGTCTTCAAACCGTTCACCTCTTGCACATGTATATTCGTAATTCTTGCCGCCATGCTTGCCAGACCCCATTATATCATAAATAAGCTTCACCGCATCCAACAAGCGTAAACGGCATTGGCATACTTTGTGGGCAATGCTCGTTTCGCGATGAAATAGAAGCTTATTTATATAGACAAATTTATAATACCTTATATTTCAAGCGTAAACGGCTTTGCCTTACTTTGTAGGCAATGCTCGTTTCGCGATGAAATGTTAGGACGTGTATGCCAACGTAAGCGAGCCAAATGATAATCGAATGTAGCTTCATACGTATTCCTACTCCTACTGGGAATATCACCTATCCTGAATGTGAATCCACGTAACGAAAGGCAATGGCGTACTCTTCGATTAGGGGCTTTATGCCTTTACATCTTGAACAAAGATAAACTTGGCGGACACAGCAGCAGCTATTTCAACAGAATCGCAGGTTTGGGTACAGCTTGCGGACTCAGGAGCCGCTAATGCGCTGCAAATAGCCATTTTGGCGGGAAAATTAAGACAATAACGCCTTTCCAGTCCGCTTAGAGCCAGAAACCGTATCAAAAGCCAGAATAGCGGAACCTCAGTCCGTCAAAAATGGAGTGAGCCTCCCGAACTGCGTGATCTCAGCAACAGAGGTCTTACATTGATAAAAGGCGAAGAGCCGCTGCTCTCCGCCTTCCTTGAAAAAGACTATGCTTCAATCGCAATCGCGCTTTGCATAATCGTCTGGCAATAATCAATAATTTCACTGCGCCGCACAATGCCAATAAAATGCTCGCTGTCATCGACGACCGGCACAAAGTTCTGCACCTTCGCCAGCATAATGAGGTCTTCCATGTTCGCGTCAATTCGAACCGAGCGGTGATTCAGCCGCAGCGGGACGTCCGCCAGCTTGACTTTATTCGTCATTTCGAAAGTCAGCTCCGGCCTATTTTTCATAAACCATAATAAATCGCCTTCTGTGACAGCACCTGCATATTCGCCTTCGGCATTAATAATCGGTACGGCTGTATAACGGTGATGCTCCATTTTCTCCAGCGTCTGCCTAAGTGTTGCGTCATGCGTTACCGTTACGACTTCCTGCTTGGGCAGCAGAAAAAACGCAATGTTCATCCGTCACTCAACTCCATTTCTTCCTTCGCTTACCGCCATGAGACTGCCCGCAGTCTACTCAGCGTCGCTTGCGCTGGACAATGAGCCAACCGGCTTCTGCACTTTCGAAGCGTACTCATCCGGCATAATTAAATCCTGCTTTGCCGTATCGGGGTTCAGCCAGCTGCCAATCATCGCCTGCGTCTTGGACAAATCGTCTTTATCCGCAAAATAATACCATGCGCCGCCGTTCGTCAGCCTGTGTCCCTCGCCTTTCAGCGTATGGCTGTATATCGTGCGGTTATCCTGCTGCAGCAACTGCTGCGCCAGCTTGATCATCTGGTCAGGCTGGATGTCCGTACTGAAATTTTCACCCATAATGTCAATCAGATCAGGAATTTTGCTCCATTGGCCGACCTCAGATACTTTATCCAGCAGCTGGTTCAGAAAAACTTGATGTCTTCCCGTACGGCTCATATCGCCTCCGGCATCTTCACGGTAACGAACATAATTCAGCGCATCATTGCCATTATATACATCCTGACCGCCTTTCACGACAAACTTTTCGTGATCGGGATCTTTATTTACTATATCTTCTGCAATCGGCAGGGAAATCCCTCCCATTGCATCAATAACATCTCTGAACCCTTGAAAATTAATAGCGGCATAATAGTTGATAGGCTGGTTAAATAGATTTTCGACCGTCTCTATCGCCATCTTGGCTCCACCAAATGCGTACGCATGCGTAATTTTGTCCTCTTTGTTTTTACCCACAATTTCCGTATACGTATCACGCGGGATGGACACCATGAGAATAGCGCCGTCCTTCGGACGTATGACCGTATAAATCATCGTATCCGATCTTCCCGTCTCCTTGCCGCGCTGGTCAACGCCGAGCAGCATAAGGGCGAACGGATTCGTATTCATATTGCCGACCTGAATAGGTTCGCGGCCTTCTATTGGTTTATAGGTTTGCTCCAGTTGGGTAGCTACCTGATCGGAGAGAAACCAGTTGAAGCCCAGCATAGCAAGCGCTCCACGATTGAAATAGCCCGCCGTTCCAAGCACAAGCACCGCTGCGCAGAGCGTATATATCCACTTCTTCTTTTTTGTCCATTTTGACATTGCTCTAACTCCTAACTAGTAAGATTATAGTGCTCAAGAAGCACACTCATCATCATAAACGACAACACTAAGCCATAAGTTACAAAACTTTTACAAGACTTTGCTACCAAATGATGTATTCTAGCGAGTTTTGGCAGGAATAATAGCGGGTAAGGAAGAATATAGTGTAACGCACATTCATTTTTAGAATCAGAAAGGATGACCTACACAAATGCAACAATTTAATCAACCTGATCAATCCTCAACTGGGCTCGATCCTAAGGTCGCAGCGCTGCTTTGTTATGTTTTGAGCTTTGTCACTGGAATTATCTTCCTTGTATTGGAGAAAAACAGCCGGTACGTGAAATTTCATGCAATGCAATCGATTATTACATTCGGCGGCTTAACCGTGGTCATGATGGTGCTGAACATCATTCCGTTTATCGGGTCACTGATTAGCGCCCTGCTTGGTATTCTCGGCTTCGCTCTCTGGATCTTCCTGATGCTTCAAGCTTACCAAGGCAAACAATTCAAGCTGCCTTACGTTGGCGACATCGCCGAGAAGCAAGCTGCACAATTCAAGTAATTTGGTCAAGGTGAAACGGCTGGCTCCATCCTTTGGCGGGACGGCGCGTTTCATTCCGAGAAATATAGAGAAAGGATAACGTTATAATAGACTTTCCTATATTTCAAGGTGAAACGGCTGGCTCCATCCTTTGGTGGGACGGCGCGTTTCATTCCGAGAAATATAGAGAAAGGATAGCGTTTCGATATACTTTCCTATATTTCAAGGTGAAACGGCTGGCTCAATCCTTTGGCGGGACGGTGCGTTTCATTCCGAGAAATATAGAGAAAGGATAACGTTATAATAGACTTTCCTATATTTCAAAAATAAGGCTCCTGTCCGCTTTAGGATAGGAGCCTTATTATTTACCCGCCTTGCGCACACTTGCGCAGCCAGCCTAATCGGACAGGTCCCCTGCCGCATCATTACCGATGCAGAAACAGGGTGGCATTCAAATACCGGCGAGCCAGCGAGTGGAAATACGCCGTCTGGATCGAAATCGCCGCAATGAACAAAATATTGCGGAGCGCCTCCGACTGGTCGTTCGTCAAATCCGGCAGCTTCTGGGCAAAACGGTCCGCCGATGCTCTAATCGCATTTTCCGTCAATGCATCCTGCTTGCTGCCGCCCTTCACATGGCCGAAGGTATCTAGAAGCTGGTCATTATTCGCATCCAGCTCTTCAAACATGGCCGAGTAAGACGCATATAGCTCAAGCGGGCCAATTAGATCGGCCGATTCATCCTCCGGCTTGATGAATAAAATCTCAAGCAGCTTGCGAATCGACTCAAAATCGAGATTCGACTTCAAATCATCAATGACGAACAACAGCGCCGCTTGATTCAGCGAATATTTTTTGCCCATTTTTGGACAATTGAAATACGCCTTAAAATCGCGCTTCACCCAATTCTGCATAGAGGTAATAGACATGTTGGAATACTCCACCATATGGCCGAGCGTAGCGATTTCCTGCAGTGAGAAGCCTCTCACCTCATTGCCTTTTATCATCTTCTCCAGAATGGGGGGAAGGGCCGTGGATAAGAAGGCTGGCAGGGAAGCTCCAGCTTCCAATGCATTGCGGTGCGTCTTCTTCCAGGCATCCTGCAGCACCTGCAAAGGACGATGTCCATCCTGTCCATCCAGCGCCATCAGCAGGCAAGCCATTTCTTTTCGAGTAAGCGTGAAAGACTCCATATCGCTTTCCTCCTACTTGTACTGAACCATTTCAAGTTCGAATGAACTTATCATACGCCCGTGATATAGGAATGTAAAGATGAGATAATAGCCAATAATATCAACATTTTTCGCATTTTTGCCTGTAATTTGCCTCATATGGCCTGCTAACAACGAATGGCGAGATTGCATATTGACCCTTGAGTTCGGTATATTAGTTCATAAGAACTTAAAATTCATTTAAAAAGGATAGTGAAAAGTAGACATGGGTATAGGACTTAATCTGTTATTGATTGCATTATTAATTGTGATGACTGCCTTTTTCGTAGCAACGGAATTTGCTGTTATCAGGCTCCGGGCAAGCCGAGTCGATCAATTAGTGCTTGAAGGCAAGAAAAACGCTCTTGCCGTACAACAGGTTACAAGCAATTTGGATGGTTATCTGTCGGCCTGTCAGCTTGGTATTACCATTACAGCGCTCGGGTTAGGTTGGCTAGGTGAACCGACAGTGGAGAAAATCCTGTTCCCTCTTTTTCAACAGCTTAGTATAAGTAGTGAAGTCAGTCACGTATTGTCCTTTATTATCGCTTTTGCTTCCGTAACCTTTCTGCACGTCGTTATTGGTGAGCTTGCTCCGAAGACGTGGGCGATTCAAAAAGCGGAATTCATCAGCTTTACAGTAGCAAAGCCAATCATCTTGTTCCACAAAATTATGTATCCTTTCATCTGGGTATTGAACGGTTCTGCAAATGCGCTTGTGCGCTTGTTCGGACTAAAGCCGGTGAAAGAGCATGAAGACGCTCATAGCGAAGAAGAAATTCAGATTATTCTGAATGACAGCTACCAGAGCGGCAAAATCAACAACACGGAGTATGGCTACGTGAGCCGCATTTTCGCTTTTGACGAAATGCTCGCGAAGGAGATTATGGTGCCCCGCACCGATATGATCTGCCTGTATTCCAATAAATCGTTAGTTGAAAACATGGAAATCATTCATAAAGAACAATATACACGCTTTCCTGTCGCACAAGACAGCAAAGACAACATTATCGGCATGATCAATACGAAGCAAATGTTTTTGCAATTTCATCATAATAAAGAGTTTGATTTCAAAAAGCTGATCCATCCTGTACTTACGGTTTCCGAAGTGCTGCCTGTCAAAACGCTGCTCAAGCGCATGCAGCAGGAGCAAGTGCATATCGCCATTTTGATGGATGAATACGGCGGAACGTCAGGCCTCATTACGATTGAAGATATTTTAGAAGAAATTGTTGGCGAAATTCGTGATGAATTTGATGCTGACGAGCGCAAGGACATTGAGAAGCTTGCTGACAACTGTTACCTGCTTGACGGCAAAGTATCACTCGACGAATTGAGCGAGCTTACAGGGGTCAATCTGGAGCATGAGGAAGTCGATACGGTCGGCGGCTGGCTGTACAGCGAAATTCAAGATCCGCGCATCGGCAAAGAACTTCATCATCATAATATGCGATTTATTATTCGTGAGATCGGCAAGCACCGAATTAAGAAGGTTGAGCTGATCATTGAAACGGATGAAATAGAGACTCAGGTCGAGACAACGGCCTAAGGCCAATAAAATAAAAACGGGGTGCATCTCTTAAATGAGAGGCGC
Source organism: Paenibacillus sp. JT22N7 (assembly GCF_059383875.1). Taxonomy (NCBI): domain Bacteria; kingdom Bacillati; phylum Bacillota; class Bacilli; order Caryophanales; family Paenibacillaceae; genus Paenibacillus; species Paenibacillus sp. JT22N7. Next base: position 609,634 of record NZ_JBXENY010000004.1, read on the forward strand.
CCCGTTTTTTCGAATGTTTTGTTGCCCCTGCCTCATGACGGAGACCATGTACGATGAAGCCCTGAAATGATAGAGATTACAACGAGCGAGCAGACAAGCGAAAGCGGAACAGCGCTGCCCGTTAAATAGCAAATACCCCCGATCAAAAGGCCGCCTGCGCCGTTAAACAGAATAAACTTAGTAGCTGCTCTTGCCCTTGTACCGCCTATACGAAATGCAGCATAATGGATCGCACACATAAGGACATGTATAACGTATAAACTAGCAAAAAATATAAAGAACACAGCAAAACCGAAATCCCCATTGATGTCCGTTTCATGCGATAAAAAATAGTAATCCGCTTTGATCCATACAAAGCTGTAAATCGCGCTTAAAATAAAGGACACTGCGCTGACATTGACGATAAATTCTTTTTGCAATTTCCCCATAACCGACTCCTTGTCCCTTGCATGAGTTAGTTAGCTGGCTGCTCCCGCTTGAACAGCTGCTTCATGAGCGGCGGGGTGACTAACGTTGTCACCATAATAACGAGTACGACCGGGGTAAAATAAGCCTGCGGCAGCAGCGCCGACTGCAAGCCGGAAGCGGCGATAATGAGCGCTACCTCGCCTCTAGATATCATTCCCGCCCCAATTCCTATGGACGAGCGCATATTGAAGCCTGTGAGTCTTGCTCCGGCTGCGGCGCCGAACAGCTTTGTCAGTATCGCAACAACGGATAACAAAGCGATAAACCCTATTTGCTCGCCGATTCCCGCAAAAGTAACGTTAAGCCCAATGCTGATGAAAAAAACAGGTACAAATAGCGAATAGGCGATCGGCTCGATCTTCGTTTCAACCGTGTGGCGAAGCGGCGTTTGCCCAATCGCAATCCCCGCAGCGAATGCTCCGATAATGCCAGCAACGCCCATAGCGTCTGCGAAATAAGCGAAGCCGAAGCAGATAACCAGCGCAGCACTTATCGCTGCCTCTGTAACTGGGAAGCGGGCCAGCCGTTTCATGATAAACGGCACCAGCCACCAGCTCGCGGCAATAATAACAGCAAAGAACAGCACTTTTTTCCCGAGCAGCAGGGGAATCGATACATCTCCTCCTGATCCAAGCAAGCTCATGACAACAGCCAGCAAAACAACGACCACCACGTCATCTACAACCGCCGCTCCTAGTATCGTCGTGCCTTCCCTGGAGCTCAGCTTGTTCATTTCCTTCAACGTTTGCACCGATATGCTGACCGAGGTGGCGGAGAGCAGCAGCCCCAGAAAGATCGCCTGCGCGGAGGACAAGCCGAACAAGACAGCAGCCCCATATCCTCCGGCGAATGGCAAAATAATGCCCCCTAGCGCCACTGAAAATGACGCTTTCCAGTCTTTACGCAGCTGCTCCAGATCCGTCTCAAGCCCTGCGATAAACATGAGCAGCAGCACGCCGATTTCTGAGAAATGAGCCAGCCAGTCGCTATTGTCTACCCACCCAAGCAAGGCGGGACCAACGACTATACCTGCAAGCAGCTTTCCGAGTACAGCAGGCTGGCCAGCCTTGACGGAAAGTGCTCCTGCTATTTTGGACACCGCGATAATTAGCATTAACGTTAAAATAAATTCCATTTAATTTCCCTCCTTATTTGCAGCAAAAAACATAAAAAAAGAGCCCGCATATATACGGGCTCTTTACAAGCAGACAGAGAAATCCCGTTGTTGACAGACTCCTCCGAAAAACTTCTTTTTATTCAATTAAACGCTCAATACTTTTATTATACCTAAAATGAGCCTCGAAAACCATACTTTCCGCCCATTAACTGCCGCTTATGCTCTCGCGTACCGCCTTCGGAAGCGACTTTACAACCAGCTCATAGGAGTGGGTGATCATGCTCTCGACCTCTTCTTGCTCCAGGCTGCCGTCCAGCAGCACCGTATTCCAGTGCTTCTTATTCATATGGTAGCCAGGGATAACCGCCGCATGCTGCTCGCGTAAATTTTCAGCAATGATAGGGTCGCATTTGAGCGATATCGATTTCCGGTCGTCAGAAATTAAGGCAAACATCTTTCCCTCAACCTTCATAACCAGCGCTTCCGGTCCGAAAGGATAATCTTCAAAAGCGCCCTTCTTGCCCAGGCAATATTTAATATAATGCTCCATGGCCGTTGTCCCCCTTTTTGCCTTATCGTACCATTTTTCAGTGAGAAAAATAAAGTCCTCGCCCAAACAGCTGCTGCCGTTTAAACGAGGACTTATTATGGTTATTAATGAATTAAATTAGTAAACGAGCGAGAACAAGCCGTTAACATGCGACAGGTAACGAACGTTACTTGCTTCTTTCATCAGGGAAGCTGTAGTGCCTCTCAGACGAAGCTGGCTTGCGCCAACAGTTCCGATTGCATCTTTGCGGCCAAGGCTCGCAAGAACGCCGGAGTTAACGAATGTAAACGATTTTTGCGGCAAGCCTTTGGATTGCGCGAACAGGTTGTAGCCGATTGCTTCGCCCATTTGCCATGCGATTTGTGCGCTTGGCGGATATGGACGGCCGTCTGGGCTAAATACAACTGCGTTGTCGCCAGCCAGGTAAACTTCAGGGTGCGAAGTCGATTGCAGAAACTCATTAACTGTAGCGCGGCCACGGTTTACTTCAATACCGCAGTTTGCTACGACAGGGTTGCCTGTAACGCCGCCAGTCCATACGAATGTGTTAGCCACAAGCGTTTGACCGTCTTTCAAAATAACTTGGTTGCCTTTTACTTCTGTAACCGCAATACCCATCAGCAATTGAACGCCGCGTTTTTCAAGGCTTGCTTTCGCACGGTCAACAAGCTCCACAGGGAAACCAGCCAGAATCGACGGGCCTGCTTCAACATTGTATACCGATACTTCGCTGATGTTAACGCCGTACTGCTCACACCATTTTGGCAGCATGTCGGCAATTTCACCGATCAGCTCAATACCAGTCAGGCCGCCGCCGCCAACAACGATCGTTGCGTCAGCTTTGTCTTTGGATTTTGCATACGCAGCAAGGCGCTCTTGAATGTGCGCGCTCACGCGGTTTGCTTCCTCAACCGATTTCAGCGTCAGGCTGTTCTCTTCAAGGCCTGGGATGCCGAAAAATGCTGTTTCGCCACCAAGAGCGATAACAAGCGTATCGTAGGAAGTTTTTGCACCGCTGGAAAGGTGAACTTGCTTCTGGTCCGGATCAATTTTGTCGACTGTGTCGATAACCAAATTGATGGATTTATCTTTGAACAGCTTCGTCAGCGGCAAAGCAACGTTGTTCTCATGAACGCCGCCAACGGCCAGACGATGCAATTCCGTTACGATTTGGTGCGATGGAATACGGTTAACAACGGTAATGCTTGCTTCCTCGGGGGACATATATTTGCGAGTTGTCAATGCGCTCAGCAAACCGCCATAACCGCCACCCAAAATCAAAATATGCTTAGACATACTGATCCTCCGTTCTCATTCTGATCCGATCTTAACGCTGTTTGTTGCGCTCTGCCAATACATCCAAGAACGATTGCGCGAAACGCAATGTTTGTTGGACCTGCGGATCTTTCAGCATTTTGAGAATGCCGAACAGACCGATTGTCGTAGGCTCTGCATGTGCACGATCATTAGCTTCTACAGCAGCCGATGCAATGCCTTTTGCTTTGTCCGTAATTGGCTTAACGAATTCCTCGATACCATGCTTCATGTCGCCCATAAGCACTTGGTCATTCGCTACAGTTGTTGCCACATCATAAGCTTTGGTCATCAAAGTAACCATTTCAGCAAGCTTAGGCAAGCTTTCTACCAGCTGATTCAGCGAGCTTTGGATTTCCGGTTTAAGCAATTGCTCCAGAACGTCCAGTTCACTACGTACAGATCCCGTCTGTACTTCTTGCTCTGTTAATGTTTCCGACATACGAAAAATGCCTCCCTTGCGTTGATTGTTGCATGATTAGTTAAACGCCGTTACAACTGCAAGCCGCCTCTGAAAAAAACCTGAAATTGTGAAATGTTTCACAATAAGGATGCATCATTAGAGGGACTTGACCACACTCATGTTCATTTTATTCCTTTGCGACAAAAACTGCAATTACAACTTTTAGTTACTTTTGAAAAGTTCAAACGCAAACGGCATTGCAGCCCCTTGAAGGCACTGCCGTTACGCGTTGAAATAGAGGAAAATGTTATGCAGCCAGATTATACTTCCTTATATTTTAATAAAAAGACTGCTTTTGCAAGCAGCCCTTCGTTTTATAATGCTTATATTATAGCTTAAAATCATTATCCGCATTCACTTCCTCCGCTGCGTAGAGCGGCGAACGGGCCTGCAGCCAGTGGAAGAAATTCGTCGCAATAACTTTCAGCACCGCATAACCTGGAACGGCTAAAATAATGCCCGCCAATCCAAACAAATTTCCAGCGGTCAAAATGACGAAAATAATCGTAATGGGATGAATATGCATGCTTTTCCCCATAATTTGCGGGGAGATAAACTTCCCTTCGATAAGCTGGACAATCGTCCAGATCACAAGCATTTTCAGCAGCATGACGGGTGAGGTTACCATCGCAACAATGAGCGCTGGCGTAATCGCGATAGCTGGGCCCAGATACGGAATGATGGCTGTACATGCGGCAATCAGCGCCAGCACCAGCGAATATTCAAGCCCAATGATCAAATAACCAATATATAGCAGCACCCCAATGCAGAAGCTTACAATAATCTGGCCTCTTATGTAACTGCTGATTTGGCCGTTCATTTCGCCCATAATGCGCTTCGTGTGCGCTCTCATGTTCATTGGCAGTATAGCCGCAATATAATCCGGCAGCCTTTTGCCATCTTTTAATAGGTAGAAAAGAATAAATGGCAGCGTAATGACGGCAAGCACGACATCTTTAAGCGCCCCCACGAATGAACCTAAACTTTGCCATACCCCATTCAGCAGCTCCGTCGCCCGCTTCGTAATATTGCCGCTCAAATCCGAAGGGTTAACATTGAGCCACCGCTCAATATCCCGCAGGTCTCCGCTGTGCATCAGCTCATCAAACTTCGTTCGCAGCTGATCCCCATAGCCCGGCAAATTATCGACCAGACTGACGATCTGTGTAGTTACAAGCGGAATGACCACCGTCAGCAAAATCGTAAGCAGCCCTAAAATAACCGCAAAAATCACAAAGATGGAATAAATACGCGGAGCCTTCTTCGTCTCCAAATAATCTACAATCGGATTCAGCAAATAATAAGCTACACCCGCCAAAATAATCGGCAGCAGCACCGTCTTGAACAATACAGCGAGCGGCGTGAACACGTAGGAGATTTTGCTCATGACAAAAATATTCAGACTAACCAGGAGCAGCACGAGCAAAAATATGACGAATTTATTATTTAAAATAAACTGTACAAACCGTTCTTTTCCTGTTTTAAAATGGTCCATCCGCTGTTCCTTCTTCCTGCTTATGATGTTCTCAGCTTTCTGCAACGATTTCCCCTGTACGGGTCAAGTCATACCCTTCGATGGCTCCCAGTTCCTGCTTGAAGCTTTGCGACCGTAAAATGCGAATGACCGCATTAATGAATAGTTGATTGTCCGGCTTCTTCAGCATAACCAGGTCGTATTGCTCCTGAACGAGTGGTATATAGGTAAGGCGGGAGACGATCGCTGCAGCCCTCTCCGTTCCAATACCCACATCAGCCTCGCCTGACGCAACCTGCGCCGCTACTGCAAGATGGTTCGTCTGCTCCTGGTCATAGCCTAGTATTGAAGCTGCCGGAATACCGTGCAATCGAAGCTGCTCATCCAGCAGCACGCGCGCACCGGCCCCACGCTCCCGATTAATGAGGCGAAGTCCTGGCTTCGCCAAATCGGCCCAGCTTGCCAGCTTAAGCGGATTGCCCTGCTGCACGAACAAGCCTGCGCTCCTCGTCAGCATATGAACAACGATATAAGGTGCCCCAATCAATAGTTTACGAATATAGGGAACGTTATATTCCCCTGTATCGCCATCCAGCAAATGCGTGCTGACGATGTCTGATTCTCCTCTATACATCGATATCAGGCTGTCCATGCTGCCGACATAGGAGCGCAGCGGGCGCAAGCCAGGTCCCTCCCGCTCCATATGCTTGGCCAAAATATCCAGGCTCATATCTTGTCCGGTAATGACGATCGGGCGTCCCCCGCCAGCTGTTGACAAGGCAGCGTTTCGGTCCGATAAATCCAGCGCGTTCGCGTATGGAGACCCTTGCTGCTGGGAAGCCATTGTCTTGCCGGCAGGCGCACTGGCTTGGAGGCCTTTTGCCCGCAGCTTGTACGCTTCCAGATCGGAAGCGTCAATTCGCATCTGCTTGCCTACCCGATAGGAGGGCAGATCTCCTTTTTTAATCAAATCGTATACGGTTAGTTTGGAAATCTTTAGAAGCTTGGCAATTTCTTCAGTTGTATATGAGATGTCAGCGGACATATAGAATCTCCTTAGCCTCGTTCAGCCCAGGTTGAAGGTTGAATTCGGTTATTATTTTCATACCTTTAATTGTAGCATAATCTATTTCAAACCTCCCATCTCACTTTACAGTCGAATTGACACCAGTCTATAATGATGTTTAGTTATAAATAGATATAATAAACTATATTTGGAGGAGAGTTTATGCTTACACCTTTCAAGAAACCTGCTGCACTATTTTTCATGTTGGCTGTGCTGCTTGTATGCGCGGCGTGCGGGGCGAACAATACTGGAACGGCTGCCTTAGACACAAGCGCAAGCAGTCCCAGCGCTGCTGTTGTAGAATCGGCATCTCCGCAGGCGAGCGAGGCTCCTGCACCTGCCGAGAAAGTAGATTTAACGATCTCTGCTGCTGCCAGCTTGACCGATGCCCTTCAAGAACTCAAGCAAGCTTATGAAGCTGCGAATCCATCTATTTCCTTAAACTTCAACTTCGGCGCATCCGGCGCATTGCAGCAGCAAATAGAACAAGGCGCCCCGGCTGACCTGTTCCTCTCTGCTTCTTCCAAAAACCTGAAAGCACTCGTTGAAGGAGGCTTTATTGCGGAAGACCAGCAAATAAAACTTCTGGCTAACGAACTCGTTATTGTAACGGGAGCTGACAGCAAAGTGGAAGTAGCCGCTATTGCCGACCTCAGCCAAGATACCCTTGGCAAAATCGCAATCGGTATTCCAGAGAGCGTGCCTGCTGGCAACTATGCAATGGAAGCTTTGACGAACGCTAAGCTGTGGGACAGCCTGCAATCCAAGCTTGTCCAAGCGAAAGACGTGCGCCAAGTGCTGCAATATGTAGAAACAGGAAATGTAGACGCCGGTTTCGTCTATCGTACAGATGCACTGACTTCCGATAAAGTGACAATCGCTGCTGCTGTTGATCCAGAAACTTATACGCCAATTGTATATCCAATCGGTATTGTGAAAGAAACGAAGCATCAAAGTGAAGCGGAAGCTTTATACGCTTACCTGCAAACCGAAGATGCCATGAACGTATTTACTAAATACGGGTTCTCCGCGGCGAAATGATTGGGGCAGGCATAGATTGGCCCGCATTTTGGACGCCGATCCGGCTTTCTCTACAGGTTGCCTTACTATCGAGTGTCGTAACCCTTTTGCTTGGAGTCCTTATTGCAAGATGGATGTCGAAAGCAACGTTCAAAGGCAAGCTGCTGCTTGAAACATTATTTATGCTGCCGCTTGTACTGCCGCCGACGGTCGTTGGTTTTCTGCTGCTTGTGCTGCTCGGCCGCAGAGGCTGGATGGGCAAGCTGATCGAGTGGGTGTTTCATGCTCCAGTCATTTTCACCTGGTGGGCGGCGGTTATCGCCTCCATAGTCGTTGCCTTCCCCCTCGTCTACCAGACGATGAAGGTTGGCTTCTCAGGAGTAGATCGTAATTTAGAGGATGCGGGCCGCTCTATGGGCGGCAATGAATCGCAGATTTTTCGCTACATTACGCTGCCGCTTGTATGGCCTTCTCTCATCAGCGCTTATATACTCGGCTTCGCCAGAGCGCTCGGCGAGTTCGGGGCAACACTCATGATTGCTGGCAATATTCCGGGTGTTACCCAGACGGTGCCAACCGCGATCTACGTCGCTGTAGACGGTGGCAACATGACGATGGCTTGGGCATGGACGATTGCCATCGTTCTGATTTCGTTCCTTATGCTGGCGCTCACCCGCAGGAAGACTGAATAGCTGTTTAGAATAAAAAAACATAGAACAAGCCGTGTTTCTCTGCAGCAGAGAAACACGGCTTGTTTTTACCTTTTGCAGCAAGCTTTATCTAGCGTATAAAATGCTCCAGCGCCTTATTTAAATCCTCCAGCGTTTTCTTCTCCCCATTGTGAATGGCATCCACCACACAGCTTTCCAGATGATCCTTCAGCAGCAGCTTGGCCGCATTATCGAGCGCCTTGCGCACCGCTGCAATCTGCAGCAAAATATCAGAGCAGTCACGCCCGTCAGCCGTCATTTCCTTCACGGATCGAACATGCCCCTCAATACGGGCCAATCGATTAATAATTTGTTTGCGATGCTTATGCTCATGCATATGCGTGTGTGTATGATCCTGCTCCAATGCACATCCCCCTCTACTCGACTTGAACGATCGTCTGTTTCGCATTCATCCGAGACTTGAAGCGCTGCATCAAATAAATGGAGCGCATCAGTTGATCAATCGCGCTGACCAGCCAGACACCTGCGATGCCCATCTGAAAATGCAAGCACAGCACATAAATGCCGAGCACTCGTATTCCCCATATACCAATGATTGTACTATACATTGGACTCTTCGTGTCGCCTGCCCCTTGAAGAGCGCCTGCAAGGACTAGACTCATCGCCAGAAACGGCTGGGCAAATGCATCAATGCCGAGCGCAGTGCGGACCATTTCAACGATGACGGTCTCGCCCGTAAACCAGCTTGCCGCTATACCTGATCCAAGCCAGAAAACGATGCCGATTATGGTCATGAACACTACGGCTATCCACGCCGTCAGCAGCCCATATTCATAGCTATCCCGCGTTCGCCCCGCCCCCAGTTGCTGGCCAACCAGCGTTGTAGCTGCTACTGCCAAGCCATAACCCGGCAGATAAGACAGGGCAATCACATTGCCTGCTATTAAATGCGCAGCGTATACTTCGGTACTTATTCGAATGACGAGGCCCAAATAAAACATTTGTCCGACACGCATAATCAACCGTTCTGCCGCAGCCGGTAATGATAAATTTAATAGCGGGTATGTGTAGCTCTGCACAGATTGTTTTTTCAATAGGGAAAAAGAAAGCTTAGATTGCTGTATGTATTTGTACAACACCACAGTTCCAATGACGCGGACAATGGACGTCGCCCAGCCTGCTCCGGCAATTCCCCAGCCTTCCCAGCCGCCAATGCCGAATATGAGTACATAATCCAACACGATATGAATGAGATTGACCCATATGCCAACAATCATCGGCGCTCTTGTATTGCCCGCAGAACGCAAAATGCTTCCGAAGATCGCCATAAGCGATATAAACAAGGAAGGCACCGCAACAATTTGAAAATAAATAACCCCCTGTGCCAGAACATCTGGAGCTGCCCCCATTAAACGCAAAATGGACTCCGCAAAAAATAAGCTTACAATGCCTAATGCTAAGCCTGTAAACGCCGATATCCATGTCGACTGCCTGGCTATGGCCGTAGCCTTAGTGAAATCCCCGGCGCCTACTGCTCTGGCTATTAGTGAAGAGGTGCCAATTCCTAAAGCTGTAAATAGCGCAATATAGACCGCTATAACCGTGTTGCCCACCCCAACGGCAGCTACTTCATTCAGACCGATTCTAGAAACAAATAATGTATCGATAAATCCAACTATCGTGAGCAAAAAGTTCTCAATCATTGTCGGCACAGCAAGCGCTAATATGATTTTTATTTTTTGCCGCCGTGTTGTCATTCCGGCCTGTTGAGCTTCCAGCATGGCATCCCAGCCCCCTGATCCTTTAAGCTTAATCCCCTCATTATATCCCCCTATGGGGGATATAACAAAGAAAATCTCATCTCAGCATATCCTGAAATTAAAGCTTTACTAATCAGGGGCCAGTATGTTAGCCTTATTTCTACAGATATAGAAATAGTAATGGAGGAGGGACTACGCATGGAGGAGCAGGAAGCCATTCAAGCAGCCGTTAAAGTTTATAAAGCGCTCGGAGAACCGACCCGCTTCAAAATCGCCCAACTGCTTGCCAAGCAGCCTGATCAGTGCTGCAGCACGCTTGGACAGCAATTAGAAATGGTTGCAAGCTCTACGCTTTCCCATCATTTGAAGCAGCTATCAGAATGCGGCCTGTTAAAAATGCGCAAGGAAGGCACGTTTATTTACTACAGCCCGGATATGGACGTTATACAGAAATACGCTCCTTATTTGCTGGCATAATTTTTTTAGTTTATATTTCTATATTTTTAGAAATATAGAAATATAAGTGGAGAGGACTATCATCATGCTATCGAACACATTGAAAATTTATTTGCTTGCCTTAATTAGTTTTTTGGTTGGAACATCGGAGTATGTCATTGCTGGGATATTGGATAAAATTTCGGAGGATATTGGCGTATCGGTCAGTGCCGCCGGCCAGCTCATTACCTTTTTCTCGCTTACTTACGCGCTTGGCACACCTATTCTGATGGCCCTGACGGGACGGATTGAACGGCGCAAGCTGCTGCTTTACGCGATGTTTGTCTTTGTGCTTGGCAACTTGCTTGCCATTGCTCTGCCAGGCTTCGGCTTGTTCATCGCTGCGCGCATCATTATGGCGCTTGGAGCAGGCGTCGTCGTCGTAACCTCACTAACGCTTGCTGCAAAAATGGCCGCTCCCGGCAAACAGGCCAGCGCAATCGCCACCGTCGTCACCGGGTTTACTGCCGCGCTAATCATCGGAATTCCGATCGGCCGTATGGTAGCCGCATCTTATGACTGGAAAAGCGTCTTCGGTGGCATTGGCGTGCTCGGACTGCTTGCCATCATTATGATTGTCTTTGCCATTCCGCGATACGATGGCGAGCCTTCTGTACCGCTGCGCGAGCAGCTAGCCTTGCTTAAGACACCAAAAATTGCTGCTGCTTTAGGCGTCACTTTTCTATGGATAGTCGGCTACTCGATTCCTTATACGTATATATCGCCCTACCTCCTGCAAGTGACCGCTATGAGCGAAAATACACTAAGCATCGCCTTATTCGGATTTGGGGTAGCCAGCCTGATCGGCTCCAAGCTAGGCGGCTACAGCACAGACAAATGGGGCGTGAAGCGTACATTAATGGGTGGCATGCTTGTTCATGCCGCTGCCCTGCTGCTCATTTCCTTCAGTGCCAGCTCCTCGGCTATTGTTTTCCCGCTGCTTATGCTATGGTCATTTGCTGCTTGGTCATCCGGGCCTACACAGCAATACAATTTGCTGACGCTTGCGCCAAGCGCATCGAGCATTATGCTGAGTCTGAACACTTCCGTGCTGCAGCTCGCTATGGCAGTTGGGGCAAGCGCAGGCGGACTAATCGTCGCCAAAGTCTCCTTGCCTAGCATTACGTGGATTGGCGCATCCGGCGTCTTGCTCGCTGTGATTCTGATTGTCCTTTCACGCAAGCTGACCAGCAACCGCGAGCCAGCAACCGTTCCTAGTGTCGCTCCACAGGCTTGAGTTGACATGAAATGACTTGCAATGATTAGTAATGTATTTGCAAAGTTCTCTTCATCTTGCTTTAATAAACAACCTCTATACTAGTACTCAACCCCCCTTTTAATTAATATAAATGTTTAGACCCACGCTGTGGGTCTATTTTTTTGCCGTTTTTCAGCTTGCCTGCCTGAATCAGCCATCGTAAATAAGCATAAAAAGAAGCCTATTAAATTCTCTTTTTTGCTGAATGACCGATAGGATATTGGATAATTAAAGCAGGATATAGTCAATTATGTCCTGAATATAAATAAATTGAAAGCCTAACCGATACCAAACCGGTCAGGCTAACATTAAATTGCGATTATAAAATCGAATTAAACAAGGAAGAAAAATGAATGCAGTCACGAGCATGTTGCAATATAATGAACAAAAAGTAGATAGAAAGGTCTATCTACTTTTTGTTTTCCTAATTTTTAGTTAATTTAATAATAGGTGGATTAATGACTCTTCGGAGGTTCAGAGTTCATCATATCGTTAAACTGGGTCACCAAAACGCCTTCGTTCGGGCCAGGGTTACTTCGAAACACTTTCACTTCGTCCACCAGAACTTCGTCTGTATCCGTGCCAAGTACCTTCATCGTTGCTTCAATGAATGCCGCAAGTGGCATTGCACGCGGTTCATCGTTGCTATTCAGCAAATCCGTTTGAACCCATGGTGGCGCAATTTCCAGTACTTTTACCGATGTGTCTTTAAGCATGTACCGTTGGGATAGCGTATAGGTATGAAGAGCTGCCTTCGTCGCACAGTATACAGCGTTCGCCGCTAGTGGCACAAATCCAAGTATCGAAGTCGTGTTGATGACAACCGCTTCTTCTTTAGACTTCAAATGCTCGATCAATGCAGAGGTCATACGAATTGGCCCTAGCAGGTTTGTCGTGACCGTCGAAACCAAAACTTCTTCATCGACCACGCCCGCCGCATCATCGAACAGCATGATGCCGGCATTGTTAAACAGGACATTTAAATCCGGGTATTCTTCGATTAACTGCTTGGCGGCCGCCTTTATGCTGGCAGGATCTTGTACATTCAACTCCACTGCGGACATGCCGGGATTCGCTTTGATCGTCTCCTCCAGACGTTCTTTACGCCGACCAGAGATAATCACTTTGTTTCCAAGTTTGTGGAGAGCTTCTGCTAGCGCACGTCCAATTCCCGAACCGCCGCCTGTAATAAAAATCGTGTTTCCTGTAAGCTTCATTTTGTCCCCCCCTGATTTATTATTAATAAACAATTTATTGATCAAAACCTAAAAACAATAAAAATTTCGCAATTTCATGACATGTTGATGGATTCTGTCCTTATAAGGCATGCTAAGCATACGTTATTTCAAGATCGGTTGAATTTTCAGCACTCGGCTAGCCAAGCGCCAGCCTAAGGGTGTCTTCCGAAGCGTATCGGAATAGGTGACACTAGCAATCGCCCCATCTGACAGGATGCCAAGGCCCTTCGATTCTGCGATGAGGTCTTCTCCGGGGCCATCTATGACATATACGTTCGTCAAATGATGCGCTCGAGCGTGACCTTCCTGATTTGACATTTCCCGAATGGCATCAATGCCGAAAGCAGGTGCAAATCCAAATACACTGGAGTCAAAAAAGGCATCATCGGTAAAGACCTCACCAAACCGATCCCATTCACGTTTGTCTACTAAGTGGCCCCAAAGGGACAAAAGCTGGTTAACCTCAACGATGTCATTGTTAGATGGTTTCATGGACAATCCTCCGTTTTGTGATTATGTGGGTGATAATAGTTGCAATTCTTTTTATGTTGATGAATTCGGTCCTTATAAGGCATGCTAAGCATACATTATTTAGGTTCTGCAGGATTAAAACCTGGTGGAAGTGGTTGGCTTTGAGCACCTTCGATGAACTCGCCTGCATAAGAACGTTCATGCAGTTCTGCCTGCGTTGCTCCTGACTGCCATGCTTTCAGGTAGGTTTCTGGATTGATTGGCATAAACATTATTTTAGGATCGGATGTAAAGAGATCAGGATTATGTTGCATTTTCGACATGAATTCCAGTCCTTTTTGCGGAGCAAAGTTGTCGAACTCTAACTCGATAATATTGCAATCAGGATCTTGGTAATAGAGTGCTGTGTTCGGACCATGATTCACCGCTATGAACGGATGAATATTGTTGCGTTTCAAATGCTGGTACACACGCATCAAATCATCAACGGTGTCGTATGCATAAGCTATATGGTGTATTCCCTTACTAGCTTGCGCTTCCGAACTTAGTGACGGGTCGTTAAAGATAACCAATCGATGGTGTACTAAGTCAAAGGTATAAAAGCCCACGACTTGCTCTACTTCCAATGTAGGACGAAAGTTTAATAATGACCGATAGAAGTCACACATCTCGTTAAATTGGTTCGTCTTAAGGGCGATATGATGGAGCTTTGGGGCGATTACCACTTCGCCAGCCTGATGCAACTGATTGGATATAGATGCTTTTCCTTCATTCATAATTGCTTCCTCCTTTTATTACTGTAAATTCTTCTGTTGCTTCACCTTATATTTGGTGATTTTTTAATAAAGCTTTACAACAACACGCTTATGAAATTCATCATTTTTTCCTACACACTTACTTTTAATATGCAGAAAAAAAGTTGATATAGCAACTATTTGATATGGGTATATATTTGCTGGCCAGAAAGTGGTACACGTTTAATAGTTATTTTATTTAAACAACCATTAAACGTGAAGAAAATTGTTTCTCTCCTAGCGTGACATAAACCTATTAAGTGATACAATTAATAGGCTTATAATGCGTTAAATCTGTTGGATGTTCTGACGCATTTTAGAAAGAATTCTTATCACTTCCTGTATCTCTTCAGGTGAAATTCCTTTACATATCAGCCGATTAATTTCTTCAGAAATTCGAATTACATTGTCCATACTTTTCTTTCCTTCTGCCGTTAAATATACGTTTTGTATACGTCGGTCACCTTGACTAATGCTTCTCCGGATAAATCCTTTTTGTTCAAGACTATCGACCATACGCGTAATAACTGCTTTATCTTTATCCAGCTTTTGAGAAATTTCTTTTTGGGTCAATCCGTCTTCATTCCGGAGAAGCATCGTGATCAAACTCTGTTCAGGTGCAATATTGAAAGGAGCTAATTCATTCTTTGCATAGTTACAAAGTGCTAAATCGATTTGATGAATAAAAATACCAATATTATCAAAACCAGCAATCTTGTCCTCAGAAAACAATGTCACATACACCCGCCTCGCAAATAGTAGCTATATCAACAGTTGATGTAGCAATCATATATTCAATTGAGAACATTGTCAAGTAATTAGCTATCTAAGAAAATGAATGACCAGAAGTGTACTATCTGATTAGGGCCCTGCTTATTTCGTACATAGGGTATGAATAAATCAAAACTGAAAATTAAAAGAAGCCTGCCGAGACGAATCTCAGGCAGACTTCTTTCGAATAGAAAAATCTATTCTGTAGTGTACGGCAGCAATGCTACTTGGCGCGAACGTTTGATCGCGATAGTCAGCAGGCGTTGGTACTTTGCGCTTGTTCCAGTTACACGACGTGGCAAGATTTTGCCGCGCTCGCTGATAAACTTTTTAAGCAGGTCCGTGTCTTTATAATCAACTTTAGTGATTTTGTTCACGGTGAAGAAGCAAACTTTACGGCGTTTGTTACGTCCGCCTTTGCGGCCGCCGAATTTGCGTTCTGGACGCTCTCCGTCTCCGCCTTCTCTTGGCTTAAAGCTCATTCGAATCCATCCTTTCAATTAAAATGGCAAATCATCCTCAGATATATCGATCGGTCGACCATCATCCGAGAACGGATCACGGTTGTCGTTACGTGAGTTGTTACTGGAGCGGCCGCTATTGTTATTACTGTTGTTGTTGCTGTTATAGCCGCCTCCGCCTCCTCCACCGTTACCGTAGGAAGAACCGCCTCCGAAAGAACCGCTTCCGCCGCTCATACCACCGCTATCTTCACGCGCTCCGCCCGCATCCTTGTTGGATTCCAAGAAACGGACGTTGTCAGCGATTACTTCCGTCACATAGACGCGCTTGCCTTCGTTGTTCTCGTAGTTCCGAACCTGAATACGACCTTCAACCGCTGTTAAGCGGCCTTTACGCAAGTAGTTGGCGCATGTCTCGGCTAGCTGACGCCACGTGACTACCGGAATGAAATCCGCTTCACGCTCGCCCTGACCGCTCGTAAACGGACGGTCAACTGCTATTGTAAATTGCGCTACTGCAACGCCAGCAGGCGTGTAACGCAATTCAGGGTCTCTCGTCAATCTACCAATAAGTATTACACGATTCAACATCGTCTCTGACCTCCCAATCGATCAATCCTTGGCTTCAACTAAGCTACGTCTCTGACGACCAAGAAGCGGATAACTTCATCCGTAATCTTCAGGATACGGTCAAGTTCGTTAACGACTTCCGTAGTTCCGTTGAAATGAACCAGAACGTAGTATCCCTCACGAATCTTGTTGATCTCATACGCAAGACGGCGTTTACCGCTAACATCTTGTTTCGTAACTTCTCCACCATTGGAGATGATGCCATTAAATTTCTCAACGACAGCTTGAAGAGCTTCTTGCTCAACATCAGGACGAACAATGTACATCACTTCGTATTTGCGCATTATGTTTCACCTCCTTTTGGACTAACGGCCCCATAAATGGAGCAAGGAGCGAGGTTCTTACTCGCATCCTCTAACTATACCAAATATATAGCCCAAAAACAAGCTTCTATTTCCTCCCGTTATCTGGTGTTCATGAACGCCCGCCCCCCGGCTCATATTAAGGTAGCGGGCAGCTGAACTCATACTGCTTGCAGGCTTATGCCATTACGGCATAACTGCTTAAGTGGCAATCTACATCATATACAGGAGGTAATTTAAGATGGGCGAAGGAACGTTGTTTTCCGCTGGTGATAAGGCGCCGAATGATGGCACGTACATCGAGGATGGCGTCAATTCCTTTCACCAAGGCATTCAAAATCCGCAGAAGGTGAAACTGAGCAAAGGCCAGCGCTTCCCGGACAACACGAACCATGAACGCAAATGGAAGCGAATGGGCCACTAATATTTCAAAACGCATGTATAGCTTTCGCCCAGCGTGGGCATTCTAATTTATGACGGTGTGAAGAGAGGTGTGGTTCCGTTGGACTTTTTAGTGCAAGGGCTGCTACAAGAGGAATTTGTCCACTGAGCTTTAGAAGCGGAGGGTTGTGCCAAAGACAATGTCCGTAACACACGCACACTTGTCCATCTCCAAAAGTAAAGCGGTATATGCCGCCTGCCAAAAGAATGGACAGGTCAGTTAACGAATACGCAGCAGCGGAAACGTTGGTACTGATTGAACAGTGATTGCTCCCATGTTTCTGTTGCAAAGTAGTGTGAAAATGTACTCAATCGATCAAACACCGTCAGGAGAAGGAGCTCGCAAGAGCTCCTTTTTTGCATGCTTATTTTTTTCATTATAAAATGCTCGTTCCATGGTAAAGTAATCAGAGTATGTCGTATGAAATTGAGGGTTTGGAATTTAGGGTTTGGATTATAATTCACAGCAATTGATTTGCACAAAGGTGGGTATTATCTTGCATTCTGTAACGACGAAGCAGCATCCTTCCTCTGCTTCCTTTATTCGCTTGTATGTTTTGGCCTTTTTCTTTTTCGCCGCCAATTCTGCTTTAACGATTATTTTGCCGCTCCGAAGCGAGGCGGTGGGTATGAATCAGGCGGAGATTGGTTTAATTATGGGGGCCTATATGTTTACCTGCATGCTCCTCAGACCCTTTGCTGCACAGCTCATTGGACGTTATGGGCCGCTTTCCGTTATGAAATGGCTGCTTTGCGCCCATGCTGTCCTCCTTCTCCTTTATACCGTTAGCGGAACGGAGCAATACATATGGCTTAGAGCTCTACAGGGAGCTATAACGGCTTTTTTCTCCATGACGATGCAGGTGGGGATCGTGGAATCGTTGGAAAATAAAGATCGCGCCCAGGGGCTGTCCATGTACACGTTATTTACAATGGTCCCGTCACTCGTTATTCCGATCGCCGCTTTACAAATATGGCAAAGCAACAGCGAGCTGCTATTCGCCCTGCTGATGATCGTACTGGCTGCCGTTCCTCTGCTCATTTTCTATCGTACGGCGCTTCCGAAACGGACCTTGCAGGATAAAACCTATACGCTCCGCGATATGGCTGTATCACTCGGTACGATTTGGAAAAGCCCGCCCATGCTCATTAGCAGCATCGTTATGCTGCTGGCCTCCTGCGTGTTTGGAGCCACTGCTACCTTTCTTCCGCTATTTATGCTTGCCGCTGGCTCAGGGGATGCAGGCATATATTTAACGATACAGGGCCTGGTCGTCATCACCTGTCGCTTTGTTTTGCGCAAAAAAATCCCGTCCAATGGCAGCTGGAATACGTGGCTCATGGCCGGGCTGCTGTTGTCTGCTGCGCTTGGGAGCCAGTTGTTAGCCATGCTGGACATCGTAGGCGCATTTGTATATGTGTCAGCCGTATGTAATGGCTTTGCCGTGGCGCTGCTCTATCCGACGCTGACGACCTATCTCTCTTTTATTTTGCCAGAGAAAAGCCGCTATGTGCTGATGGCGATTTTTTTATCGTCCTACGATCTTGGTTTTTCCCTTGGCGGATTCGCAATGGGCATTCTACTGCAAAGCAGCTCCTACCCTGCCATGTTTACGTGCTGTACCCTATTGTCAGTTACAGCGGCGCTTATTATTATCCTGTCCAAAAGAACGATGGAAGTGAAGCCAGCCCCTTAAGGAGCTGGCTTCATTCAAGTCAAGCACAACCAAAAAAGCCGATTCCCGTTTCAACCAGGAATCAGCCTTTTCATATCAACTCTATAGTATTACAATCGCCGTTACAGCGCATATGTGCGAGAATGGCGGAGAAGGTGGGATTCGAACCCACGCACGCTTTGACACGCCTAGCTGATTTCGAGTCAGCCCCCTTGGGCCTCTTGGGTACCTCTCCGCATATAAGAAGATCTTATCATATTTGCCGCCCCGATGCAACTAAAACCTCTTATATTTTTATGCCGCTTGCATGCAGCCGATTCGTCCCTATTTGCATTTGCTGCGTGCGAGCTTGCCCATAGCGATATTCGCCAATAAAGGTGGAATGCCACACTGCGAAAATATATAGTGCCCATAGCTTCCGCGAGTAATCGCCCTTGCCTTCCCGGTGCTGCATCAGCATGAGACGCGCAGCATGGACATCAAACCATTGCGGCACAACGCTAATTTGCTCCAGCATTTGATCCCCGAACTTACCATGCAGCCACTTGCGCAGCGGGATCGGAAACCCGAGCTTAGGCCGCTGCAATAACGGCTCTGGAAGAATGCCTCGCATCGCTTCCCTCAGCACGTATTTGGTCGTGCCATTTGCCAGCTTGTATTCGGCTGGAATTTTGCGGGCCACCTCAAACACCTCTTTATCGAGAAAAGGAACGCGCAGCTCCAGCGAATGCGCCATGCTCATTTTATCCGCCTTCGTTAAAATATCGCCCGGCAGCCAAAAGTTCATATCAATCAGCTGCATACGAGTCAGATCATCCAGATGGCGGCTGTTATAATAAACGTCGCTTGTCAGCGAAGCCGAGGGCAGCATCGCCTCCAAACGCTCGGAGCCAAGCAGCGCGATTTGTCGTTTGTCTGATTCATTGAACAGCTTAGCATTTCCATAAAAACGCTGTTCAATCGGCGAGAACCCCCGCAGCAAATAGTTTTTCCCGCGAAAAGCGAGCGGAACCCGCTCCACCATGCGATGCAGCCGCGACTTCATGCCGTTTGGCAGCCACGATACAGGGCGCAACGAGCGCGGCTCGCCATAGATGCCATAGCCGCCGAACAGCTCATCCGCTCCCTCCCCTGACATCACGACCGTTACCTGCTTCCCGGCCAGCTGAGATAAGCTGTATAACGCAATGGCTGACGGATCAGCAACGGGCTCGTCCAAATGCCATACTGCCTTCTGCGTATTTGCAAAAAATTGCTCAGGCGTGATTTCCTCCTCATCATGCATGGAGCCAATCGCCTTTGCCGCTGCCCGGGCATACTCATTTTCATTACCCTCTCCTGCAAAGCCTACCGAGAACGTTTTCGTTAACTGCTCCTGCATCGATAACGCCGCAATCGCCGACGAGTCAATTCCGCCTGATAAAAAGCTGCCGAGCGGCACATCCCCTTGGCGATGCAGCTTCACCGAATCGCGCAGCACGGCTCTGATTTCCTCGATAAACGTGCCTATCGGCCGCTGTTCGGGTTCAAAAACAGGCTCCCAATATCGCCGCTTGGTTACCCTGCCCTCCCGATCGACAAGCATAAAATGTCCCGGCTCCAGCTTCTGAACCCCTTCAAACATCGTCTGCGGCTGAGGGACGTACTGAAAGGTCAAATAGTGCATCATACTGGCATAATCCACATGCGGCGCTTGCCCGCTTACAGTCAGGAGCCCTTTTAATTCCGATGAAAAAAGAAACTGGTGCTCCTCCTGCGCATAATAAAACGGCTTTATCCCAAAATGATCCCGCGCAGCAAACAGCCGTTGCTCCGCCCGATCCCAAATGGCAAAGCTGAACATGCCTCTCAAATGGTGCACGCAGTCTATACCATATTCCTCATAGAGATGCACGATGATCTCTGAATCACTTCGATTGCGAAACTGATGGCCTTTGCTCTGCAGCATGAGTCTCAGCTCTTTATAATTGTATATTTCTCCATTAAAAATAAGCCAAACCTGTCCATTTTCATTGGTCATCGGTTGGGCGCCATCTTCAATATCTACAATAGAAAGCCTGTTAAAGCCTAATCCAGCTCTATCCATAAGCTGTATGCCGGATTGGTTAGGACCTCGATGTCCCATCTGCTCCATCATGCTGCTAATCTCTCTATCCGTTGGGTCACTTCCATTGCCATATCGGATGATTCCGGAAATTCCACACATCGGCTTCTTTCCTCCACTCTCTCCTGATCGGTAATATATAGTATTTCTAATGTCAAAACATACTATACGGAGCAAAAGTATCCGAAAGACGTCCACCTTGTTTCCAAGCTGTAAACAATGAAAGTGCCGAAAAACAACAAAAAAACCTCCATCGCCCTTAACGATAAGGCTGGAGGTCATTCATTCCCTTTATCATTCATTCCGTAAACGATCTTAAATGGGGTCCGGCTCAGTCTGGGCCGGCGCTTGCCCGCCATCAGCAGAAGCGGTGGAACGCAGCACCTTTTTCATATTTTTCTCAAATTTAGCCCGTGGTATTAATACACTGTGCTTGCAGCCTACGCATTTAATGCGAATATCCATGCCCATTCGAATCACTTCCATTTCATTCGAACCGCAAGGATGCTGTTTTTTCATCTGGACGACATCGCCAAGCTCAAATTGCTTACGCTCCATTTCTTTCTCCGCTCCTCTCATCACGATGATAGGTAACCATGCGTGGATACGGCGTATCCATACCGTTCTCAACCAGCGCTTTCTTCACCTGCAAATTAATTTTTCTGGCCAGCGCATGCTGCGTATTAGGCAAGCATTCCGCTATAATACGAATTTTCACTTCCGTTGCGCCCATGAGCTGAATGCCGAGCACCTCCGGCGGCTTCGCAAGATTTTCATCTTCCAGCTTATCGACCGTCGCTTGAATTATGCTCGTTGCCCGATCTACATCTTCCTCATAACCGATCGAAACGTCCACGACGGCTACAGAATTTCGCAAGGAGAAGTTCGTCACCTCATTAATCATGCCGTTCGGAATGATGAAAATCTCCCCTGTCCAGCTCAGCAGCCTGGTCGTCCGCAATCCAATAACCTCGACCGTCCCTTTGAACTGTCCAGCCTGAATGACATCCCCTACAGCAAACTGATCCTCCAAAATAATAAAGAATCCCGTAATAATGTCCTTCACCAGGCTTTGCGCGCCAAACCCAATAGCCAAACCGACGATTCCGGCACCTGCCAGCAGCGGCCCCAGCTGAATGCCCAGCTCCGACATCAACAGCATGCCGCCAATTAGATAGCAGGCGTACATGACGATATTTTTGAGCAGCCGTCCTACCGTGACCATCCTTCTAGTCTGCATCGGCAATCGACTCGTTTGTTTATTTGATAATATACGATCAATCGATTTGTTGACAATCCATATAAGCAAATGCGTAATAACAATAATGAGCGCTATGCGAATCGCAGATTCACCGAAACGCTGCCATGTCTCTATATTCGTCAACCACTCCATGAAGTTTTTGTACATGTTTAGTGTTTTCAAGAGCTATTTCCTCCTACAGATTCACTTGTTCATATCCCGAACGAATAGGTTTAAAAATCCCTCTTATTTCAACCTTCTCGGACACAATGACCTGCTGCACTGTCTCTAAATCATCCTCTGGAAAATGAATGGACAAGGCGCAGCCCGCCGTAATCTCTTTAGGGGTCGGACAAATATCTATTTCAATTTCTGCATATTCGAGCAGCATTTCCGCTCGCAACGCCTGCTGTGTGGAATCAAAAGCAATCAACATAAGCCACTTTTCTCCTCTCCCTCTTTTTACGCAACGTAATCAGTGGGTTTATGACGTATAAAATGGTTGTCCTATCCATATACTAGATAACATATTAGCTATAACGGAGGGATTCTATGAAACTTTCTTTTTTGAAAGAAGTGCCGTTGAAAGTTCCGCATACCGATACCAACGCCATGACGTTAATCGTAAACCGCCTCTCCCTTATGCTCAACGAGCTTGCAGGCGCCAGACCGCTCATCATTGTATGCGTGGGCACTGACCGTTCAACGGGCGATTCGCTTGGCCCCATTATCGGAACCTCTCTCGCAAAATACAACAGCCCTTACTTTACTTTATACGGCACGCTGGAAGAGCCGGTTCACGCGATGAACTTGACCGATACACTGGCACTTATCCATCAAAACCATCACAATCCATTCATCATTGGCATCGATGCTTGTTTAGGACAAGTTTCCAGCATCGGCTCTGTTCATATCGGGACGGGTCCGGTACGCCCTGGCGCCGGCGTTAATAAGGAGCTCCCGCCTGTCGGTGATATGCACATAACCGGTATTGTGAATGTGGGCGGTTTTATGGAATATTTCGTGCTGCAAAATACTCGTCTGCATCTTGTCATTAAGATGGCCGACCTTATTGCTTTCAGCCTTTTCTCCGCTATAATGGGCAGCAATCGTGTTATGCTTCAGGCTAGGGAACAAGCTGCATCAGCCGAATGATCCAGTCTCCAGCTTTTGGCTCATCCTTTTTATTTCGCTTTAGCAATTGCCTGCAGCTCTTCCGGTGTTAACGGATACGTTGATTGTCCGGCCTCTAATGGCTTGGCATACACATATGCACTATCCCTGCTATGAATACTCGACACGACGACTCCGTCTTGCGCCGCATTTACAATCGCGATGGAGAAGCTAAGGTCGCTTCCTTGCTCCGAGAATGCATTATAGCGAATAACACCCAAGCGTCCCTTCTCCTCAAGCTGGCGCCGTTCCAGTTGTTCCAGCTTCGCCTCTACTACTCTCGAATGCCTGGCATGCTCGGCTATTTCCTGCTTCAACCCAATAACGACTTCTTCAATGTTCGTAATACCCGTATCACCCATAACCTCTACGTACTGCTTGCGTAATTTTTTAAGCCTTCTTCCAAGCCTTATGACCCAAATTAAAATAATAAAAAGCAGCACTACCAGCAATGCCAACAAACCGTATAAAGGGTTGTTCATCCAATCATTCATGTAAACCTTTCCGCCCCCAGAAATAAATCAAATTTTATATTGCGCACGTATTTCACGCACCGCATCAACGAGCGCACTCACTTCCGCTTCCGTTGTAAAATAACCCACACTCGCTCTAACCGCTCCTGTAGCCATCGTACCCGCACTGGCATGGGCAAGCGGCGTACAATGAAAGCCCGCACGTACAGCGATTTGATAATGCTGGTCCAAAATAAAAGACATCTCCGAAGGATCAACGCCATACGCTACAAAAGAAACCATGCCGGTCCGCTGCTCCCCAAGCCTCGGTCCAAGCAGCCTGATTCCTTCTACCGTGGATAACCCCTCCATCATCTGCTGTGTAAGTGTCCATTCCTTAGTATGGATTTTATGAACCGTCTCATTCAGAACATATTCTACGCCTGCCTTCAAACCTGCCAGGCCGGGTGTGTTTTGCGTCCCTGCTTCATATCGATCCGGACGCACATAAGGCTGCTCAGCTGCCTCAGATTGACTTCCAGTTCCTCCATGCAGCATTGGGACAAGGTCTAGCTCCGGATGGATGTACAAGCCCCCTGTGCCCTGTGGGCCGAGCAACCCTTTATGTCCAGGGAAAGCCAGCATATCAATTCCCATTGCTTCAACATCAATTTCCAAAATCCCCGCACTTTGAGCCGCATCCACTAGCAGCTTTACACCTCTTTGGCGGGTTAGCTCGCCAATCTCAGCTAAAGGAACAATGGTTCCGAGCAGGTTTGAGCTATGACTTACGATAACAAGCGTCGTCTGTGGCATAAGCGCATCTCGCACTTGATCTACCGTTATGTTCCCCTGTTCATCTGCCTCAACATAGGTAACCTTTATCCCGAGCGACTGCTTTAGAAATTCTAACGGCCGTCTTACGGAATTATGCTCAATCCCAGTAGCAACTACATGATCGCCTTCTTTTATATACCCTTTTATCGCCATATTCAAAGCGCCTGTTGTATTCCCTGCAAAGGCAATATCATTAGGGTTTCTCACCTTAAACAACTTAGCTAGCTGCTTTCGTGTATCAAACAACACACGACTAGCACGCACAGCCATGCGATGACTGCCTCTCCCCGGGTTAGCCGCGTCATGCATCATAGCATGCTGCACCGCTTCAATAACCGAGTTAGGCTTCGGCCATGATGTTGCAGCATGATCTAAATAAATGATTTCCTCACCATTAGCCTTCATCATTCATCCACTCCCACCATCACTTACGTGTCTTCTCATAACAATAGCATACCTTAGTTTAATCTTCAGGATCAAAGATTACACCTCGGGTATGCTATCTTATCAAGACTACGCCATGTATTGAAGCATCTCCAGAAGCCGTTCCAAGTCCTGTTTATTATAATATTGAAGCTCAATTTTACCTTTATCCTTTTGCTGCTTAATTTTCACCGTTGTTTTGAATCGTTCTCTGAGCGACTCCTCTAAACTTTCAATATAAGGATCACGTTTTTTCGCTTTGCTTTTCGCTTGTTTGCCATCATTGCTGTCCTCATCCTTAAGTGACTCAAGCTTTTGAATCGCTTCCTCAAGCTCACGTACGCTCCAGCCTTGATTGATAATGAGTTCAGCCAGTTCCAGCTGCACCTTTAAATCTTTAATGCCTGCAAGAGCCCGAGCATGTCCCATGGAAATTGTTCCACGTGAAACATTATCTTTAATCGACTCTGGCAATGCCAGCAATCTTACAAAGTTAGCAATATGCGATCTGGACTTGCCTACTTTCATAGAAAGCTCTTCTTGAGTTAATTTGAACTTGTCCATGAGGTTCTGGTATGCTATCGCCACTTCTATCGCATTCAGGTCTTCACGCTGCAAATTTTCAATCAGCGCAATTTCCATAACTTGTTGATCCGAGAAAGATCTTACAACTGCCGGAACGGTCGTATTGCCGCAAAGCTGCGAAGCTCTGAAGCGACGTTCACCCGCAATAATCTCATAGCCCTTCATTACAGTACGAACAATAATCGGCTGAATGACACCATGCTGCTTAATCGATTCGGCCAATTCTTTTATCGACTGCTCATCAAATGTTTTTCGTGGTTGGTAAGGGTTCGGCCGCAATTGTGTAATTGCAACTTCAATGACTTTATCATCATCGTTTACCGAAAGCGATGGAATAAGCGCATCCAGACCTCTACCTAGCCGCTTGCTCATACGTAATCACTTCCTTCGCCAGTTCAAGATATACTTCTGCACCCTTCGATTTTGGATCATACGTAATGATCGCTTGTCCATGAGAAGGCGCTTCACTTAAACGCACATTACGTGGAATAATCGTCTGGTATACTTTCTGTTGAAAATATTTCTTCACTTCTTCAATAACCTGAATGCCCAGATTCGTTCTGGCATCAAGCATCGTAAGTAATACACCTTCAATTTGCAGCGTCGTGTTTAAATGCTTTTGCACCAATCTTACCGTATTCAGCAATTGGCTCAAGCCCTCCAGGGCATAATATTCACATTGAATAGGAATGATGACCGAATCAGCAGCAGTCAAGGAATTAATCGTTAATAAACCCAATGATGGCGGGCAATCGATTAAAATGTAATCAAACTGATCCTTTAATAAATGCAGCGCTTTCTTTAAACGAACTTCTCTGGAAATAGTTGGAACTAATTCAATCTCCGCCCCAGCAAGTTGAATGGTAGCAGGGATAATTTTCAAGCCGGGAATTTTCGTATCAGCCAACGCTTCGTGTGGGTCGATATCATTAACAAGCACATCATAAATACAGCTTTCAACATCTGCCTTATTAATACCTACTCCGCTAGTCGTATTGCCTTGCGGATCAATATCAACAAGCAGTACCCGTCTGCCAAGCGTCGCGAGACAAGCACCCAAATTAACTGATGTCGTCGTCTTGCCGACGCCACCCTTCTGATTCGCTATTGCTATAATTTTAGACAAGTCTTTCACCTCTATACTCTGTGTAAAAGCTATTAACAAAGAAGCAATACAAGCGGTAACCGTCCAGTAGCGGGACATCGCCTAGTAGTAATATTAGCATAAATGGATTCGCCGCCCTCAGCAAGCAGCGAGGACGGCAGCAGTTAAATCTATTATCGCATTTAATAGTATCTACATGCAAATGAGGATTTGCGAGCCCCTTTAACGAATCATACGCTTAACGTTTAGGAATGTGAATCACAATTTCATAATGGTCCTCGTGATCCTTCTCATTTGTCTTAATTTGCAAGCCTGAGCCTGACACCATCTCGATAGACTGTCTAATCGTATTAAGAGCAAGCCGAACATCTTTCGTAAAAGATACCCGCTTCGCTTTTTTGGCTTTAACCGTTTCATTCAGGAAAGCAATCCGAATTTCCGTTTGCTTTACATTGAGTTCTTTGGAAATAATCTCTTCCAGCACTTGAAGCTGAAGCTCTTCAGTAGGCAGAGCCAGCAATGCCCGTGCATGACGCTCGGTAATTTTACGCTCCATTAACGCACTTTTAACTACCTCATTAAGTGCCAGCAATCTTAGTTTGTTGGCAATCGTTGATTGGCTCTTGCCCAATCGCTGCGCCAAGCTTTCCTGCGTCAATTGATGCAGCTCAATCAGCTTCTGATAAGCAACAGCCTCTTCAATAGCCGTTAGATTTTCCCGCTGCAAATTTTCAATTAATGCGATTGATGCCGTCTGCGAGTCATTAAACTCACGAATAATGCCTGGTATCGTATCATAACCAAGCTTCGTCACAGCACGCCATCGGCGTTCTCCCGCAATAATTTCATAGCGGTTGTTCCGCATTCGCACGACGATAGGCTGAATAATGCCATGCGTCTTAATCGTCTGGCATAACTCATCAATTCGTTCATCATCAAATATCGACCTCGGTTGAAATGGACTCGTGTCGATTTCATTAACCGGAATTTGTTTAACCTCTTCATTATTGTTGCTGCGTTGGTCATTCAAACCAAACAAACGAGAAAGTTGTTCTTTCATTTATCCACTACCACCCGATCAAGAAACGGCCCCATCAGCAGAGCCAGCTTCAAAGATGTGCTGCCAAATAACAGTCTTGCTTGTATTCTGTTCCACTTCAATCGAGACAATCGGAAAATTTACAGACGGCTACAAATGATTTTGAATGCAAGGTGAAACGGCTGTCTCCGTCCTTGGTGGAGCGGCGCGTTTCATTCCGAGAAATATAGAGATAGGATAACCAAATTATATACTTTCCTATATTTCAAGCGTAAACGGCTGCGTCGTCCTCTGACGGCAAAGCTGCCGTTTCGAGGGTGAAATATAAGCCAATTATAAGGGCGAACCTTATAAATTCTTATCCTTTTAAAGGAAAACAATCCATCTGCCCCACTAACGATTTAAGACTTGCGCCTTGAAACAGCTAGCAGATGTTATGTGCCTTGCTTATCTATGCTAATAAATAAGGTGAATCGGCTGTCTCCAACCTTTGGCGGCGCGGTGCGTTTCATTCTAGAAAATATAAGCAGCATATAGCAAAACCTTATGCCTGCTCCTATTTCAAAAAATGTGTGCTGCTCTGCAAAAATACAGCGCATCCTGCTAATTTGTTCTCTCTATTATTTCTACTTGCGCCTAAGTATTTCCTGCTTGACAGCCTTGAATGCCAAATAAAAATACAGCAGAAATTTGGAAATAGTAAGCAATGTTTCACGTGAAACATCCTAAACTTACCATTTCCATTTATCTGCCTCAATCTTAAAATCTATAAATTGGATCCTTTAAATCTTCTTTATAAAATAGGTTGTTTTAGCGGTGTTCCCGCCTTACGGGGATATTTGCGCGGAGTGGCTTCACGTTTCTCAATCAGCACAATATGCCGTTCGGATTGTTCAAATGGTAAAGTGAAGCTGTGCTCGGAACGAACAGCAGCTTTCAGCTCCTTCAAGCTGGTCCCCGCTTCCCGAACCTCTTCCTCACTTTGCGAACCTTTCATCGCTGCGAACAGACCGCCCTTGCGTACAAATGGCAAGCAAAACTCATTCAGTACATTCAGCCTGGCAACCGCTCTTGCTGTTACCAAGTCGTATGCATCGCGATGGCCTTGCAGTCTGCCGATATCTTCGGCACGGCCATGAACACAGCTGACATCGTCAGCAATACCCAGCTGCTCTGCTAAAGCATTAAGAAACTGGATACGTTTATTCAAGGAATCAACAATCACAATTTTCAAATGCGGAAAGCAAATTTTAAGCGGAATGCTCGGAAAGCCTGCACCGGACCCGATATCCGCTATTTTGCTGACTGCTTCCATATCGATAAAAAAAGAAAGGGAAACCGAATCATAAAAATGCTTTTCATATACGGCTTCACGCTCTGTTATACCGGTCAAATTCATACGTTCATTCCATTCGACCAATAAGCGATAATACGTATCGAACTGATCGAGCTGATGCTGGGATAAGGCTATTCCCCGCTCCTGCATCAGCTTTGGAAACCACTCTATCGTCTGTTCCATCGTTTGTTCTTCTATCCTCTCGCCGCTACAACGCGGTTATAATGCTCCAAATAAACGAGCAGTATGGAAATATCGGCTGGTGTTACGCCAGCTACCCTGGAAGCCTGACCGATCGACAACGGTCTGATATCCGACAGCTTTTGCTTCGCTTCCGAAGCAAGTCCCTGCACGTCGAAATAATCGATATCATCCGGTATACGCTTCTTCTCCATTTTGCTCAATCGTTCAACCTGCAGTAGCTGCTTCTCGATATATCCAGCATATTTAATTTGAATTTCGACCTGCTCCTTCATCTCCTCTGTCAAAACAAGCTCTGAAGGTGTGATGCTTTCCAGCATCGCATACGTAATTTCCGGACGGCGAAGCAACGATAACGCATCTACTGTAAACGGAATTTCAGCTGATTCCGCAGCTTTTAATACGGGCTGTGCTTCTTCTGGTTTCACTTTTGTTGTACGCAATCTTTCAATTTCCTGCTCAACCAATGCTTTTTTATTCAAAAAGCTTTCATAACGCTCTTCCGAAATCAAACCAATCTCATAGCCAATTGGCGTCAATCTCAGGTCAGCATTATCATGGCGAAGCAGCAAACGATATTCCGCTCGGGAAGTCAGCAAACGATAAGGATCATTCGTTCCCTTCGTTACAAGGTCATCGATCATTACGCCAATATAGCCCTGGGAACGTGCAATAATGACCGGCTCTTTCCCCTGCACTTTACGGGCAGCGTTAATGCCGGCAATAACACCTTGACCAGCCGCTTCCTCATAACCGGAAGTTCCGTTGATTTGTCCAGCTGTGAATAACCCGTCGACAACCTTTGTCTCCAATGAAGGCCAAAGCTGTGTTGGAACGACCGCGTCATATTCAATCGCATAGCCATTGCGCATCATTTCAACTTTTTCCAATCCTGGGATTGATCGTAAAATGCCCAATTGGACATCCTCCGGCATGCTTGTGGAAAGTCCTTGTACATAATACTCCGACGTATGCAGACCCTCCGGCTCCAGAAAAATTTGATGTTTTGGCTTATCGGCAAAACGTACAATTTTATCCTCAATCGATGGGCAGTATCTTGGGCCTGTGCCTTCAATTGCTCCCGAGAACATTGGCGCGCGATGCAAATTATCGTTTATGATTTTGTGCGTTTGCTCTGACGTATAGGTCAACCAGCAAGGAAGCTGCTCATTATTAGAGGAAATTGTCTCATGCGAGAAAAATTTCGGCTGCTCATCGCCCGGTTGAATTTCTGTTTTTGAAAAATCAATCGTATCCTTGTGTACGCGTGGCGGCGTACCAGTTTTGAAACGTACCAGCTCGAAGCCATGCTCCTTCAAGCTTGCAGACAGCTTCAGCGACGGCTGCTGATTATTTGGTCCGCTCTCATACATCAGCTCGCCCATAATGATTTTGCCGCGCAAATAGGTGCCTGTTGTCAGGACAATCGTCTTCGAGCGATAGATTGCGCCTGTTTTTGTCACAAGCCCCACTATCTTGCCTTCCTCCACCATCAGCTCCTCCGCCATTCCTTGTCGCAGCGTCAGCTTAGGCGTCTCCTCAATCGTCTTCTTCATTTCATGCTGATAGGCGAACTTATCAGCTTGTGCGCGAAGCGCGTGAACCGCAGGCCCTTTGCCTGTATTCAGCATCCGCATCTGGATGAAGGTTTTATCAATATTACGGCCCATTTCGCCGCCTAAAGCGTCCAGCTCACGTACAACATGCCCTTTCGCCGGTCCGCCAATCGACGGATTACATGGCATGAAGGCTACCATATCCAAATTAATCGTCAGCAATAGCGTCTCACAGCCCATACGCGCTGCCGCAAGCGCAGCTTCGCTGCCCGCATGCCCCGCACCGATGACAATAACGTCATATTGCCCTGCTTCGTATCCCATTCCAAGTACCTCCCAAAGCGCTGCTAGCCTGATGGATGTTCGTCCGGAGGCTATTGATCGCTTATTATTTGCCCAAACAAAATTGTGAAAAGATTTGATCAATTAATGAATCTCCGACGGCATCCCCAAGAATTTCACCGAGTGACTCCCAAGCAGAGCGCACGTCAATTTGCATCACATCAATCGGAATGCCTGCTTCTGATGCCTCAATACCATCAAGCAGCGACTGCTGCGCCCGTTTCAATAAGGCAATATGCCGCACATTGCTGACGTAGGTCAAATCGCCGGAATCCAGCTTGCCTTCGAAAAACATCCCGCTAATCGCCTTCTCCAAATGATCCAGTCCCGCTTCCTGCAGGACCGACATGCGGACAATAGCCTCCGGGCTAAAACGCTGATCGATTTCTTCCATGTCGAGCTTGCCGGGCAGGTCGGTTTTATTAATGACCAATACCACTTGGCGTCCCGCCATACGGTCCAGCAGTTCACGGTCATCGGCATGCAGCGGCTCATTATAATTCAGCACGAATAAAATAAGATCGGCTTCCGCAAGCGCCGTATGCGATCGCTCTACCCCAAGCTGCTCGACAAGATCGCTCGTCTCGCGAATGCCTGCTGTATCCAGCAACCGCAGCGGGATATTATTAAGCGTGACATATTCCTCTATAACATCACGCGTTGTGCCGGGAATATCGGTCACAATCGCTTTATTTTCCTGCGCCAGCATATTAAGCAATGATGACTTGCCCACGTTAGGCCTGCCGACGATTGCCGTCATAATACCTTCTCTTAATATTTTGCCTTCATTTGCTGTTTTTAAAAGCTTAGCAATTTCATCCAGCGCAATTTGGCTTTGATCACGAATATAAGCAGTCGTCATTTCCTCGACATCATGCTCGGGGTAATCGATATTTACTTCAATATGCGCCAGCAGCTCAATGACCGTCTGCCGGAGTGCTTTAATCCGCTTCGACAGCAAGCCTTCGGCCTGCTTGCGCGCAATGGAGAAAGCGCGATCCGACTTTGAACGAATAAGATCGATGACCGCTTCCGCCTGCATTAAATCGATGCGCCCGTTCAGAAAGGCCCGCTTCGTAAACTCCCCAGGCTCAGCTAATCGCATATCTTCCTGCATCAGCACGACATCAAGCACCTTCTTAACCGCCACTACGCCGCCATGAGCATTGATTTCCACAACATCCTCGGCTGTAAAAGATCGCGGCCCACGCATAAGCGTCACCAGCACCTCTTCAATCTGCTCGCCGGTAGCCGGGTGAACGATATGCCCATAATGCACCGTATGGCTGTCTGCTTCACGCAGATCCGTTCGGCTCTGAAATAGCGCAGCTGTCCCCGCAATAGCATTCGGGCCGCTAATGCGGATAATGGCAATGCCGCCCTCTCCAACAGCGGTTGAAATCGCGGCTATCGTATCTTGTATCATTGTGTTCAGCACCTCTCAAATGGAAAAACAGCAATGACCATGGGAGCCATTGCTGCGAATCTGTTCTACCTTTATCACTTCAGTGCAATGACAATCCGCCGATGCGGCTCATCACCTTTACTGTATGTTTTCACACGAGGATGATTTTGCAGCTGGGAATGAATGACCTTCCGCTCATGGGAAGACATCGGCTCCAGCACCACCTCTTTTTTCGTGCGAATCACTCTGCCCGCAAGGCGCTCTGACAGCTCTTCCAGCGTCTTGCGCCGGCGCTCGCGAAAATCCTCTGCATCAAGTACGATACGAAGATGACTGTCCGAATAGCGGTTTGCCACAATATTAACCAAGTACTGCAATGCATCGAGCGTCTGCCCGCGCCTTCCGATTATCATGCCGAGATCTCCCCCGCCTGAAATCGAAAGCTGCGTGCCTTCCCTCGTCTGCTTGCGTTCAATGGATACATCTAGTCCCATTGTGCTCGCCACTTCCAGAAGGAACTGCTCAGCTTCACTTGTTGGATCAGGAATAAGCTCCAGTTCTACTTTCGCTTCTTTCACGCCGATCAAACCGAGGAATCCTTTGGACGGCTGCTCAAGAACAGCCACCCTCACACGATCCTCAGCCACATTTAATTGTGTCAAACCACTTTGTACAGCCTCTTCTACCGTTTTCCCTGATGCAACGATTTTCTTCATTTCGCGAGGGCCCCCTTACGTTTACCCTTACCTTTAGATTGTTTATCGTTGGTGCCTGTATCGTCATTGCCTTTTTTGTCAGCATTGCGCACATACAAGAAATAGTTTTGAATGATTGTGTAAATGTTGCTGTAAATCCAGTAAAGCGGCAGAGCTGCCGGGAAATTAATCGCCATGACGAAAATCAACACTGGGAAAATGGCAAGCATCGCTCCCATACCAGGCATTGTTTGCGTCTGCTGCTTCTGCATCATCTTCGATTGGATGAAAGTTGTCGCCGCGGCGATAACCGGAAGAATGTAATAAGGGTCCTTCTCCCCTAGCTGCAACCACAAGAAAGCATGCGTACGCACCTCAGGGTTCATATATATCGCATTATAGAGCGCGATAAATACAGGCATCTGTACAATGAGCGGCAAGCATCCTGCCATCGGATTTACCTGATTGGCCTGGAACAGCTTCATTGTCTCTTCCTGCTGCTTTTTCGGGTCATCCTTGTATTTCTTCTTCATCTCAGCGATTTGCGGCTGCAAAGCCTGCATAGCCTTCGAACTGCGATATTGCTTAATCGTCAGCGGCAAAATGGCTGTTCTTACAATAATGGTAATGAGCAGAATGGCTATGCCATAAGCACCGCCGAACCAATCTGCGAACGTATCAAGCGTAAGCGCAAAATAATAAACGACATTTTTCTGCCAGAAGTTTCCCTTAAGCAAATCCTCTGTACTCGTCGTTTGAGCTACCTGCGAACCGCAGCCTGCAATGACTACCACTGCCATTAGCATGCCTAAAACAAAAAGCCATTTACGGTTTTCTTTCCGAAACAACATGAAAACTCCTCTCTTGAGAGCCGATGCTTCGCCTATCCAGCATAAACGGTTTCGTCGCCATTCAGCACAAACTACGCAGTTTCGCATGAGATAAATCTGCATCGTTACAGACATATTTCTTATACCTTCTCATCCTTTAAACTATACCATAATTGGTAGGACAAAAGAAAGGAAGGTCATGAGGTATTTTCGGTACCTATGTAAACGTTTTTCTAATATGGTCAGGGATAACCATTTCTATTATTCAGGAGCTTCTTTTTCTACGCAAAACGGACAGTTTCCAAAGGACAATAACTCCTTCTACGCTTAGCGCTTAAGGAGCCCGGCCTTCCTTAACACATGCATAATGCTTTTTTCCAGTTGGCTCGTCTCCATCGCTACTGCAGGCTTTCTTACAATAATAATAAAGTCGACCTTTGGAACGATCCGTGCCTCATTGAGCCTGATGATTTCTTTAATGACACGGCGCATCCGGTTGCGAACAACCGCATTGCCGATTTTTTTGCTTGCTGAAATGCCCAGTCGGAAAGGCTCCGCCACAGGCTGCTTCGACCAATATACGACGAACTGCCCGTTGGCGAACGATTTGCCTCCCCGGTAGACCCGGCCAAAGTCGCTACGGTTACGCAGACGCAATCTTCTTTGCACGACTCCATTTCACCGTTCTTTCCTTAATATGTTCAAAAGTATCGTGGGCAAGGCAAAAAAAAAGACCACCCGACGTGGTCTTTTGCTTATGCGCTAAGAACTTTTCTGCCTCTTTGACGACGCGCCGCCAAAACTTTACGTCCGTTTTTCGTGCTCATCCGTTTGCGGAATCCATGCACTTTTTTACGTTTGCTAACATTCGGTCTAAATGTAGGTCTCATTTACTCTGCACCTCCCGTACTTCTTCTTAAAAAAAACAGGTAGTTCAATTAAAGCACGTACCCTTCGGAAAGTCAACTCACCATGCGCCTTTCAGACAAGAAATCGAAAGCTGTGGATAAATGAATGAAATCGGCGATTTTGCAGAAAATGAATAAGCTGTGCACAACTTTTTCAGCCAACTTACGAACTTTGTCGAAATCTTAACAAGATATAAACAATATCTAGTGTTGTGCGCAACTTTTATACACAAGCTATTGAATATGTGGATAAAATCTTCGAATCCGTTGAAATACAAGGGATCTTTTGCTATGATGGATATGTTTTATATGTGGATACCTTCCCTTTATCCTCAATCTTATTAACAGCCTGTGGATAAAAATGTGAACAAGTTAATCCCCTATTTATAACTCAACCGTTTTCATTTCTTCATATTGTGGATGTTTTCCTTGGAAAAATGACATTCATTCGACAGAATATGGCTTAATTGCGCCGTTTCGGCGATTTTGATAAGGAGTGACGTCTGTGGACAGCCATGCTTATGATATATGGCAGCAAGTGTTGTCAATTATTCAGACGAAGCTGAGCAAGCCAAGTTTTGATACTTGGTTTAAGGCAACTAAGGCTTCGTTCGTGAATGATACTTTGCTTGAAGTTACGGCACCGACAACATTTGCAGCTGAATGGCTGGAAGGCCGTTATACAAAACTAATTCGCACAACCCTGTTTGAATTTCTAGGCAGACAGGTCGATGTGCGTTTTTCCATTGAAGAGGCTCGAAGCGCTGAACCGGCAGCTATGATGCCGCCCAGAGCAATGGATGTGCCCGTCGTACAGGAAGAAAGCCACACGCATGTGCTGAACTCCAAATATACGTTCGAGACATTCGTTATCGGCGCCAACAATCGCTTTGCCCATGCGGCATCGCTTGCGGTAGCCGAGGCACCGGCCAAAGCGTACAATCCGCTGTTTCTCTACGGCGGCGTTGGCCTTGGAAAAACGCATTTGATGCATGCGATCGGCCACTATATCAAGGATCACAACCCCAATACGAAGATCATGTACATCTCGTCGGAGAAATTCACCAATGAATTTATTAACGCGATTCGTGACAACCGTGGGGAAAGCTTTCGCAATAAATACCGGAATATCGACGTTTTGCTTATTGACGATATTCAATTTTTGGCTGGTAAAGACGGGACGCAGGAGGAGTTTTTCCATACCTTCAATGCGCTTCATGAAGAGCGCAAGCAGATCGTCATCTCCAGCGACCGCACGCCGAAGGAAATTCCGACCCTGGAGGAACGCCTTCGTTCCCGCTTTGAATGGGGTTTAATTACGGACATCCAAGCGCCTGACCTGGAGACGCGAATTGCCATTTTGCGCAAGAAGGCCAAGGCCGAAAATCTCGATATTCCCAATGAAGCGATGGTTTATATCGCTAACCAGATCGATACGAATATTCGTGAGCTGGAAGGCGCCCTGATCAGGGTTGTCGCCTACTCCTCGCTCATTAATCAGGATATTTCCTCCCATTTGGCAGCCGAAGCGCTCAAGGATATCATTCCTTCAAGCCGGCCGAAGCTGATTACCATCAACGAGATCCAGCAGAAAGTCGGGGAGTTTTATGGATTGCGGCTTGAGGAGTTTAAAGCGCGCAAACGGACGAAAGCTGTGGCCTATCCGCGGCAAATCGCCATGTACCTCTCTCGCGAGCTAACGGACCACTCGCTGCCGAAGATTGGCGAAGCATTTGGCGGACGGGACCATACGACGGTCATTCATGCCCATGAGAAAATTACGCAGCAGCTTAAAATTGATCAGGACTTGTACAAAATTTTGCAAAACCTGACTGAAAAAATCAAAAATCATACGTAAGCCGTTAAGCAGGACAATTTGCGCTGAAAAGTTATCCACTTTTATACGGAAAACGAACACAAGCCTATGCACAGTCTATACACATGTGGATAGGCTTGATCTATCAGCACTTGTCCCGCTTATCCACATATTCAGGCCCCCTACTACTACGACTACTAAAAATCTTTAAAAAAACATCATCCATAAGCGGAATAAGACATTCGCGGAACATCCACTATGATTCGCTATGTCTCCCTGCGGATATAGGAGAGAAATTATGAAATTAACGATTTCAAAAAATGAACTAAACGATGCGATCCAGCAGGTAGCGAAAGCAATCTCCTCCAGACCAGCCATCCCGATTCTCGGTGGAATCAAAATAGATGTAACTCATCAAGGTGTAACCTTAACGGCAAGCGATACTGAAATATCTATTCAAAGCTTCATCCCGGTAGAACGCGATAATTTATTTATTGCACATGTGGATAAACCGGGAAGCGTTGTTCTCCCTGCTAAATTTTTTGTCGAGATTATTAAAAAGCTGCCTTCCGATAATGTTGAAATTCAGGTTGGCGCTCAGTTCCAGACAATGATCCGCTCCGGCTCCTCCGACATCCAAATGGTCGGTCTTGATCCTGAGGAATTTCCAATTTTGCCGTCTATTGAAGAAAATGGCTTATTTCAAATGCCAGGCGATTTGTTGAAAACGATGATCCGCCAAACGGTACTAGCCGCTTCCACCAATGAGCAAACCGCCGTATTGACTGGCGTATTATGGACGCTTAACAATCAGCAGCTGAAATTTATAGCAACGGATCGCCACCGTCTGGCAAGCCGCAATGCGCATACCGAAACCGATCCGGAATATCGCTTCTCCAATGTCATTATTGCTGCAAAAACGCTGGTCGAGCTGTCAAAGCTTGTCCCTGAGCAAAATGCCCTCGTGGATATTGTCGTCGCCGACAACCAGGTCATGTTTAAGCTTGGAAATGTGCTGTTCTATACACGTATGCTTGATGGCATGTATCCGGATACTTCCAAGATTATTCCGCAGACGTACAAAACAGAACTTGTCGTCGATACCAAAAATTTGATGGATGCGATCGACCGTGCTTATTTGATGTCGCGTGAAGAGAAGACGAATATTGTTCGACTGATTACGCTTGATGACAATTCGATCGAAATTTCTTCAAGCTCGACCGAGCTTGGCCGCGTAACCGAGCAGATCGATGCCAAGAAATTTGAAGGCGAGCCGCTGCGCATTTCCTTCAACTCCAAGTTCATGCTCGATGTGCTCAAAGTAATTGACAGCGAGCAAATTTTCATCGGCTTTACAGGTGCTATGAGCCCGATTATCATTAAGCCGACCGATCATTCGTACAACATGTACGTGATTTTGCCTTACCGGACAACAACGTAGCAGCCTCGCGAGAAGGCTAGCGAAAGATATGAATAGAGCTCGAGAAGAGGAAGGTGGGCAAGCCACGATGAAGGAAGTTGCCATTCGCACCGAATATATTCCGTTGGGGCAGTTTTTAAAGCTATCGGATTGTATATCCACAGGTGGACAAGCTAAATTTTTTCTGCAGGAGAACAAGATTACGATCAACGGCGAGACGGATAACAGACGTGGACGCAAGCTGTATGTCGGGGACCGTGTCGAAGTAGAAGGCTTCGGCGTCTTTACTGTTACCGGTTCATAACGATTAGCTAAGGACCGGGAGGGGCAGCAGACGTGTTTTTAAAAAATATTCATTTGCAAAATTACCGCAACTACGGACAGCTTGAGCTGGAGACGAGTAATCAGGTCAATCTGTTCGTCGGTCCGAACGCCCAGGGCAAGACGAATTTGCTGGAAGCGATATTTGCGCTTGCCCTCACCAAATCGCACCGCACGTCCAAGGACAAGGAGCTGATTGGCTGGGAAGCGGATTCGGCTCGCCTGCAAGGCATGGTAGACAAGCGCTATGGTACGGCGCAGCTTGAGCTGCTGCTGTCGACGCAGGGGAAGAAAGCGAAAATTAACGGGCTCGAGCAGCGCAAGCTGAGCAACTTCATCGGGTCGCTGAATGTGGTCATGTTCGCGCCGGAGGATCTCGAAATTGTAAAAGGCACGCCGGGTGTACGCAGACGGTTTCTGGATATGGAAATCGGTCAGGTGCAGCCCGGTTATTTGCATACCCTTCAGCAATACGGCAAGGTGCTTGTACAGCGCAATAACTACCTGAAGTCTGCATCTCCTGGCTCCATGCAGCAGACGATGCTGGATGTATGGAATACACAGCTCGCCGAGCTAGGTGTTAAAATTATGAAAAAAAGGGAACACTTCATACATAAACTGCAGCGCTGGGCTGAGCAGATCCATTCTGGCATTACGGCTGGCAGCGAACAGCTCACGATTACCTACCGTCCATCGCTTGGCAGCGGGGAGCCGGAAGATGAATCTGTTTTATTTGAGCAATTTATGATAAAGTTAACACAAGTGAAAGAGCAGGAGATTCGCAGAGGGATGTCGCTCGTTGGGCCTCATCGCGATGATTTGGCCTTTTTTATTAACGGCAAAGAGGCATCTGTATATGGTTCCCAGGGACAGCAGCGCACAACCGCACTCTCGCTAAAGCTGGCAGAAATTGAGCTGATTGCTGAGGAGATTGGGGAATATCCGCTGCTGCTTCTTGATGATGTTCTGTCTGAGCTTGACCAGCACCGGCAGACGCAGCTCATAGAAACATTTCAGAGCAAGGTGCAGACGTTCATCACGACAACCGGGCTTGAGAGCGTCAATATTAGCAAGCTGCAGGACGCTTGTATCTATAATGTGCGTGAAGGCCAAGTGACGCGCGGATAAGCGCAAACGATCGGG
Organism: Paenibacillus sp. JT22N7; assembly: GCF_059383875.1. Lineage (NCBI taxonomy): Bacteria > Bacillati > Bacillota > Bacilli > Caryophanales > Paenibacillaceae > Paenibacillus > Paenibacillus sp. JT22N7. Next base: position 649,005 of record NZ_JBXENY010000004.1, read on the forward strand.
AGGCGGGGGAGCATGTATATCCATTTGGGCGGCGAGAAAATTATTCGGGCTGCCGAGCTGGTAGCCATTTTCGATATATCCATAGAGCAATCCTCCAAGTTATCCAAGCAGTTCGTTGCAGGCGCTCGCAAGCGCAAGGACGTGGAGACGATTGGCGAAGAGGAGCCGAAATCCATCGTTGTGACGAAGCAGAAAATCTATTATTCGCCAATTTCATCCTCCACCTTGAAGAAGCGGGCTCATCATTTTGTAGCGAATGGCTGACAAGGGCCAGAATAACGTGTAGCAAGAGCAGTTGAGAGGAGCAGTGAGCATTAATGTCTTTGAATCCGCAGCATACGTATGACGAGAGTCAGATCCAGGTGCTAGAGGGACTGGAAGCCGTCCGCAAACGCCCTGGTATGTATATTGGCTCCACAAGCAGCAAGGGACTCCACCATCTCGTATGGGAGGTTGTCGATAACAGTATCGACGAGGCGCTTGCTGGCTATTGTAATCAAATTGATGTCACGATTCATGAAGATAACAGCATTACCGTAGTCGACAATGGACGTGGTATCCCTGTCGGCGAAAATGCCAAGCTGAAGAAGTCGACGCTTGAAGTCGTCATGACCGTGCTTCATGCCGGCGGTAAATTTGGCGGAGAAGGCTATAAAGTTTCCGGGGGCTTGCACGGGGTCGGCGTGTCTGTCGTTAATGCTTTGTCGGAGCGCGTAGTAGCAACCGTCAAGCTTAAAGGGAAGATTCATCAGCAGGCATATCGCCGCGGAGCGCCGGAATCAGACATTCAGGTCATCGGCGAGACATCGCCAGAAGATACTGGAACGACGATCAACTTTAAGCCGGATCCAGAGATTTTTACGGAGACGACGGTTTATGAATACGATATTTTGCAGTCCCGGATTCGGGAGCTTGCTTTTCTAAATAAAGGAATTCAAATTTCGCTGACGGATGAGCGTACAGGGATGACCAATACGTTCAGATACGAAGGCGGCCTTAATGAATTCGTCCAGTTTTTGAACCGCAACAAGGAAGCGCTGCATGAAGCGCCGATTTATGTGGAGGGCTCCAAGGATCATATCCAGGTGGAATTAGGCCTCCAGTATAACGACGGCTATAGCGAAAACATTTATTCCTTCGCGAATAATATTAATACCCATGAGGGCGGAACGCATGAGTCCGGCTTCAAAAGTGCGCTCACGCGGGTTATCAATGACTACGCCCGCAAAACGAACTTGCTGAAGGACAATGATTCCAATTTCTCCGGCGATGATGTGCGTGAAGGCTTGACAGCGATTATTTCGGTCAAAATTCCCGAGCCGCAATTCGAAGGACAAACGAAGACAAAGCTAGGCAACAGCGAGGTTCGCGGTATTGTCGAATCGCTGCTTGCAGAGAAGCTTCAGGAGTTTCTCGATGAGAACCCGGCTGTATCCCGCAAAATTGTAGAAAAAGGCCTTCAAGCTGCCAGAGCACGGGAAGCAGCGCGCAAAGCGCGTGAGCTGACGCGCCGTAAGAGTGCGCTTGAAGTCAGCTCGCTGCCAGGTAAGCTGGCGGATTGCTCCTCCAAGGATGCGGCAATCAGCGAGCTGTACATCGTAGAAGGTGACTCGGCCGGTGGTTCGGCTAAGCAAGGCCGTGACCGTCACTTCCAGGCTATTTTGCCACTGCGTGGTAAAATTCTGAACGTTGAGCGGGCAAGACTCGACCGTATTCTCGGCAATGCGGAGATTCGGGCGATTATTACGGCGCTCGGAACAGGCATCAGCGAGGACTTTGATTTGGCGAAGGCGCGTTATCACAAAGTCATTATTATGACGGATGCCGACGTTGACGGCGCGCATATTCGTACCCTGCTGCTGACGTTCTTCTATCGCTACATGCGCAAAATTCTCGAAGCGGGCTATATTTACATCGCCCAGCCGCCGCTCTATAAAGTCGAGCGCAACAAGGTCATTCGTTATGCGCAGAACGAGAAGGAACGTGATGAAATTATTGCTGAGTTTGGTCAAACCGGCAAAATCAACATTCAGCGCTACAAAGGCTTGGGCGAGATGGATGCTGTCCAGCTTTGGGAAACAACGATGGATCCAGAAAGCCGTTCCATGCTTCAAGTAACGATTGATGACGCCATTGAAGCCGATACGATTTTTGATACGCTGATGGGCGACAACGTTGAACCGCGTCGTAACTTCATCCAGCAATATGCTCTAAGCGTTAAAAATCTCGACATTTAGCTTTCCTTGGGATCGTTAATTGCTGAATCATTTAAGTACAGCGGCATAGCTTGCCGCTTGAAATTAAAAATAGTCGTTTCTAGAATGCGTTTTTGTACGGGGCTATGCTCACAGTATGAAGATATGCACTAGTGGCGGCTATTTTCTTTTGTACCGGCCATAGGCAACGGCGTATCGATATATTTTTTTAAACACGGACTTGTCAGGAAGCTTGCGAAAAATAAACGGATCGGGACAAGTATTGACCTCTAGTATCCATGGGCGTAGCTTCGTATCGATTGCAATATCGACACCGATTTCTTTTATTCGCGGATAAGCCTGAAGCATTTGGTGAACGATGGATAGGCTAAGCTTGTTCAAACGCTGTCTATACGCTTGCTGTTCAGATGTTGACAAATGACCATTCATAAGCTGTTCAAATGGCATTGGCGTGCCGCCGCTATGGTAGTTGGTGACGATTTTTGCGGGATGGGCGAGACGGCCGATGATGCCCGTCGCTTCCCAGCTGGCTTGCGGATTTTTCTGCACCATTACGCGGATATCAAAGCGCCGCTTCTGATGGCGAAGCAGGAAGATCCCCCTTTGGATGAGGTAGCGTTTGCCTACTTGATAGCGATAAAGGCTGTTGTACAATTGGTCGAAGGTAGCGAACGTGCGAACTCTGGTTTCAATCTGGTATCGGAAGCCTCGGCCAGGAGCGGCATACTGCTCGACCCGAATGACTCCTTTTCCAAAGGTGCCGTTGACGGGTTTCACATAAACCATGCTGTACTCGGTGAGCATTGCGAGCAGATTTTCTTTGCTGAACAGCTCGGTAGCAGGCATGTATTGGCGCAAATGTTCGGAGCGCAGGAGCACCTGCGTTTTAGCCCATTTGCTAGTAACGCGCTGTATAGACAAGCTTGATTCCCCTTTCTTTAAATCACTGCCTGAGCCTATCGATTCTTATTCCGGCAGGAGACAGAGTTTAGAATGAGTGGTATAATAAAAGTTGGATTTGTTTAGTTTATGGCAATCGGAGCGTAACGGAATACGGTGTTTAACCTATTTTTTCGTCTATGTTCGTGGAATTTAGGTTTAGTATCGTCTTATTTAAGAAAGAACTAGAGAGACAATGATGTTTACAGGTTTGCAGATAGACGTCAGGGAGGTAAAGCATGGCGGAAGAACAATATTCGCAGATTAAAGACCGTGATATTGGCACGGAAATGCGCGATTCCTTTATGGACTATGCGATGAGTATTATCGTAAGTCGCGCATTGCCCGATGTAAGGGATGGACTCAAGCCTGTTCATCGCCGGATTTTATTCGCAATGTCGGAGCTTGGGATGTCACCGGACAAGCCTCACAAAAAATCCGCAAGGATTGTAGGCGAAGTTATCGGTAAGTATCATCCTCACGGTGATTCGGCTGTGTATGAGTCCATGGTGCGTATGGCACAGGATTTCTCAATGAGGTACATGATGGTAGATGGACACGGCAACTTCGGTTCGGTTGATGGTGACATGGCAGCAGCCATGCGTTACACGGAAGCTCGTCTATCGAAGATTGCAATGGAGCTGCTGCGTGACCTTAACAAGGAAACAGTGAATTTCATTCCGAACTATGACGGTGAAGAGAAGGAGCCTGCGGTATTGCCGGCGCGTTTTCCTAACTTGCTAGTCAATGGTGTAACAGGGATAGCTGTAGGTATGGCAACGAATATTCCTCCGCATAATTTGGGGGAAGTCATTGACGGTGTACAGGCGCTTATTGCTAATCCGGATATAACACCGCTTGAATTGATCGATTATGTAAAAGGTCCTGATTTCCCGACGGCAGGTATTGTTATGGGATTAAGCGGCATCCGTCAAGCTTATTTGACGGGTCGCGGAACGGTGACCATGCGTGCGCGGGCAACGATTGAAGAGAATGGCAATAAAGCGCGTATTATCGTATATGAGCTGCCTTATCAAGTAAATAAAGCCCGTCTCGTTGAGAAAATTGCAGAGCTCGTTCGGGAGAAGAAGATCGACGGCATTACGGATTTGCGCGATGAGTCTGACCGTACAGGCATGCGGGTTGTTATCGAGCTTCGCCGTGATGTGAATCCTAGCGTTGTGCTTAACAACTTATACAAACAGACGCAAATGCAGTCCAACTTCGGCATTAATATGCTGGCTCTCGTTAATGGCGAGCCAAAGACGCTGAATTTGCGTGAAGTACTCTATCATTATTTGCAGCATCAAATCGAGGTTATCCGTCGTCGTACGGAATACGATTTGAAGAAAGCTGAAGCTCGCGCTCATATTTTGGAAGGCTATCGGATTGCGCTGGATCATCTGGATGAGGTTATTGCGTTAATACGCGGTTCCCAAACAGCTGAAATTGCTCGTGAAGGCTTGATCACTCGATTCGATCTTAGCCACGAGCAGGCACAAGCCATTCTCGATATGCGTTTGCAGCGCCTGACAGGTCTGGAACGCGATAAGATCGAAGCAGAATATACAGAGCTTCTACAGAAAATTGCCGAGTTCAAAGCGATTCTCGCTGATGAGCAGCTGGTGCTTGCAATCATTAGCACAGAGCTCAACGAGATTAGAGATCGTTTTGGCGATGAGCGCCGTACGGAAATTACGGCTAGTGATGAGGAAATTCTAGATGAGGATTTGATTCCTCGTGAGGATGTTATTATTTCCATCACACACAGCGGCTATATCAAGCGCCTGCCGGTTACGACTTATCGGAGCCAGAAGCGGGGCGGTAAAGGTGTCGTTGGCATGGATACGAAGGATAATGACTTTGTCGAGCATCTTTTTGTATCCAATACGCATCACTACTTGCTCTTCTTCACCAATAAGGGCAAGGTGTACAAGCTGAAAGCTTATGAGATTCCTGATCTCAGCCGGACAGCACGCGGTACGCCGATTATTAACTTAATTCAAATCGAGCAGGGCGAGACGATTAATGCGGTTATTCCTGTACAGGATTTTGACCCGAATCACTATCTGTTCTTCGCAACCCGTCAAGGTGTCGTGAAGAAAACGCCTCTCGATGACTATATCAACATTCGCAAAGTCGGCCTCATTGCCATCTCGCTGCGTGAAGACGATGATCTGATTGGCGTCAAGCTGACGGACGGACAGCAGGAGATTGTTATGGGTACGGCGGAAGGCATGTCGATTCGTTTCTCTGAAAATGATGTGCGCTCTATGGGCCGTTCGGCTACAGGCGTGAAGGGTATCCAGCTTGATGACAGCGATGCTGTTATTGATATGGATATCGTCATGAATGATAATGATGTGCTGATCGTTACGTCCAAGGGCTATGGCAAACGGACGCCAATGAGCGAATATCGCATTCAAAATCGTGGCGGTAAAGGGATTAAGACGCTTAACGTTACGGATAAGAACGGCCCAATCGTCAGCTTGAAGGTCGTTGTAAATGATGAGGATCTGATGATTATGACTGCATCAGGCACATTGATTCGTACAAGCATGGAAGGCATCTCTACAATGGGCCGCAATACGCAGGGCGTTAAATTGATTAATACCCGCGATGAAGATACAGTAGCAACGGTTACTCGTATTGCCCGCAGTGAAGAAGTGAGCGATGACCTGGAAGAAGGCGAAGCAACTGAATTTGATGCTGCACAGCCTTCAGACAGCGAAGAGAACGAATAGTTTTTATATCAGGGGAATCCAGGACATGGGGAGGGAACCGTTGTGCCAACGGTGACTTTATCACAAGTGAAGTTAGGCGATAAGATTAGTGAAGATGTCCTTACCCCTTTAGGAAGGGTGCTACTTCAAAAAGGCAAGGTTATTGCTGGCCGCGAGCTTGAAATTTTGAGAGCTTTCATTATTTCAAGCGTGGCCGTTGATGGACCAGCTGCTGCTAAAGCGTCTGAAGATGCAAAAGCAGGCGCTGACTCCAAACAAGTGGACGATAAGCCAATTGCTGCATCATCCCTGCATGATGAATATGACAAGATGCTGGTGCTGCTGAGACAAGTATTTAATGATCATGCAGCGCCGGAAGGCATCCCTATTATGGATATTCGCAATCAGATGGAGAATTTGCTGCAGCATATTAAGAACTATCAGATTTTGACGTTTGTGCCGCGCAGTTTTATGGAGCGTGATTATTTGCTTCATAATAGCATTGCTTGTGCGCTCACCTCTTATCTTATTGCGCAGTGGAACGGCTTTCCTCAAAAAGAATGGATGCAAGTTGCTCTTGGCGGCTTGCTTCATGATTTTGGGAATACGCGTATTGATCGCTCGATTCTTTCCAAACCGACTGCGCTAACCGTAGAAGAGCTGGAAGAGATGAAACGACATACCGTGCTGGGCTACCAAATGCTCAAAAATGTAGCATCTCTGAACGATGGTGCCAAGCTGGCTGCTCTTCAGCATCATGAGCGGGTAGACGGAACGGGATACCCTCTTGGCATTGATGCGGCTAAAATCCATCCATACGGGAAGATTGTAGCTATTGCTGATATTTTTCATGCTATGACCTTGAACAAGTCTTATCGTAAGGCGGTCTCGCCTTATCTAGTTCTAGAGCAGATCCAAAGCGATGCTTTCGGCAAGCTTGATCCGACTTATGTTCGAGTGTTTGTTGAGAAGGTTACGCAGTTCCATAATGGAACAAAGGTTAGGCTTAGTGATGAACGGGTAGGAGAGATCGTGTTTTCTGATCATGTGCATCCAACCAGACCATGGGTTTCCATTGAAGGATCTATTATTAACTTAACGGTAGAGCGGCATCTGCATATCAATGAGGTTATTCCATCCTAAGTATAGATGGGATAGATTAAGCTTTATAAAGCTACTATTATTGAGAGTATAGGTCGTCAAAACGTAAAAGTAATAGTAAAATAAAGCCGTCCAGAGTATGTGCTGGGCGGCTTTATCCCTTTATATATAAGGGATTCAGGGCTTTGAGGTACAAGGAAAAACACTATTAAAAAAAGAATTGATATTTTTTTAAAAAAACACTTGCAATGGTATAGGCACCCGTGATATATTATATGAGTCGCCGCTGAGACATACGGCAGACACGAACGAAACGCAAGCAAGAGAAATTGTTCTTTGAAAACTGAACAACGAGTGAAACTGCCACATTAACT